>DASUEN010000001.1:0-2647 GCA_036275055.1 Thermoanaerobaculia bacterium
CCATCACCTCCTGCGCCTCCACTTTGCTAAGCTCAATCACGGTCAACCTCCTTTCGCGTCTAGCCGCGCGATTACCCTGTTTGCAGGCCAGTATTCTGACACTGCGTCACAGGAGGTTGGCCTTCTCATCCCATCTCTACAATACGAGACCCTTCGAGCCATGCTTTCATCCTCTTCCAGCGAGAGGGTAGAGCCCGTGCTACCATCAGGCGGTAATGCCCCGTAACGCTGCCGCCGCGATCTTCCCTCCGCCTTCCGATCTCGCTCCCCTGGTCGACGACCTGCGGGGGGAGAAGAAGCTCGCAGCGGAGCTCCTCTATTCCACCTATCTCGCGGGGAACGAGGAGGTCTACGGCGAGCTCGATCCGCCGCTGGCGGCGCCCATCGCCCGCGCTTTGGGCCAGGGGGGCGTCCCCCGGCTGTGGAGCCACCAGGCGGAGGGGATCGCGGCCGTACGGCGGGGGGAGAACGTGCTGGTGACGACGCCCACGGCCTCCGGCAAGTCGCTCATCTTCCAGGTGCCGCCCCTCGAAGCGGCGGTGCGGGGGGAGCCGGGGCACGGGCTGTTCCTCTTCCCTTTGAAAGCGCTGGGCCAGGATCAACGGGGGAAGTTCGTGCGCCTCGCCGAGGCCGCGGGTCTCACCCCCGACGTCGCCGGCTGCGAGATCTACGACGGCGATACCCCCATCGCCAAGCGCACGGCCATTCGCAAGAATTTTCCCCGCGTGGTGATCTCCAATCCGGACATGCTCCACCTGGGGCTCCTCGGGAGCTGGACGGCGTGGGGACCCTTCCTGGCGGACCTGCGCTGGATCGTGCTCGACGAGCTCCACACCTACCGAGGGATCTTCGGCAGCCACTTCCACCACGTCCTCCAGCGCTTCCTGCGCCTCTGCCGCTCGGTGGGGGGCGATCCGGTGATCATCGCCTCCTCGGCCACGGCGGCCAACGCCGGCGAGTTCGCGGAGACCCTCACGGGGCGCAAGTTCCACTGGATCACCCGCTCCGGCGCGCCGCGCGAGGGGCGCCACCTCCTCCTCTTCCGGCCGGAGGCGAGCCCCTACACCACGGCGCTCCAGCTCTTCGTGCGGCTGGTCAACGCGGGCTTGAAGACCATCGTCTTCACCAAGGCGCGGCGGATCACGGAGCTGCTCTACTCGTGGCTCCGCCGGCAGGAGCCGGCCCTGGCCTCGCGGGTGGCCTCCTATCGCGCCGGCTTCCTGGCCGAGGAGCGGCGGCGGATCGAGCGCGCCCTCTTCGACGGGCGGCTCGACGGCGTCATCTCCACCTCGGCCCTGGAGATGGGGATCGACGTCGGCGGCCTCGACGCCTGCATCCTCGTGGGCTATCCCGGGAGCATGATGGCCACCTGGCAGCGTTCGGGGCGCGTGGGCAGGGGCGGCCGCGATCAGCGCGAGTCGCTGACGGCCATGGTGGCGATGCCCGATGCGCTCGATCAGTATTTCCTCGATCACCCGGAGCAGTTCCTGGAGCGCCCCTGCGAGCGGCTGATCGTGGACCCGGTGAACGATCCCGTCTCCCGCGCCCATCTCGTTTGCGCCGCCTCGGAGATGCCACTCTCCGGCGAGGACCGCACTTACACGGACCGCCATGGCGAGCGCATCGAGACCCTGCTGCGCCAGGGGCACCTGCTGGCCGCGGCCGAGGGGGACGAGATCTTCTCTCTCCGCCGCCGGCCGCAGCGCTACGTCAACCTGCGGGGGACGGGGGAGACCTTCGCCATCATCGCCGACGGCCGCACCATCGGCACGGTCGATGGCGTGCGGGTGCTGCACGAGTGCCACCCGGGTGCCGTATACCTCCATGCCGGCCGGCAATACCTGGTGGAGGCCCTGGAGCGGGAGGAGCGGCGGGTGATCGCCACCGCCGTGGACCTCGACTACTTCACCACGCCGCTGACGGAGAAGGAGACGGAGATCCTGGAGGTGCTGGCGGAGCGGGCGGACGGCCCCCTTCAGGGATGGCTCGGCCGGGTCAAGGTCACCGAGCGCGTGGTGGGGTTCGAGCGCAAGCGCATCCACGGCGGGGAATCGCTCGACCAGACGCCGCTCGACCTCCCTCCGGTGATGTTCGAGTCCGTGGGGCTCTGGTGGGCGGCGCCGCGGGCGATCGAGGAGACCCTGCGTCGGCACGGGGAGCACTTCCTCGGCTCGCTGCACGCTGCCGAGCACACGGGGATCTCGCTCTTCCCCATTCTCGCCCTCTGCGACCGCGGGGACATCGGCGGCATCTCCTACCCCCTCCATCCGCAGATGGGCACGGGCGCAGTGTTCATCTACGACGGCCATCCCGGAGGCGTGGGGATCGCCGCCCGCGGCTTCCAGGACCTGCCGGACCTCCTCGGGCGGGTGCTCCTGTTGCTCGAAAGCTGCCCGTGCGAGAAGGGGTGCCCCTCGTGCGTGCAGTCCCCCAAGTGCGGCAACGGCAACCGGCCGCTCGACAAGGGTGGGGCCGCGCGGGTGCTACGGCTGCTCCTGGGCAAGGAGGAGCCAGTGGTGGCGTGGGGGGAGGCGGTGGTGGTGGTGGTGGCGGCGGAAGAGCCCCTCGAGCCGATCGAGCCTTCCCCCCGCCCAAGACCCTCATCACCCCGACCCTCTTCTCCCGCCCCCTCGCCACCCCCCTCACC
>DASUEN010000002.1:0-18981 GCA_036275055.1 Thermoanaerobaculia bacterium
CCAGGGCATCGGCCTTCGGCCTCAGCCCTGGGCTAAGGTATTTTCGGCCCTTCGGGCTTCCCAAAAGGCCCCCAGCCGGCCGTCCGGCGGAGCGCGCGGTATTATGCCGTTCCCTCAATTCGGCAGTCCACCCCCTAAGCCCACTATTTACTGCCCAAAATTGGGGGCGAAACCAGCAGTGGTTTATGATCGTCATCGAGTCCCATCAACGAGAATGCGCACTCTCGGCCAAGAGCTCACCCGCGAGATCGAGCGCCGCGACAGCCTGCTCCCGAGTCACAGTCGGAAATGAGCGGAGAAAGTCGTCGAGGCTGTCGCCAGCCTCAAGGTAGTCAATGAGGTTCTTCACAGGCACACGAGTGCCAACGAACACGGGCGTGCCGTGCATGATCTCGGGGTGGCTGTGCACGACTCGATTGGAGAGCTCGGGGGGCATGAGGTTTATGGAAGGGCATCACCCTCGTAGGGCCTGCTTAAACTCTTCCTGCGAGACCTCTGCTTGGCGCAGCACGCCGGCCAGCGTACCACCCTTGATTTCGTTGTGCATTGGTACTACGCAGCCCTTCGACTCACGACGCATAATGACGTGGCTACCGCTTTGGCGTACCTTCGCGAACCCAAGACGCTCAAGCGCGCGAACTACCTCTGCGCCTGATACTTGTGGCAGCTTAGGCATGTGCCGGCTCGGGAACCGTGAACATGGTGACGAGGGGATGGCCCTTTGTTGGCAACGGAAACTCTGACAGGTACAAGGCTGTGGCTTCGCACAGGTTGGCTACAGCCTCTTCGACCGTTTCACCTTGCGTGGTGGTACCCGTTTCAGGATTGAGGGCGATGAAGCCGCCTTCTTCAGCGTGGGTGAGAACTGCGGTGAGCTCCATAGCTTGGCTCCAGAGTGAAAGTGTGCTGATTGTCGCTCGTAGCTGCGCGTGACGTTCAACAGTCTACATCATCCGCGGGCGGCTCCAAGGGTGGAAGAGCAGGTACACGATCAGGCACCGTGGCGACATTCCGCCTGCTCCCGAAGGCGGCGAGCATGCGCCGGGCTATCCGCGATCTCGGGACGGGTCCCAATCAAATTCTCTCGCCTCCAGTACGTGACCAAAGCGTTACCGGTTCGGGGGAGAGCGACAGCCGAACTCCTTACTCGGAGGCGTCGTAGCGCATATTCAGAGAGCGACAGCCCCAAGCGTTCCGCCTCAGTGGCCAGCTCGGTCTCAAGTTCCTCAGGTAGCTCAATACTGAGCGTCATGTTTTTTCTCTCCGGACGCCATCTCGCGGAAATAGTCTACACCCGTTAGGGCCGGGATGGTTCTCCTCCGGATAGGCCCCGTCTCCCCGCATCGGCGGCGCGCGTCCCAGAAAGGCTACTTCAACCTCCTTGACACCACGGCCACGAGGACTTCAGCGAGGACACCTATCGCTCTGCTTAGGGCTCTTCACAGAATAACTGTGCCAGTGCCCCACCGGGTCGGAGGAGCCGCCGTCCGCGGCAGGTAACTGCTGGGTGTCCAGCAATGAGTGCTGGCTGCCCAGCGACGACTGCTGGGTTCACAGTTTCGATGCCGGGCTGCGGGCTAGTTCCCGGAAACCGCGCCGCAGGCCTTGCAGGTTCCCGTTGGGGGTAAAGAGTTTGGCTGGCTTCGGCGATTCCCTAGGCAGGGCCTCGATGAGGATCGCTCAGAGGGTGTCTCAAAAGTTCCGAGACCGCCTACCGCCGGGGGCTGAAGACCCCGGCTACCAACGGTAGTCCCTGCGGGACCGCGGCTTGTTCTTTATGGGTCCCGCAGGGACTACCGTTGGTAGCCCAGGATTTCAATCCCGGGCGCCAGCGGAGTTGCTGACAACCCCTTTCGAGACACCCTCTCAGACAAACGGGTCGATCACCTCGACTCCCGCCTTGTCGAAATCACGCCGGTTTCGCGTGACGACGGGGAGCCCGTGAACAAGGGCTGTCGCTGCGATCAGGCTGTCTTTGATCGGCATGGACTGGCCACGCGTGCGAAGCTCAGCGAGAAGCTGGGCCCAACGCAACCCCATGGCGGCCTCCCAGACCAGGCAGTGGATACGCTCGACTCCATCCTGGAACCAGCGCTCCAATCGCTCGCGGCGTTTTCCGATCGGCAGCAAGAGAATCCCAAAGCGGATTTCGCCAAGGATCACGGGATCCACGGCGATCTCCCGCTCATGACGCGCCAGCCATTCGAGTACTCTGCGATCGGGCGCAGGCCGGGTGGCTTCGCTGAGAACGTTGGCGTCAACCAGGAATGTCACAGAGTATCCGTGGACTCGGACTCGATGGGAACGAAAAATCCCTTTTCCGGGCAGGCGAGGAGCCAGTCCAGAAGGCCATGATTTCTCGGAGGAGAAAGACGGACGAGCCGATACTCCCCGCGATCGATCCGCTCGATCTCGAATTCCTGTCCGGGCTCGATGTCATCTTGCTGACGGATCTCCGCAGGGAGGACGATCTGGCCTTTGGTGGAGACCGCGGTCTTCATGCCAAGTAAGATACTGTCTTACCGAGTCTCCCGTCAAGGAACCCCATGCTACACTCCCGCCCGCTCCCCGGCTTCGAGGGAAGCTTCAGGGGCTCCTTCGTGTTCTCCGGAGGAGACTCCCGCGCCGGGCACCCCGGTCCGGCCGAGCGTGGAGCGCTGACGACATCCATGGACATGCTGAACGACGCGGTATCCCGGCGGCGGACTTTCGCCATCATCTCGCACCCCGATGCGGGGAAGACGACCCTCACGGAGAAACTGCTGCTGTTCGGCGGCGCCATTCAGATGGCCGGCGCCGTCAAGGCCCGCGGCGAGGCACGGCGCGCCCGCTCGGACTGGATGAAGGTGGAGCAGGAGCGCGGCATCTCCGTCACCGCCTCGGTGATGACCTTCGAGTACGAGGGGTGCACTTTCAACCTCCTCGACACCCCCGGCCACGAGGACTTCAGCGAGGACACCTATCGCACCCTCACCGCCGTGGACTCGGCCGTCATGGTCATCGACGCCGCCAAGGGAATCGAGACGCAGACCCGCAAGCTGTTCGAGGTCTGCCGTCTGCGCAACGTGCCCATCATCACTTTCGTGAACAAGCTCGACCGCGAGGGGCGCGAGCCCTTCGACCTGATGAGCGAGATCGAGCAGGACCTCCAGCTCCATGTCACCCCCGCCGCTTGGCCCATCGGCATGGGGCAGGCGTTCCTCGGCTGCTACGACCTGCTCCACGAGCGGCTGATCCTGCTCGACAAGGGGCGCAACAAGGTGGTCACGGAGGGCGAGGTGTGCGAGGGGCTGGACGATCCCAAGCTCGACGAGCGCCTGCCCGCGAGCTCCGTCTCCCGCCTGCGCGAGGAGGTGGAGATGGCCCGCGGCCTCTGCCCACCTTTCGAGCTCGACGCCTACCGCGAGGGGCATCTGACGCCCGTGTTCTTCGGCAGCGCCATCAACAACTTCGGCGTCCGCGAGCTGCTCCAGGGGCTGGTGGAGCTGGCGCCGCCCCCTCGCCCGCAGGCGGCGGACGTGCGCGCGGTGGCGCCCGGGGAAGACAAAGTCTCGGGCTTCGTCTTCAAGATCCAGGCGAACATGGACCCCAAGCACCGCGACCGCGTGGCCTTCGTGCGTCTCTGCTCCGGCCGCTTCGAGCGCGGCATGAAGCTGTTCCACGTCCGCTCGGGCAAGACCATGGCGATCCACAACCCCCTCCTCTTCCTGGCCCGCGAGCGCGAGCTGGCCGAGGAGGCTTTCGCTGGGGACATCCTCGGTCTCCCCAATCATGGCAACCTGCGGATCGGCGACGCCTTGACGGAGGGGGAGGAGCTGCGTTTCACGGGCATCCCCAGCTTCGCGCCCGAGTTGCTCAAGAAGGTGCGCCCGGAAGACCCCATGCGGGCCAAGCACCTCGGCCGCGCCCTGCTGCAGCTCGCGGAGGAGGGAGCGGCGCAGGTGTTCCGCCCCAATTTCGGCAACGACTGGATCGTGGGGGTCGCCGGCGCCCTCCAATTCGACGTGCTGGCGGATCGCATCCGCACGGAGTACAACATCCCGGTGCACTTCGAGGGGACGACCCTCTACACCGCCCGCTGGATCGAGGCGCCGGACCATCTCGCCTTGAAGAAGTTCACCAACGCCAACAACGCCGCCATGGCCGAGGACCACAACGGCTCGCCGGTGTTCCTGGCGAGGAACGCCTGGCATTTGAAGACCACGGGCGAGGAGTGGCCGGGGCTGAAGTTCTTGAAGACGAAGGAGCAGGTGCAGTAGGAAGGGGGACTGCTTCGGGCCACGTCCCGATTCGATATTTCTGTATACACTAGAGCGACCTGACCGTGGGCCTCTAGGAAAGGAGACCGGAAATGTCGAAGAGGAATGGTTTTGCCTGGAAGTGCAGCTTCGCGCTCTTCGCTGCCTCGCTCGCTCTCGCCGCGGGCGTCGCGGGCGCGGCGGAAAACCCGGGACCGGCGGTGACGCTGCCCGCTGCCAGCGACTCGCAGGCGTCCGTCTCGCCGGATGCACCGTCGACGCCGCTGGTGGAGACGCCGCTGCCCATCTTCAACTCCACCTACGTCTGTAGCTACGAAATCACGGGTTGCGGCGCCTCGGGCCTGTTTTGCACCGTGGTTTGCAACGTCGGCCAGAATTGCCATTGCGTGGTCACGTATGGCCACCTGGCGGACGGCAGTTGCTACGTGCAGCGAGTGAGCCCTGGGTTCTGCTTCTAGGAGGGTGAGGAGGCGTCCTGGAGGCGTCCCCCTCCCAAGACCCTCATCACCCCGACCCTCTTCTCCCGACCCCCGACACCCCCTCACCGGGAGAAGAGGGAGAACAGCAAGAAAAGGACACCAAGGACGGCAAGGACGACCAGCAAGGCCGCTCCAACCGGTCCCCCTCTCCCGGGGAGGGGGATGGGGTGGTCGGGAGAGGGGTAGGGGTGAGGGTCTTGGGCGGGGGGCGCTTTGAGGAAAGTTAGCGCCTACGCCCCCATCCCTTCTGCCAGCCTGCCGCACCGAAAATCCCCACCAATTCCCCCACCCCCATCTCCTCCGCCCGCGCCTTCTCCCGGATTCCCGCCGCGGCCAGCACGGCGGCGGCTCGCTCTTTTCCCCAGGCGGCGGCGAGGGAGTTGCGCAGGGTCTTTCGCCGCTTGGCGAAGGCTTGGCGGACGAGGACGGTGAAGGCGGGCATCTCGGATTCCGGCAGGGGCGGAGGATGGAGCTCCAGGCCCACGAAGGCGCTGTCCACCTTCGGCGGCGGGTTGAAGCTGCCGGGCCTGACCTTTCCCAGGAGGCGCGGGTGGGACCAGGCGGCCACCAGGACGCTGAAGGAGCCGTAGGCTGCCGTGCCGGGGGCGGCTACGATCCGCTCCGCCACTTCCTTCTGGACGAGAAAGGCCGCCCGTGGGACTCTTGCGTAGTGCGGCAGGAGGTCTTCTATGATTGCCGTCGCCACGTTGTAGGGAAGGTTGCCGGCGACCAGGATGGGTGCGGGGAGACGGTCCCAGGGGATTTGCAGCGCGTCCCCCACGACGAGGGAGAGGCGGGGGTCCGGCAAGGCTCGGCGGAGGTGGATCGCCCAGCCGGGGTCCAGCTCCCAGCCGGTGACGCGGGCACCGGCGGCGAGGAGCTCGGCGGTGAGGATCCCCCCGCCGGGGCCGATCTCCAGCACCCGGCCTTCCTGAGGTGCGAGGAAGCTGAGCAACGGACGGGTGAGGACGCCGCTGACGAGGTGATGCTGGCCCAGAGCCTTCTTCAGGGGAGGCTTCACCGGACGAACGGTATCAGACGGTCCTCGCCGGGTGCCAATTTGGCTCACCTGAACGGCGGAGAGGGCCGGATCCGAAGCCGCTCAGACGCCGCAAGTGTCTCGGTTCAAGGGAGAAAGCCGTGGGCTCCCGGCCCATGGCACCCGCCTTGCAGCCTGGCCCTTGCGCTTGGAGAGATCATGGAATTGGACGTTGCTACTCTGAACCGAGACGTCGAACGCGAAACTCTCACCCTGAAGCGGATCGAAGCCGAGCTCCGCCGGGTGATCGTAGGGCAGGACTACCTGCTCGATCGCCTGCTGGTGGGCCTCCTCGCGCGGGGTCACGTGCTCATCGAAGGCGTGCCGGGGCTGGCCAAGACCCTGGCCGTGAAGACTTTGGCCCAGACGCTGGCGATCGATTTCCAGCGCATTCAGTTCACCCCGGACCTGCTCCCCGCGGACCTCGTCGGCACGCTGATCTACGACCAGCGCAGCGGGGAGTTCCTCGCCCGCCGCGGACCGGTGTTCACCCACCTGCTGCTGGCGGACGAGATCAACCGCGCGCCCGCCAAGGTGCAGTCCGCCCTCCTGGAGGCCATGGAAGAGCGGCAGATCACCCTGGGCGACCGGAGCTATCACCTCCCCGAGCCCTTCATGGTGCTGGCGACGCAGAACCCCATCGAGCAGGAAGGGACCTATCCGCTCGCCGAGGCGCAGGTGGACCGCTTCATGATGAAGCTGAAGGTCAACTACCCCTCGCGTACGGAGGAGGCGGAGATCCTCGACCGCATGCTGGTGGCCCGCGACCTCGCGGCTTCGCCGGTCCTGGAGCGGGAGCGCCTCCTCGCCCTGCGCGAGGTGGTGGACGCCGTTTACCTGGATACCAAGATCCGGGGGTACGTCCTCGATCTCGTGCTCGCCACCCGCGATCCGCGGGCGGCGGGCCTCCCGGACCTCGCCGACCTCATCTCGTTCGGTGCCTCCCCCCGGGCCACGCTCTTCCTCGCCCGCGCCGCCAAGGCCCTGGCGCTGGTGCGCGGGCGCGGCTACGTGATCCCCGAGGACGTTAAGGAGCTGGCGCCGGACGTGTTGCGTCACCGCATCGTGCCCACCTATGAGGCCGAGGCCGAGGAGATCACCACGGACGCCCTGGTCGCCCGCATCCTCGACCGCATCCCCGTTCCCTAACCCCCGAGGCCGGTAGGATGTTGGGTCTCTTCTCACGCCGGAACGTTCAAGGGAAGGCCGTGGCCGAGCTCTCGCCGAAGAGGCCGCGGAGCGCCGCCCTGCCGGCGGACCTCATGCGCAAGGTCCGCCGCATCGAGATCGCTACCAACCGCCTGGTGGACCAGGGGGTGGCGGGCGACTACCACTCGGTGTTCAAAGGGCTGGGCATGGAGTTCGCGGAGGTCCGCCCCTATCAGCCGGGGGACGACGTGCGGTCGATCGACTGGAACGTCACCGCCCGCATGGGCACGCCGTTCATCAAGAAGTACGTGGAGGAGCGGGACCTCACGGTCTTCCTGGTGGTGGACGTCTCGGGGAGCCTCTCCTTCGGCTCGCGGGCGATCCTGAAGCGGGAGCTGTCGGCGGAGATCGCCGCGCTCCTCTCGTTCGCCGCCCTGCGCAATCAGGACCGGGTGGGCGCCGCCCTGATCTCCGACCGTCTGGAGCTGTTCCTCGAGCCCCGCCGGCGCCGCACCCACGTCTTGCGGCTGGTGCGGGAGATCCTCGACCGCCCCGCCCACGGCGGCACGGATCTCGATCGCGGCCTCACCGCCGTGCTCTCGGCGCTCAAGCGGCGCAGCGTCCTCTTCTTCATCTCCGATTTCCTCGGCCCGCCGCCGGTGCGCGCCCTGAAGGCCGCCGCCGCCCGCCACGACCTGATCGTGGTGGAGATCGCCGATCCTCGCGACCAGGAGATCCCCGCCGTGGGTCCCGTGGTGCTGCGGGACGCCGAGACGGGAAAGACCGCCGTGGTCACCGGGCGCCGCCTGGCGCGCCGGCACGCCGTGGCGCGGCACCGCGAGCGGGAGGAGTTCCTCAAGCTCACCCGCCGCCTCGGGGTGGACCGCCTGGAGCTGCGCACCGACCGGCCGTACATCAACACCCTGCTGGCCTTCTTCGAGCAGCGGAAGAAGAGGTTGCGGCGATGAGGGGCCCGGAGAACAGCAACAAGGGACGAAAGGGACGGCAGGGACAACAGGGACGAGGGAGAACGGCAAGAACGCTCCAGCCGGATTATCGTGAGCCCGTAGGGCGGCAGACTCCTAGCCCAGGCCGTGAGCCCTGGGCAGGCGGCGGGTGGGCCTACACCCTCCTCCTCTTCGCCCTCACCGCCCCCGCCCTGGCGCAGCCGTCGCCGGTCACCGTCTCCCTGGCTCCCAACGGGCTCACGGTGGGCGATGCGGCCCAGGCCGTGGTCAGCGTGACGGCGCGGGCTTCCGATCTCGCGGGCCAGCCGCAGTTCCCCCTCTGGGGGGAGACCTGGGGCGAGGCCGAGATCCTGCAGAAGGACGCGCCGGTCAAGACGGAGGAGCGGGACGGCCTCGTCACCTATCAGCAGACTTTGACGCTGCGGGCTTTCCGCACGGGGAGCGTGCCGCTGCCGCCGGCCGCGGTCGAGATCCCCCTGAAGCAGGGGACGGTGCGCTCGCAGACTCCCGCCGGCCTCGCCCTGGCGATTCGCTCGGTGATTCCGGTAGAGGAGAAGAACCCCATCCCCAAGCCGCCGGCCGCCATGCGCTCCCTGGAGATCGGGAAGCCCTTCTGGTGGACGCTGGGAATCCTTTCCGCCCTCGCCCTCCTCGCCCTCTGGCTGGTGCGGCGCCGCCCGAAGACGGCGGCCGCGGGCGTGGCGGCGATCCCCGTGCTGCCGCCTTTCGAGGAGCTGGCGGGGGAGCTCGACCGGCTGGCCGCGGAGCCCTCGATGCTCTCCCTCCACACCCGGCTGAGCCTGGCGTTGCGGCGCTACCTGGGGCGGCGCCTCCCCTTCCCGGCGGTGGAGAGCACCACGGCGGAGATCCAGCGCCAGCTCACCTCGCGCCGGCTGCCGGGGGGCGTCTCGCGCCAGGGGGTGGAGCTGCTGCGCGCCTGCGACCTGGTGAAGTTCGCCCGCCAGGAGGTGGACTCAGGCCGGGGCCGCGAGCGGGTGGATTCGGCCCGCCGCCTCGCCGGAGAGCTGGAGGCCCATCTCGCCCCCCGCGAGCCCGAGACGCTGGCGGCCAAGCTGGAGGCGGCGGGATGACCAACGTCTTCCCTCACCTCGCGAGCCCGTGGTGGCTGCTGCTGCTCCTGGCGCTCCCCCTCCTCGCCTGGCGCCATCACCGGCGGCGGGCTCTCGGGGCGCTCACTTACAGCCGGCTGCCCGTGGGCGCCGGCCGTGGACTGCGGCGCGGCGCCTGGCGCCTTCACCTGCCGTTCTATGCCCGCTTGGCCGCTCTCGTCTGCCTGGCGCTCGCCCTCGCGCGGCCGCAGCTCGGCTATGCCTGGGAGGAGAGCCTCACCCAGGGGATCGACATCGAGATCGTGCTCGACGTCTCGGGGAGCATGGGGGCCGAGGACTTCCAGCCCAAGGACCGGCTGAGCGTCGCCAAGCAGGTGGTCAAGGAGTTCGTCGCCGGCCGGCCTGGCGACCGCATCGGCATGGTGGTCTTCTCCGGCGCCGCCATGACCCGCGCGCCGCTCACCACCGACCGCGAGATGCTCGGGATGCTGGTGGACTCGGTGCAGCTCAATACCCTGCCGGACGGCACCGCGATCGGGGTGGCCCTCGCGAGCGCCGCGGCGCGGCTCAAGGACAGCGCCGCCAAGACCAAGGTGATGGTGCTCGCCACCGACGGCGCGAACAATGCCGGGGCGATCGATCCGGCCTCGGCCGCCGCCCTCTGCCAGGGGCTGGGGATCAAGGTCTACACCATCGGCGTGGGCGCCCTCGGCCGGGTCCCGGTGCCCGTGCCCACGCAGGACCCCACGACCGGGGCCATCGTCACCCGGCGGGTGATGATGGACGTGCCGGTCGACGAGCCCCTGCTGAAACAGATCGCGGCCCGCACGGGAGGGCAGTTCTACCGCGCCACCGACACCCAGGGGCTGCAGCGGATCTTCCGCGAGATCGACCGGCTGGAGAAAACGCCCATCCAGGTGAAGCGCTACGTGCGTTACCAGGAGGCGTTCCCCGCCCTGGTGTGGGCCGGCCTCGCCCTCCTCCTCCTGCCCCTGGCCGCCGCCGGCCTGGAAGTGACGGCCGAGCCATGACCTTCGGCGCCCCCCACCTGCTCTGGCTCGCGCTGCTCGCTCCGGCGGCGGCGGCCCTGGGACTCTGGCTCTGGCGCCGCCGGCTGCGGGCGGATTCCGCCTGGGCGGCCCGCAGCCTGTGGGACCGCCTCCTCCCGGGCTGGTCCTCGCGGCGCATCGCCGTCTCGGTGCTGTTGCTGGCGCTCGCCGTGCTGGGGGCCTCCCTCGCCCTCGCCCGCCCGCGCTGGGGAGCCGGCGAGCAGAAGGTGGAGCGCAAGGGGGTGGACGTGGTCTTCCTGATCGACTCGTCCCTCTCCATGGGCGCCCGCGACGTTCCCCCGTCCCGCCTCTACGTGGCCAAGTCCCTGGTGCGCCGGATGGCCCGCGCCATGCCGGGGAACCGCGTGGGGCTGGTGCAGACGGAGGGGGACGGCGTCATGCTCTCCCCCCTCACCCTGGACGGCGCCGTCCTCGACCTGCTCCTCGACACCATCGACCCCGGCTCGCTGCCGACTCCGGGGACCCAGCTTGCCACCGGGCTCGATACCGCGCTGCGCGTCTTCGGCCAGGGGAGCGAGAAGCACCGCGCGCTGGTGGTGCTCTCGGACGGCGAGGACTGGGGCGGGGGGCTCGACGACGCCGTCGGCAAGCTGCGCGAGGCGGGGGTGGTGGTCTACGCCCTCGGCGTCGGCACCCCGGATGGCGCCCCGGTGCCCCTCCCCGGCTCGCTGGGGGAGACCAAGAGGGACGCCGACGGCAACCTCGTGGTCACCCGCCTGCACGCGGACGTGCTGGAGAAGCTTGCCCGCTCGACCGGCGGCTCCTATCTAAAGGTTACCAGCGCCGCCGCCGACCCCGCTCCCCTGCTGCGCCAGATCGACCGGATGGAGAAGCGAACGATCGAGAGCATGAGCCTCTCCACGCTCAAGGAGCGGTTCCAGTGGCCCCTGGCTCTGGCGGCCCTGGCGCTGCTGCTCCATCTGGCGGTGGGGCCGTTCCGGGCCGTCCCCTCCCCCCGCAAACGCATGGGCGCTAACTTGGCCTCGGAGCGCCCCCTCCCAAGACCCTCATCACCCCGGCCCTCTTCTCCCGCCCCCTCGCCGCCCCCCTCACCGGGAGAAGAGGGAGCCCCCACCCAACAGCAAAAACGGTTCGGCCAGGTTCCCCTCTCCCGGGGAGGGGGATGGGGTGGTCGGGAGAGGGGCAGGGGTGAGGGTCTTAGGCGGGGGCGCTCCACGGTCCTGCCCGCTCTGCTGCTGATCGCCCTTCCCTCCCTCTCCATCCCCTGGCAGTCGCTGGTGCCCGATTGGGTGGAGCACTGGCTCTACAACCCCCGCGAGCGGGTGGAGCAGTCGCTCGGCGCCCAACAGCGGGGGAAGCCGCGGGAGGCGGTGGAGCCAGCCGATACCGCCCTGCGCCTGGCGCCGGACGACCCCACGGTGCAATACGACGCCGGCACCGCCCGCCTGGGGGCGGGGCGGGGACGGCAGGCCGTGGCGCCGCTGGAGAAGGCGGCGAAGGGCGCCGGCCGCGATCTCGCCCCGGCGGCAAACTACAACCTGGGGAACGCCCGCCTCGCCGCGGGCGATGCCGCGGGGGCGGCCGAGGCCTTCAAGCAGGCCCTCCGCCTGCGGCCGGACGACCAGGACGCCAAGTGGAACCTGGAGCTCGCCCTGCGCGAGGAGCAGAAGCAGAAGATGGGCGGCCAGGGGAGCCCCAAGGGATCGCGGGGGAACCGCTCGCCGAACCAGGACCCCTCGGACCAGGAGGGGAAGAAGGGGAAGCCCGACCCCAACCAGAAGCCGGAGGATCAGCAGGGCCAGCAGCCGCAGCAGCAGGGTGGGAAGCCCCAGGACCAGCAGGGCCAGGGGGGGCAGGGCGGCCAGCAGCTCCCGCAGTTCAAGAACCAGCCGGAAATGAGCGCCCAGGAGGCCGCCTCGGTGCTCGCGGCGGTGGAGAACCTCGAACGCCAGCAGCGCCGTGAGCAGGCCGCCAAACGCGCCCGGCAGCACGCGGCCAAGGGGAAGGACTGGTGAGCTGGTGAAGACGATGCGCACCGGGGCTCCCGCCGCCGTCCTCCTGCTGGCTCTCGCCGCCCCCGCCCGGGCCGGGGACGTGCAGGTGCAGGCGACGCTGGAGCCCGCCGTCATCGGCATCGACGAGACCGCGACCCTGACCATCGAAGTCAAGGGCGAGGGGGTCTCCAGCCTGCGCTTCCGCCCCAGCCTCCAACTCGAAAACCTGGAGTCGGCGGGGAACCCCTCGCAGTACGAGGACATGCGCTGGGCCAACGGCCACCTGACGCGCACCTTCCGCCTCACCTGGCAGCTCCGTCCCCAGGGGCTGGGCAAGGCGGCGGTGAGGAGCATCGTGGTGCAGCTCCAGGACCAGCAGCTCCAGCTCCCGGCGCAGGAGATCCGCGTCCAGCGCGAGCCCACCCAGCAGGCGCAGCCGAAGCGGGGGAGAGGCAGCGACGAGGACGACCCCTTCAGCCAGTTCTTCGGCCACATCCCCATCCCCCGCTGGCGCACGGCGGAGGCGGAGGAGCCGGCCGTGTTCCTGCGCGCCGAGATCGAGCCGCAGCAGCCGGTGGTGGGCCAGCAGGTGCTCTACACCATCTACCTCTACACCCGCGAGGACGTCGCCGCGGTGTCGCCGACCGGCGTGCCGAATTTCAAGGGGTTCTGGGTGCACGACGTCCCCATCCCCCAGCAGCCCCCTATGGAGATGCTGGAGGTCGGCGGCCGGCGCTACGGCCGCGTGCCGCTCATCCAGAAGGCCCTCTTCCCGTTGCGGGCCGGGCGCTTCCTGGTGGAGCCGGCGACCGTGGACCTGACGATCGAGCACTACGATCGGAATTTCTTCTTCGGCCCCGCCGTCTCCCACCCCGAGACGGTGCGGCTGCACACCGAGGGACAGGCGCTCGCGGTTCAACCCCTGCCGCCCGCGCCCCCCGGGTTCGCGGGCGCCGTGGGCCAGCTCGCCCTCTCCGCCCGCCTGGAGCCGCGGCAGGTGCGGCTGGGCGAAGCCGCAACCTTGACGGTGCAGCTCGGCGGCAGCGGCAACCTCCAGGGGCTGGCCGAGCCGAAGGTGGCCCCGCCCGCCGGCCTCACCCTCTATCCGCCGCAGCAGGAGGGGAAGGACGAGATCGCCGGCACCACCATCCGCAGCCGCCGTTCCTGGAGCTACGTGGTGGTCCCCGGCCGCACGGGGCGTTTCCATGTGGAGCCGCCGCAGGTCACCTACTTCGATCCCGCGGCCCGGGAGTACCGCACGGCCAAGGCTCCCGCAATGGAGCTCACGGCCCTGCCGCGCGCCGCCCCTTCCGTGGTCCGGCCGGCCGCGCCCGGCCTCCATACGGCGGCCCTGCCGGGAGACGCCTCCTCCAGCCGGGGATGGCGGCGCGCGCTGCCGTGGCTCGTCGCGCTCCCCTTGAGTCTCGCCCTCCTTTTCACCCTGGTCCGCCGACGCTCCACGGCCGCGGTGACCGCCAAGGGCTCCTCCGCGGCGGCACGGCTGGAGCAGGCCCTCGCCGGGGTGGAGACGGAGCGCCCCCGGCAGGTGGCGGCGCGGCTGGAGGAAGCCTGGCGCGCCTTCCTGGCGGCGCGCTGGGGCCTTCCCCCCTCGGCGCCCTCCTGGAAATGGGAAGATTTCCTCGCCGCCCGCCGGGTGGACGCCGCCACCCTCGCCGAGCTCGGCAAGCTCCTCGACGACGTGGACTACCTGAAGAACGCCCCCCAGCTCTCCACCACGGACACGTTGCGTGCCGAGGCCCTCGACCGCAGCCGCCGCCTGCTGCGGCGGCTGCAGTAGGCAGGGCCGGCCACCCCTCCCCCCGTTTCGTTGCACCGCAACTTCTGCTATCGTCCCCAGGAAGTCAGGCTCAAGCTATTGGGGAGGGTGACGTAACGGTGGGTAACGCGCAGGTACAGGCCAGCCTGCCGGAAGACGAAGGATTCCGCACGCCGGACGCTTTTCACTCCCTGGAGCCCGTGCAGCTCGAGCGCTTCCTGGAGCGGCGGCGGGCGACTCCGAGCTTCCCGCTGGAGCTGAGCCTCGCCGAGAACCTGGTCGAGGTGCTGCGCCGGGCCAACAGCTTCGTGCCCTCAGCGGCGGGCTCCATCCTGCTCGACGATCCTTCGGACAAGAAGGAAGACCGGCGGCTGAACAACCTCACCTTCATCGCCGCCTTCGGTGAGAAGTCGTCGTGCCTGGTGGGACAGACCATCCCCGCCGACCAGGGGATCGCCGGCCGGGTCTACATGACGGGGGAGACCTACTCCACTCCCTACGCCCCCAGCGACCGTTTCTTCTACCGGGCGATGGACGAGCAGACCCGCTACCAGACGGAGTCGCTGGTGGCGATCCCCATCCGCATCGAGCAGGAGGTGTGCGGCGTCCTCGAGCTGATCAACCGCCGCGACGCCCCGGGCTACAGCCAGGAGGACCGCAACCTCCTGGAGATCTTCGCCGGCTACATCTCGATCTCCATCACCAACGTGCTCGACGGCCGCCAGGCGCAGGAGATCGCCAAGCGCGACAACCTGACGGGGCTCTACAACGACCGCTACCTCCACATCGCCCTGGCGGACACCATCCGCCGTTGCAAGGACGAAGCGCTCGACCTCGCCCTGCTGTTCCTCGACCTCGACTACTTCAAGCACGTCAACGACACCCACGGCCACCTCGCCGGCAGCCAGGTGCTGCGCGAGGTGGGGCACCTCCTGCGCCGCAAGGTGAAGCGCAGCGGGGGGATCGCCGCCCGCTACGGTGGCGACGAGTTCGTGCTCCTCCTCCCCGGCCGCGACATCGAGGGGGCGATCGACGTGGCCGAGGACATCCGCGCCGAGATCGTGGGCTACACCTTCTGCGCCGGCCCGGGGGACATCCAGCCCGATCCGCTCCACCTCAAGGGGATCACCTGCTCGATCGGCATCGCCTCGCTGCGCCAGCACCTGGAGCCCGACCTGCCGCTGGAGGGGAGCAAGAGCTCCCTCCTCCGCCTGGCCGACGCCGCCATGTACGTGGCCAAGGAGACGGGGCGCAACAAGACGGCGCTCGCCGGCCTCCCCGTGCGGCGGCGCTCGGGTGCCACGGCCGAGCCCCCCGAAGCCGCGAGCTCGTCCTCCGAATCCGTTCGTTGACCCCCGTCGCGGCCGGGTGCTAGGATGCGCCGGCTTTCCCGGGAGCGGGGCGTCACCCGTCTCCTGCCCCCAATCATGGGACCCACAGTGACCCGGCTCCTCCGCTTGGGCGAGCCGTGAGACGAGCGTGCGCCGATGAGCAAGAAACACCAGGTTTTGATCGCCGGAGCCGGCGGCATGGGCACCGCCGCCGGGCTCCTGCTGCGGGAGTTGGGGGACTTCGAAGTCGACCTTTTCCTCGGCGACGCCAGCCTGGAGCGGGCGAACGACGCCGCGGCCTGGATCCGGGAGGGCTCGGATAGGCCGGGCGAGGTTCACGCCTTCCTTCTGCCCGAGGAGGGAACCAGCGACGAGCTCGGCGCCGTTCTCTCCAGGAGCGAGATCCTCCTCGATTGCCTGCCGGGCAAAGAGGCGCCGCGCATGGCGCGGCTCGCCCGTGACGCCGGCCTCCACTACGCCAACCTCACCGAGCACGTCAAGGAGACCGAGGAGATCCAGGAGATCGCCGCGGGCGCGGACCAGGGCTTCCTCCTGCAAACCGGCCTCGCCCCGGGGTACGTGGATGTCCTCGGCCATCAACTGTTCCAGGAGTTCTGCCGCGAGCACGGCGTCGGAGGCGTGGACCTGCTGGAGATGCGCGTCGGCGCCTTGACCACCACCGTGCGCCCTCCCCACTACTACGGCTTCACCTGGAGCTCGGTGGGCGTCGCCACCGAGTACGTGGAGCCCGCCACGGTGCTGCGCAACCACCGGCGGACCACCCGCCCCTCGCTCGCGGACCGGGCGACGGTGACCCTGAACGGCGTGGTCTACGAGGAGGCCCTCACCTCCGGCGGCGCGGCCGACCTCCCCCTGGCCCTGGAAGGGAAGGTCCGCAACCTCGACTACAAGACCCTGCGCTACCCCGGCCACTACGCCTGGATCGAGGAATTGCTGGAGAACGTCCCTCCCGGCGCCGACACGACGAGCTACCTGCTGGCGAAGATGGAGGCCGAGGTCCCCTTCGTGGACGACGACCTGGTGGTGATCTACGCCGCCGTCGAGGGGCGCGACGCCCGGGGCGCGCTCCGCCGGGTGGAAAGCTCGCGCCTCATCCGTCCCTGCCGGGTGGGCGCCCGTACCCTCAAGGCCATCCAGGGGACCACCGCCGCCGGCCTCGCGGAGTCCGCTCGCTTCCTCCTGAACGGGGAGGTCCGCGGCGTCTGCCTGCAGAGCCAGGTCGACCCCGCTCATTTCATGGCCGGCCCCTTCGTCTCCGAGATCTACCACCACTGAAGCTCCCTCACCAGGCCGGCTGAGCGCCCTCTCTGGAGGACGCACGGCCGCGCTGTGGAAAACCGCACACTCCCGCGGTGGGGAAGGCGCCGGAAGCAGCCCCGCCGGGAGCGAGCGGCATTTTTCAAACCCCTGATTCGAAAGGGCTTATTCGGTTTGCACAAGAATTTGTTCAAAGCGCGGCAAACCCCTGTACCAGCGGGCGTTTGGTCCGCTTCGCGGGGAGTTTCCCACAAGGTTTTCCACAGGCGTTGTGGAGATCGGGGGAGGCTCGGAAGGGGTGCTCACGGCGTGAGCAGCGCCTGCCCATAGAGTGAACGGCGGCGACACGGAACCGCGGCGAAAGCTGCCGCCGAGGTCCCTGGAGCCGCGGTCGCCGGCGGCAAACCCAGGCGGGTCACGCCCTCTTTTCGCACCTGGACGAGGGGCCAGCGGGCGGGCCACGGGCGGCGGCGGAAGGCGGCGAGCGACACCGAGCTGCTGGCCTCCGTATCGAGGCTCAGGATCAGCCATTCGCGGCTCTCTTGGGGCGCTCCAGGGGAGGGCGGCGCCGGGAGCGCCTCGACCCCGGTGAAAAGGGCCTGCTTCCACCCCGTGTCCACCCCGGGCCACCCCCGCACGGCTTCCAGCGTGCGGCCGAAGAGCTCGGGACGGCGCTGCCAGAACACGGCGGCGGCGAGCTTGGGCTCAGCGAGCAGGGCGTGGGCGCCGCGGGCCGGAGCCTCGGCGTCGCCGGGCGCCGCCAGCATGCCGTAGAACGGGGGGAAGGGGGCGAGGGGATCGAGACGGCACGCCCGCTCCAGGGCGTCGCCGGCCCACGGGCTCTTCGCCGCGTAGCCCAGGACGCCGGCCACCAGCCAGAGCGCGGGAGCGGCGCGCCCCAACTCGGCCCCGTGGCGGGCGAGATCGGCCGCGGCCACGGCTTCCCCGGGACGGCGGCTGCGCAGCAAGGCCAGGCGCACGGGATAGAGGGGGAAGCCCGGGTCGAGCCGCACCGCCGCGGCCAGCTCGGCCTCGGCCTCCTGGCCGTGTTGCGCGACGTCCGCGGCCACCGCGCGGTCGTACCGCCAGTGGGCAGCCTCCGAGGGGGTGAGGGCGAGGAGCGCCGCCAGGGCGTAGACCCGCACGGGCCAGGGCGATTCCGGGCGCGCCTTCCCCCGCCCGCTCCCCGCCAGGGCGGCGCCGGCCGCCACCACCGCGGCGACGGGGAGGGCCGTCATCGCCAGGGCGCCGCTGCCGAGAGCGGCCACGGCGCCGCCGCCGAGCCCCAGGAGACCGGCGGCGAGCAGCGCCGGGTCCCGCCCCTCTTGGCGCTCCGCCGTGCGGCGCACGAAGAACAGGAGGGGGACGGCGAAAGCGAGGAGGAGCCCGGTCGCCCCCAACTCATAGGCGAGCTCGATGGGGAGCGAGTGGAGCTCCCCCACCGCCTCCCCCCAGGGGTTCACGCCGGGGAGGGGATCGAGGAACGCCGCGGCGGTCCACGCCGCGGAGCCCGGTCCCCAGCCCAGGAGAGGGCGGGCCGTGAACCCCTTCCACCCCGCCGCGAGATAGGTGCTGCGCGCCTGCGCCGAAGGGTCCTTGCCGGAGACGATCTGCAGCACGCGGGGGAGCTCGACGAACGAGACGAGGAGAGCGAGGGCGAGGAGCACGGCCCACCAGCGCCGCTGCCGCTCCCCGGCGCGGGCGCCGAAACCCGCGAGGGCCGAGAGCGCCAGGGCCGCGAACCCCGCGAGCGAGCGGCTGGCGAGGATCGCCAGCACCGCGAGCCCCCCGGCCGCGAGCCCCGAATACCGCCATGGACCCGGCTCCCGCGCCGGCAGCACGGCCAGGGGGAGGAGGATCACCAGCCACGCGGCGAGGAGGTTGTGGTGCCCCAGGGGCATCGCCGGCCGGGGCGAGCCCAGGAGCCACCAGTCGAGAAGTGACCACAGCGCCACGCTTGCCACGGCCAGGGCCACGGCGCGCAATCCCCGGCGCCGGTCCGCCTCCCGCCGCCAGCAGCCGGCGACGGCAGCCGGCAGCGCGAGGAAGGCCGGCAGCAGGATCACGGCCATCCGTCCCGCGCGAGGGACCGGGGAAGCCCAGCACGCCGCCGCCACGGCGATCCACAACGCCGCCGGCAAGAGCCGCCCCGCCGTGCCCAGCCGCAGGGGATCGCGCCACGGCGCGCCGGTCCAGCCGAGAAACCCCAGGAGGGAGATCGCCGCCGCCGTCGCGGCCGGCGCCTGCGCCCCCCAGGCGAACGTGCCGCACCAGGCGCCGAAGAGGGCGAGGAGCAAAGCGGGAACAAGGCCGGCCATCGCCGGCATTGTAGCGGCTGGGAGCGATCTTGCCCGGCAGAGGGACTTCAGGGACAGCAGGGACTTCAGGGACATGCATCCTCCCCTGTCCTTGTTGTCCCTGAAGTCCCTGCTGTCCCTGTCCTGTTCCTCCAGATTTGATATCCTCACCTGCCCTGCAGCACACCTGCCTTTCCAGGAGAGATCCCCGATGACTACCGATACCCTGAGCCCCCTTTCAACGATCCTCGACGCCCTCGGAATCGCGACCGAGAATCCGGGCGCCTTCGACGGCGACTGGATCCATAC
>DASUEN010000003.1:0-2962 GCA_036275055.1 Thermoanaerobaculia bacterium
CGGGCGTGGGGGGCAAGCGGCCCAACCATTGGCCGCTCTTCCAGAACCTGGCGGGCAACCCCTTCTGCCAGGGGCACTTCCTGAGCCAGAAGCTCTCCGGCAAGGGCGAGCACAAAAATCTCGCTCCGTTCACCCGCTCCCTCAACGGGCTGCACTCGAACCGGGTGGAGCAGACGATCATCGACTGGACCAAGCTCGCCGGTAACGACGAGTGGGCTGATTACGAGGTGACGGGCAACTATCTCGGCAATCCCGGGATCTCGACCTGGGCGAAAAACAAATACATGGCCAAGCCGGCCGCGACGCGGGTGGCGAAGGCCAATCTGCTCCCCGGCGCCGCCGCCGCTGGCGGACCCTTCACGGCGGCCACCGCGGCCGCCGCGGAGGTCTTCGCGAAAGCCTGGATCGTAACCTACGTCAACAACACGTTCCCGACCTCGATCGATTGCGACGTCAAGTTCATCAAGGATACGGGCGGAGCCAACTACAAGGCCACCGCCGTGCAGAACGTCAACATCACGAACGATTTCTGATCGCCCGGAAACCCTCCTCGATCCGCTCGCGGATCCGCGCGACAGGCGGCATCTCCTCGACCTGCCCATAAGCGTCGAAGCTGATCAGGCTAGTCAAGGCCGGTAGCTCGGCGCGGCCGATCCGGAAAAGGTTTTCGGGACGCTCATAAGTGAAGACCGGTTTGTAGCCGCAGCTCTGCGCGCTGTAGTACCGGCAGCGCAAAGGGCGCTCGGGCAGGCCGTAGACGCTGCAGCGGTTGCCGACCAGATGGCGGCAGCGGGTCATCACCATCACCGCCCACACCCCCTCGGCGATGCCGAGCTGCACTCCCGGGAAACCCAGGCAGAAGCGGAAATAATCGAGGTTGGTGGCGGTGGCGGGGACGGGCTGGGGGAAGATCAGGCTCTTGCAGCACCAGGCGCCGCACCCCTCGCACGGATCGGCCGGATTGAACGCCGCCGCCGCGCCGTCGCCCGGCCGGCGCCCGAGGAGCACGAGGTCGCGCCAGGACGCGGTGGGATCCTCCTCCGGCGGCGTTTCCTCCGCCGGCTTCAGGCTCTCGGCCAGCGGCAAGCGCGCCAGCTCCCGCACCGTCGTCTCCCAGTCCGGTTGATCGCAGACGTTGCGGTCCTCGTCGAACGCCACCAGAGTGGAGAGATGCTCCAGCCGGGCGCGGTCCATGCGGATCACCTGCTCCGAGCCGCCGCCGCGAAACGCCGGCTTGTAGAAACACTGATAAGGATTGTAGTGGACGCAGATGTCGGGCTGCTCCGGCGTGCCGTGCAGCCGGCAACCGTAGGTTCCGGCATCGAGAAACGAGCACGGCTGCGCGTAGTAGGCGCTCCAGAGGCCGGCGCTGTTGACGTTCAGCTCGATCCGGTCGAAATTGAGCAGAAACGCCGCATTGTCGAGCTCCGCCAGGGTGCTGATCGAGAAGGTTTGAAGCGGCAGGTACGTGCAGCAGGGAGACTGCGCGCAGTCGCTGCACGGCGAGCTGCGCGCCGCCGCGAACGACAGGCGGACCGGCGAGCCGGCCTCCAAGGAGGCGGAGGTACCGCCGATGTTGACGAGCTCGTTTCTCATTTCATGGACCCGGTGACTGCTCCGGTCAGTCTATACGACCCGTCGGCGTCAGGGGCGAAATCCCAAGCCCTCTCCTCCCGGCCGGGAGGAGAGGGAAGGCCGGCTTCAGCGGTCAGCAGGTCTCCGAGTCGCAGCCGTTCTCGGTGGGATGGGGTACGCAGGAGACTTCCGCGGTGAGACACTGCCCGGTCAGGCAGTCGGCCGAGACGGCACCCGCAGCCTTTCTGAGATAGGGCTCGCCGAGGTTTCGCAGGGTCTCCCTGGACAGCTTCAGCTTCGGACTCTTCTTCATGGGCTCCTCCTCTAGATCCCATAGCATAGCGGCTCGAGGGGGCCGGTGGGCGTCGTCACGCTGGCGTTCTTGCGCGCGGCACGCTCGTTCTACGGCTACTTCTTCTTCTTGGCATCCGCCGCCGTGGTGAAGGTCGGCTGTGAGGGGCAACTGAGGGTGCATTGCTGGATCGAGCCGTTGCAGGTCTGGGTGCCGTTCGCGAAGGTGCAGGACTTGAAGGTCTGTGAGCTGGAGCTCTGCAGGCTCTCGGTGAATCCTTGCGGGCCATAGGTGCAGACCATGCTCCAGCTCCCATTGAAATCCGTCACCTGCGCTTTGATCAGGACACCGTCGAGGTTCCAGCCGAAGCCGAAACCGCCGAACTCGACGCCGTCGCTGACCGCGGTGAAGTAGGAATTGATGGAGTGGGGAATCCTGTGGACCTTGACCGTATTGGCCGCCGGGCATGCAATGCTGACCGCGGCGAAGGCCGGAGCGCAGAAGCAGAGAGCGAGGAGAAGGATCAGAGCCTTGCGGATCATGGGAACAGCCTCCTGAAGTAAAGGTGACGTTGAGTCGTCGCCACCCTTGCCAGGCAATGGCCATGCCATGGGGCGCAGGGAATGCAACTCTCTGAAATCATGGAGCTTCGAGGAAGCCCTGAAAGTTGGGCCGCCTCGCCAGGAGAGCGGTGGACATGTCTCCGACACGTCAGCGGCACGCCGCGACGTGTCGGCCTTTACAACGCATCCACGTCCGCCCCGCCGCAGACGTTCCCCGGGGGGTTGTGGTAGGTCTTGGAGACTCCCGTCACCGTGTCGGTCGCGGTGATCGTGCGAGATCCCGAGGTCCGCAGCGTCGCAGAGAACACGTGGACTCCGGCGTCACCGCCCGTGAACGTGTAGTTGGACGGCAACGTCGCCGCGCCGTCCGTGCTCGTGAAGTGAACCGTGCCCGTGTACGCGGGCGTGGTGTTGTTGAACGCGTCCTGCGCGGTCACGGTGACGTTGAACGCGACGCCCGCGGTCTGCGGGGTCGACGCCACCACCGACAGCTTGCTCGTCGTCGTCGGGTTCACCGTGATGGTGACGCTGC
>DASUEN010000004.1:0-60519 GCA_036275055.1 Thermoanaerobaculia bacterium
GAGCACCACGAAGGCGGCGGGGATCATGTAGGCCGGCAGCCGCGCCGCGAGATGGGCCTGCAACCCGGCGGCATCCGGCCGCCCGCCGCCGGTCGCCGCCACGTAGGCGGCGAGCCGCCGGTCGCCGTCCGCGCCGGGCACCGCCAGCACGGCGGCCTCCCGCACCTGCGGATGGGAGAGCAGGGCGGACTCGACCTCCCCCAGCTCGATGCGGAAGCCGCGCAGCTTGACCTGCCGGTCGCGGCGGCCCAGGAACTCCAGGAGACCGTCCGGACGCCGCCGGGACAGGTCGCCGGTGCGGTACAACCGGGCACCGGGAGGACCGAAGGGGTCGGGCACGAACCGCGCGGCCGTGCGCGCCGGGTCTCTCAGATACCCGCGGGCCAGCACGCCGCCGAGGCACAGCTCGCCGGGGACCCCAAGGGGAGCCGGCTCCCCTGCAGCGTTCAGCACATGGGCCGAGCGGCCCGGCAGCGGCGCGCCGATGGGTACCGTGCCCTCCTCGTCCGGCCCGCCCGTGACCTCGTGAGCGGTGGCCGTGATCACCGCCTCGGTGGGACCGTAGCCGTTGAGCAGACGCACGCCGGCGAGCGGCGTCCGCCGCCATTGGCGCACCGCTTCGAACAGCATCTCCTCGCCGCCCGCCATCACCAGGCGTAGCGCCGGGGGTGCCGCGGCGAGCCTCCCACCCTCCTGGGCCCACAGGTGCCAGACGGCCGTGGGCAGGTCCACCACGGTCAACCCCAGCTCCTCGCTGTAGCGCGCCAGCTCGTCCGCGCCCCACGCCTCGGCGCCCCGCAACACCACTCCCGCCCCCACGGCGAGGACCGGCAGCACGTGGTCCAGGGCGGCGTCGAAGCTCGGCGACCCGAAATAGAGCACCCGGTCGGCTGCCGTCAAGCGGTAGAGGCGGACCATCGCCGCCGCATGCCGGGCGAGCTCCCCATGGGGCACGCCGACACCCGTGGGCCGGCCGGTCGAGCCCGAGGTGTAGATGACGTAGGCGAGCATCCCAGGGTGGATGGGGACGGCCGGACCGGCGTCGCTCCACCCGCCCTCCTCGCCGGCCCCGGGCGGCACCAGGGCGACGCCCGGGACCTCCTGATGGCCGACGAGCAGCTTCGCGCCGCAGTCCGCCAGCATCAGCTCGCGCCGCTCGCGGGGATACTGTGGATCGACCGGCACGTAGACGCCGCCGGCCTTGAGCACGGCGAGGAGGGCCACGATCTGCTCCGGCGACCGCTCGAGGGCGACGGCGACCGGCACCTCAGGGCCTACTCCCAACGCCCGCAGACGGTGGGCCAGGCGGTTGGCGCGGGCGTCGAGCTCGCCATAGGCGACGGTCGCGCCGGCGGTGACCACGGCCGGCGCGGCCGGCGCCTGACGCGCCCGCGCCGCGAACCGGAGGTGGACGGGCACCGCCTCCGCGGCGCCGGGCTCGACCGCGCTCCCCCACTCCACGAGCTGCCGGCGCTCGGCCGCGGACAGCAGGGGGAGCTCGGAGACGCGCCGCCCGGGCTCGGCCGCGGCCCCGGCGAGCAGGGCCTGGAAGTGGCCGGTCAGCCGCTCGACCGTCGCCGGCTCGAAGAGGGAGGTCTGGTACTCCAGGCCGCCGGTCACCCCCGCGTCCAGGTCGTGGAGCGCCAGCGTGAGGTCGAACTTGGCGGCCGTGGCCTCGTAATCCACGAGCTCCATTTCCAACCCTGGCAGCCGCGGGGCGCCACCCGGCGTGCCGAGGAACGAGAACATCACCTGGAAGATGGGAGTCCGCGCCGGATCGCGCTCAGGCTGCAGCTCCTCCACCACCCGCTCGAAGGGGACGTCCTCGTTCGCCTGCGCCTCCCACACCCGGCCGCGCACCCGCCGCACCAACTCGCCGAAGCCGGGGTCCCCGGCCAGCGGCGCCCGCAACGCCAGGGTGCTGACGAAGAAACCGACCAGATCTTCCAGCTCCCGCCGGCTGCGCCCCGCCGCAGCGATCCCCACGGCGAAGTCGTCCTGGCCGGAGTAGCGGCCGAGCAACGCAAAGAAACCGCCCAGGAGGACCGTGAACAACGTCGCCCCCTCGCCGCGCGCCTGCTCCCGCAGCGCCGTGGTCAACCCGGGCGGCAGCTCCACTTTCCGGGCCGCCCCGCCACGGCCCATCACCGCCGGCCGCGAGTGGTCCGCCGGCAGCTCCAGGGGGGGCACACCGCCCAGCTCCCGGCGCCAGAAGGCGAGTTGCTCGTCCAGGGCGGGTCCCGCGAGGGCGCTGCGCTGCCAGAGCGCCCAGTCGGCGTAGCGCAGAGGGAGCGGCGGCAGCGGCGAGGAGGCGTAGAAGGCCCCGAGGTCGCGCAGCAGGATCTGCAACGACCAGCCATCCGCCGCGATGTGGTGGACGGTGACGACGAGGACGTGCTCGGCCGGCGCCAGGCGGATGAGGAGGAAGCGCACGACCGGTCCCCGCTGGAGGTCGAACGGCCGCGCCACCTCGGCCTGCACGACCTCCCCCAGGAGCCCGCGCCGTTCTTCGTCCCTAATATCCCTAACGTCGAAGTCCCTGCTTGGGCTTTCAGAGGCCGGCAGAACCACCTGGACCGGCTCCTCCGCCGCCTCGGCATAGACGGTGCGCAGCGGCTCGTGCCGGCGCACCACCTCACTCAGACTCGCCGCGAGCCGCCCCTCGTCGAGCGGCCCGGTGAGGCGCAAGGCCAGCCCTAGGTTGTACGCCGCGTTGCCGGGCTCCAGCCGGTCGAGCAGCAAGAGGCGCTGCTGGGCCAGGGAGAGGGGATAGGGACCCGCGGGCGGCGCGGCGGGGATCGACGCCGGCGCGGTCTCCGGCCGGGAGCGCTCCAGCCACTGCGCCAGGGACGCCACGGTGGGCGCCTGGAACAGGGCCGAGACCGGCAGCTCGAAGCCGAAGGCCTCGGACGTGCGGAACGCCGCCCGCACGGCCAGCAGCGAGTGCCCGCCCACCGCGAAGAAGTCGTCGTGGATCCCCAGCCGCTCCAGGCCGAGCACCTCGCGCCAGACGGCGGCGAGCTTCGCCTCCGTGGCGTTGCGCGGCGCCGTGTCGTCCGCCGGGCCGGAGCGCTCCGGCGCCGGCAGGGCCCGGCGGTCCACCTTGCCGTTGGGCGAAAGGGGTAGGGCCGGCAGGACCACCCAGGCGGTGGGGACCATGATCCCGGGCAGGAGGCCGCGCAGGAAGCCGGCGAGCTCCACGGCCAGGTCCTCTCCCCCCTCCTCCGGCACCACCGCAGGCACCAGATAGCCCACCAGCCGCACCCCTTCCGGCCCGTCCGAGCGCAGCGCCACCACCGCCTGCCGAACCCGAGGGTGACGCTCCAGGGCGGCCTCGACTTCCCCCAGCTCCATGCGCACGCCGTGGAGCTTCACCTGGTGGTCGAGGCGGCAGAGGAAGTCGATGCGGCCGTCCGGCAGCAGCCGCGCCCGATCGCCGGTGTGGTAGAGCCGTGCGCCGGGCGGACCATAGGGGTCCGGGACGAAGCGCTCCGCCGTCAGCTCCGGCCGCCCGAGGTAGCCGCGTGCCAGACCCGAGCCGCCCAGGAACAGCTCGCCGGGGATGCCCACGGGCAGCGCCTCGCCGTACCGGCCCAGCACTCGGGCGCGGCGGTTGGCGAGCGGCCGGCCGATCGAGACCAGCTCCGCCCCCCGCGGCACCAGCGTCCACGTCGAGTACGTCGTGTCCTCGCTGGGGCCGTAGAGGTTGAACACGCGCTCGACTTGGCGGTGGGCATAGAGACGGGCCACGAGGTCCGGCTTGAGCGCCTCGCCTGCCAGGTTCACCGTGCGCAGCCCCGCCGGCAGCGGGCGCTCCACCAGCTCGGCCATGGGCGAGGGGACGGCGTTGACCAGCGTCACCTCCGCCATGGCCGCGAGCTGCGGCAGGCCGGCGATGCTCGGCGCCAGGATCACCCGGCCGCCGCAGCTCAAGGGCACGAAGAATTCGAAGATCGAGAGGTCGAAGCAGATCGAGGTCGCCGCCAGCACTCCTTCGAGGTCTTGGCGCGGGAAGCTCGCCAGGGCCCAGCGCACGAAGGCGACGGCGCTCCGGTGCTCGATCCCCACTCCCTTGGGCCGGCCGGTCGAGCCCGAGGTGTAGATGACGTAGGCGAGGTTTCCAGCGGCGGCAATTCGACCGATCGGTCCGATCGGTCCGATTTGGTCGATCAGAACCTTGGCACCGCCGAAGAAGGCGAAGCGCTCAGCCAGCGCGGAGCCGGTGACCAGCACCTGCGCCCCCGAGTCGGCGAGCATCAGCTCCAGCCGCTCCTGGGGGTACGCGGGATCGAGCGGCACGTAGGCGGCGCCGGTCTGGAGGATGCCCACGATCGCCGCCACCAGGTCCGGCGTGCGTTCCAGGCAGAGGCCGGCACGCACCTCGGGACCCACGCCCAGGTTCCTCAGGTGCCCGGCGAGGCTTTCCGCCCGCGCCATCAGCTCGCGGTAGGTGATCCGCTCCCGCTCCCCCACTACCGCCTCCGCGTCCGGCGTGCGCGCCGCCTGCGCCGCCACCAGGTCGTGGAGGCCCTGGCCCGGCGGGAAATCGACGCCGGTGTCGTTCCACTCGGCGGCGACCTGCTGCTGCGCGGCGGCGGACAAAAGCGGAAGGGTGGAGAGGCGCGCCGACGGATCGGCCGCTGCGGCCCCCTGTAGAAGAGTCCGCCAGTGAGCGAGCCACCGGTCGATCGTCACCGGCTCGAAGAGGGCGGCGGCATACTCGGCGAAGACGTCCCAGCCGCCGTCGAAGCGCGGCGAGACCGCCAAGAGGAGATCGAACTTGGCCGTGCCACCGTGGCGCCGCACGGGCTCGAGGCCGAGCCCGGCAGCCCGGCGCGCCGGCAGCGGCTCCTCCAGGACCAGCATCACCTGGAAGAGAGGGTTCTGGCTCGCGGCCCGGCTCGGCTGCAGCTCCTCGACCAGCCGCTCGAAGGGGAGGTCCTGGTGTGCATAGGCGCCGAGAGCCGCTTCCCGCCCCCGCACCAGGAGATCGCGCAGGGGAGGGTCGTCTCCCAGCCGCACGTCGAGCACCAGCGTGTTGACGAACAGGCCGATCAGCCGCTCCACCTCGGGGCGGCGACGGTTGGCGACCGGAGCACCGACCGGGACCGCCGCCTCGCCGGTGAGGCGCGCCAGCAGGGCCTGGAAAGCGGCGAGGAGGGTCGTGAAGAGGGTGGCTCCCTGGCGCCGGGCGAGCCGCTCGATCGCCTCCGCCTCCCCGGCCGTCAGCCCCACGGAGCGCACCGAGCCCCGCGGATCGCGCACCGCCGGCCGCGGCCGGTCCGCCGGCAGCTCCAGCACCGGCAGGCCCGCGAGCCTGCCACGCCAGTAGGCGAGCTCGCGCTCCAGCACCTCTCCCCGCAGCCAATCCTGCTGCCAGACCGCATAGTCGGCGTACTGGATGGGGAGCGCAGGGAGCGGCGCTCCCTCATAGAGGGCGGACAGCTCGTCCAGGAACAGCCCGAGCGACCAGCCGTCCGCGGCAATGTGATGGAAGGTGACCAGCAGCCGGTGCTCCTGCGGCCCGAGACGCAGTAGTAGCCCCCTGCAGACGGGGCCTCGGGCGAGGTCGAAGGGCCGCGCCGCCTCGGCGACGGCCAGCCGCTCCACTTCTTCGGCTTTTCGCCGTCGCGCTGGCAGATCCGACCGATCTGACCATTCCGTCAGATCGATCACAGGAAGCGCGCCCGCCGCCGCCGGCTCCACCCGCTGGAACGGCTCGCCATCCACCTGGAGAAAGACGGTGCGCAGGGCTTCGTGCCGCCGCAGCACCTCCGCGAACGCCGCGGCCAGGGCGGGCGCGTCCAGGGGGCCGGTCAGACGGACCTCGCCCGGTACGTTGTAGAGGGCCGTGCCCGGCTCGAGCTGCTCCAGGAACCAGAGCCGGCGCTGGGCGAAGGAGAGGGGGAGAGGCTCTCCAGGAGCGCGAGGCACGGGAAGGACGGGCGGCGCCGCCTCAGCCGGCGACGACCCGGCGATCCGCTCCGCCAGCCGCGCCACGGTGGGCGCCTGGAAGACGGCGGCGAGCGGCAGGTCCACCCCGAAGACGCGGGACACCTGGGCGACCACCCGCGTGGCGAGGAGCGAGTGCCCGCCGAGGGCGAAGAAGTCGTCGTGAACGCCCACCCGCTCGCGCCCCAGGAGGCCCGCCCAGATCCCCGCCAGCAGCTCCTCGTCCGGCGTCCGCGGCGCCTCGGACCCGGCCTCTTGGAGGGCTCCCGCCTCGCCGGCCCGGCGCTCCAGCGCGGCGCGGTCCACCTTGCCGTTGACGTTCAAAGGCAGGGACGGGAGGGCCACCCAGGCGGCGGGGATCATGGCATCCGGCAGGCGGGCGCGGAGGAAGGCGCGCAGGTCCGCGGGCAGAGCGGGCGCCACGAAGGCCACCAGCCGCCGCTCGCCCCCCGGCTCCCCGAGGACCAGGACGGTGGCCTCCCCCACTTCGGGGTGCTCCGCCAGCACGGCCTCGACCTCGCCGGGCTCGACGCGGACGCCGCGGACCTTCACCTGATCGTCCAGCCGGCCGAGGAATTCGAGCGAACCGTCCGTTCGGCGCCGTGCCACGTCGCCGGTCCGGTAGAGGCGGTCCCCCGGCGTGCCGAACGGGTCGGGGACGAAACGCTCGGCGGTGAGGTCCGGCCGCCCCAGGTAGCCGCGGGCCAGCAGGCCGCCCAGGCACAGCTCGCCGGGCACGCCCACCGGCTGGGGGTTGCCGTGGCGGTCGAGCACCCGGGCCACGCGCCCCGGCAGGGCACGTCCGATGGGCACCGGCCCCGCCTCGCCGTCCTCCGGCCGCGCCGCGTGAAGGGTGGCCGAGATCACCGCTTCGGTCGGCCCGTAGCAGTTGAGCAGCGGCACGCGCGCGAGCGCCGTGCCGCGCCAGCGGCGGACGGTCTCTGCCCGCAGCTCCTCGCCGCCGATGCAAACCAGGCGCAGGCTGGCGGGCAGGCCGGGGTCAGCGCGGTCGCCGGCGTCTTGCATCCAGCGGCTGAAGAAAGCCGCCGGGGAGTCGACGATGGTCAGCGCGAGTGCCGCGATCCGCTCCATCATCTCGCGGGTGCCCCAGAGATCCGGCCCGCGCAGCACTAGGGTCGCCCCCGCCAGGAGCACCGAGAAGATCTGCTCCACCGCGACGTCGAAACCGGCCGAGGAGAACTGCAGGATCCGATCGTCCGCCGTCAACCGGAAGACGCGCCCCCAGGTCTGGCAGTGCTCGATGATCGCGGCGTGCGTCACCGCCACCCCTTTGGGCCGGCCGGTCGAGCCCGAGGTGTAGATCAGGTAGGCGAGGTGCCCGGGCAGGACCCGAGGCCGTGGTACCGGCGCCGTCTCCTCCGCCATCAGCTCGTCGAGGAGGACGACCGGCGTCTCCGTCGCCGGCAGCCGCGCGGTCACCCGGCGCTGGCTGACCAGGGCCGCCGCGCCGGCGTCCTGGAGGATGAACGCCAGCCGCGCCGGCGAGTCGTCGGGATCGAGGGGAAGATAGACGCCGCCCGCCGCCAGAATGCCCAGAGCGCCGGTCACCAGGTCGGCCGAGCGCTCGACGCAGAGAGCCACCGGCATCTCCGGCTCCACGCCCATCCGCCGCAGATGGCGGGCCAGCGCGTCCGCCCGCGCCACCAGCTCGACGTACGTCAGCCTCTCCTCATCCTCCACCGTCACCGCCAGGGCGCCGGGCGACTGGGCTGCCTTCTCGGCCACCAGCTCGTGCAGAGGGCGGACCGGCGCCGGACCGGACGCCGCGGACGGAGCCCGCCAGTCGTGGAGCAGCTCGTCCCGCTCGGCGTCGGTGAGGAGCGGCAGGCTGGACAGCGCACGCTCCGGATCCGCCACCGCCGCCACCAGCAGGGTCTGGAAGTGCCCCAGCATCCGCTCCGCCGTGGCAGCGTCGAAAAGGCCGGCGTTGACTTCGAGCGACAGGCCCAGGCCGCCGCCGGGAAGCTCCGCCGCGGTCAAAGAGACCTCGAGCTGGGCCCGGCGCTCCGCGAGACCGACCGACTGGAGCTCCAGGGAACCCAGGCGGACGAGGGCGCCGCTCTCGCCCAGGGCAAAGGCGGCGAGGCCGGGATCGTCTCCGGGGCGCGCCTGCTGGAGAGTGAGCATCGCCTGGAAGAGCGGCGGCCGGGCCGGATCGCGCAACGGCCGCAACCGCTCCACCAGCAAGGCGATGGGAAGGTCCGCATGCTCCAGGGCCGCGAGCACGGTCTGCCCCGCCCGGCCGAGCAGGGTGCCGAGGCCCGGATCCCCGGCGAGATCGGCCCGCAGCGCCACCGGGTTGACGAAGTAGCCCACGGCGCCCGCCCACTCCGGTGCGCCGCGCCCGGCCGTGGGAGCGCCGATCGCGAAGTCGTCCTGCCCCGCGTAGCGTCCGAGCTGGGCCGAGAAACCCGCCAGCAGGGGCGCGAAGAGCGTGGTCCCGTGCGCCGCCGCCAGACGGCGCAGCTCGCCGGCGAGGGCGGCCGGAAGCTCGCGGCCACGGGAGAGGCCGCGCCAGGTCTGGACCGGCGGACGGGGACGGTCCGCCGGCAGATCGAGATCCTTCACCTCCGCCAGCGCCGCGCGCCACCACTCCGCCAACCGCTCGCCCCGGCGCTCCAGCAGGGCGGCCTGCCAGGGCACGAAATCGGAATACTGGAGGACCGCGGGAGACAGCTCCTCCCCGGCGTAGAGCGCCGCGAGCTCTCGCGCCGCCACCGCCAGCGACCAGAAATCGCACACCGTGTGGTGGACGGCGACCAGCAAAACCCGCTCGCCGCCGCGCTCGTAGACCCGCACCCGCAACGGCGAAGCCGCCGCCAGGTCGAAGGGGCGCCAGGCCTCCCGGCAGAGACGCTTCTGGAGCCCCTCTTCGCTCCACTCCCGCGCCTCCTCCACGGCGAAGTCCGGCGCGAGACCGTCCACCGCCCGCTGCACCGGCTCGCCCTCCACCTCCCGGATCACCGTCCGCAGCGCTTCGTGCCTCTCCACCAAGGCCGCCAGGGCGCGTTTCAAAGCCGCCACGTCCAGCCCCTCGACCCGCGCCGCCACTGCCACGTTGTAGGCCCCGGCCTCCGGCGCCAGCCGTTCCAGGAACCAGAGCGCCCGCTGTCCAGAGGAGAGCGGCTGGTCGCCCCGAAGCGAGAGCGCGCGCACCGGCGGCGCCTCTTCCGGAGCTGCGTCGAGGCTCGCCAACAGAAGGTCCGCCAGCTCCGCGACCCTCGAGCCCCGCAGCAGCTCGGCGAGGGGGAGGGAAAGACCCAGCGCCGCCTCGACGCTCCCCTTGAGCTCCACCGCGCTCAGCGAATCGAGCCCCAGGGCCGTCAGCGGCCGGCTCTCCACGGCCTCTGCCGCAACGCCCAGCACGGCGGCCGCCCGCTCGCGCAGCCAGGCCAGGAGCAGCGGCCGGCGCTCGGCCGGCGCCAGGGCCGCGAGCCCGCCGTGGGTGAGGGCCGCGGCGACCTCCGGTGCCGGGTCCGCCCCCGGGGCCAACACCAGGGCGCTGCGCCCCAGGACCGCCAGCTCCCCTGCCAGGTAGAGCCGCCGGCAGAGGTTGCGCTGCACCTTGCCGCTGGAAGTCTTGGGCAGCGAGCCGGCGCGCAGGACGACGACTTCCCACACCTGCACCTCGTGCTCCCTGGCCACGGCCTGGCGCACCTTCTCCGCCACTTCCTCGAAGGCGTCACGGCGCCGGCGCTCCACCTCCAGGGCGATCACCAACCGCTCCTCGCCGCCGGCCTCCACGGCGAAGGCGGCGCTGCCTCCCGGCCGCAGGTCCGGGTGGCTCCCCTCGGCCGTACGCTCCAGGTCCTGGGGATAGTGATTGCGCCCACGCAGGATGACGAGGTCCTTCTGCCGGCCGGTGACGTAGAGCTCGCCGCCCGCCAGGAAGCCCAGGTCCCCCGTCCGCAGGAACGGCCCTTCGCGCGAGCCCGTCCCGGTCAGCAAGAAGGCATTGAAGTCGCGCGCCGTGGCCTCCGCGTTCTGCCAATAGCCGCGCGCGACGCTGGGTCCGGCGATCCAGACCTCCCCCTCCTCCCCCGGAGGGCGCTCCTCCCCGGTCTCGGGATCGGCGATCGCCAATCGCTGATCCAGCCACGGGTGGCCGCAGCTCACCACCGGGCGGGCGTCCTGAGCCTTCGGCGGCCACTCTTCCGTCCGCGGCCGGCTGCCGCGGGCGCCGCCGGAGACGAACAGGGTGGCCTCGGCCAGCCCGTAGCAGAGATAGAACGCCTCCGGCCGGAAACCGCAGGGGGCGAAGGTGGCGGCGAAACGCTCCAGGGTCTCGGCCCGCACCGGCTCGGCGCCGTTGAAGGCCACCTGCCAGCTCGCCAGGTCGAGCCCGGCGAGCGCCTCGGGTGTCGCCTTGCGCACGCAAAGCTCATAGGCGAAGTTGGGGCCGCCGCTCGTCGTGGCCCGATAGCGGCTGATCGCCTCCAGCCAGCGCAGCGGACGCTGAAGGAAGGCCACCGGCGACATCAGCACGCACCGGCCGCCGGCATGAAGCGGCTGAAGGACGTTGCCGATCAAACCCATGTCGTGGTAGAGCGGCAGCCAGCCCACCACGACCGAACGCTCGTCCTGACCGAAGGCGGCGCCGATCATCCGCTCGTTGTGCAGCAGGTTGGCGTGGGTGACCTCGACGCCCTTGGGCTCCGCGGTCGAGCCCGAGGTGTACTGCAGGAAGGCGAGCGCATGCGGGTCCGGCTCGGAGAAGTCCCCCTCGCCATCCGCCGGCAGCCCGTCGGTCGCGATCCAGCGCAGGGCGGCGAGCTCCGGCGCCACGCCCAAGAGAGCGGCGACCGCCGCCAGGACCGGCCGGGTGGTGAGCGCCACCCGCGGCTCCGCGTCGCGGGCAATGGCGCGCAGCCGCGTCTGCGAGCGGTCGTGCGGCCGGGGTGGATAGGCCGGCACCGCCACCACCCCGGCATAGAGGCAGCCGAAGAAGGCGGCGATGAAGTCTAGGCCGGGCGGATACAGCAGCAAAGCCCGCTCTCCGGGCCTCACCGTCTCTCGCAGTACGGTTGCGACCGCTCTCGCCTGGGCATCGAGCCCCTCATAGGTCAGCCGTGCCGCTTCCCCTTCGCCGTCCGCCAGGAAGGTGAACGCCACCTGGCCCGCCCGCTCCTCCGCCCGGGCGCGCAGCATCCCGGCCGGCGTGGCGAAGCGGGCCTCCTGCGACACCGTGGGATTCGTCACAGAAAACTCCTCACTCCGGCGGAAGGGAGCGTAATGACTTGGAGTGAGACCTGCTGGTTACTGCGTTTTCTCATCAACTTTGACGGGCGGCGGCGGGGCTGCCTCGGGGACTTGCGAGCCTAACATACGCCTTCGGAAGCCACTCCCTGAGGCAGGGATCAGGGCCTCCCCATGGCCCAACATATAGTGCTCCGGACCCATTCCAGCGAGACAGGACGCGCCGGCCAGCGAGCCTTAAAGTATTCCGCCCGGCGGCCCAATCACTTGGAGCAGGGCTCCCAATCGTCACGCTCCCCTCGGAGGAAGGCATCCACCTCGGCGGCGTTGGCAAAGCAACCCTTCCCCTTTCCGACGAAACTTGCAAGGGGCGGCATCTCGGCTGCGGGCTGCTCGATGAGCACGATGATTTCAGCCTGGGTACCAGTCGCCAACTCAGGGTGACGGACCTCTATCACCCCCTCCCGTTCGACGATGACGCGCTCTCGGATTACCTGAATCATGGCAGCTTCCTCGCCTTTCTTATCAAAGACGGCTGCGTCTGGTCAGACCAGCACCTTCCCATCCAGCCACTGCTGAATCACCCGCAGGGCATCCGGGCGGATTTCGTGTCCCATCTCGAATTCGCGGTAGGTCAGGGTGACGCCGTAGGGACGCAGGGCCTCGCGCGACTCCCGGGCCCGTTCCACCTCGATCCGGTCGTCACGGGTGCCGTGGACGATCAGCACGGGAAACCCTTCCTGCTCGGCAATCTTCGGGAGGGTCTCCGCCAGCTCTTGTGGAAACCAGGTGGAGAGGGCCGCGAGACCGGCAAAGCGTGCTGGCTCGCGTAGGGCCAGCTCGTAGCCCATGACCCCGCCCTGGCTGAAGCCGGCCACGGCGACTCTCCTGGGATCAATGGGATAGCGCTTCAGGGCGATGTCGACGAATTCCCGCAGCGCATTCGCTGATCGCTCGAAGGCCGCGACGTCGACAGGCGCCCCTATGCGCAGGGGGAACCAGCCATAGCCATACTGGCCGTTGCCAAACGGAACGGGCACTGGACCCTGGGGACAGAGGACGATGGCGCGCCCGTCATGGAGCGCTGGAGCGAGCCCGATCAGGTCATGGGCGCTGGCACCCCAGCCATGCAAAAGGAGGATGGCCGGGAACGGGCCCGCTCCGGCCGGAACGTGGGCGGTGTAGAGCAAGCTCATGCGGGCAGAGGATACCGCGATGCGCGCGAGCCCGCTGCGAGGTCCTCAGTTGTAGTCGCGAAGGAGTGCCTGGAAGCCGGCCTGCTCGAAGTGGTGGTCGTGAGTGAGAGCTCGGGTGAGACCTTCGCGAGCCATGACCTGAAAAGATGAACAATCCGTATCGCTCCACGCTTTGTCGCTTCTCTTTGTGTAAAGCAAGAGTACTTCCGCGAATTGCAGGCTGGTTGGGGGGACGATGAAATATCGGGTTTATCAAGGCGATCCAGAAGCTCGTATCCCCGAAGACCGCCGTCATTCCTCGCCTTCCTCTTTCGGAGCTCCGTAGTGATAGTGGTCAAAGTTTTTCGCAAGGTCGCGCGGCACCTTGTCCCACTCTTCCAGCGGAATTCTTGCACCGATGGCAGCAATCCTCTCCCAGAAGGGTTGAGTGCTGACGTCGTTTTCTGGTTCCGGACGCGCGAGCTCCTGCTCACGGATGGTGATGATCACCTCGGCCTCGGCTCCAGCCGGCAACTCCGGATGATGCATCTGGATGCTCCCACCCGGCAGCACGGTCACCTTCTCACGAATGGTCATGACGCTCTCCTGTGTCCTCCTGGGCCTGGATCAGCCCCCTTCTTCACTGGGAACCGGAACCGCTGGCCGGATCGATCCCAAGGGCAGATCGCCAGAATACAGTACTCTTTCCAGGAACAACCCGGAAGGCGGCGCCGTCCATTCCGCCGGCAGCCCTTTTCCCGATTTCGGCACCTTGGCCGCGATCAGCTCCTTGAAGGCCTCGCGGTCCAGCTCCCCCGCGCCGAGCTTGACCAAGGTCCCCACGGCGCGGCGGACCATCTTCCAGAGAAAATGCGAGGCGGTCACGCGGACGAGGATCAGCGCTCCCGCGGTCGCGACCTCGACCTTGTCGACGACCACGACCGTGCTCGGCTGCTCGGCCGGCTTTTCGGCAAAGAGACGAAAATCGTGACGGCCGGCCAGCAACGTGGCCGCCGCGGCCATCCGGCCTTCGTCCAGCGGACGCTTCACCCACCAGACCCAGCGCTTGGCGAGCGCCGTGCGGCGGCGGGAGATCTGGTACAGGTAGGAACGGGAGACGGCGTCGTGCCGGGAGTGGAACTTGTCGGCCGCCGGGGTCAGGGAAAGGACGTGAACGTCCGCCGGCAGACGGTCGTTGACCTCGCGGCGGAAGGGCTCGGGGTCGACGGTGCGCTGAAGCCGCAGGTGGGCGGACTGAGCCAGGGCGTGCACGCCGGCATCGGTCCTCCCGGAGCCCCCCAGCTCGCGCACCACCGCCCCGGCCTCCTCCACCGCCCGGCGCAGCTCGCCGGCCACGGAACGGGCGTTCTTCTGCTCCTGCCATCCGTGGTAGCGGGTGCCTTCGTATTCCAGGGTGAGTCGGTAGGTGGGCATCCGCGGATTATTGCAGACCGCCGGGGAAGGACGACTCAGACGCAGCCCCCGCAAGAGATGCTAGTATCGCACCCCGCGACGGGATTCATCGGGGCCCTTCAGGGCCCTATCCTTTATCAACCTGTACTGGAGGAAAATTACCATGCAGAAGAAGACCGCCCTCGTGCTGCTCACTCTTCTCGCCCTCAGCCTGCTCGCGCTGCCGCTGGCCGCGGCCCCTGCCAAGGGCTCCTGGACCGGCTGGATCACCGACTCGAGCTGCGGCGCCAAGGGCGCCAAGGCCGAGCACAAGGCCTGCGCCGAGAAGTGCATCGCCAAGGGTGAGAAGCTGGTGTTCTACAACAACGCCGACAAGAAGCTCTACGCGATCGACAAGCAGGACCTCGCCAAGGAGAACCTCGGCCACGAGGTCAAGGTGACGGGTGAGGCCGACGGCAGCTCCATCAAGGTGGAGTCCATTGCCGCCGCCGCTCCCGCCAAGGCCGGCGCCTAGTTTCTCAGCTTCACGCAATGGGGAGCGCCGAGGCGCTCCCCAGTCCCACCTGCCACCTCACGGCCTCTCAGATCTTCACCTTCCGGCTCACCACCACCAGGTCGCCGTCCTGGATGGTGACGGCGTTCTTCGGCCGCGCCGCCACCATCGCCTGGGCGCTGGGCGGCAGCCCGAAGGAGCGGTCGATCGCGTACCACTCCTGGGGCTCGGTCGCGCCGAGCACGACCTCCAGGTCGGAGCCTCCGGGCGGCAGGGTGAAGCTCGAGAAGAAGCGCCAGCCGGCCATGGCACCGGAGCCGGCCAGGCCCTGCTCGAGGATGGCGAAGGCGTGGCCGTCGAGCTTGACGGACTCGATGCGGGCCGCGGGCGGAATGGCGACGCTCCCCACCAGGGCCCCGCGCTTCGAGGTCAGGTGCAGGCGCAGATGCCGTTTCCCCTCGACGACCGCGTCCTCCACTACGGCCAGCTCCGGCCCGGGAACGTTGAGGGGCGGAGCCGGAGCGACGAAGGCCCTGACCCTGGGCGGCGACCAGGGGTAGGGCGGCATGGGGGTGCCGAAGGCCGCCAACTGGCGCATGGCGGGGGGAAGCGGCGGCGAGCCGCGCACCACCCAGCGGCTCTCGCCGGTGCCGGCGTCCTCATGGAGCTCGACGATGACGTTGCGCGGCACCTCCGGCGAGTTGGACGGGCCGGCCAAGGTCAGCACCGCGCCGAGGACCATCCCGGCGAAGGCGGCGAGAGGGAGCCACAGCCGCCCCAGGGCGCCCGCCGGCCCCACCAGGGGGACGAGGGTGCTGAAGACGAAGGACAGCAGCACCGAAACGGCCACCAGGCCGGTGAGACCGAGCGCCAGGTACAGGGAGCTCATGAGTGGGAACCAGAGGAGGGCCACCACCAGGGCAGGGAGCAGGGTCGCCGCCAAGCGCCCTAGCGCCGAGCCGCCGGTGGCATAGACGGCCACGCCCACGATCCCGGCCACCAGCGCCGCGGGCAGGAAGAGATAGCTCACGCCCGGCAGGAGGAGGCCGGTGACCAGTCCGAGGAACGACCAGCCGATCCACACTCCGGCCCACAGTCCCGCCGCTCCGAACCACCGGCCCAACAGCCCCGCCAGAACCAGCGTGACGGCGAGGGCCGCCAGCCAGAACGCCGCGCCGACGGCCAGCGGCCGGGCGATCCAAAGCGAATGGAAGGCGCGCCCCACGGCCACCGTCAGCCCGAAGGCCACCGCGAAAGAGAGGACCGCGCCCAGCAGAGGCGCCACCGCCCCCATCGCCACGCCTCCCCAAGTGGCAAGCCTCTTGCGGCGGGCGAGGATCGCCGCCGCCAGGCACAGCGCCAGCGCCAGGATGCCCAGCACCGGGCTCAAACCCTCCCGCCAGCGGATGACGAAGAGATGGAGCACGTCGAAGAACACGGCATTGCCGGCGGGGGGCGCGACCAGGTCTCCCTCGGCCAGGCCGCGCACCGCCGCCAGGGCGTTGTCGCCCTGGTGCTGGAGGGTGGCCGCCGAAGCGTGCTCGAGGTTGTCGAGCGGCGTGTGGTAGTAGCTCGGATTGTCGATGAAGGCGAAGTTGAGGCCGGGCAGGCCGCGGCGCTGGAACACCGTCATGTCGGTGTCGTTGGGCATGCGGTGGTAGACGGTCGAGAACAGGGAGCTGGTGAACGGCCGCGGCGCCCGCGAGGCGAAGGCGTCGATCAGCCAGGCGTCCTGGCCGCTGGTCTCGAACATCAGGCTGGGGCCGCCCGTGCCGCGGGCCTCCAGGTTCACCATCGCGCCCACCGAGTCCGCGTCCGGGCTGGTCTCGGCAAAGGCCCGGGCGCCCAGGAGCCCCTGCTCCTCGCCGTCGTCGATCAGGATGAGGACGGAGTTGCGCAGTTGCGGGCCGGTCTTGAGCACGCGGGCGATCTCCAGCACCGCGGCCACGCTCGTCAGGTCATCGCTCACTCCGGGACCGGCGGGCACCGAGTCGTAGTGAGAGGAGAGCAGCACGGCCTTCCCCTTCTCCCGCCCGGGCAGGCGCGCCACCACGTTCAGCACCTTGGCGCACCCCCACCCCGGCTGGCAGTGGAACCCCTCCTGCACCTCCGGCGTGTAGCCTATTGCCCGAAGCTGGGCCATCACCCGCTCGCGCACCTGGGCATTGGCCGGCGACCCCACGGGATGGGGAGCGCCGTCCCCCGCCAGGGTGCGCAGAACCTCCAGGGCACGGCCGCCCGAGAGCTCCGTCGCCGGTGCGTCCTTCGCTTTCGGCTCCGGCGGCCTGCCCAGCGAGGTCACCACCAGCAACGCCAGCGCGAACAACGCCAGCCCGGCGATCAGCCCCCAGGCGCCCCGCGGCTCCCCTGCACCCTTGGTTCCAGCCTGCTTCGCCATGGACGATCTCCCCGCGGCTCGCCGCCGCTCGTCAAAAAAATTTGTCCGGCGTGCGGATTCTAGCCCAAGCGCGGTGGCGCCGAAGGGAAGTTGGCCTAAGGGTGGTTCTGCGCCTCGCCCGTCATCGGCACGAAGAGCACGGGCATCACCTTGGAGGTGTCGTAGCCGCCGTCGGCCCGCTTGGTGAGGACGAGGAGGTCCTGGAGCGTGTCGCCCACGGGGATCACCATCTTGCCGCCCACCTTGAGCTGGGAGAGGAGCGGATCGGGGATGCGCTTGGGCGCCGCGGTGACGATGATGGCGTCGAAGGGCGCGGCGTCGGGCCATCCCTTGAAGCCGTCGCCGATGCGGACCTGGACGTTCTTGTAGCCGAGCCCCGCCAGGGTGGACTGCGCCCGCTTGCCCAAGGGGGAGAGGATCTCGATCGAATACACCTTCGCCGCCAGCCGCGAGAGGACAGCCGCCTGGTACCCGGAGCCGGTGCCCACCTCCAGCACCCGCTGGCCGGGCTGGACGCCGAGCAGCGAGGTCATCAGCGCCACCATGTACGGCTGGGAGATGGTCTGACGGTCGCCGATGGGCAGGGGATGGTCGGCGTAGGCCTCCCCGCGCTCGCTCTCGGGAACGAAGAGGTGGCGGGGGACCTCCTCCATGGCGGCGAGCACCTGGGGATCGGTGACGCCGCGGGACTGGATCAGCTCCACCATCCGCCGGCGGTCCTGCGCCGCCGACTCGTCGTCCTGATCGGCGAGCCGCCCCGCCGCCGGCAGGCTCACCGCAGCCGTAGCGATCAGCGCCAGCGCGAGAAAGAGACTCAGCCGCAACGGGCTCCACCTACTGGCCATCCCGCACCTTCCCCTTCATCGGCGACAGGCGGACGGGAATGACGGTCCGCTTCTCGATGCCGTCCGCCGCTTTGGTGATTACCAGCAAATCCTGAAAAAATCCACCCACCGGCGCCACCATCTTGCCCCCCAGCCGAAGCTGGTGGATCAGCTCCTTGGGGATCTCGCGCGGCGCCGCCGACAGCAGGATGGCGTCGAACGGCGCCTTCTCGGGCCAGCCCTTGTAGCCGTCGCCTTCCCGGACCTCCACGTTGTGGTAGCCCAGCACGGCGAGGCGCTTGCTCGCCTGATTGGCCACGGGCCCGTCGATCTCCACCGAGTAGACCGTACGGGCGATGCGCGCCAGCACGGCGGCGTGATAGCCGGAGCCGGTACCGATCTCCAGCACCTTGTCCCCCTTCTTGAGGTCGAGCAGCGAGGTCATCAGGGCCACCATGTAGGGCTGGTAGACCGTGCGCCCCTGGCCGAGCGACAGCGGCCGGTCGCTGTAGGCGTCGGCGCGCAGCGAATCCGGCACGAAGAGGTGACGCGGCACCTGGTCCATGGCCGCCAGCACCTCGGGCCGGGTGATCCCCCGCTGCTTCACCTGCTGCTCCACCATGGTGTGCCGCTGCGCCTCCAGGTTGTCCCCTGCCCGCGCCGGGCCGGCCAGGAACAGGACGACCGCGAGCCCTGAAACCAGGCCCCGCGCCATGCTGATCCGGCCGCCCCGGAGGGCGAGCAACGTCACCGGCCGTTCCCCCTCTCGTAGACCACCCGGCCGCCGACGATCGTGAAGTCGACCGCCGCCTGCGGGATCTCGCGCTCTGGCACCGTCATGGGATCGCGGCCGAAGACCGTGAGGTCCGCCCGCTTGCCCACCGCCAGCGAGCCGGTCTCCTGGTCCAGGAACAGCGACCACGCGGCGTCGAGCGTGAAGCCGCGCAGCGCCTCCTCGCGGGTCAGCCGCTCGCCCGGCAGCCAGCCGCCCGGCGGATTGCCCTGGAGGTCCTGGCGGGTCACGGCGGCGTAGAGCCCCAGCCGCGGGTCCGCGGATTCGACGGGGAAGTCGCTCCCCAGGGCCAGCCGGCCGCCCGCGTCGAGCACCTTGCGCCAGGCGTAGGCTCCCGCCAGGCGCGCCTGGCCCAGGCGGTCGCCCGCCCAGGACATGTCGGAGGTGGCATGGGTGGGCTGCATGGAGGCGATGATCCCCAGCCGGGCCATGCGCTGAATGTCCTGGAGGCGCAACACCTGCGAGTGCTCCAGGCGGAAGCGCGCCGCGGGCTTCGCGCCGCCCAGGGCCTTCTCCAGGGCGTCCAGGGCCACCAGCCCCCCACGGTCGCCGATGGCGTGGATGGCCACCTGGAAGCCGGCGGCGAGCGCCCGGCGGGCCACGTCCTCCAAATGGGCGCCGCTCGACACCAGGAGGCCGAGATTGTTGGCGTCGTCGCTGTATGGCTCGACCAGGGCCGCGCCGCGGCTGCCGAGGGCGCCGTCGACGTACAGCTTGACCCCCCGCACGGTGAGTCGCGCCTCGGGATCGGTCTCCGGACCGCGCTGGAACCAATGGGAGAGGAGGGCCTCGTCGTCGCCCAGGAAGACGGCGGCGCGGATGGGGAGCTCTCCCGCCCGGCGCAGGGCGTCGTAGGCCTCGTAGTCGGCGCCGGAGATCCCCATGTCCGTCACCGTCGTCAGCCCCAGGGCCGCGCAGTGGCGGACGGCGAGGACGAGCGCCCGCTTGCGCTCCTCCAGCGTGGGCCCGGGCAGGCGCCGCTCCATCTCCCCCTTGGCGTTGTCGATCATCACCCCCGTGGGGCGCCCCGCGCCGTCGCGCAGGAAACGGCCGCCGGAGGGGTCCTTGGTGGCCGCGTCGAGCTTCAGGACCTCCATGGCCTTGGCGTTGACCAGGGCAGCATGGCCGTCCACCCGGGTGAGCCACACCGGATGGTCCGGCACCGCCGCCGACAGCGCCTCGTGCGTGGGGAAGCGCTTCTCGGGCCAGCGGTTCTGGTCCCACCCGCGGCCGCGGATCCAGGCGCCGGCCGGCGCTCCTCCGGCCGCCTCCCGCACCCGCTTCACCACCTCGTCATAGGTGGCCGCCCCCGTCAGGTCCACCTGCTGCAGGGCCTGGCCGAGCCCCCCGAGGTGGGAGTGGGCGTCGATCAGCCCGGGTGTCACGGCCCGCCCGGCGAGGTCGATCACCCGCGTCTGCGCCCCCCGCAGCTTCTCCGCCCCGGCGTCGGCGCCCAGATAGACGATGCGGCCGCCGCGCACGGCCAGGCTCCCTTCGACGCGCCCCGGAGCGTCCACCGGATAGAAGACCCCGTGCCACAGGATGAGGTCGGCACCGTCCTCTGCAAGGGAGGGTCGCGCCCGGCCGAAAGCGGCGACGCCCAGCAGCAGGATGCCCAGGATTGGATTCAGCCTCGTCGTCATGTCATTCGTCCCCCGGCCCCCAGGCCGGCTCGACAGCAGCCTTGGGGTGCAAAGTCCAAGCCATGGAAAAACCCTTGTAAAAGCAGCATTTTGACGGTGATCGATGTAGACTCGCCGCCGTGTTTCCCGACGGTCCAGTGCCCCTCGCCGAGATCGTGGCGCGCCTGGAGAGGCTCCTCGCCGGCTCGCCGGCCGACGTGACGGAGATCTCCTGGCTGGAGGTCCGCCGCGGCCAGGAGAGCAACGGCAAGCGCCGGCGCGACACCTACGAGCTGAACGAGCGGGCGGTGCTGTTCAGGGTCCGCGAAGCGGGGCGCACGGGTCTCCACCGTACCAGCGTCTCCACCCCTTCGGACCTGGAGAACGCTCTGCGCGACGCCCTGGCCCAGGCCCGCCTGGCCGCGCCGAGCCCCGACCTCCTGGCCATCCCCGGCGGCGACGCCGCGGTGGACGGCCGGAGCCTGTGCGACCCGGAGATTGCCACGATGACTCCCGGCAAGGCGCGGGACCTCCTCCAGCGCCTGGCCGGCCGGGGCGAGACCGCCCGCATCGGCTGGTCCGAAGGGCGCATCGCGGTGGCCAACAGCCGCGGCCTGCGGCGCGCCGCCGACGTCACCTCCGCCTGGATGGAGGTCGTCTGCGACCGCCAGCCCGGCGCCGGCCGGGCGGCGGCGGCCTCGCGGTCGCTCGCCGGGCTCGATCCGCAGAAAGTCTTCGCGCGGGCTCGCCGGCGCAGCGGTCCGCCCGACGTGGTGCCGCCGCCGGCGGAGCCGGTCCCCATGATGCTGTCGCAGGAGGCGACCGCCGCCCTGCTGGAGGTCCTCAACCGGCAGGCCTTCACCTCCGAGTCGTTCCACTCCGGCGCCTCCTTCCTGCGCGAGGGGCTGGGGCAACCGGCGTTCCACGCCGCCGTGAACCTGCGGGACGATCCCACCGATCCGCGCGGCCTGCCGTTCCCCTTCGACCTGCTGGGCGCCGCGGCCCGCCCCGTCGACCTGGTGACCGGCGGCGTCGCCCGCACCCCGGCGATCGACGACCGCCTCTCCCGCGCCCTCTCGCTGCCGCCCACCCCGCAGCGGGTGTCGCCGGACGAGGCCGTTCCCGGCCACCTCTTCCTGCTCCCCGGCGAAGCGGCCGAGGACGACCTCCTCGGCGCCGCCGACGGCGGGCTCTGGGTGGCGGCCCTGGAGCCGCTCGAGGTCTACGATCCTCATGCCCTGCGCTTCCGGGCCGTGGCCCGCGGCGTGCGCCGCATCGACGGCGGCGCGCTCGGCCGTTCGTTGCCGGACCTGGTGTGGGAAGACGATCTCAAGCGCGTCCTTTCCCGGGTTCTCGCCGTCGGCTCGGACCTGGTCCCCATCGCGACCGGCGCCGGCCTCTTCCGCGCCACCACCGCCCCCATGCTGGCGGTGGCGGACGCCGGCGGCCTGCGCTTCGCGGTGGAGTGACCCCCTCCATCTACTCCCAGATCTTGACCTCGAAGCGGCCGGCGGAGTCCGCCGCTCCCCGGTACATCCCCTCGGAATTGAAGACCAGGGCGATCGAGCCGTCGCGCCCCACGCCGATCACCCCGCCGTCCCCCGGCTTGAGCTTCTGGTGGATCACCCGGTCCGCCGCCTGCTGCAGCGTCAGCCCCCCGTACTCGACGAGCGCCGAGATATCGTGCGTCACCGTGTGCTTGATGAACTCCTCGCCGATCCCCGTCCCCGAGAGCGCGGCCGTCCGGTTGTTGGCGTAGGTACCGGCGCCGATCACCGGCACGTCCCCCAGGCGCCCGAAGCGCTTGTTGGTCAGCCCGCCGGTGGAGGTGGCGGCGGCGAGGTTGCCATGGACGTCCAGGGCCACGGCCCCCACGGTGTCCTTGTCCTTCTTCTCCCGTTCCTCTTTCAGCGCCTCCTGGAGTTGCTGATAGCGGAAGGGCGTGTCGAACCAGTCGTTCTTGACCCGTTCGACTTTCATCTGGGTGGCGAACGCCTCCGCCCCTTCGCCCACCAGGAAGACGTGAGGGGACTTCTCCTTGACCAGCCGCGCCAGGGAGATCGGATGCCGCACCGTCTTGAGCCCCGCGACCGAGCCGCACGAGAGGTCGCGGCCGTCCATACTGGCGGCGTCGAGCTCGTGCGTCCCCTCATGGGTATAGACCGCGCCCTTGCCGGCGTTGAACAGCGGATCGTCCTCCAGGAAGCGCACCACCTGCTCCACGGCGTCGAGGCTCGTCCCCCCGCCCTTCAGCACGCCGCGGCCGATCTCCAGCGCCCGGGTGAGCGATTTGAGATATTGCTGCTTCTGAGCTTCGGGGAGATTCTTGGGGATCGTCCCCGCTCCGCCGTGGATGGCGAGGGCCCACTTCGGTGCAGGAACCGGCTCCTGGGCCGCAGCCGTCACGGCGAGAAGGAACACAGGGAGCGACAGAGCGAGGTACCGCGTCATCGGGATCATGACGGGGGATTGTAGCGGGATTGTTGGGCAGTCAGGAGGGGAGGGCGTCCCGCCGCATCAGCACCAGCGTCTGATCATCCCCTTGGGGGAGCCCCTGGGAGTGCTCACCCACGACCTGGGGAATGGTCTCGATCAGCTCCGGGAGAGGGCGCTCCCGCTCCCGGCGGAGGACGTCGATCAGCCGCTCCATCCCGAACTCCTCCTCGGCGGGGGACTCGGCCTCGGTGATGCCGTCGCTGTAGATGCAGAGGAGGTCCCCGGGCTCTACGTTCAGGGCGCGGGACTGGAAGCGCGCGTCCGGCATCAGCCCCAGGGGGAGGCCGCCGGCTCCCAGCGGATCCACCGAGCCGTCACGGCGCAGCAGGATCCCCGGATTGTGCCCGGCGTTCATGTAGTGGAGCACGCCGGTTCGGGGATCGATCTCGGTGAGGAGCATGGTGATGAACTTGTTGGCCGCGGACGACTCCACGATGTGGCGGTTGAGCCGCTCCAGCAGCTCCGGGCCGAACTCCAGGTGATCGAACAGCAAGCGCAGGGCCGAATGGAGCGTCGAGACCATGAGCGCGGCCGGCATCCCCTTGCCCGAAACGTCCCCCACCACCAGCCCCGTGCGGCCGCCGCGGACGGGGAAGAGGTCATAGTAATCGCCTCCCACCTGCCGCGCCGGCCGGTACCAGCCCATGAGGTCGTAGCCGGACACCACGGGCGCCCCCTTGGGGAGGATCTGGCGCTGGATCTCCGAGGCCAGGTGCATCTCCCGCTCCAGCCGCTCCTTCTCCAGCGCCTGGCGGTGAAGGCGGGCGTTCTCCAGGGCGAGCGCTGCCTGATTGGCGAAGAGCGACAGGGTGCGGCGGTCCGAGCCGAGGAAGGGGCCCACACCGCGGCGGCTCTCCTTGTCCCCCACCACCAGGAGCCCCCGCCGGCCGCTCTCCACTTCGATGGGCACGCCCAGCAGATAGGTGGCCCCCGGGAGCAGAGTGACGGGAGCCTCGCCGCCGCTGGCCAGGAAGGCGTGCAGCTCCGGGTCGTCGGCGGCCAGCCAGTCCGCCGCCTCGCCGCCGAAGATACGGTCCAGGCGGTAGCGCCCATCTTCCAGCAGATAGAGGGCGCCCCGCCGGGCGTCCAGGAGCGACACGGCGCGCAGGAGGATCTCCTCCGACAGCCGGTCGAGGTCGAGGGTCGCGGCCACGGCCAGCCCCACGTCGTAGAGCGCCTCCAGCTCCACCACCCGGTAGTTGACCTGGAACTGCTGCTCTTTGAGCTCCTGCTTCAACCGGCAGTTCTTGAGCGAAGTGGCGAGCAGGAGGGTCAGGGGATCGCTCGCGGCGTGTTCGGCGGCGTCCGGCGCCAGGGCACCGGCGGGAGCGTAGAGCAAGCGGCCGCCGGGAAAGGCCAGGCTGCCGAGGCCGTCGGTCCCCTCCACCGCCAGGGGGAGGCCGTCACCCACGGCGGCTTCCCGCTCCAGCGTCCCGGAGTGATCGAGGTAGAGCCCGGCGGCGCTGGCGCCGTGCTCCTGGCGCCAGAGATCGAGGAGCCGCTCCAGGAGCTGGCGCTCGCCGGTCTCGTCGCGGGAGAGGGCCAACAGCTCGTCCCAGGCCGGATGAACCGGACTGGCCGGTGCGGAACCCGCCATGAAGGTCTCCTACGTGAGGGGCGGTCGGGTCAGGCCCGGATTTGAGCCACGGCCGACGCCTCGTCGCTGTAGATGGGAGCGTACTGCGCAAGGCCCATGATATGGAAGGTCTTTTCGATGGTCGGAGTGAGGCAGCAGAAGCCGAGCTTCCCCTCGATCTCCAGCATCTTCTCGATGATCTCGATCAGGATGGAGATGCCGATCGAGTTGACGATCTTGGTGCCGGCGAGGTTCAAGAGGAGGACTTTGTACCCCTCGTCGAGGAGCTTGTAGGCCACCTTGGCGATCTCCTCGCCCCCCTGGTTGTTGATGTAACCCTCCGTATAGATCACCGCCAGACCGTCGCGGCGATCCACGGTAACGCTGAGCGTCTCGGTCATCGGCTCCCCGCTTTCATCGCATCTTGCACATCACGACGGTCGTGCCATCGGCGCTGGAGTGGATCTCCACGTGGTCCATGAGCCCGCGGATGATCTGCAGCCCCCAGCCGCGCTTGCGCATCGCCTTGAGCTTGTCCGCCATCTTGGGCTCCTCCACCACGTCCGGAGAGAAGCCGACGCCATGGTCCGTGACCAGGATGCACAGCTTCTCCGGGTCGGACTCTCCCCGCACCTGGAAGGTCACGAAGATCTCCTGGTCGGAGGAGTGGCTGTGCTCCAAGGCGTTGATGCACGCCTCCACAACCGCCATCCGGACCTCGTCAATTCTATCCGGACTCATCCGGATCGACTCGGCGATCGCCGTCGCGGTCTTGCTCGCCTCGATCTCCATCTCTGGGACCATAGGGAGCGCCAGCGTGACCTCCCTCAAGACGCCTTCAGCCATGTCCGTGTCCGTGCGCGTAGGCCGCCCAGGCCGGTGGTCAGAAGGAGAGGAAGAGCTGCAGAGCGTAGATCACGATGGGGTGGACCAAGTCATGCGACAGCAACCAGCCGAAGCTGGCCAGAGAACCCACGGACAACAGCACCTTAACCGGCACATTCGGGACCGCGACGTGCTTCCGAACGGAGTCTAGCATGGCATTCCTCCTCATCCGCCACCCCTCTACCGCAAGGCCGCTGCCAACTTGCCTTACAGCCGTTACATTCGCCGCAAGTCCTTGATTTTGAGTAGCTTGCCAGATCTCCACCGAAATTCGCCCCAGAACGCCTCGCACCGCTGCGCGACATTTTGCCCCTGAAATCCCATCGGCCGCAGGAAAGAGCTTCTCGGAAGCCCCATCTTGCCGCGTTTGCGGGGCCTTCGGGGCGAAATGTCGCAGGCGGGGAATTTTGTCTCAGAAGAGTCCAGCCTTCCAATCGCCGATGAATCTCAAGTACTCCACCGGCTCCAAGGCCTGGACGTCCCGCTCGGAATAGCGCAGGTGAAGGAGGATGAGAGCCAGCTCCTCCCGAAAGTAATTGAAGCGGTCCCACAGGTCGCTGCCGCTCGGAAGGATCATGCCCGTGACAGTCCTGAGCCAGTTTCGGACCTCCAGGACGAGGGTCTCAGGATCACCTCCATGAGCCCGGATGTCGTTCCCCGAAATGTCCGACAGGACCCGCTGATAGCGATATCGCTCTTTCTCCAGGATCAGACACTTCTTGTCTCGCAGCCGGGATGCGCCGTAGTACCTGCACCCCAGGTCGAGCCCGAGCTCGAACGGCATGTTGAAGCGCGGCTCATCTCCCGGAGCCAGGGCTTCCATGCGGGAGATATCGTGGATGCTGTAACGACAGGAGCGCACCAGATCCCGAATCTTATCGATCCGCACCCGGCCGGAGTCGACCTCTTCCGAAGCGAGCCGCGGTTGGAGGCCGCACTCGAAGATTACGAACATCAGGGAATGAAGAAGAGGAAGGTAGTCACCGTCGAAGGGACAGTTGATGAAGAGACTGCTTTCGAAGCCCTCCAATCCCCGGGTCATGGATAGGCCACAGACTCTGAGAAGCTCTCGCGGGCCTCGACTCCCGCATCCCTCGTGTGAACCACCAACTCGCTCTTGAGGCGCTTGGCGAGCTCTCTGCCATAAGCGATGGCCTGGTCCTTGGCCAGGAAGGCTCGCCTCGCTCTTTGCGCCCCCTCTCTGCGCACCCGCCATCCTCCGCGAGAAGAGATGACGTGAACCCGATTCTTCCCCTCGGCCCCCGCTTTACGCAGCAGGGCACCGATCTCAGCCCTCTCAGCCTCGGTGAATCTCATGGTCAGATCCTCCGTCGTCAGTATACGTCATTTCCAGGCTGCGGGGTTGGGAGTGAGGGGCTCGGAGTGGCGGCCGGAGCTCCGTCAGCAAGGCAGGCCGGCGTCACGAAGGGCGGCCGCCGGCCCATATCTACCAGCCCGACTTGCCGCTGCCCGAATCGCTGCTCCCCCAGCTCGAGCTCCCTGACCCGGAGCTGCTGCTCCCCCAACTGGAGCTCCCCGATCCGGAGCTGCTGCCCCCACTGCTGCTGAAGCTGTGGACCGAGGCTTCCTGCCGGCTCCTTTCCTCCTGCCTGCGCTCCTCTTCCCACCTTCGCTGCTCTTCCCTGCGTTGCTCTTCGGCCCGGAGGGCGCGCTCCTGCTCCGCCGCCGCGGCGATGGCAGCAGCGGCCTCTTGCTGCGCCTCCCCTGCCTTCGTCGCCGCATCCACGTATTGCCCCTGCTCGAGCAGGGTTCTTGCCTCGGACAGGCTGCCGGAGCCCGGTCTCCCTGTGATGACGACCCCGTACGCTCCCCTCCAACCACCCGCTTCCCGCACCGTGCCGGACGCCTTCGCGAGCGCCGCGGCAGCCTTCTCGCCCGCGGCGATCTCGCCCTGGAGGGTTGCGGCCCAGCGTGTCCCCTCGGCCATGATCCGATCGGCCTCGGCGTCGAGCGCGTTCCAATCTCCATGGGGAGCTCCCAGAGCCGCCCGCGCCTGGGCCTGGGCGGCCGTCAGCGATCCCAGGGCCGTGAGGCCCCGCGTGATGTCGGGGCTGTCGGGAATCCCGTCCCCCGTCGCGCGCCGGGCCAGCTCGCCGGCTGCTGCGAGCTGGCGCTGCGCCGCCTCGATGCTCTTCTGCGCCTCGGCGAAGCAGAGGCGGTCGCTCGGGGCCATCCGGTCGTGGACCTCGCCGAGGATGGCCTGGGCAGCCAGGAGCTCGTCCTCGGCCGCCAGGGGATCGCCCGGTTTGGCCTCGACCAGGACGCGGGCGTGATGGACCCGGAGCCCGCCGTCCTCGAACGCGGCGACGGTCGGCGGCATGGCCCGCGGGTCCCCGGCGATCGAGATCTGGTCTTCCCGCACCCGGTCCTCCAAGGTCGCCAGAAGAGCCTGGTTGCTCACCACGGTCCGCGCCAGGCGGGCCTGCCGCTCTGCGAGCTCTTGCAGCCGGTCGATGGCGAGCTCCTGGTGCCCCTTCACCTCGCGCAGGAGCCGGGCCGCCGCCAGCAGGTTCCCCAAGGGGAACGCGGCGACGGCCTGATCGAGCTTGCCGTGGGCGAGCTCGACGTGCGCGCGGGTCTCGTCCAGGTTGTCAGCGAGCGTGCCGTTGGCGCCCGGGTGCTCCGGGTCGCCAGGGCGCAGGGAGAGCACGGACGGGGCGAACGCCTCGCGGATTGCGGCCAGGATGCGCTCATGATCCGGGAGGAGCCGCTCGATGCGCTCGGTCTCGGCGCGGCGCTCGCTCACGGTGGCCTCCTGGGCCGCGAAGGCCTGCCGCGTGGCCTCGACGATGGCCGCCGCTTCCGCGGTCAGCCGGGCGGCTGCGGCCAGGGCTGCCGCAGCCGCTTCCAGATCGCCGCATCCCAGCTTCTCCCGGGCGGTGCCGGCCTGCCGGACCGCGCCGTCCAGGCGCTCCGAAGGGTCGGCATCCGCTTCCCGCAGAATCCGCTCCGGAGCGAGCCCCAGGGCCCTCCCCAGCTCCCCGCGGGCCGCCTGCACGACCTCGCCGGCCCTCTGGATCTCCGGCCGCACCGTCTCTCCCAAGGTCCTCGAGAGGGCGACCGTTCGCTCGACGCGCGCTCCGAGACCGGCAAGGCTTCGTCCCAGCTCCTCGATTTCCGAGGCGATCCCGGACTCGACGGCCCGCGCCGCCAGGAGGTCAGCGCTGCTGGAAAGCCGGCGGCGCTCCTCTTCGATCCAGCCGGCGGCGATCGTGCCCTCCCGAAGGGCTGCGGCCCCGCGGTCAACGGCCGTCAGCACCCCCTGGCGCGCGCCGGCGACGAGATCGACGAGCTGGGCAGAGTCCCGGGCGATCCGACCCGCCCTCGTCACCTCACCGTCCAGGGCACCGACGGGATCGGTGGCGAACCGCGCACGCCCCTGCGCCAGCAGGGCCTCCGCCGCCGGCAGGACCTCGGCGAAGACGGCCGGGATGCGGAAGAGCCCGTCGTCTGCGCCCGCGCGTTCGATCTCCTCCCGCCGCGCCGCCGCCTGTCGGATCTGCGTCGCGGTTTCCTCCAGGGTCGAGGGTCCCTGGGTGAGGCCCGACTCCACGCGGCCGAGCGCCTCCGTGGCTCGCGCGGCCCGCAGATCGAGCTCCGCGACGATCTCCTGAAACGATTTGCGGAACGGCTCGTAGCTCGCGAGGTCTCCCAGGAGGTCGTCGCGCCAGGTGCGCTCGGCCCCGAAGAGCCTCGGCAGCCCGTCGGCGGGATCGAAGGGGACGGGCTCGTCCTTGAGGAGCGTGATTCCTCGCCGGTAGCGGCCGGGGAAAAAGAAGTTGTAGACGACGGCGAGCCCCTTCCCCTGGATCAGCGCTTCGGCCTTCCCCAGAATGCCGCTGGCGCTCGTCCAGAGGATGGAAAGCGAACCGACGTCGGCGCGGATCTGCTCGGCCAGCCGCAGGGTTTCCCCCGTGTAGGGGCGCTTGCCGTCCCCGCTGGCCGGACCGACGAACCGGCCGACGCGCCGTTCCAGCTCGTCGAAGAGCGCCGCGAGCTTGCGGTCGAGGGCGGTCCGCCAGGCGGCGAGGAGCTGCTCGGCTTCGCGCTTGGCTCCCCGGCGCCGGCGGTTCAGGACGAAACCTGCCGCCACGAGCGCCGCCGCGAGCAGGAGGAGCAGGAAGCGGAGAACGAAACGCAGGACGGCGGCCTCGGAATCGATCGACGCGAGCCTCTCCTCGGCCTGGTCCACCGCGGCCTTCGCCAACCCGATCTGCTCGGAATATCCGGCAGCGCCGCGGTCGTATCGATCGCGCGCTTCCGCCAGGCTCTGGCGGGCTATCGCTAGCTCCTCACGAGCCGAAGCGGCCCGCTCGCGCCGTTCGAGATCCCCCAGGCGGGCCTGGGCCGCAGCCAGAGCCTTGCCGAACGCAGGATAGTCGTCGATCCCGCGGACCTTCGTCGCAGCGTCCCCCTGGACGGCCTCGACTTCGCGGATCGTCCCCTCGGGATCGGTCGCGGCGGAGCGCTCGGCAGCGGCGAGGCGTTGCCGGAGGGCCTCGACGTCCAGGTGGGCCAGTGGGCCGTTCATCGCGGGATGCGAGGCGTGGAGCGCGGCGGCCTTTTGCTCCAGGGTGACCAGCCGTGCCTTGGCGGACTCGACGCCGCGCCGGGCCGTTTCGACGCGCTGCACTTCCTGATCGATGGCCCCAGCGAGCCGGGCCTCGACGTTGGTGATCGTGTCCTTGACCGCGGAGACGACGTCGCCACCCGACCGCATGGCCGCAATGGCCCACTGGTCGAGGTTGCCGCGGAACTGGGCCTCGCCGAGACCGCGGCTGTCCTGCGCCTGAGAGCCGGTATAGAAGAGGACGTGCTGGGCGAGCACGATCGTCAGGATGGCTCCGTCGGGCTGCTGCGTGCGCGGGTCGACCTGCGCCAGGAAGCCGGCCCGCTTCGGGATCCCCTGGCCGGTGCCGTACTCGAGAGCATCTTCACCCTGGCGCAGGGCTCCGTCGGCCGAGCGATAGGTCTCCCCCCGGGCGTCCGCAACCAGGAGGACCGTCCAGTGCCTGTCCCCGATCCACGCGGCGAGCTCCCGGAGCGCAGCCTCTCCCAGCCCCACGTCGCCGAAAACGTAGAGATGGGTCTTCGGCCGCCAGGAAGAGAGGACCTCGCCGATCGTCCCGACGTGGACGAAGCCCGCCCGGGCGGCGGCGGGAAGGGACTTAGCCGGCGCGCCGGCCGGCGGGAACGCGAGCAGTGAAAGGAACGTCAGGATGAAAGCGAGCGCAGCCCGCAAGGGCCTGCGCCGGGAAGGGGGGAAGCACGACGCACCCGATCGCCAGAGATTTGTAGTCATGTCTCTTCAGGATCGCCTCCCATCGCGGTCGTCCAGCATCCAACCATGAGTGGCGCGAGGCCCCGAAAAGATTTCAGCATTGCAACTTCAACGGGTTGCGGCGCCGGCAGGGGACGTGGAGCCGCGCCGAGACTCCCTCAAAACCCCTTCCGCTGCAGCGTCTTCCGGTCCAGCCCCAGGATGCGGGCCGCCTCGGTCTTGTTGCCGCCGGTGAGCTTGAGCACGCGCGAGATGTGGCGCTTCTCCAGGCTCTCCAGGTCGAGCGGCTCGGGGGAGGAGGGCTGACTGGAGCTGCCGATGAGCGACCGCACCAGGTCCGCATCGATGTCACGGTCCGCCAGGGAGACGGCCCCTTCGATGAGGTTCTGGAGCTCGCGGACGTTGCCCGGGAAGTCGTGATGCAGCAGCAGGGTCAGCGCCTCGGAGCGCAGCGCCGGCACGGGGATACCCTCCCGCTTGCAGAACTCCTCCAGGAAGGCGCGGACGAGATGGGGAACGTCCTGCTTCCTCTCGCGCAGCGGCGGCAGGTCGACCTCGACGCCCTTCAGCCGGTAGTAGAGGTCCTCGCGGAACCGCCCCTCCCGGATCAGGTTCTCCAGGTCCTGGTGAGTGGCCGCCACCAGCCGCACGTCCACGGGGATCGGCCGCCGGCCGCCCACCCGCGTCACCTCCCGCTCCTGGAGGACCCGCAGCAGGCGCACCTGGAGGCTCGTCTCCATGTCGCCGATCTCGTCGAGGAACAGCGTGCCGCCGTTCGCCAGCTCGAACTTGCCCGGCCGCGCCTGGACCCCGGTCGCGACTCCGCCCTCGATGCCGAAGAGCTCGCTTTCGAGGAGCGACTCCGGAAGCGCCGCGCAGTTGACGGCGATCAGCGATCCCTCTCGCCCCGAGAGGTGATGGAGGAGCTTCGCCACCAGCTCCTTGCCCGTGCCGCTCTCCCCCCGCACCAGGACGTTGACGCCGCGCGGCGCCACCCGCTCGACCACGTCCAGCACCCGCCGCATGGCCGGCGCGTGGGCCACGATCTTGCGCCCCCCCACCTCCTCGGCGAGGCGCCCCTTGAGGGCCTTGTTCTCCTCTTCCAGCCGTTCGCGCTGCGTCTCCAGGCGCTCCACCTGGCGGGCCGCGTCCAAGGCGGCGCCCGCCAGGGCCGACACCGAATCGAGGAACCGCCGGTCGTCCGCCGTGAACGAGGGGTCCGAGTCCCCGCGAACCTCCTTGTCCAGCACCGCCACGTAGCCGAGGAACACGCCCCGGTACGCCAGCGGCGCGGCCACGAGCTGATCGTAGCCGCGTCCCGCCAGGGTGCCGTGGGCGCGGCCCAGGAGGTGCCCCTCGGTCAACAGCTCCCGCCAGATCGGGGCGGCCAACAGGGCGTCCCCGGTGGGCAGATCGTCCACCCAGCCGACCGTGGCCACACCCCGGGCCCCGCCATAGGCGTCCCGCGTCACCGCCACCGCCGCCGCCGGATCGAGCACGGCGCACACCCGCTGCAGCAGCTCGTCCACCAGCTCCTGCTCCGGCCGCTGCGCATGGAGAGCGATGGCCAGGTCGTAGAGCGTCTCGAGCTGCAGGATGCGCCGCTTCTCGGCGAGGAGTGCGTCGTGGCGCGCCATGGCAACCATTCTACGACCAGGCCCGGAGCATTGTTTCTCTCGCTAAGTCAGTTGGGATGCGTACAGAACGTCCCGAAGTACGTTCCGCAGGTGGTGACGACGTAACCCGTCCCCTGCTTCTGAGAGCAGGGGTTGTTGTTGAAGGCGCAGGACGGACAGCTACAGAGAGGCGGCAGCGACAGCACGGGCGCCGCCACGGCGAGGACGGTGAGCACGAGAGCAACCAGGACCAGTGTCAGTCTCTTCATGGGATCCCCTTTCGTCGAGAGAGCCTACTCCGCCCAGCCCACGTCGCCAAGCGACGGCGACGCGCGTGCCGCACTTCAGCCGTTTTCGGCCATCTCTTGTGTCGGGACTGCCCGGCGGCTTGACATACGCAAATCGCTATGTCATTAATCATTGTATGCTCTGAAGCGCAGACATCTCTTCACAGACGGGTCCAACCGAAAAGGAGACGCTAATGCTTAGCTCTTTTAAGCGCAGGTCCATCTTCGCCTTGGCGATGGCTTTATCGATCGGGGCCATGAGCATGGCGGTTGCCAGCCCGGCCCAAGCTCAGCCCGCCATTGCCTCGGGCCACGTGTACAACGGTGGCAGCCCTCGTTGCCTGGATTCCGGAACCCCCACGAACGCTCAACTGTGGACCTGCTCCACGTCGATCTACCAGCAGTGGGCCTTCCCCTATGCCAGCGGCCGAATGATCGGCAATTCTCCGACCGGCTGCCTGGATGGCGGCGCTGGCACCAATGGCACCCCCGTGCCGCTCGTCGCCTGCACGGGTGTGCTCAGTCAAAGCTGGACCTATGATCCCGGCTACAGGCTGGTCAACCGGTACAGCGGCCGCTGCCTGGATGCCGACCTGGGCACCATCGGGCATGGTGGCACCAAGGTACAGGTTTGGGACTGCGGCAGCGGCACCAACCAGCAGTGGTTCTTCGAAAACCCCTGACAGCCTTCAGGCTGGTTTCCTCTTTCGGGAAGGGGCCTTCGCAGCGGGCCGGGGCTGCCGCAGTGCCGTGTACAGCCCCTCGAAGAGGGCGGCGCCGTGGCGTTCGAGCTCGGCATCGGGCCAGCCGGAGGCGGACCAGCCGCGCAGGATGCCATCGATGCCGGGGACTTCGGGACGGGCCGAGGTGCCGTCGCGCAGGTCGATCTCGTGGACGATCCCGGCCAGGGCGGCGAGGGCCGGATCGTCCCCGAGGCCGAAGGCTGCCAGCATCGTCTCGAAAGTGCAGCGATTGCCGCGGTGGCCGAAGTCGGCGTCGCGCAGGTCGAAGGAGACCTCGCCCTCGGCGGGGGCGTCGGCATAGCGGATCTCGGCCTGTGGATCGATGAAGCGGCGGATCAGCCAGGCGCAGGCCAGGCGATCGACGTGGGGATGGGGGCGAGTCACCCACCGCCTGCCCTGGTAGCGCTCCCGCTCGGCGGCAGGGACCTCGCGCGACGCGCCTTCGCCGTGGCCCAGCGCGGCTTCGATCCGCGCCAACGCCGCGGCGGCCCGGGGGCCCTCGGCGGCCTGGAAGAAGTCGAGACGCGCCGCCTCGGCGAAGCGTCGGCGGAGCTTCTCCAGCCGCTCCCGCAGGCCTTCCTGGCCGGCCGGCTCCAGCGCCTCCCCGGCCTCGGTGGCGATCTTCCGGTAGTCCTCGTCGCGGGCGGCGCGGAACAGCTCGATCAGCTTGGTCTCCGCCTCCCGCTCGAAGCGCTCGATGCGCAACACCAGGGCCTCGCCGCCGCCGTCCTCGATCTCCTGGGCGAGCCAGCCCAGCGCCTCGGCGTTCTCCTCCCCCTCCGGCAGCAGGTAGAGCGACCCGGTGGGCGACGCCGCCCCGAGCTGCCGCAGCCGCCGCCAGACGGCGACCCGCTTGCTCGACGCGCCGGCCGTAGGGAGCGTATAGGTGAGGCCGAGCCACTGCACGGCTACAAGGATACGCGAGAGGCCGGCGCATCCCCTGGTCCCCACCGGGCGTGCACCAAAAAGCCAGCGGCTCCCACGCCGAAAGCGGCGTAGAACGGGAGCCGCCGGTCGAGGATCCACAACCATCCTCCCACCAGGGGAGCGGCGAACACGGCGAGGCCGCGGATCAGGTAATAGAGTCCCACGGCCCGGCCCCGCGCCCCCGCCGAGGCGAGGTCGACGATCAGCGCCTTGCGCGCCGGCTCCCCCGTCTCGCGCAGGCCGGCGACGACGAACGCCGCCGCCAGCCATAGGGTGTGGCGGGCGGTCACCAGCACCAGGGGGAAGAGGGCGAAAAAGACGAAGGTGGCCAGCACGAACGGTTTGCGGTTCATGCGGTCCGCGAGCCGCGCCACCGGGAGGTAGACCAGCGTGGCGGTGATCATCTCCACGCTGGTCAGGAATCCGAGCTCCATGGCCGTGCCGCCCAGCACGTCGAGCACGAAGAAGAGGATGAAGACCTTGGGGATCCCCTCGGCCCAGCGGGCCAGGACGTCCGCCACCAGCAGGCGCTTCAATCCCGGGTCCATCCGCCGCCAGAGGCCACGGAGGCTCTCCCGGTCCCGCGGCGGCGCGGCCGTCTCCACGTAGGAGCGCCGCAGCACGGCGATTCCCCCCAGGGCGAGGAGGATGGTCACCGCGAGCCCGGCCCGCACACCACCCTGAAAGCCGAGGCGAACGATGAGCCACCCTCCCAAAGGCGGGGCGACGATGACCGGCACCCGCTTGAGCAGGGCCATCACGCCGAAGCCCGTGGCCCGCCGGCCCGCCGGCAGGTGGTCGCCAAGCACGGCGAAGATCGCCGGCAGCGTCAGGCTGCTCCAGGCCATCACCAGCACCGTGCCGGCCAGGATCCACGGCCACCCCGGCGCCGCCATGTAGATCGCATAGCCACCGATCGCCAGCAGGGCGAACAGGATCAGCGCCGCCCGCCGCCCGATGCGATCCGCCAGCCAGCCGCCGGGATAGGGGTAGAGCGCATCGAGCAGGTCCCGCAGCGTGCCGTAAAAGGCCACCACCCAGGCGCCGGCCCCCAGCAGCTCCAGGAGCTTGGGCACGAAGCGCATCCACAGCTCCTCGCCCATCCCCAGCGCCAGGAACATCGCCAGCATCGCCACGACGTTGCGCTCCAGCCCGAGAGAGGAGCGAAGACGACTGCCAAGCGGGAGGGAAACCATGCAACGATGATTACAACATGATGGAACCAAGATTACAAGACATAACCTTTCTTGGTCCCTCCTATCCCCGTTTCTTCGCAAAGTCTCTATACTTCGACCTTTCCGCCGGTTGGCGGAAGCCGTATCCGGAGGGGAGGTTCGATGAAGGTGCGCGTCGAAGACGTCTCCTTCGCCTATGGCAAGGAGGCGATCGTCGCTGGCGTCGCTTTGGAGTTGCCCGAAGGGGGGATCACGGTGGTGATCGGCCCGTCGGGCTCCGGTAAGTCGACGCTCGTCCAGCTCCTGTGCGGCCTGCTCCACCCGGCGCGGGGGCAGATCCTGTTCGACGGCGAGGACGTGACGGGCATCCCCACCGAGCGGCGAGACGTGGGAGTCGTCTTCCAGTCCTACGCCCTCTTCCCCCACCTGACCGTGCGGGAGAACATCGCCTTCGGCCTCACCACCGGCCGCCGCCGCTTCTCCCTGCGCAGCTCGCGCCGCCACCCCTCGCGCCGCCACCTGGAGGAGCGGGTATGGGACACCGCGGCGCTGCTGAGCCTCGAGGGTCTCCTGGACCGCAAGCCCGGGCAGCTCTCGGGCGGCGAGCAGCAGCGGGTGGCCCTGGCCCGGGCGTTTGCGCCCCGCCCCTCGCTGCTCCTCCTGGACGAGCCCCTCTCAGCCCTCGACGCCCGGCTGCGGCGCAGCGTCCGGTGCGAGCTCGCGGCCCTGCTGCGCAAGCTGGGCACCACCACCTTCTACGTTACCCACGACCAAGAAGAGGCCATGCTCCTGGCTGACCATCTCGTGGTGCTCGACCATGGACGGGTGGTGCAGGCGGGGGATCCCCTGGACCTCTACCGCCGCCCCTTGACCCCCTTCGTGGCCTCCTTCCTGGGCGAGGCCAACCTGGTGGAAGTGGAAGCCCGTCCCGTCCTGATCCCGCCTCCGGCCATTCCCCTGCGCAGCCACACGGCGCTCGGCTCTTTCGTCCTCCCCGGCGCCAGCAACGGCGGCGGCTGGGTCCTGGTGCGCCCCGAGGACCTGACGGAAGATCCCTGCGGCGCCATGGCCACCGTCCTCGACTCCCGCGGCATGGGCTCCCACGACCGTGTCATACTCCTCCTGGAAGGGGGCACCGAAGTCCTGGCCCACTTCCCCGCGGAAACGGGCCCGAGCCCGGGCGCCAAGGTGCGCGTCGGCGTGCGCACGCGCAGGCCGCACTTCGTGGCGCATCAGGAGTGAGCGGGGCTCGATTCTGTCATCCGAGCCGGTCTCCAGGTCCTCCAGAGCGATCTCAGCGCCCCTCGGACCAAGCTCCAGATCCTCTTCATCGAACTCCAGGTCCTCCAGACCAAGCTCGCGGCAGTCCCAACGAAGGTCTGGGCCCTCCGGACCTCGGCGCCCGTCCTTCGGACCTCGCTCCGGACCCTCGCGATCGGGCTCCTGGTCCTGCTCATCGAGCTCAAGACCCTCCAGACCGGGCTTCAGACCATCTGGAGCAAGCTCTGGATCGTGTCGAATTCGGCTCGGGCGATCCTCCTGGACGCGCTCCGAGCTGAAAGAAACCCCAAAGACTCTCCCTCGCCGGCTCAATGAACCGGGCGCTCGTCGCGGGCGTCTTCAAGCTCGGCGGCGGCTGCGCGGAAAGTCTGACCGTCGATGAATTCGCGGACGCGCTCACTTCACTCAGCGTGAGGATGGCACTACACGGTGACGTTCACGGGTACCGTTTTACGATATCGATTGGTGAGAGAAACCGAAGCCGTCAACGTTCTCCAGCGAGGGCTAGGACGCGCTCCCGGATGTCTAGCGACAACCACATCCCCGCCGCTTCGAGCTTGTCGAGCAGAGGCGAAAGAGAATTCGTCAGTCCCTTGGCCTTGGCCTCAAGCAAAATCCTGAGCGTTCCCCACACCTTCAACCCCGCTGCTTGGCCGATCCGCCGCGCGAGCGCGTCGTCCAAGAGGACGATCCGATCTTGGTTTTCCAGCGCCAGGGCCATGGCCGCGAGCTCGCCAGCTCCGAGGTCGAGCGCCAACCATTCTGAAGGCACGGAGCGTGGTTCGACTACCTCGATCCACTCAAGGTCCTCAGGCCGAGGAACGTCATGACCTCGACGGGCACCTTCGCGAAGCTCCTCCACCACGGCTGAGGGGAGCCAAACCTCCGTGAAGAGGGTCTGAACCCAGGACAGGGCTCCGATACGATACAGGTATAGGAGAGGAGATGTGTTGCTGCCGGCCTTATCCACGGCCCGCTTCCAGGTCCTGAAGCTCGGCTTCCAGCGGGAAAACCTTGTAGCGTCCGAGGCTTAGAAGGAATTCGACCCTGGCCATGCCAGCCAGCTCCGCGGCGCGGCCGGATGAGAGGCGGCCGAGCTCATAGAGCTTGATGGCGGCCGGAACGTCGATCACGAGCTGCCGGCTAGCCATGAGGTCTCCCTTCATCAGGATTGTAACCTACCGGGGGATGCCCCCCGCAGATGGTTCGAGGCGCACCGGTAGCCGCCGTTGAGGATCACGCTCCTCACCAGCGGCGGGAAGAGGTCGAGGTGGACGCCCAGGGCGGTGAAGACGTCCCGGGCGAGGCGGTCGCCGGCGGGAATCTGGGAGGCGAAACCCTCGGCGCGAACCTCTTTCCCGCTCTGCGCCACCACGACGTTGTTCCAGGTGATGAGGAAGGTGGCGTGGGTGAGACCGGCGTGGTCGTGGAGGAGGGGGACGGGAACGGCGAGGAGAGGGAGCCGGCGGACCTCGAAGCCCTGGTCTTTGAGGTGCCCGGCCACGAGGTCCAGGAAGGAGCCGAGTCCCTCGGTCGCGGGAACCCGCTGGGCGGCGTTGAGCGCCGCGGCGAGCTGATCGCCCGCGGGCTCCAGCCCGTAGGTGTGGCGCAGGCAATCCCAATCCTTCGCCGGGAGCTTCGCCAACAGGTCGCGGCCAGCGGCGGCGTCCGCCACCAGGGCGGCGAGGTGCCCTTTCGCGGTGGGGACGAAGGTGAGGATGGAATCGAGATCCGTGCCGGCGCCGCCGCCGATCCTCTGCATGAGGGCGGTGCGGGCCGCCAGGTCTCCCGTGCCGGCGCGGGGGAGGGGATGGACGAAACGCACGGGCCGGCCGTAGAGAACTGCGAGCTCGGCGGCGGCCTGGTCCGCCGCGGTGAGATAGCGGTCGATCCCCTCGGCGGTGACGAAGCTCGCGACGGGGACGCGGTCGATCCCCAGCAGGGCCAGGATGCGCGGCTCCAGGGCGTGCAGGGTGAGCCAGGCGGCGTCGCGGGTGAGCAGCACCTGGCCGTTGTGGAAGGGGACGGGCGCCTCCGTCCAGGTCGCCTTCCCCCAGGCGCGGTCGAGGTCGTCCGGCAGGCTGCGCACCAGCTCGGGGCCCAGGTGAGCGTCCTCCTCCCTTCCGGGCTGGAGGTTGGGCCGCACCAGCACGCGCACGCCGCCGCCTTTCGCATGCACCAGGGTGAAGGGGTCCCGCGGCCAGGGAGAGTAGGCGCGGCCGTGGGTGTCGAGCAGGCGGAGGCCCAGCGCCTTGGCCCGCGGCTCCAGCCGCTCCTTCAACGGCGAGTCGGTGAGCACGATCAGCGTGCGGCCAGGGGCGGCGCCCCGCACGGCGGTGAGGAAAGCGTCCGCCGCAGGCAGGTCGAAGAAGAAGGAAGGGAGGGAGTAGACGGAGGCAGTGAGCCGCCCTTCGACATCGGCATCGAACCGCAGCCCTTGGGGATCGTAGGGGATGCGCCGCTCGGCGGCCCGGCGAGGGAGGGCCCCCCAGGCGCGCTCCACCTCGTCCGCGGCGGCGAAGTCGAAGCCCCGCACCTGGTTGAGCTCGGAAAGCAGGGCGTCGCGCAGGCTCGCGGGGGCGGAGGGATCGAGGGCCCCCGGGAGGTGGGCGATCACCTCGCGGCGAAAGGCGTCGTCCGCCACGAAGCGCTCGGGGTCCCGAAGCTGGAGGGCCAGGAGCCCCAGGACGTCCGCATGGCTCCACGAGCCGCGGCGGGCGAGCTCGCGGCTGCGCAGGCGAGCCGCCGCCTGGAGATCCTGATTGGGACCGCCGCCGGCAGCCTGGGACGCCGATTCCAGGTCAGGGAGGAGACCGGCGAACAGGGCCAGGCACGCCAGCAGGACGGCCCGCAAAGCCAGGTTCCTACTGTTGCGCGGACTTCAGCCGCTCCAGGTTGGCGGCGGCCATCTGGTCCTGGGGGTTGATCTTGAGCACCTGCTCCAGGAGACTCCTGGCCTCGGCGGTTTTCTTGACGTTCATCAGCAGCACCGCGAGGTCGTTCATCGCCCCGGTGTGGCGTGGCGAAAGCTGCAGGGCCTTGCGCAGGTCCTGCTCGGCCGAGCTGAAATGCGAGAGCGCCATCTGCACGACCCCTCGCAGATAGATGTAGTCCGGGTTGTTGGGATCCTTTTCGAGGGCGGCCTGAACCGACTTCAGAGCCTCCCCCTGCTTCTTCTGCATGAGGAGGATCCGCACTTCCACCAGCCGCGCCCGCGAGTCTTTCGAAACCCCGAGCTCCTGACGTACGGCGGTCAAGGCGCTGTCGAGCTGACCCTGGGCCAGGAAGCGCATGGCGTTCTGAAGCCCGGGGCTCAGAGGCTCGCCGGGAGGCTGGGCGCCGGGAGCGGGCGGCGGGGCGATCCCCCCGGCCACGGTCTGCGTTCCCGCGGGCGCGGCGGCCGAGCGCGGTGCCGGCGGCTTGGCTGCCTCGGCGGCGCGGGCCAGGGCGTTTCGGGACTCCTCCTTCTTCCCCGTCGCATCGAGTCCGCGGGCGAGCGTCTTCCAGGCTTCGGGGTTCCTCGGGTTGTAGCGCGCCCCCTTGTCCAGGTAAGGCATGGCCTCGGCGGCGCGGCCGGCGTCGAGCAACAGGGTGCCGTACTCCAACGCGATTGCTGCCGCCGGACGCGGATCGCCCAGGACGTTGGGGTCCGACGGGAGCTTCTCGGCAAGCGGCTGCAGGGTGGCGAGAGCCGCGGCGGCATTGCCGGCCTGGCGCTGAGCACGCCCCAGGAGCAGGACGAGCGCCGGGTGATCCCCCGTCTTCCCTTGCAGGAGGGCCACCGCCTCCGCCGGCTTGCCGGCCAGGAGCTGCGCCTCGGCGAGGTTGCGCCGCACCTCGAGCTCCATCCCCTGGGGATGGTTGGCGAGCAGCGGCTGCAGGAGGGCCACGGCGCCGGGCCCATCCTTCTTCTGCACCAGCACGCGCCCGTGGAGCAGGCGGATGGCAGGATCGTTCTCCGGCTGACCGACGAGGAGCTCCGCGGCGTCGTCCGGCCGCTCCAGTGTCAGGGCCAGGGTGGCCGCCATCAGCCGGGCATCACGGTCGTTGGGGTTGCGCAACGCCCAGGGGCGGAGCATCGAGTAGGCCTCCACCACCCGGCCGTCCTGCGCCGTCAACATCCCCAGCTCGCGGGCCGCCGGCGAAGCCGGCTCCTTGAGGAGGGAACGGCTGAAGTAGACCTTGGCATCGTCGCGCTTGCCCAGCGTCAGCTCGGCCCGCCCGGCCTGGTAGAGAACGGCCGGCTGGGCGTCCTCGGAGTCGGCGAGCGGCTTCAGCACGGCGAGCCCCTCCGCCGCCTTGCCCATCTCCAGGTAGAGCACGCCCACCAGGGCATGGACGGGCGGCGTCGCGGCCGGATCCTTCTCCAGCGCCTGCAGCTTCGGCAACGCCTCGGCCGTCTTGCCCGCCTGGATGAGCCGGGTCACCTCCTCCACCTTCTTCTCGAGCTCGCTCGGCGCCGCCGCCGCCGGAGCTGCAGGCGCTGAAGCCGCAGGAGGTTTCGCGGGGGGCGGAGCTTGAGCCCGCAGAGCGGCTCCCAGGGAGACGGCGGAGAGGATCAACAGGGTAAGCACTTTCTTCATCGCTAGACACTCCGAGCCGGAGGCTCCAGGAAAATTTGGGCTACCCTGTGGAACAAGCGAAGGAGCCGGGGTGTTCCCGGCTCCGGCCCGAATCGCACGAGTGGGGAGGGCCTCCCTACAGCGACTTCAGGAACTCCTGCGCATCCTTCGCGTACTTGCTGTTGGGATCGAGCTCGAGGAGCTTCTTGAGGTCGGCCTTCGCCTCTTTGTTCTGGTTCTTGTTCATGTAGCAAAGAGCACGGTAGTAGTAGGCGTCCGGCAGGTTGGGGTTCTCGGTGACCACGCGGTTGAACTGCGCCAGGGCGTCGTCCATCTTGCCGGTGTTGAAGGACTTGATACCGAGGTTGAGGAGGGTGTTGGCATCCACCTTGGTCCCCTGGGGAAGCTTCGCCATGTAGGTCTGCGCCTCGCTCTCGCGGCCGGCGCCCACCAGGATGTTGACCAGGAGCTGCAAGGTGACCGCATCGTCCGGCGCGATCTCCAAAGCCTTTTTCAGGCTGTCGATGGCCTGATCGGTCTTCCCTTCCTTGAAGTAGGACTCGGCGATGGCGCGGAGGATAGCGGGGTGAAGGCTCTTGTCCTCCAGCTTGGCCATCCCCTCCTCGTAGGAGGCGCGGGCCTCGGCGTACTTCTCCTGAGCCAGGAGGGCGTTGGCCTTCTCGATGGCGGCCTTGGCCTGGCCGCTCGTGCTCTCCTTCTCGGCCTTCTGGATCACCTCCTTGGGGATCACCTTCAGGGTGACCACCACGGGCTGGGCGACGGTGAACTCGTTGACCTGGATCCGCCCCTCGGAGGGGACGAAACCCTCCTTCTCGATGAGGATCCCCCAGCCGCCGCTGGTGAGGCCGAGGATGGACCACTTGCCGTTCTTGTCCGTGGTGATGACCCCCGGCCCGTCCTTCTTGGGATCGACCGTGTCGTTGCCGATGCGGAGGGTGACCTTGGCACCCTCGACCGGCTTGCCCGCCTCGTCCTTGACCTGCCCCTGAAGCCGGCCCCGGCCCGCCCAGGACTGCGCGTGCGCAGGGATGCCGGCGGCCACCAGCAGCGCCGCCAGCAGAACGATGGATTTCGCGTTTCGCGAGAACATGACCTCGTCTCCTTTAGGAGTTCATAGTAGCCCGTGCCACCCCCGTCAGGGAGCGATGCCCATCCGGGCGATGCAAACCATGTGCGCGCGAGAGTGTATTCCGTGGGCGGGCAAAAAAAAACCGCCGGGGGCTTGGCCCCCGGCGGCTGTGCAGCTTGGTGCCTGAAAGACCGGTGGTTTACCGGAAGCTCAGGCGGGCGCCGAAGCGCAGGACACGCGGGCTGGTGATCTCACGGACGAAGTCCGAGGAGGCCTGGTTCAGCCGGTGGTTGCGCTGCAGGACGTAGCCCTCGTTGAAGAGGTTGAAGCAGTCGACACCCAGGGTCAGGCCGAAGTCGCTGAAGGTGAACTCCTTCTCCACGCGAGCGTCGACGATGTGGATGTCGTCCAGGCGGAACGAGTCCGGAGACGACGTGACCTGGACGTTCTCCGAGGCGCCGTTGTAGTTGGCCGGCAGGAAGACACGCCGGAAGTAGGGAACCGGATAGCCCTGGCGGCCGTTGAGGTTCAACGCGACGTTGAAGCCCCACGGATGGTCGGGAGCGATCTGGTAGAGGCCGTTGACGCTGTACGACCACTTGCTGTTGATGTAGACGCCACCCTTCGAGCCCGAGCCGGTGCCGGAGCCCTGGAGGACGGGGTCGCCTTCCTTCCGGCCGCCGCCCAGGAACTCGGTCGGATCCGGGTTGTCACCGTCCGGAACCTTGCTCCAGGTCCAGTCGGAGTAGGAGACGTTGCCACGCAGCATCCAGCGGTTGGCGAGGCGCTTGTTGAAGGTCAGCGCAGCGCCCTTGTACTCCTGCTCGTTGTCGCTGTTGCGGAGGAAGCCGCCGTTGCGAGTCGAGAGGCTGTTGTTGATGACGTAGAAGGGAATGCTGTAGGTGGAGCCATTGGGCCTCGTGCCCGTCAAGCAGTTCGGGTAGCCCGGCGTACCGCACTTGACGTAGTCGGCACGCGTGACGCGGCGGCCGACCGAGTCGAGGTTGGCACCCGCGAAGGCGTCACCGTTGAAGACCAGAAGGTCCGACACGAGGAGGTTGGAGATCTTCCGGTAGGTGAGGTTCACGCCGACGACGAACTCGGGCAGCAGGGCGTGCTCGACGCCGAGCAGGAGCTCGTCGGTCTTCGGCGCGCTCAGGCCGGAATCGAGCGCGTTGGAGGAGAGGAGCCCACCGGTGCGCGGGTCGATGTTGCCGCTCCGGAAGACCGGGCCGTCACCCAGGTTGATGATCTGACCGGGGTTGACGCTCGGCTGACCGGTGTTGGTGGTGTAGAAGTAGGCGTAGCTGACGCCGCCGAGCGGGTTCAGGAAGGAACCGGTGCCGGTGCCCAACTGGTCCGCGAAGCGGGAGTAGCTGGCCCGCAGAAGGGTCTTGCGCTCCGCACCGAGGGCGTAGGTGATGCCCAGGCGAGGAGTGAAGTCCTTCCACTCGAAGCCGATGTCGTGCTTGGAGACGGAGACCGCCGGCAGCACGTTCGGCAGGATGGTGTTGGCCGGCTGCGAGTGGGCCAGGTTGTCGCCGCCCTGGATGTCGTAGCGCACGCCGAGGTTGAACGTCAGGTTGCCCGACGTCATGGTGTCCTGCGCGTAGACGTCCTTGTAGGTCTGGTCGATCACCGGGCCACCGTCGCGGGTCAGCGCAAGGAGGAAGCCGTTGGCGGGGTTGGTGCCGGCCGCGGCGGGGTTCTCGACGATGCTGTCGCCCGACCACTGGGTGAGCGAGGTGACCTCGGCGTCACGGTAAGCGGCGCCGAACTTCAGCTCGTGGCTGACGCTGCCGGTGTTGAAGAAGTTGGAGGCGTCGGCCTTGTACTGGGTCTGCGGACGCAGGGTGTTGTTGAGCAGGAAGCTGTAGTGCCAGACACCGCTGCCATCGAGGTACGGAGTCGGCGTCAGGCCGCCCTGGGGGGCGAGCTGGAAGCCACCCTCGACCTTCGAGTAGAGGCCGGTGAGGTAGAAGTTCGAGCTGAAGATGTGGGTGTCCTCAGCCTTCCAGGCCGTGGGCTTGGGGCCGAAGTGGCCCTGGTTCCAGGTGGTCTCCTGCGGCCGGGTCGGACCGGCGTTGCGGCCGATCTTGACCTTGTCGCTGTCGAGGATGAAGGCGGTCGCCGAGTTGTTGGAGGCGATCTGCGCGTTCAGCTTGCCGTTGTAGGTCTTGAGGTCGGTCTTGTCGCTGACGTCGGAGATGGTCAGCAGGCTGACCTTCTGGCGGCCGTAGGAACCCCAGATCCAGAGGCGGTCCTTGACGATCGGGCCGCCGAGCTCAGCGCCGAAGTCCTTGACGCTGACGATGCGGTTGCCCTGCTTGAAGGAGCTCTGGGTGGTATTGCCGTTCCACGCGCCCGGCTTGGCGAGCTGGCTGTCGTTGAAGTTGAGGTTCGACTGATACTTCTCGTCGGTGTCGTAGAAACGGCCGCTGCCCCGCCACTCGTTGGTGCCGCGCTTGGTCACCATGTTGAGGACGACGCCGCCGGTGGCGATGGTGGAATCCGAGCCGCCGGTCGTGACCTGCATCTCTTCGAACGCGTCGAAGTCGTAGTAGGCGGGGGAGGAGCCGAGGGCTGCCATGTCGGTGATCACCACGCCGTCCACGGACCACACGGCCTGTGCGCCGGTGGAGCCGGGGCCGACGTACTGCGACTGCTGGCCGCTCTCGTTGCCACCGACGTTGATACGGTCGGTGAGCACGCCCGGAGTCGTCTGAAGGATCGACCAGGGATCGCGCGAGGTCGGGATCTTCTCGAGCTCGGTCTGGCTGACCGTGGCGCCGGTGGAAATACGGCGCTCGTCCAGCAGCGGGCTCTCCGCCGTGACGGTGATGACGTCCTCGACGGCCGCCGACAGCTTCACCTCGATCTGGGTGTTACGGCCGACGTTGATCACGATGTTCGGGTAATCGATGGTCGAGAAGCCCTCGAGCTCGGCCTTCAACTGATAGCCGCCGGGCCCGAGACCCAGGAAACGGAACTGCCCCTGGGCGTTCGTCACCTGGACTTGCGGGGCGCCGTTGCCCGTCAGGGTCGCGGTGACCCCGGGCAGCGCAGCGCCTTTGTCGTCTGTGACGGTGCCGTAGAGGTTGCCGGTCTGCAACTGGGCGAAGGCGGTGCCGCCCGCTACCAGCAGCAACAACGCAGCGACGGCTACGATCCGTCCCCAAAGGTTGATGCTCTTCATTTCACTTGACCTCCCGTTTGGTGGTTGAGGAGCCGGTGCCGCGACTCTCGCGGGGCTCCAGAAAGGACGACAGAAAGCTCGTTGACACAGTACTGCCCGGTTGCCGAGCAACACCCCCTTTCGATTCAAGCTAAGTTGGTCTGGCCAACTCTAGACGGCCTGTACCCCGCAGGTCAAGCAAGCCGGGTGCCATCCGCCGGAAGCTCCAGACGATCCTCGAAAAGCCCATGCCTGCAAGACTTTGCCGCGAGCCGCCGCGACGGACCCACGGCATGATCCAGAGCCTTGAACGAGTTTGGTCCAAAATCTTGAACAGGGCGGGGCCGCTCAGCCCCTTCTTCCCTGGAGAGCACGGGGAGACGCTCCCCATGGCACGTTCCCTGCTGGCAGTTCCCTGGTATATTGATTTCTCTGGCGAGGTTCGTCCATGGCCCGAATGCAGCCCCTAGTTTTCGCCTCCCTCCTCGCAGCGGCCACCGCCGGTTGCTCCACCTACCAGCCCTTCGACTCGGTCACCTTCCTGCGCCAGCAGTTCGCCAAGGAGGTCGGTGCCCAGGAAGCCAAGCAGGTCCAGGTCCCCTTCGAGCTCAACGACGAGATCCGCGCCACCCTCGGCAAGCTGCCGCCCCTCGCCAGCGAGCTGCGGCGGATCAACCAGGTCAACGACTTCATCTTCGACGGCCTGCAGCTTCAGTACTCGCTCACCCCCACCCGCAACGCGGTGGACACCTATCGCACCCGCGAGGGGAACTGTCTGTCGTTCGTCAACCTCTTCGTGGGGGTGGCGCGCGACCGCGGCCTCAATCCCTCCTACGTCGAGGTGACCGACCTCCAGAAATGGAACCACCGCGACGGCATGGTGGTGAGCCAGGGGCACATCGTGGCCGGCATGTACCTGGACGGCGTGCTGCGCACCTTCGACTTCATCCCCTACCGCAAGAAGGCCTACAAGGACTTCAAGCCGATCGACGACCTCACCGCCGCCGCCCACTTCTACAACAACCTGGGCGCCGAGGCGCTGCTCGCCGGCAACCTGAAGCGGGCCGAGGAGCTGCTCACCGTGGCCACCCGCATCGCCCCGCGCTTCGACAAGGCGATCAACAACCTGGGGGTGGTGCTGGCGCGCGGCGGCCAGCCCGAAAAGGCGCTGGAGCAGTACCAGCGGGGGCTCGCCATCGTCCCGGACGAAGCCACCCTGCTCACCAACATGGCCCGCGCCTACCAGCAGCTCGGCCGCGGCGAGGAGGCCTCCACCCTGCTCGCCAAGATCGAGGAGGCCAACACCGCCAACCCCTTCTTCTTCATCTACCAGGGCGAGGTCGCCCTCTCCCGCGGCGAGAACGACAAGGCCCTCGACTACATGACCCGCGCCCTGCGGCTCGACAGCGAGCTGCCGGAAGTTCACCTCGGGCTGGTCAAGGTCTACCTCGCCACCGGCGACCTGGAAAAGGCGCGGCACTACCTGGGGCGCGCCCTGAAGCTCGACGCCACCAACCAGGACGCGTTGCAATACGCCCGCATGCTGGGACAGTGAGCCGCCGCAGCGCCCTCCTCCGCCCGTTCCCGGCGCGGCTCTGGGCCGCGCTTCTCCTCCTGCTGCTGCCGGCCGGTGCCGCAGCCCCGGCAATGCCTGCCGAAAGCGCCGAAACCGGGGGCTATGCCCTCCTCGAACGGCTGACGTCCCCGCTGGGCGAGGAGCGGCGGGAAGCCGCCCGGCAGCTCGCGGCCGCGGGCGACGCCGCCCTGGTGCCGGGGATCGTCGACGCCTATTTTTTCCTGCCGAAGAACCAGCGGGCGGAGGCCCTCTCCGTGCTCGTGGCCCTGAGCGGCGAGCGGCCCGGAGAGCGCTACCACGACTGGGTGGACCTGGTGGGGCGCCGCCCGGACCTCGCCGCCCGCCCCGGCTACCTCGCCTGGAAGGGCGCCCTCCTCGCCCGCATCGACCCCCGCTACCCCGCTCTCCTGCCGGAGGGCGCGCCGCTGCGCATCCGCGCCGAGGAAGTGGTGTGGGGAGGCGTTCCCGTCGAGGGGATCCCCGCCCTCGACCAGCCGGCGCACGTGCCGGCGGCGCAAGCGGATTGGCTCACCCCCGGCGAGCGGGTCTTCGGCGTCAGCCTGGGCGGCGAGACGCGGGCCTACCCCCTGCGCATCCTCGACTGGCACGAGATGGTCAACGACACGGTGGGCGGCGAGCCCGTGACCCTCTCCTACTGCACCCTCTGCGGCTCGGGCGTCCTCTACTCCACCCGCACGGCGCCGGGCGAGTCGTACACCTTTGGAACCTCCGGGCTGCTCTACAGGTCTAACAAGCTGATGCTGGACCGCCAGACCCGGTCCCTGTGGAGCAACCTCACCGGCGAGGCGGTGATCGGCCCCCTGGCGGCCGGCCCGGCGCGGCTCGCCGTGCTCCCCCTCACCCTCACCACCTGGCGGGAGTGGCGGCAGCGGCATCCCGAGACCACCGTGCTCGCCCTCGACCGCGAGGCGGAGCGGCGCTTCGGCTTCCAGTACCAGCCGGGCGCGGCCGAGCGCAAGCGGGCGGGGGTCTCCTTCCCGCCGGGACCGCGCAGCGCGGCGCTCCCTCCCAAGGCGGAGGTCTACGCCGTGCGCCTGGACGGGCGCGCCAAGGCCTACCCGCTGGCGGAGGTGCTGGCGGAGAGGGTGGTCAACGACCGCCTGGGAGGGGGACCCGCAGGGATCGCCGTGGTGGTGATCGCCGATCCGGACTCGGGAGCCGTGCGCGCCTACCGCCGCGGCGAGCACACTTTCGCGCCCGGCCGGGCCGGGGAGGTGGTGGACGGCGAAGGACGGCGCTGGAGCGTGGGCGAGGACGCCCTGCTGCCGGTCGCGGGCGGTCCCACCCTGGCCCCCCTTCCCCGCCTCCCCGGCCATCTGGCTTTCTGGTCCGGCTGGTATTCGTTCTTTCCGAGCGCCGAGCTGTACGGCAGCCCGCCGCGGTAGTACCATGGTGAGTCCAAGTCGCAAGGAGGCCGCGATGAGCGTGTTCCAAGCCGTCCGCACCCGTCCCTCCACCTGCCTCCTGCCGGCCGCGCTGCTCCTGCTGCTGGCGGCGGCGCCGGTCCCGGCCCAGAACCGAAAACCGCCCGAGCCGCGCAAGCCGGCCGAGACCTTCGAAGGGACCTCCCACGTGGTCGCCGTGGAGGTGCCGGTCAACGTCGTCGGCCGCGACGGCGAGCCGGTGCGCGGCTTGACCGCCGCCGACTTCGAGGTCTACGACGGCAGCGACCTGCAGAAGCTCTCCTCGTTCGAGGTGATCGACCTGAACAAGCTCGAAGCCGCGCCGGCGGCGCCCGCCCCGGCCGGCGCGGACGCCAAAGCCGCCGCCGCGCCGGCACCCCAGTCCGTGGACAACGTCCCCTCGGGCGCCCGGCGCCGCTTCCTGTTCCTCTTCGACCTCTCCTTCTCCAGCCCGACGTCGATCCTCAAGGCCCGCACGGCGGCCCGCGACTTCGTCCTCCATTCCCTCCACCCGGCCGACCTGGCCGCGGTGGCGACCTACTCCATGGAGTCGGGCCCCAAGCTGGTGGTCACCTTCACCCCCGACCGGGCGCAGCTCGCCCGCGCCATCGACACCCTGGGCTTCCGCCAGGCGCTCGACAACCGCATGGCCGATCCCCTCCGCTTCATGGTCGACACCCCGGCGAGCGCCGCCAGCGAAGCGTCGATGAACATCCTCGACGGGCTCAGCCTGAAGGACCAGAAGGACCAGGTCCTCTTCGACTACCTGAAATCGATCAGCTTCGCCTCCGAGCGCAGCGAGCGGTCGTTCGAGGTGTCGCGCATCGCCGGCTACTCGCGGGCGCTCGGCGAGATGGCCAAGGCGCTCAACTCGGTCAAGGGGCGCAAGCACGTCGTCTACTTCTCCGAGGGATTCGACAGCCGCCTCCTCCTCGGCCGCCAGACCACCGACCAGGAGACCGAGACCGACAACGTCAACATCCAGTTCGGCCAGACCTGGATGGTGGACAACGACGCCCGCTACGGCAACACCGGCCTGCAAAGGAACCTCGAGCGGATGCTCAACGAGTTCCGCCGCGCCGACTGCGTGATCGAGGCGGTGGACATCGGCGGCCTGCGGGCGGGCGGCGACCAGACGGCCCGGCCCAGCGGCCAGGAGGCGCTCTTCTACCTCGCCAACGAGACCGGCGGCGAGCTGTTCAAGGACGCCAACAACCTGCGCGAGCCGCTGGAGCGGGTGCTCGACCGCACCAGCGTCACCTATCTCCTGAGCTTCGAGCGCTCGGACCTCAAGCTCGACGGCTCCTACCACCGGCTGCGGGTGAAGGCCAAGCTGCCGGCCGGCGCCCGCCTCTCCCACCGCGCCGGCTACTACGCGCCACGGCCGTTCAAGGACCTCGATCCGCTGGAGCGCAACCTCCTGGCCTCCGACGGCATCGCCAGCGCGTCGCCGCGGCGGGAGGTCGACCTCAACGTGCTCGCCGCCCCCTTCCGCGCCAGCGAGTCGCTCTCCTACGTGCCGGTCATCGTCGAGGTCGGGGGGCACAGCCTGCTCGAAGGGCAGGCGGGCAACAAGCTCAACCTGGAGATCTACAGCTACGTCAGCAACGCCGAAGGGCAGATGAAGGACTTCTTCAGCCAGCGCGTGGAGCTCGACCTCGGCAAGGGACGGCAAGCAGTGGCCGAGGGCGGCGTCAAGTACTACGGCCACTTCGACCTGCCGCAGGGGGACTATCAGGTGCGGGTGCTGGTGCGCAACGCCGATACCGGCCGCACCGGCGTGCAGACGGCGCACGTCGAAGTGCCGGCCTACAGCAAGACGCAGACCGTGCTCCTCCCCCCCTTCTTCATGGAGGACCGGCAGAAGTGGCTGCTGGTGCGCGAGAACAACCACGAGGGGCAGCAGGCCTCGGTGGTCTACCCGTTCACCGTCGAGGGGGAGCCCTACGTCCCCTCGGCGCGGCCGACCTTGAGCGGCAAGGCGCCGGCGCGCTTCTGCCTCGTCGCCTACAACCTCGGCAAGGGGGACGTGACGGTGCAGGGGAAGGTGGTGGGAGCCGACGGCGCGGCCTCACCGTCGGGGAAGCTCTCCAAGGTGCAGCGCACGGCGACCGGCATCCAGGGGCTCGACAAGCTGGTGGCCACCTTCGACCCGGCGGGCTTGAACGCCGGCAACTACGTGCTGCAGGTCGCGGTCACCGATCCGGCGACCGGCCTGCGGCAGGCGAGCTCTCTACCCTTCCAGGTGATTCACTGATATTTTGGGTGGACTTGTTGGCCTGATTCGCGTCGAGAGAGGGCAAGGCTCCGGACCGGGCTCCTCCCCGGTCCGAGGAGGAGGGGAATCGTCATGCTGATGTCGAAGTGGCTCGCGGGCGCCGGCGCCGCGTGGCTGGGGCTCATGCTCGCGTTGCCGGCGGCGGCGCAGACGTTCGGGGGCACCACTGAAGTCGTGGAGGTCGAGGTGCCGGTGCAGGTGGTGCGCGACGGCCAGCCGGTGCGCGGGCTGACCCAGGGCGACTTCGAGGTCTACGACGGGCGGACGAAAATGACCCTCACCGGCTTCCGCGCCGTCGACCTGGCGGCGCCGGGCGCCCAGAAGGCGGCGGCCCTCCCTCTCGCCGGGCGCCGGCAGTTCCTCCTCCTCTTCGACCTCGCCTTCTCCGATCCCAAGTCGGTGGTCAAGGCGCGGGAGGCGGCCAAGGAGTTGGTGATCAAGGGGATGCGCCCGGGCGACCTGGTCGGGGTGGCGACCTACTCCTCGGCCCGCGGCCCGCAGGTCCTCCTCGGGCTCACCTCCGACCGCCGGCAGGTGGACTCGGCCCTGAGCACCCTGGGCGAGGTGCGCCCCGAGCGGCCGGAAGACCCGCTGCGGCTGGTGATGGGGCACGGCCGCGGCATGCCCGGGACCAGCGACTCGCATCCGCTCGCCGAGCACTCCCAGGAGGCGGACGCCGCCCACACCGACTCGCTCCTGAACGAGCTCGGCACCCAGCAGGCGAACCTCGGCAAGGAGTCCACCCGCTCGGCGCAGAAGGCCTCCGTCACCGCCCTCACCCGCTCCTTCTCGGACTTCGCCCGCATGCTGGGAGCCATCCCGGGGCGCAAGCAGGTCCTCTACTTCTCCGAGGGGTTCGACAGCACCCTCCTGACCGGTACGGTGCCCTCGTTCACCGACCGGCCGCAGGAGTCCCCCGTCCTCGGGCAGATCCCGCAGCCGGGAGTCGGCAGCTCCGAGCCCCACCTGGAGAATTCGGACGACAATTTCGGCAACAGCCAGACGCTCAATGCCCTGGAGAAGATGCTGGAGGAGCTGCGCCGCGCCGACTGCGTCATCCAGGCCGTGGACCTGGGCGGCCTGCGCGCCGGCGGCGAGCAGACGGTGACCCGCACCGCCGGCAAGGAGAGCCTCTTCGCCATGGCCCGCGGCACCGGCGGCGAGCTGTTCGAAGGCTCGAACGACCTCTCCGCGGCGATGAGCGGCGTGCTCCAGCGCACCACCCTCACCTACGTCCTCTCCTTCCAGCCCGAGAAGGTGAAGGCGGACGGCGCGTACCACAAGCTCAAGGTGGAGCTGAAGAACGCCCCCCGCGGCACCCGCGTCGCCTCCCGCGCCGGCTGGTACGCGCCCCGCCCCTACAACCAGCTCAATCCGATGGAGAAGCTGTTCGAGGCCTCCTCGAAGCTGATGGGGGGCGCCGAGTCGGGCTCGATCGGCAGCGCCGTCCTCGCCGCCCCGTTCCGGGCCGCGGGCGACAAGGCCTACGTCCCCATCCTGATCGAGGTGGACGGCCCGGCCCTCCTCGCCAACAAGCCCCAGGGGGTGCTGCCGGTGGAGGTCTACGTCTATGCCCTGGGGGCCGACGGCGCCATTCAGGACTTCCTCTTCCAGGCCCTGGGGCTCGACCTCGCGAAGACCGAGGCGCCGCTGCGCCAGAGCGGCCTCAAGTTCTTCGGCCACCTCGACCTGCCGGCCGGCGAGTACTCGGTGCGCACCCTGATCCGGAACGGCTCCACCGGCGCCTACAGCCTGCGGGCCGAGGCGCTCACCGTGCCGGCTTTCGCCGCCGGCCCGGTGCTGCTGCCGCCCCTCTTCCCCGAGCCGCCGGGGCGCTGGCTGATGATCCGCGAGGCGCAGCGGGGAGCGCAGGTCGCCTACCCGTTCATGGCCCGCCAGCAGCCGTTCATCCCCGCCTCCCGGCCGGCGCTCGCCGCGGGCCAGGAGATCCCCATGGCCCTGGTGGGCTACAACCTGGGAGCGAGAGACCTGAAGGCCGAGGCGCGGGTGCTGGCGGCCGACGGCAAGGAGAGCGGCACCGGCGAGGTGAGAGTCGTGGGGCGCGAGGGGAGCGGCGGCGTCGACCGGCTGACGGCGACCTTCAAGCCACCCAAGCTCCCCCCCGGCGAATACCGGCTGCAGGTGACCCTCACCGGCGCCGCCGGCCCGGCCGGCACCGCCAGCTCCGCCTTCGTGGTGAGCGGCGGCCGGTGATCGGTGGTACCTTTATGACGTCATCCTCTTGCTTTTCTTGTTTTGCGTCGCCTGGGAGATTCCATTTCGTGAGGGCCGAAAGGGAGCAGCATGAACAAGGGTAGCCGACTTCAACGTTTCGCCGCCTGGGCGGCCGCCGGCCTGGTCCTCGCACCCTGGCCCGCGATCGGCCAGCAAACCTTCTCGGGAGCCACCGAGGTGGTCGTCGTCGAGGTTCCCGTCCAGGTCGTCAAGGACGGCGAGCCGGTCCGCGGGCTCACCGCCAACGACTTCGAGATCTACGACGGCAGGAAGAAAATGCCGGTCACCGGCTTCGAGGTCCTCGACCTGACCACCACGACCGCGGCCACCGGCCCGGCGGCGCAGGTCCCGGTCTCCGGCCGGCGGCATTTCCTGATGCTCTTCGACCTCTCGAACTCCGAGCCCAAGTCGATCGTCAAGGCCCGCGCCGCGGCCCAGAACGTGATGAAGGGGCTCCATCCCTCGGACCTGGTGGCGGTGGCCACCTACGACTCGTTCAAGGGACTGCAGCTCGTGCTGGGTTTCACCCCGGACCGCCAGCAGCTCACCACCGCCTTCGACACCCTCGGCCTGCCGAAGCTGATCGACCGCTCGGCGGACCCGCTCAAGCTCGTCCTCGCCCAGACCCAGAGCGAGATCGCCGCCCGCCAGGCCGCCAGCGGCCCGCAGCCGGGCGGCGGCCGGGGTGCCGATGCCCAGGCCGGCAAGGACGAGGCCATGCTCGACACCCTGCAAACCTTCGCCGGCCAGGCCGACCGCGCCCAGCGCACGGCCCAGGAGCAGCAGTTGCGCAGCATGACCAAGTCGTTCGCCGACCTGGCGCGGCTGATGGCCGAGGTCGAAGGGAGGAAGTACGTCGTCCTCCTTTCCGAAGGGTTCGACAGCTCCCTGGTCTCCGGCAACGTGGGCAGCCTGGACGAGCAGCAGCAGCAGAACCAGCAGCGCACTGGGGGGAGCCTCGACCAGCTCGCGATGATCACCGACACCGGCTCGAACGACAAGACCATGGGCGACACCCGCTCCCAGAACGTCGTCGAGAAGATGCTGGAGGAGTTCCGCCGCGCCGACTGCGTCATCCAGGCCGTGGACATCGGCGGCTTGCGGGCGGCCAACGACCAGGCCGCGCAGCACGTCAACGGCAAGGACTCGCTGCTCAACATGGCGAAGAGCACGGGCGGCGAGCTGTACGAGAACTTCAACGACTTTTCCACCGCGCTCAACCAGATGGTGCACCGCACCAGCGTCACCTACGTGCTGAGCTTCCAGCCGGACGCCTTGAAGCCGGACGGCTCCTACCACAAGCTCAAGGTGGAGCTCAAGAACGGCGCCCACGGCGCCCGCGTCGTCTACCGGCCGGGCTTCTATGCGCCGCGGCCGTTCAAAGAGCAGACGGCGTTGCTCAAGGCCCTGGACGCCGCGAGCGACGTGCTGGGCGAAGAGACCGGCGCCATCGGCACCGCGGTGCTGGCGGCGCCCTTCGCCGCCAACGGCGAAAGCACCTGGGTGCCGGTGGTCATCGAGGTCAACGGCGCCTCCCTGCTGGCCGGCAAGCAGGACCCCAAGCTGCCGGTGGAGATCTACGTCTACGCCCTCGACCAGAACGGCTCCGTGGTGGACTTCCTCACCCAGACCGTGGGGCTCGACCTGACCAAGGCCGAATCCCTCCTGCGCCCGAGCGGGCTCAAGTTCTTCGGCCAGCTCTCCCTCCCCAAGGGGAGCTACACCCTGCGTACCCTGGTGCGCAACGGCACCACCGGCGCCTCCAGCCTGCGGGTCACCGAGGTGACGGTGCCGGGCAAGGGGGAGCCCGTGCTCCTCCCCGCCTTCTTCCCCGAAGCCCCCGGCCGCTGGGGGGTGATGGTGCGGGAGAACCTCAAGCAGGGGCAGGCGCAGATGCCCTACCCCTTCATGCTCAAGGACCAGCCGTTCATCCCCTCCTCGAAGCCGGTGCTGTCGCCGGGGCAGGAGGCGCAGCTCGTCCTCCAGGGGTACAACCTGGCGGCCGGCGAGCTCAAGGCCGAGGCCAAGGTGCTCTCGGCCGACGGCAAGGAGGTCGCCGGCGGCGACTTCAAGCTCAGCGGCCATGAAGGGGCCGGCCCGGCCGCGCTGCGGCTGACGGCCAGCTTCCGTCCCCCCAGCCTGCCGCCGGGCGACTACCAGTTGCGGGTGACCGTGACCGACGGCGCGGGCAAGGCGCAGACCAGCATGGCCCGCTTCGCGGTGGGTGGAGCGGCGCCGCCCCGCGGGAGCCTCTGACCGGAGGAGCCCGTCATGAAGCACCCGCAGCAGGCTTGGCGATGGGAGGGGCTCGCAGCGGCTGGCCTCTTCCTTCTCGTCCTCGCCCTGCCGGCGCAGGGGCAGGCGCCGCCCGCGAGCCCTCCTGCCAAGGAGCCGGCGCCGTCCTTCTCCGCCGCCACCCAGGTCGTCGCCATCGAAGTGCCGGTGCAGGTGGTGCGCGACGGCGAGCCCGTGCGCGGCCTCAAGGCGGAGGACTTCGAGGTCTGGGAAGGGCGGCGGCGCCTCCCCGTCACCGGCTTCGAGGCCCTGGACCTCGCGGCTCCCGGGGTTGGCCCGGGGCGCGCCGCCGGCGTGCCGGCGGCGGCGCGGCGCCACTTCCTCCTCCTCTTCGACCTCGCCTTCTCGGAGCCCAAGGCCATCGACCGGGCGCGCACGGCCGCGGCGCGCCTCGTCACCCAGCTCCGCCCCACGGACCTGGCGGCCGTGGCCACCTACAGCGCCACCCGGGGGCCACAGCTCGTCCTCGGCTTCACCGCCGACCGCCGGCAGCTCGACACCGCCCTCTCCTCCTTAGGGCTGCCGGACCTCGCCGCCCGTCCCGTGGACCCCCTGCGCCTGGTGCTCCAGGAAGTGCTGGGAGCGAGGAACGCCGTCGGGGCGAGCGCCCCCGTCCCCTCCCGCGATCCGCTGGCGAACGTGATCGACGCCGCCAGCCAAACGCCGCTCGACCAGATCAACAACGCCGTCGCGGGCGCCGACCGCGTCGCCCAGCGCAACCACGTCAACAACTTCACCCGCTCCCTCTCCGACCTGGCGCGGCAGATGGCGGTGGTCGAAGGGCGCAAGTACCTCGTCTTCCTCTCCGAAGGGTTCGACAGCGGCCTCGTCCAGGGGAACCCCGACTCGGCGCGGCAGGAGGAGATGCGCGAGAACGTGCTCCACGGCGAGGCCTGGCGGATCGATCCCGAAGAGCGCTACGGCATCGCCAGCACCGGCAACGACGTCGAGCGGATGCTGGAGGAGTTCCGCCGCGCCGACTGCGTCATCCAGGCCGTGGACGTCGGCGGCTTGCGGGCCGGCGCCGATCAGGGCCCGCCGCGGCCGGCCGGGCGCGACAGTCTGCTGATGATGGCCCGCGGCACCGGCGGCGAGCTCTACGAGAGCTACAACGACCTGGGCGTCGCCATGTCCCAGATGCTCCAGCGCACCAGCGTCACCTACGTGCTGGCGATCGATCCCGACCGGCTGCAACCCGAAGGGGAGTATCACCGCCTGCGGGTCGAGCTGCGCAAACCGCTGCGCGGCGCTCGTATCGTCCACCGCCCGGGCTACTACCTCCCCAGGCCCTACGTCGAGCAGAGCGCGCTCGAAAAGCTCCTGGAGACCGCCAACCAGGTGATGAGCGGCGACGAGAGCGACGCCCTCCCCACCGCCGTGCTGGCCACCCCGTTCCAGGGCGCCGGGGAGAAGGCCTACGTGCCGGTGCTGATCGAGGTCGACGGCGCCGCCCTCCTCGCCGGCCAGCAGCCGCCCACGCTCCCCCTGGAAGTCTACCTCTATGCCCTGGACAGCCTGGGCGCGGTGCACGACTTCCTCACCCAGACCGTGGGCCTCGACCTCGCCAAAACCGGCTCCGGGCTGCGCACGGACGGCTTCAAGTTCTTCGGCCACCTCGACCTGCTCCCCGGCGACTACTCCCTGCGCGTCCTGGTACGCAACGGCGCCACCGGCCTCTCGGGCCTGCGGGTTTATCCCGTGCACGTGCCGGCCTTCGCCCAGGAGCCCTGGCTCCTCCCGCCCCTCTTCGCCGATCCGCCGGACCGCCACTGGGTCACCACGCGCGAAGAGCCGCGGGGAGAGGACGGCAAGGCGCAGCCCGCCTATCCGTACCTGCGGGGGAGCCAGCCGTTCGTCCCGGCCGCGAAGCCCGTGCTCACCCCCGGCCGGGAGGTGCGCCTCAGCCTGATCGGCGGCAATTTGACCGCTGGCTGGAAAGCGGAAGCCCGGGTGCAGACGCCGGACGGCCGCGACCTCCCCGGCGGCACCTTCGAGGTCGTGGATCGCCAGGCTGGCAACGGCACCTCGCCCGACCGCGCCGTCGCCCGCTTCCGTCCGCCCGACCTTCCGCCGGGGGACTACGTGCTGAAGGTCACCGCCACCGGCGGCGCCGCCCCGGCGGTCAGCTCCCTGCGCTTCGCCGTGCCGCCGCCTGCCCGCGGCGGGAGGAACTGAGCGGTTCGCGAGCCCGCGCCGGGCCGCGAGGCTCACGTCCACCTCAAGCCGGGCCGCGACAAGTCGGTCCGTGAAGGGCACCCCTGGATCTTCTCGGGCGCCGTGGCCCGGGTCGAAGGCCCCGCCGGAGCCCCCCTGGCGCGGGTCTTCGACGCCGCCGGCCGTCCCCTCGGCCTCGGCTTCCACAGCCCCCTTTCCCAGATCCGCGTCCGCATGCTGGGCGCCGCCGTGGCGGATGCGGACCGCGCCTTCTTCGCCGCCCGCCTCGCCGAGGCCCGAGGCCTGCGCCAGAGCGTCCTGCCGCCGGAGACCACCGGCTACCGGCTGCTCAACGCCGAAGGAGACGGCATCCCCGGGTGGACGGTCGACCGTTTCGGCGACCTGCTGGTGAGCCAGGTCACCGCGGCGGGCCTCGAAGCCGTGCGCACCGAAGCCTACGCCGCGCTGCGCGAGGCCCTCCCCCACTGCGCCATCGTCCAATCGAACGACGTGCCCGTCCGCCGGGCCGAGGGGCTCCCCTTCGCGGGAGACGAGACGATCGCCGGCGAGCCCCCCGCCGAAGCCCGCTTCACCGAATCCGGGCTCACCTTCACCGCCGAGCTCGCGGGAGGTCAGAAGACGGGCTTCTATTGCGATCAGCGGGAGAATCGCCGCCGCGCCGAGCGCCTCGCGGCCGGGCGCACCGTCCTCGACCTCTTCGCCCATGCCGGAGCCTTCGGCCTCTACGCTCTGCGCGGCGGCGCCGCAAAGGTGGTCTGCGTCGAATCCTCGACGCGCCTGTTGGAGCGGGGCCGTCACCACCTGGACTTGAACGGCCTGGCGCTGGACCGCATCGACTGGGTCAAGGCGAACGTCTTCGAAGACCTGCGGGAGCGGACGGAGACCTACGGCTTGGTGATCTGCGATCCCCCTCCCCTGGTGCGCAAGCGGCCGGACGTGGACGCCGCCGCCCGCGCCTACAAAGACCTGAACCGCCTCGCCCTCCAGAGGGTGGCTCCCGGCGGCTTCCTCCTCACCTTCAGTTGCAGCGCCGCCATCGACACCAAGCTCTTCCGCCAGATCTTCTTCGCCGCCGCCGTCGAAGCCGGCGTCCGCGTCGCCCTCCTGGAGCCCCTGGCCGCGGCCCCGGACCATCCGGTGGCCATCACGCATCCGCAAGGGGAGTATTTGAAAGGGTGGATGGCGATGGTGCGGGGGGCGGTGGTGTAGGGACGCGGTGGGGCTATCCGGTACACTAGAGGCATGGCCACGCCGAAAGAAGAGCTGATTGCCGCTCGGTTCAAGGCCACCCTCGCTCTCTTCGAGATGGGAGAGGCGATGCTGCGGCAGAAGCTGAGGAGAAAGCAACCCGAGGCCAACGAGGCCGAGATCGAGGCTCGCGTCCGGGAGTGGCTCGCGCGGCGGCCGGGAGCTGAGCACGGAGACGGAGTCGGCCGCCCTGTGGCCTGGCCCCGCCATTCGTGAACCCTCTCGAAAGCGCTCGGCTATCAAAAATACCAGAAGCAATGCTTCGTACGAGAAGCACTCCCGGGCCAAGAAGAGGTAGAGAATATAAGCTGATGGAACATACTGCGAAGCTGGCACGATTGCCAGTCTATGTTTCTACCGAGCTGCCTCCAAGACGATCACTCTAATCATTCAAGGAATCCTTAGCATGCCATCACCGATCAATATTTTTTTGTGCCACAAAAAAATCCTCTCCCGCGAAAAGGACGGGCGGCAAGTTGAACAGGAGAACGCAAGGGCATCGATCCTGCACGCTATCCTGCAATCCGACGCTGATCGCTACTTATCCTGGATGGACGAGTCCGAAATTCCAGCAGGAATGGCTTGGGAAACCGAGATCTACAAAAGATTGCTGAGCAGCGACGTTCTGCTGGTCGCTATAGGACCCGGAACTTCCAAATCCGAATGGGTCCGCAGAGAAATTGCATTGGCTACTGCTCTCGGCATAGCGATTGTACCTTTGGGTTATGATCTCAGTCGAGATGAATTCACCGACGAGCTGCGGGGCCTTGCGATTAGTCATATACAAGGAAAGCTGACACAAAATATCAGATTTCCGGCAAAGGCCGCCCTGCTGCAGGAGATACATGCAGACCTCGAATCGGCCAGGAGCAGGACGAATACCGAGCGAGAAAAAGTGCTCGCCACTCTTAACGCACGGCAAAGCTCAGTTGCTCCAAAAGCTAAGGACGATCAACGGGCATTCTCTCTCAAGACAGATCTGGGTGGTTCGCCGATCAACATCCACGTCGCCAGTGGGGATTTTACGATGACGAGGGGAATTGACATCCTGGTGAACTCCGAGAACGACTATATGCAGATGGCGCGGGCATTCGAGGTCAAGACTCTGTCGGCGCTCCTGCGCACTCGGGGCTCATGCTTTTCGGGTGGCAAGTTCGTCGACACAATACAAAAAGAGCTCGATTTTCTCCTCGGTGACCGCATGCGGCCAGTGCAGCCATCAGAGGTATTCGTAACAAGTGCCGGGGGGCCAGATAGCAGATTGGCGAGGGAAAACAAGGTTCGATACATTTTTCATGTAGCAGCTGTCCAGGCTGTGGCCGCAGATGCGAGAGTCGTCCCTTTCAGCCAACCTCACCAGATCGAGGATTGTATTCGCGCTTGCTTATTAAAGTTGCTCGAACTCAACCAGGCGAACGGAGTAGTGTCTCCTGTTGGCAGCCGTCAGCGAGAGGAACAGGAGCGACTCGCGCAGTCCGGAAAAGGTATCTCGAAGAGCATCCTTTTTCCGCTGTTCGGTACAGGTCAAGGTGGAAGTTCCACACTGGAAGCCATCAAACCGATGCTCACCGGGATACGAAGCTTCCTGAGCGATCCCGATCACGTTAGCGTCAGTGAGGCGCTCACTGATATCTATTTTGCCGCGTTCAGAGAGCCGGATGTTGAGATCGTGACAACCGAGCTTCGCGCAACGTTCTTGTGACCTTATTGAACACAATAGAGCCGAGTCTCCTAACTCCGGGTGCAGTGATGGTACCGGGGAGCTAGGTCGTCGCTGGCCTAGAGGCAATTAGGCTCCAAATGAAGATCCTCGATTTCTCGCTCGCCCAAGCCCAACCCATCGGGCTCTTCGGAAGCGTTTCCGCTTCGAGAGTTGCCCTTGGGGATGGCTATGGAGAAGCGCACGTCTACTGCCCTTTACTTCGGCCCCAACGGAGCCATCGGTGAGCATCCCACGGGCTTTGGCCAGCTCCTGCTCGTCGTCGAAGGCTCAGGGTGGGCGGCAGGCGGACGGAAGGCGAATCGAGCTCACTCGGGTCAAGGGGTGTATTTCGAGCGAGGAGAGACCCATTCGAAAGGAAGCGAGACGGGGATGACTGCGATCATGGTGCAGGTTTCAGAGCTTCGACCTTCGGAAGGCTGACAGGCCGGCTCATAGAGGAGTGGTTGGAGATAGAATCCGCGTCGAAGGAAGATTGACTTTGGCAAAGGAGGCCATGCAGTTCGTCGGCCGCAAAGGTTGAGAAGGATAGTTTCTTCAGGCCCAAAGGGCCGACACACCTTAGC
>DASUEN010000005.1:0-7566 GCA_036275055.1 Thermoanaerobaculia bacterium
CATTACCAGCTCCGCGCGGGGAATCAGCGATACCGACGTCGTCGTCGGCTGGACTCGCTGGCCAGCGGATAACACCGCGCCGCAGAGCGCATTCAAGTGGAATGGGGGCGTTGTCACCCTCCTGAGCCCCAACCAGCAGAGCTTGTACAGTCATTTCAGCGAGGCGTTCGGAATCAACAGGCAGGGTGGTCACATCGCCGGCTGGGTCGAGAAGGCGAACGAAAGCTCCATCTATGCCGAGAGCTGGAACGGCTCGACGACCGGTGTCCATATCTTCTCGGACTCACTGCTGAACAGCACCTACTGGGGCGGGGCGTTCGAAGGCAAGGCTAACGCGGTCAACAACAGTGATCGGATCGTGGGCTACTGCAACACCGATCCGGGCACTTCGCCGAGCGGCCCGCACGCATTCGTCGCGGCCGGAGGCAGCATTACCGACCTGAACACGTGCCTGTACCTGAACGCCAACTGGCAGGCGCTCGTCGAGGCCAAGGCCATCAACGACCACACGAACGCGAACGGCAGCCCGGCTGGACAGATCGTGGGTTTCGGTACGACCTCCTCCGGCGCCACCCACGCGTTCCTCTTCACGCCGCCGTAGGGGGAGGCGCGAGCAGCGCCGTCCCTGGGAGGTAGGAGGCAGGGGAGGTCGCCACTCTCCCCTGCCTTTGATCGCATCAGTTGTCAAGGAACCAGACTGCAAAATCCATTCAGGGCAAAGCGTGCGTCGCATCTAGGCGGCCGGACGGGTGTCCGCCGCGGGCCCGCCAGTGGCGGCGGGCGGGGTGGTGCCGTCCGTGACTCTGCGCGGCCGGCGCCGGCGCCCCAGGGGGACGATTCCGAACTGCTCCAGGTGCTCGTTGCGGACGCCGAGCTCGACTTTGATCTGGCTGCGCAGCTTGCGGGCTGTGTCCCTTCCTTCCTTGAGGGCCTGATGAAGGCGCTGAGTCACCACCCGCCGGTAGGCCTCCAGGGCCATCTGGAAGAGCCTGAGGTCCTTCGCCCGGGCGAGGATGACGTCCAACTCGGGCCGGATGGCCTCGGACCTGGGCAGCAGGACCGCGTTCCGGACGCAGGCGCCGGAAACGCCCTCCCAGTCGAGGAAGGTGTCGTCGTACGTGTCCTTCTTGTCACGCATGGTCTTTCTCCCTTCTCTTGAGATTGCAGCGTTCGAGTCTCTCCCGGCCTCTTCTAGGCCGAGGCGTGGACAAAAGTGATGCATGAGGCTTCGAAAACAGGGGAGCCCACGCGGGCTCCCCTTGGATGATGCTTTCGAGACGGTCTTACGGCTTGACGTCAGGCTTGGCACCCCCGGCCTGGGGAGCTTCCCCAGCCGGCGGCGGAGTCTGAGGCGTGGGCTGCGGCTTCGTGGCCTTCTTGCGGCTCCGCTTGCGCGGCGGGATGCCGAAGCCGAGAAGGGTCTCGTTCTCGAACCCCAGCTTGCCCCGAAGCTGGGCGGCGACCCGGCTGCGAAGGTCCTGGCTCTGCTGCTCCGCCTCCTTGCGCAAGCGGGTGATTTCCCGCAGGCGCCCGGTGAGGGTGTGCTGCTCGTTGTCCAGGACCTTGGCCTGGGCGATGAGCGCTTCCAACTGGGTGGACTCGTCCTGCAGGTGCGGAAAGTCCTTCAACTGCGGCTTGAGGTTGTTGTTCATCAGCTCGCTGGAGCTGATGATCCTCTGAAACGAAACTCCGGGCATGATACGTCTCCTTTTTCTCTGGTTTGGTACAGCGTTTGTCGTTTGGGCCGTCAAGCCCGTGGTCAGCACAATTGGAATCCATACAGCCACAGCTCACTCCATGGGCACCTCCCTTCAGTTTTGGACTCGTCATCCGGTACAGCCAACTTCGATGGCGGGATGATAGCCATGGACGATCCCGAATGTCAATAGGGTGAACGAAGATTTCCTTTGAGAATTTTCGCGGCGATATGGGCACGAAGACTGATCGCCGAGGGAGAATATTTCGCGGTGTTCGGGGCTATCGATCTTGAATTATACGTCGCTGACATTGCCTGGCGCTAGATGAGTTTCGGTTCCCGGCGCCCGCGGAGCGTTCCGGAGCCGAGGTTGGACGCTCCGAAGAGGAGGAAGAGCGCTGCGGAGACGAGGTCGAGCGCTCCCGAAGAGAGGAATGGCCATTTCCTATGGGAGGTCGAGCGGTCAGAAAGCCAGGTTTGATGTCTTGGGAAGGGAGGAGGAGCGTTCATCCTGCCAGGAAGAGCGCTGCGGAAAGGAGGAGAAGCGTTCCACCCTTGCAGGAGGAGCGTTCCCCGAGCCGGGAGGAGCGGTTGGAAACGCGGCCGAAGCGCAGGACCGCCTCATCGGATCGGCACGCCTCGCCTCGGAGCCGTTGGGCCGGCCTTCTTCATCGCGGAGTTTCGCCTGGTTGTGGCTTGGCGTCGCCCAGACAGGCTGTCGCCGCCGCGTCGTGGGGCTTCAGCGCCAGGGCGTGCAGGCAGGCGTCCGCGGCCGAGCCTTTCTCACCCAGAGCCAGATAGACCTGCCCCAAGGCCAGGTACCCATCGAAATGCCCTTGATAGCCCAGAGACTTGCCGAGCTCCTCCTTCGCTCTCTCGTACAGCTTCGCCCGCTTCTGCGGGTCCTTCTCCTCCTCCGCCTTCTTCCGCGACCTCAGGCCGCGCGCGTACCAATCCATCGCCTTCTGCTCCGCGCCGCGGTAGATCCCCATACTCTCCGTCGGCGCGTTTCCTTGCCAGGCTCCCACGGAAGTGGCGACGACGGTCATGCCGAGTCCCAGGCTCATCAGCAAACTTCCCTTCATTCTCTTCATGGTTGTCTCTCCTTCCGAGGGTGCGGTTGCTCCGGCACTTCTCTCACCATGCGGAGGAGCACCCGCCGCTGGCGGAGCTCCTGGGTCCACTGCTCCTCAGCCGTTCTCTGGAGCGCCCGGTACGTCTCGACGATCACCGCGCGCAGCTTCTCCACGGCCTCCGGCCGCGTTCTGCCCGTTCCGCTGAGGTGGGCTTCGACGGACCGGGCGACGAAGTCCGGTCCGTCCGCTTCGATCAGAACGTCCATCGTGCGCCGCAGGTAGAGGCCCGGAGCGAGCGTCCGCAGCGCGAGGGTGACGCTGCCCGGATTGCGCCGCAGAAGCTCCTGGGCGCCGGCGAGGTCCCGGGCGACTTCCTCGAGCCGCGTGGTCGCCTTGGCGAGGAGGTTCAAGGCCTCGTCGGAGGCGGCTTTCTCCCGCACCTTGCGCCGCAGCTTTCGGCCCTGCTTCGCCTTGTTCGCCCGCGCGAGGTCCTTGACGATCTCCAGCGCCCTGGGGGGAAAGAACCGAAGCCTGCCCTGTTTTTCCGAGGGGATCTGGTCGCCATGCCGGCTCACCAGGGTCGAGAGAGTCGAGTAGGCGATCCCTGCTGCCCGGGCCAGCTCATCCAGCGAATACAGCGTCTCTCCGTCACTGTTCCTCACCGGCATTTCGAGCTCTCGGGATCCTTGCCGCTCATTCCGAGGCCGGCGGCCTCCACCGTGAGCTCTTTGCCGGGCCGGTGCTTCAGCAGGAGCTCGTCGCCAAACCGCCAGAGCCGGCGGGTCACTTGGAGGCATCGCGGGCAGCGAGTCAGCAGGTGGAGGAGGACGTTGCGCGCCTCTTCGCCGGAGAGCCGGCCCTGCATGAAGCGCTCGAGGTCGGCCGGCTCGGGATGGTCCTTGGGGATGGGCGTGTGCACAGAGGAAGCGTAAGCGGTGGGTCCGGTTTGGCGCGCATGGGCACGAAACTTCTCTTGCCCCATGCCGGAAAAGTTCCTTTTCCGGAGTTGTCCCCAAAAGTGCCCCGGCGGCAACGTACCTGGAGAGGAGGTCTCGAAAAGGCAGCCCGGGGCTGAAGACCCGGGCTACCCTCGGTAGTCCCTACGGGACCGCAGATTCGTTCTTCCGGGCGGCAGGGACCTCAAAGGCAAGGAAGGTGGTGTCAAGCTTGGCGTTTTATTGTCTCTGTTGTCCTTGTTGTCCCTTATGTCCTTTTCGGTTTTTTCTGGCGCGCAGGCTCCCGGCAGTGCCGATTTCGACAGCTTCTGAGACACCCTTTGGGTGAAGGAGGTTTCCGAGACATGACCTTGCTGGACAAGATCCCCTCCGCCCTGGGCCTGGCGCTGGGCTGGCTGCGCAACGCCCGCGGCTGGACCAAGATGCGGCTGGCCAGCGCCTTGCGATTTACGGACGACTCCCTCCTCTCGCGCTACGAGCGGGGGGATGCGCTCTCGCGCGAGAACCTGGAATCCGTCCTCGCGCCCCTCGACTATCCGCCGGAAGCCATCGACGTGCTGCTCTTTGCCCACCGCCTGATCTTTCACGAGCTGCTGGAAGAGCCGGCTTCCACCCTGGCCCTCACCGCGGAAGAGCGCCAGCGGATCGTCCACGCCGCCCTCGCCGCGGGATGGACCGCCGCGGAGGCGACCTGCGACGAGCTGCTCCGCCGCAAGCGCCAGGAGAAGCTGGAAGCGGCGCGCCGCGAGGCCCAGGCGGCCTGGGAGCGGCTGAAGGCGGCCACCCCCGAAGAGCGCCGTGAGCTGATCGCGACGTTCCCGGAATTCCGCAGCGTGGCCCTGGTGGCGCAAGTATGCGAGGCGAGCGTACGGGCCGCGGCCCACAGAGTCGAGGTCGCCAAGGAGCGGGCGGAGCTGGCCCTCTATATCGCCGAGCGGGTGCCAGGCGAGGCGAGCGCTCAAGCCCAGGGATATAGTTGGGGCTACATTGGCAACGCTCGCCGGGTGGCGACGGACTTCGACTCGGCCGACGAGGCGTTCGCGCAAGCAAGGAAGCTCTGGCCCAACGGAGCCGGAATCGAACCCGAGCTGCTCCCGGAGTGGCGGCTACTCGACCTCGAAGCCTCTCTCCGGCGGGAGCAGCACCGGTTCCCTGAAGCTCTAGCGCTGCTCGACCAGGCCCGGGCTGCCAGCGGCGGCGATCCGGTGGCGGCGGCCCGTGTCCTGTTGAAAAAGGAGCGTCTCTTCAACCAGATGGGCGATTTCAAGCGCGCGCTCGCGGTCCTGAAGGTAGCGGAAGAGCTCGTCGAAGCCTCACAGGATCCTCACTTGCTCTTCGCGCTTCGCTTCAATCGTGCCGACGCTCTTTGCCGCCTTGGGGAGTGGAATATGGCCGCGAAGCACCTTCCAAGGGTGTGCGAGATGGCGGTTGAGCGGGGCAACGAGCTCGAGCTGATCCGCGTCGGCTGGTTGCAGGCGAAGGTGGCAGCCGGCAAGGGGCGGGAAGAAGAGGCGATCTCCCGCCTGGAGCAGGTGAGCGAGGAGTTCACAGCTCACGAGCTACCCTACGAGGCGGCGCTCTCCTCGCTCGATCTGGCCGTCCTCTGGCTAAAGGCCGGGCGGAATGGAGAGGTGGCGCAGCTTGCGGTGGCCATGAAGTGGATTTTCGTCGCCAAAGGGATCGATGACGCGGCCTTGGAAGCGCTCACGCTATTTTGCGAAGCCGCAAGGCAGGAGACCGCAACCGTGGAGTTAACGCAGCGGGTGATCTGCGAGATCGAGAAGGCGGAGCGCTCGGCCCCTTCCTCGGGTCGGGGAGTGGGCCGAGGATGAAGAGCTACGAATGGCAGCGACCGTCTGGGTCGATTCCACAACCCGTGTCCGACTGTATCGCAGCAGGCGGCTGCGGGGCTGGGCTGGAAACGCAGCGGCCGCTCGGATCGATATGGCAGCCGGTCTCGCTCCAGAGGCTCCGGAGGGCACTCCAAAGCTGGTTGAGGAGACCGAGCCCGGCCGGTTCGAGGGCCTGCACCGACCGCGCGCTCTCGGCGGCTCGAGGTGCAGCGGCCCAGACGCACGGTGTAGCGCAGACGGCAAGCAGCAGGAGAAGGATCGACGTACGACGGAAAGACCTGGTCATCATGGCGGCTCCCTGAAGAGCGCTCCGCCACGGCCGGCATGGCCGCGCGGGCAAGCTCTTCGGGGAAAAGTGGACCAAAGAGACATAGCCTATGTCCATTACGGGGGAATTTTGGGTATGGCAAAGCGGGGAGATCCGAAAGTTCTGAGGCTGGTGGTGCGCTTCCTGCGCAATCGTGCCGACCTTTCGCAGGCGGAGTTCGGGAAGGCGTGCCGGGGGGACCAGGCCCAGATTTCCCGCTACGAGGCGGATGAGCCCGTGCCGGAGGAGGTGCTGCGCCGCATGGCGGCCGTGGCGCGGGTGGAGTGGTGGTTCGTGGTGGCGCTCCAACGCCTCTACGCCGCCATCCTCGCCTCGGCTCGCCGGCGTGGAGTGGCGAACGCCGAGCCGCTCGACCTGGAGATCCTGGAACCGGCGCTGCTGGCGGTGACCGCCTATCTGATGGAGGACGACGTGGCGCGGTCACTGCCGCAGCCGGTCGCGGAGGCACGCCGCGAGGCGGAGGAGGTGTGGGCGGCCTTGGAGCGCTTCCCGATTCCCGACCGCCGTCGTTTGCTTGAATTTTCCCTCCGCCCCGGCCGCAGCGTGGCCCTGGCGGCACGAGCCTGCGAAGCGAGCGTGAGGGCCGCGGCCCACCAAGTGGAGGAGGCTCTCGAATTGGCGGAGCTGGCCTTGTTCATCGCCGGGCAGGCGCCGGAGGACCGGCGTTCCCGAGCCTGCAGTTACTGCTGGGGCTACATCGGCAACGCCCGGCGGGTGGCGACGGATTTTGACGCAGCCGACGAAGCCTTCGGCAGGTCGTGGAGTCTCCGCCCAGGGGCGTATTCCGATCCCAAACTGCTCCCGGAGTGGCGACTGCTCGATCTCGAAGCCTCGTTGCGGCGGGAGCAGCGCCGCTTCACCGAAGCTTCGACACTGCTCGACCGGGCTCGCGCCGCCAGCAGCGATGATCCTGCGGCAGCCGCCCGCATCCTTTTGAAAAAGGAGCGCCTCTTGAACGTTATGAACGATTTCAAGGGCGCCCTCGCGACCTTGGTGGAGGCGGCTCCCTTCGTCGAAGCCTCCGGAGATCCCCACCTCCGCTTCGCGCTCCGCTTCAATCGGACGGACGACCTCTGCCACTTGGAGCGCTGGGCCGAGGCGGCGAAGTTGCTCCCCCGGGTGACCAAGATGGCGGCGGAGCAGGGCAACGCGCTGGACCTCATTCGCCTCCGCTGGTTGCAGGCGAAGGTAGCTGCCGGGCAGGGCCGGGCCGGGGAGGCGATCGCCAAGCTGGAGAAGGTGAGCGGCGACTTTACGGAGCGCCGGCTCCCCTACGAAGCGGCACTCTCCTCGCTCGACCTCGCCGTCCTCTGGCTCCAGGCAGGACGCAACGCGGAGGTGGCGCTGATCGCGGTGGGCATGAAGTGGATTTTCGAGGCCAAGGGGATCGAGAGGGAAGCGCTGGCGGCGCTGCGCCTCTTCTGCGACGCCGCGGAGCGCGAGGCGGCGACGGTGGAGCTGGCGCGGCGGGTGATCGCCGACCTGGAGAAAGCGGAGCGCGCGTCCCCTTCCCAGGCTAAAAGACAGAGCGTGAAGGGCTAGGGTGGTCGGGCACAGGCGCAGCTTTGCGGGGAGCGCCGCCCACCCAAGACCCTCATCACCCCGGCCCTCTTCTCCCAGCCTCCCCCCCGGCCGCCGGGAGAAGAGGGAGAACAGC
>DASUEN010000006.1:0-25025 GCA_036275055.1 Thermoanaerobaculia bacterium
GGAAGTCTCTCCTCGCATCCTTCTCGGATGACAACGAGAGGAGGGAACGTCGCGTTCCCTCCTCTCCCGTGGCTGGGAAAGCAGGGAAGATCACGTTCCCTCCTCTCCGGAGCGCGAACCAACCTCCCAGGGCGGCCGCAAGGCTTCTGGGCGCCGCGAAAGGTTTGGCGGCGGAGCCAGAATCCTAGCCAGTGAGGAGAGATGTTTTTCGCCGCATCGCAGACTTTGCACGGGCTCGCGGAAGACTTGCTTGGCTGCGGAGCGATCTTCGGTGAGGTGAGGGGAGGCTCGCGGTTGGAGGTGAGAATCTGTGGTGTGACCGGAGGAGTTTGCAACTGTGCTACCAGTGTGTCGCTTGACCGCGCTGGAGAAGTTTGGGCATTACCTAAGTTATTTTGTCACAGGCCCTTAGGATCGGCAGGCTGGCCTGGTGTCGGGCCATCCTGTACCTGTAACCCGCACGCCACGCATGTTGGGTCGTTCACGGTGGGTGGGGAGTCCTGTCCAGCAGTCACCATGGATGCCGCGAGGTCCCGCAGGGTCTCGGTAGACAGCGTGAGCTTGTTCGGGGTTTTCTTCATTCGGCTCTCCTTGAGGTGGGAACGGCGCGATTCTATGCCTCGGTGCAGAGGCTTGCAACCAACACTTGAATGAGATGCGGTGGCAGCCCTGCGGAGATCGCAGCCTGGACGATCGCCACGGACAGCCCCGCGATGTGGTTCTGGACGCGAGACCGGTGAGGGAGTAGGAGCGCCGGACTGCCAGGTCCGGCCGCGGCGACGGTGGGCGGTCTCACCTACACAGTGACCGCGACGGCGTCTCCCTCAGGCTTGCCTATCGTGTTCACGATCGTCGCCTCGGCGGTCTCGGTTTGCTCGCTCTCGGGCTCGACGGTGTCGTTCATCGGTGGTCGGTACGTGCGTCATCAACGCCAACCAGAGGTGTTACTTGACGGAGGAGGGGAGAGAGCTACTCGCGTTCGAGGCGCCGGGGCTTGCAGACTTGCTGCTAGACTCCTCCGGGCCAAACTCTACGGGCTGGCCCCGCATAAGGAGATTTCGTGAAGAAACTCAAGAACCGGAAGCTGACCCTGCGTAAAGAAACCCTCGCCTACCTCCAGTTATCAACAGTCACTGGCGGTACTTCCGGAGATGTAGCTTGCGCCGGCCTCGGCGAGGACGACGGAGGTAACTCCGGGTATGTCACTTGCGTGACTTGCAACAACGCCGCTTGCCCGCCGACGTATGATTGTCACAGCCACGGCACCCCCTGCTAACACGCTCGAAGGGTCTGGGCGCCCACACCGGGGCCGGGGCTGACGTCGGCCAGCTTGAGATTAACCCAACTTCGGCGTCTCCCTGTGGAAAAGAGCGCGGGAACGCGGGAGGGCCGCCGTTAAGTCCCTGATTCTAGGCGGGCGGGCTTCGCGTTACGCGCAAATAGTGACGAAAACGGGGCAATGAGATCTCTGGTATAGAGATCTCCAGTTCATTCGCAGGACGTTCAAGTCCTATAAAGGCAAGATCTACACCACCCACCTTCTGGTGGAGTCGGTGAGTACCCCTAAACTAAGGGTCCTCGGCAAAGGACCCTCTGCTCTCTAGGGGACTTGTCGCCGGGACCCCGTAGCAAATGGCCGGGTGAGCTTCCCCCAGTTTCGTGGATACCCCAAAAGGCCCCATAATGGGGCACGAGGTGTTCCATGAGAAGAGCAAGAAGAACTTTCACGGTAGACTTCAAGCGGGAGGCGGTGCGTCTGGTTCTAGGAGAGGCATCCACTCTCGGAGGTGGCTCGCGACCTGGACTTAAGACTTTCCAGAGAGGCTACGATTTTGTCGAAAGCCTCACGCTCGCAATGAGGTCAGGTCCCTTCGGGGGATTGAGACATTTCCGAGACGAAGCCCCGCTCTGATGGGGAATGGCTATGCCAATCCAACGGCAAATGGCTATTGTCGCTGGCCGCCTCCCCAGGACACACTCGTCCGGCAAGGTGATGGCGCCGGCCCGTTCCGGGTCGCGCTGGACCGATGGGGGACGAGCAATGGAGGCGGAGCGCGGTTTTGATTTCCTGGAAGGACGATGGAACGCCGTCTGCCGGGTTCCCTCGGAGGCGGGTTGGGTGGAAGCGCCGGGCACCCTGAGCGTTTCGCGGACGCTGGATGGGCTGGTCTTTGTCGAGCTCTTCGAGGGGATCTACCACGGGGGTGCCTTGAAGGGCCTCGGCCTGCGTGTTTTCAACCGCGAGACGCGCGAATGGGAGCATACGTGGACCGATACCCTGGAGCCTGGCCACTTCCACGTGTGGAAGGGCGTTTTTCAGGACGGCAAGATCGATTTCTTCGCAGAATGGATCGATGACGGCGGCAAGCCGATCCGGTCGCGCCTGACGTGGTCGGAAATCACGCAGGATTCCGCGCGCTGGGAGAGTGCCCGGTCCACCGACGGCGGGACGACGTGGCAGCTCCACTGGGTGATCGATTGGCGGCGAAGGGCTGAATCATGAGGAACGCATTTCTAGCGGGATGCCTGGTCGCTCTCCTGCTGCCCCTTCAGGGGCTCGCCCAACAGATTTCAGTACGGGATGGGCAACACGATTTCGACTTCGAGATCGGTACCTGGAAAACCCATCTGAAGCGTCTCCTGCATCCCTTGACGGGCTCCACGACCTGGGTCGAGTACGAGGGAACGACGGTCGTCCGAAAAATCTGGGAGGGCCGCGCCAATCTGGTGGAGCTCGTGGCCGACGGCCCCGGAGGTCACTTCGAGGGTCTGAGCCTGCGTCTCTACAATCCCCAATCCCATCAGTGGAGCCTCAATTTCGCAAGCAGCGGCGGAGGCACCCTGAGCCAGCCCACGATTGGCGAGCTCAAGAACGGCCGCGGTGAGTTCTTCGATCAGGAAACTTTCAACGGCCGAGCCATCCTGGTTCGCTTCGTCATTTCGGATATCACTCCGACCTCCTGCCGTTTCGAGCAGGCCTTCTCGGACGACGGCGGCAAGACCTGGGAGGTCAACTGGATCGCGACGGATACCCGCGACGCCAGATGATAAGCGCCCGCTTCAAAGGCCGCAGCTTATAGCCCCCGGCATATATATCCGGGCGGAGGTGTTTACGCTCGTGCCGAGGGGGGGAGCCTCCTGCCGTCTCCACCTCGCCGGGCTCCCTGAGGGAAAGGCCCACCACAAGGCGTTGTACAAACCGGCCCCCAAGCTCGCGCCAGGCCGGGCCACGGCGAAGTCACTCCCGCTGAACAGCCGGCGCGGTTCGTGGTGTGGCTCTCACCGGTACCTTTGACGAACGCAGATTCGGCACCATGGAAGAGATATGCCGCGAAACGAAACGATCTCTGAAATTCTGGAAAAACGGGCGACGGAACAGGGAGAGCGCCCGGCCTACGTCTTCTTGTCCTATAGCGAGGCCGGCGTGGCCGAGGAGCGGCTCACCTACGCGGAGCTCGACGAGCGCGCCCGGGCGATCGGCGCCTCGTTGCAGGCGGCGGGCGCCGGCGGCGAGCGCGTCGTCCTGCTGCTGTCGCCAGGGCCGGATTTCGTCGCCTCCTTCTTCGGCTGCCTCTATGCCGGCGCCGTCGCGGTTCCCGCCCTGCCGCCGCGCCGCCGCGGCGCTGATCCGCGCCTCTCGGCGATCTGCCGCGACGCCCGCCCACGGGTGGCGCTAACTACCGCCGGCCAGTTGCCGGCCCTGGAGAGCGCCGCCGCCGAGATCCCGGAGCTCGCCGCCGCCCTCCGGATGGCTCCCGCCTCTCAGGAGACCCCGGGGGCTGCGGACTGGCGACGGCCGGACGTACGCCCGGAATCGCTCGCCTTTCTCCAATACACCTCGGGCTCGACCTCGTCCCCCAAGGGGGTCATGGTCAGCCACGGCAACCTGCTGCACAACGAGGAGCTGATCCGCCTTGCCTTCGCGCAGTCGTCTGAGTCGGTGGTGCTGGGCTGGCTGCCGCTCTACCACGACATGGGTCTGATCGGCACGGTGTGGCAGCCGCTCTATACTGGGGCGGTCAGTCTCCTGATGACCCCTGGGGCGTTCCTGCAGCGGCCGGCGCGCTGGCTGGAAGCCATCGCGCGCTACCGCGCGACGACCAGCGGCGGCCCCAATTTCGCTTACGACCTGTGCGTGCGCAAGGTGGGGGAGGCGCAGCGCGAGGGCCTCGACCTCTCCTCGTGGGTGGTGGCCTTCAACGGTGCCGAGCCGGTGCGGGCCGGCACGCTGCGGCGTTTTGCGGCGGCCTTCGCGCCCTGCGGCTTCCGCGCCGCGGCGTTTCGCCCTTGCTACGGCCTCGCCGAGGCGACGCTGCTCGTCTCGGGATGGCGCGAGGAGGGGGAGCCCCGGGTGCGCGCGCTCGATGCGGAGGCGCTGGAACGGCACGAGGCCACAGACGCAGGGGATGCCGGAGACACGGCGCGGAGCCGCGAGCTGGTGAGCTGTGGCTTGGGGATGCAGACCGTCCTGGCCGTCGATCCGGAGTCGGGCGAGTCCTGTCCGCCCGGCCGCGTCGGCGAGATCTGGGTGGCCGGCCCGAGCGTCGCCCAGGGGTACTGGCAGCGGCCGGAGGAGACGGCGGCGACGTTCGGCGCCCGTCTCGCCGACGGCTCCGGTCCCTTCCTGCGCACCGGGGACCTCGGCTTCGTCGCCGCGGGCGAGCTGTTCCTCACCGGCCGCCTGAAAGACCTGATCATCCTGCGCGGCAGGAACCACTATCCCCAGGATTTGGAGCTGACCGCCGAGCGCAGCCATGCCGATCTGAGCGCCGGGGGCGGTGCCGCCTTCTCAGTCGATGCCATAGGGGCTGGCGAGGAGCGGCTGGTGATCGTCCTCGAGGTGGTACGCCACGCGGTCGCCGGGCTGGATGCAGGAACGGCCGAGGAGATCGCCGCGGCGGTGCGCCTGGCAGTCGCCGGGGAGCATGAGGTGAGCGTCGCGGAGGTGGTGCTGATCCGGCCGGAAACGCTGCCCCGGACGTCCAGCGGCAAGGTGCGGCGGCGGGCCTGCCGCCACCTCTATCTCGAGGGTGGGCTGCGCGTCCTCGGCGCGAGCCGCCTCTCCAATATTTCCGGGGACATCGCCGAGGAGATCGCCGCGGACGGTGGATCGCCGGACTGGCTGCGCCGGGCCTTTGCCGCCGCGGCGCGGATCGATCCCGACCGGGTCGATGCGGACCTGCCGCTCACCGCCTTGGGGCTGGATTCGCTGGCGGCCGTGGAGCTGAAGCAGACGCTGGAGGAAACGGCCGGCTTTTCGCTCTCCTTGACGGACCTGCTGGAGGGAATGACGCTGCGCGAGTTGGAGCGGCGGGTGGCCGGGGGCATAGGCGCTAACTTTGACGCCTCGGGGAGCTCCACCTCTCAAGACCCTCATCACCCCGGCCCTCTTCTCCCGTCCCCTCCCTCCCCCCTCACCGGGAGAAGAGGGAGCCCCCGCCCAACAGCGAGAACGGTTCGGCCGAGATGGGGTGGGCGGGAGAGGGGCAGGGGTGAGGGTCCTGGGTGGGGGAGCTCTGCGGCGGGCGAGCATCCGCTCTCCTGGAACCAGCGCTCGCTCTGGTTCCTCCACCGCCTGGCGCCGGAGAGCTCGGCCTACGACATCGCGGGTGTGGCGCGGCTCGGATCGATCTCCTCGGAAGCCCTGGGCCGTGCGCTTCAGGGATTGGTGGACCGCCACCCCATGCTGCACACCACGTTCGCCGAGACGCCTGAAGGTCCGGTGCAGCGGGTGGCGGAGCGGGGCGAAGCGGCCTTCGGGATCGTGGACGCGGCCGGCTGGAGCGACGCGGAGGTGCAGGCGCGGCTCCATGCGGAGGCGTACCATCCGTTCGACCTCGCGGCCGGCCCTCTCCTGCGGGCGGTGCTGCTGCGGCGCGGCGGCGAGGCCTTCCTCGCCCTCGCCGTGCACCACGTCGTGGCCGACTTCTGGTCGATGGCGGTGCTGGCCCGCGAGCTCGGCGCGCTCGTGGCAGGGGAGACCTTGCCCCCTCCGGCGGCTCTCTACACCGACTTCGCCCGCCGGCAGGGGGAGATGCTGGAGAGCTCCGCGGGCGAGCGGCTGTGGGAGCACTGGCGGGAGCGCCTGGCCGGTGTGCTGCAGCTCGACCTGCCCACCGACCGGCCGCGGCGTCCGGTACAGTCCCTGCGCGGCGGCGCGCGGACGCTCCCGCCCTCGCGGGAGCGGGCGGAGGCGGTCCACCGGCTGGCCGCCGCCCATGGCTCCACGCCCTTCGTCGCCCTGCTCGCCGCCTGGCAGGCCGTGCTCTCCCGCTGGAGCGGCCAGGAGGAATTCCTCACCGGCGCCCCCATGGCTGGCCGCTCCGAGCGCGAGTGGGCGGAAGTGGTCGGGTACTTCGTCAACCTGGTGCCTTTGCGTGCCGACTTTTCCGGAGATCCAGCGGTCCGCGAGCTGATGGCGCGGACGCGCGGCACCGTGCTCGATGCGCTGGCACACCAGGACCTCCCCTTCGCCCTGCTCACCGAGCGCCTGCAGCCCGAGCGCGACCCCAGCCGGCCGCCGCTGGTCGCGGCCATGTTGACCTTCGAGAAGGCCCCGGCGCCGGAGCTTGCCGCGCTCGCGGCCTTCGCCGTGGGCGTGCCGGGCGTCCGGCTCGATCTCCATGGGATGACCCTGGAGTCGCTCCCCCTCGCGCCGCCCGCCGCCCAGCTCGACCTTGCCCTGACCGCGGCCGAGCTTCCCACGGGGCTCGCCGTTTCCTTGCAATGGGACGCCGGTCTGTTCGACGCCACGACCGCCGGACGGCTGCTGGACCACCTCGACCGCCTGCTCGCGGGGATGGCTGCGGCGGAGGCTGGACCGGTCGCGGAGCTGCCGCTGCTGGCCGCCGGGGAGCGCGACCAGATCCTCCTTGCCTGGAGCGGCGCGGAGAACGCACCGGCGGGGACCGGCTGCCTGCACGAGCTGTTCGAGGCGCAGGCGGCGCGCACCCCCGAAGCCACGGCCTTGGTTTTCTGGGACAAGCGGGGAGAGGAGCGCTGGACCTATGACGAATTGAACCGCCGGGCCAACCGGCTGGCCCATCACCTGCGGCGGCTCGGCGCCGGCCCGGAGCAGCGCGTGGGCGTCCTGATGGGCCGTTCCGGCGAGCTGATCGCGGCGCTCCTCGGTGTCCTCAAGGCGGGAGCCGCCTACGTGCCGCTCGATCCGGCCTATCCGGACGACTGGCGGGCCTTCGTGAAGGAAGACGCCCAGGTCACCCTCCTGCTGACGGAGGAGGGATGCGCCGCCGCCGACGGGTCCGAGGAGAACCCAGAGCCGCTGGCGGCCCTAAGCAACCTCGCCTACGTGATGTACACCTCCGGCTCGACAGGGCGCCCCAAGGGAGTCGCCCTCGAGCACCGGGCGCCGGTCGAACGGATGCTCTGGGCGCGCACGGCCTTCCCCTCGGAGGCCCTCGCCGGGGTACTGGCCGCGACCTCCATCTGCTTCGACCTGTCGGTCTTCGAGATCTTCGCGCCCCTCTCCTGGGGCGGCACGGTGATCCTGGCCGGCAATGCCCTGGCGCTGCCCACGCTGCCGGCCCGGGGAGAGGTGACGCTGGTCAACACGGTCCCTTCCGCCATGGCCGAGCTGGCCGCGGGCGAGCTGCCGGCAGCGCTGCGCACGGTGAACCTGGCCGGCGAGGCGCTGGCGCCGGAGCTGGCGGAGCGCATCTACCGCCACCCGCAGATCGAGCAGGTCTGGAACCTCTATGGGCCGACGGAGGATGCCACGTACTCGACCTGGGCGCGGGTCGAGCGGGGCGCCGCGCGGGTGACCATCGGCCGGCCCCTCCCAGGGACCCAGGCCTACGTGCTGGACGGCCGCCTCCAGCCGGTCCCCGGCGGCGTGCCCGGCGAGTTGTTCCTGGCCGGGGCCGGCGGGGCCCGGGGCTACCTCGGCCGCCCGGACCTGACGGCGGAGAGATTCCTGCCGGATCCTTTCGGGACCCAGCCCGGAGGGCGCCTCTACCGCACCGGCGACCTGGCCCGCTGGCTCGCGTCGGGAGAGCTCGAGCATCTGGGCCGGCTCGACCATCAGGTCAAGGTGCGCGGTTTCCGCATCGAGCTGGGAGAGATCGAAGCGGCGTTGGGCTCGCTGCCCGGAGTCCGCCAGGCGGTGGTGGTAGTGCGATCCGACGGATCCGACCGATCCCCCGGATTTCAAAGGCTGGTGGCCTACCTGGTCGGCGACGTTGCAGCCGAGGAGCTGCGCGACCAACTGCGCCGGCGGCTGCCGGACTACATGGTGCCGGCCGCTTTCGTGACGCTCGCGGCGCTCCCCCTCACCCCCAACGGCAAGGTGGACCGGAAGGCTCTGCCGGCACCGGAATGGGAACGCGTCGAAGGAAGCTGGCTGGCACCGCGCACGCCGGTCGAGGAGGTCGTTGCCGGCCTCTGGGCCGAGGTGCTCGGGCTGGAGAGGGTCGGGGTGACCGACCATTTCTTCGACCTGGGGGGGCACTCGCTGCTGGCCACCCGGGTGATGTCGCGCCTGCGCAGCACCCTGGGCATCGAGGTACCTTTGCACGACCTCTTCGCGGCCCCGCGGCTTGCGGACTTCGCCGCCCGGGTCGAAGCGGTGCGGCGGGCCGGCACGGTGCCGCCCGCTCCGCCTCTCCTCGCAGTGCCGCGCGAGGGGGACCTGCCCCTGTCGTTCGCGCAGCAGCGGCTCTGGTTCATCGCCCAGCTCGAACCGGACAGCGCGCTGTACAACATGCCCGGGGCGCTACGGGCCGAAGGGGCGCTGGACGGCGCGGTGCTGGCCCTATGCCTGGAGGAGATCGTGCGCCGGCACGAGGCGCTACGCACGGTCTTCGCGGCGCCGGAGGGCTCGCCGGTCCAGGTGATCCGGCCGGCCGAGCCCTTCCTGCTGCCCGTGGTGGACCTGGCTGTGCTGCCGGAGAGAGAACGTGAGGAGCGGGCCGCCACCCTGATCGGCGAGGAGGCAGCCCGTCCGTTCGACCTCGCCCGCGGCCCGCTACTGCGCGGCCTACTGGTGCGCCTCGGCGCGCGGGACCACGCCGTCCTCCTGACCTTGCATCACATCGCCGGCGACGGCTGGTCCCTGGGGCTCCTGGTGCGCGAGATCGCGGCGCTCTACCCGGCGTTCGCCGCGGGGAGGCCGTCGCCCTTGCCGGAGCTGCCGGTGCAGTACGCGGATTACGCGGTCTGGCAGCGCTCCTGGCTGCACGGCGAGGTCCTGGAGGGGGAGATCGACTGGTGGCGCCGGCAGCTCGCCGGCCTGCCGCCGCTCCTGGAGCTGCCCACCGACCGGCCGCGGCCCGCGGAGCAGAGCCACCGGGGCGCCAGCCGGCCGGTGCGGCTGCCGGCCGGGCTCACCCGGCAGGTCGAGTCGTTGGCCCGGCGCGAGGGAGCGACCCTCTTCATGGTGCTCCTCTCCGCCTTCCAGGCCCTGCTGGCGCGCAGCAGCGGGCAGGACGACCTCGCGGTGGGCTCCCCGGTCGCCGGACGCAACCGGGTGGAGACCGAAGGACTGATCGGGTTCTTCGTCAACACCCTGGTCCTGCGCGGCGGCCTGGCGGGGGATCCCACGTTCCGCGAGCTCCTCGGCCGGGTGCGTGAGACCGCCCTGGCCGCCTATCTCCACCAGGACGTGCCGTTCGAAAAGCTGGTCGAGGAGCTCACCCCCGAGAGGAGCCTCGCCCAGACACCGTTGTTCCAGGTGATGCTCGTCCTGCAGAACGCTCCCGTCGAAAGCCTGGAGATCGAGGACCTGCGCCTGCGGCCGGCCGGCGTGGAAACGGCGACGGCCAAGCTCGATCTCACGCTCACCCTGGAGGAAAGGGATGGCGGGCTGATTGGGACGGTCGAGCACGCCACCGATCTCTACGACTCCACGACCATCGACCGGATGATCGCGGGCTTCGAGCGGCTGCTGGCGGCGGCGGTGGCCGGGCCGGAGCTGCGGGCCGCGGAGCTGCCGCTGCTCGGCGCGACGGAGCGCCACCAGCTCTGCCGGGAGTGGGGAGCCATCCGGGAGGAGATTTCCGCGACTTCGATGCTTTCGACTCTCCATGGCCGATTCGCGGCACGCGCCCGCCAGGCTCCCGAGGCCCCGGCTCTGACCTGCGGGGACCTGACGGTGACCTACGGCGAGCTGAACCGGCGGGCCAATCAACTGGCCCACTGGCTGCGCGATCAAGGCGCCGGCCCCGAGAGCCGAGTGGGCTTGAGCCTGGACCGTTCCATGGATCTGGTGGTAGGCGTCCTGGGGGTGCTCAAGGCCGGAGCCGCCTATGTGCCGCTCGACCCCGGATCGCCGCAAGAGCGGCTGGCCTTCGTCCTGGAGGACGCGGAGATCCGGATCGTCGTGGGGGCCGAGGAGATCCAGCAGACGGAGGGGCTCCCGGACGGCGATCTGGAGCCTCTCGGCGACACGTCCAGCCTCGCCTACGTGATCTACACCTCGGGCTCCACGGGACGGCCCAAGGGCACGCTCATCGCCCACGCCAACGTCACACGGCTCTTCGACGCCACGGAGGACTGGTTCGGCTTCGGCGGGCGGGACGTGTGGACGCTGTTCCACTCCTACGCCTTCGACTTCTCGGTCTGGGAGATCTGGGGAGCCCTGCTCTACGGCGGCCGGCTGGTGATCGTGCCCTGGGAGGTGAGCCGCTCCCCCGAGAGGTTCCTGGAGCTGCTCGGCCGCGAGCGGGTCACGGTGCTCAACCAGACTCCCTCCGCCTTCACCCACATTGCACAGAAGGAGGCGGCTCTGCCGGATTTGCGGCTGGTGATCTTCGGCGGCGAGGCCCTCGATCCAACGAGCCTTGAGCCGTGGTTCGAGCGTCATGGCGATGAGCGGCCACGCCTGGTCAACATGTACGGGATCACCGAGACGACGGTCCACGTCACCTATAGGCCACTGCGCGCCACCGACACCCGCAGCGTCATCGGCGTGCCCATTCCCGACCTGTCCCTCGGGGTGATGGACCACAGCCTACTGCCGGCCCCCATCGGCGTGCCGGGCGAGCTGGTGGTGGGCGGCGCCGGCCTCGCCCGCGGCTACCTGGGCCGGCCCGAGCTGACGGCGGAGCGCTTCGTGCCGGACCCGGACGGCGGCCGGCCGGGAGAGCGGCTCTACCGCTCGGGCGACCTGGGACGTTTCCTCCCCAACGGCGAGGTGGAGTACCTTGGCCGGCTCGATCACCAGGTGAAGATCCGCGGCTTCCGCATCGAGCTGGGGGAGATCGAGGCAGCGTTGGTGCTGGCCGGAGCCCGCCAGGCGGTCGTGGTGGTGCAATCGGACGGCTCCGGCCGATCGGACCGGTCCTCCGGATCGCCGGGCGACCGGCGGCTGATCGCTTACGTCACCGGTGACGCCACTGCCGCGGAGCTGCGCCAATCGCTGCGCGAGCAGCTGCCGGACTACATGGTGCCGGCCGCCTTCGTGAGGCTTTCGGCATTGCCGCTCACCGCCAACGGCAAGGTGGACCGCAAGGCCCTGCCCGCTCCGGAGCCGCCCGGCCGCGAGGAAGGGTACGTGGCGCCCCGCACCCGCGAGGAGGAGATCCTGGCGGCGGTCTGGGCGCAGGTCCTGCGCCTGCCCCGGGTGGGGGTGAACGACAACTTCTTCGAGCTCGGCGGCGATTCCATCCTCTCCGTTCAGATCGCGGCCCGAGCGCGCCAGGCCGGCTTGCTCCTCACCACGCGGCAGGTCTTCGAGCACCAGACCGTGGCCGCGCTCGCCCGCCACGCCACGGCCGCGGAGACGCCCGCCAATTTTCCCAAGGCCGGGCTCGACGTGCACAGCTTCAACAAGCTGGCGTCGGTCCTCCCGGATCTGAAGAACGTCGAAGACGTCTACCCTCTCTCGCCGGCCCAGAACGGCATGCTGTTCCATAGCCTGATGGCCCCGGAGTCCGGGGTCTACGTAACCCAGGTCGGCTGCACCCTGCCGGCGGATCTCGATCCCGGGCTCTTCCGGCAGGCCTGGGAGAGGCTCGTCCAACGCCACACGGTGCTCCGCACGGCCTTTCTCTGGGAAGGCCTCGACGAGCCCCTCCAGGTCGTCCGCAAGCAGGTCTCCATCCCCTGGCGGGAACGGGACTGGCGAGGCCTTTCCACGGAGGAGCAGCAGCGCCGCCGCGAAGAGCTGCGGCAGGGTGGTGACCGGCACACTCCCCTGCCCCTCGACGGCGCGCCGCTGATGCGCTTCTCCCTGGTCCGCCTCGACCGCGAGCTGGAATTCCTCTGGACCTCTCACCACCTGCTGCTCGACGGCTGGTCGCTCCCCCTCCTGTTCCAGGAGCTGGCTGCCGTTTACGCGGCGCTGCGCGAGGGGCGAGAGCCCGTGCTGCTCCCAGCGCCGCCGTTCGGCGACTACATCGTCTGGCTGCGGCAGCAGGACCTGTCGCGGGCCGAGCCGTTCTGGCGCGAGGAGCTGGCGGGGTTCACGGCGCCCAACGTCCTCGGCATCCTCGGCACCCCCTCCCCGATGAGGGCCGAAGGAGATTCCGTCGAGCACGAGCTGCGTCTCTCCCGCGAGGTCACCTCGCGGCTCCAGGCCCTGGCGGCGCGGCACAAGGTGACCCTGCCCACCGTCACGTTCGGGGCCTGGGCCGTGCTCCTCAGCCGCTACAGCGGCCAGGAGGACGTCGTCTTCGGCAGCGCCGTCTCCGGCCGGCCGGAAGCTCTGCCCGGGGTCGAGACCATGGTCGGCATGTTCATCAACACCCTGCCGGTGAGGACGCGGGTGAATGGCGCCGAGCCCCTGGCAGCTTGGCTGCAAAGCCTCCAGGAGAGTCAGCTCGCCCGGCAGGACTTCGAGGCCACGCCGCTCGCCCAGATCCAGCGCTGGAGCGAGGTACCCGCCGGCTCGCCGCTGTTCGAGACGCTCTACGTGTTCGAGAACTATCCCAACGCCACGGACGCCACGGACACCGGCGGCCTGCGGCTCACCAACCTGCGCAGCTTGGAGAGCACCAACTATCCGCTCACCCTGACCCTCACGGCGGCGGACCGGGTATCCCTGCACCTGGCGGCGGACCGTGACCGCGTCGACGCGGACGCGGTGCCGCGCCTGCTCCAGCATCTTGCCACCCTGCTCGCCGAGATGGCCGCGGGGCCGCAGAGCCGCATCGGCGAGCTCGACCTGCTCACCCTCCCCGAGCGCCGGCAGATCCTCGGCGAATGGAACGACACGCGGGTCGAAGGGCTCGCGGAGGGTCTTCTGCATCGGGACGTCGCGGCGCAGGCGGCGCGGACGCCCGCGGCCGTCGCCGTCGAAATGGCGCCCCAGCGCTGGACGTACCGCCGCCTGCTCGGCAGCGCCCGGCTTCTCGCGCGCCACCTCCGGGAGTTGGGCGTCGGGCCGGATTCCATCGTCGGCCTCTGTGCCGAGCGCTCGCCGGCCATGGTCGTGGGCATGCTGGCCGTCCTCGAGGCCGGCGGCGCCTGGCTGCCGCTCGATCCCGGCAATCCCGCGGAGCGGCTGGCCTTCATGCTCGACGACACGGAGGCCCGGGTCCTGCTAGTCCAGGAATCCTTCCGCGAGCGGGTGCCGGCCGAGGGGCGCCCCATGGTCCTCCTCGACGGGCGCTGGGATGCCGGTGAGGACATGGGGCAGCCCCTGGAAACCGGCGTGACTCCCGGCAACTTGGCCTACGTCATCTACACCTCGGGCTCGACCGGCCAGCCGAAAGGGGTGATGGTGATGCACGGGGGCATCTGCAACCGGCTGCGCTGGGCGCTCGCGGCCTACCGGCTCGACGAGCGCGATGTCTTCCTTCAGAAAGCGTCGTTCGGGTTCGACGTTTCGGTCTGGGAGAGCTTCGCTCCCCTCCTGGCCGGGGCGCGGCTGGTCCTGGCCGAGCCGGGCAGGCAGGGCGAAGGCGCCTACCTGGCCCGCGCCATTCGCGAGCATGGCATCACCCTCATCGACTTCGCCCCTTCGATGCTTGCCGCGTTCCTCGCCGAGGAGGACGTGGAGCAATGCGTCTCGCTGCGCCAGATCATCGCGGGCGGCGAGACGCTTTCCCCGGAGCTGCACGACCGGGTGCTGGCCCGCCTGCCCGTTCCCCTGGACAACACGTACGGGCCGACCGAGGTCACGATCGACACCACGCGCTGGGTCTGCGCTCCCGGGCAGGCGACGCACAGCGTGCCGATCGGCCGGCCGATCGCCAACAGCCGGCTGTACGTCGTGGATGCGGAGCTGCGGCCGGTGCCGGTCGGGGTGACCGGCGAGCTCCTGGTGGGAGGAGGGGGGGTGACGCGCGGCTATCTGCGCCGGCCCGGCCTGACCGCCGAGCGTTTCGTTCCCGATCCGTTCGGCGGCCAGCCCGGCGACCGGTTGTACCGCACGGGCGATCTCGTGCGCTGGCTGCCCGGCGGCTCCCTGGACTTCCAGGGCCGGCTGGATCACCAGGTGAAGATCCGCGGCTTCCGCATCGAGCTGGGAGAGATCGAGGCGGCGCTGGCCGCACTGCCTGGCGTCCGCGAAGCGGTGGTGGTGGCTCGATCGGACGGATCCGCCGGATCGCCGGCCAGCCAGCGGCTGATCGCTTACTTCACCGGTGACGCCACTGCCGAATCGCTGCGTCAATCGCTGCGCGAGCGGCTGCCGGACTACATGGTGCCGGCCGCCTTCGTGGCGCTCGCGGCGTTGCCCCTCAACGCCAACGACAAGGTGGACCGCAAAGCGCTGCCGGCTCCGGAGCAGCCCGGCGCCGCGGCCGGGTACGTGGCGCCACGTACCCGCGAGGAGGAGATCCTGGCGGCGGTCTGGGCGCAGGTTCTGCGCCTGCCGCGGGTGGGGGTGAACGACAACTTCTTCGAGCTGGGCGGCGACTCCATTCTCTCGGTCCAGATCGTGGCCCGGGCGCGCCAGGCCGGCCTGGGCTTCACCGTGCGGCAGATCTTCGAGCACCAGACCGTGGCCGGGCTCGCCCTCTACGTCACGGCCATGGATCCCGCTGGGCCATCCTCTGACGGGCAGGGGCCGGTGACAGGCGAGGTGCCGCTCACCCCCATTCAGCGCTGGTTCTTCGCACAGGGCTTCGCGGACCCCCACCACTTCAACCACGCCCTGCTGCTGGAGCCGCGGGAGCCCCTCGTCCCCACCGCCCTGGAGAAGGCCATGGCCGCCGTCGTGGAGCACCACGACGCCCTGCGCATGCGGTTCGATTTCCGAACGGACGGCTGGCGGCAGGAGAACGCGCCGGCCGAGCCGGCGACGCCCTTCCACCAGATCGACCTCTCGGGCCTGCCGGCACCTCGGCGGGACGAGGCCTTCGAGCAGGCCGCCGCGGATCTTCAGGCCGGCTTCGATCTCGCGGCCGGGCCTCTCACCAGGCTGTGCCTGTTCGCCGGACAGCCGGCAAGGCTGCTCTGGGTCACCCATCACCTGGTGGTGGACGGCGTCTCCTGGCGCGTGCTGCTGGAGGATCTGGAAGGGGCGTACCGCCAGGCCGTACAGGGGCTTCGCCCCATCCTCCCACCCAAAACCACCTCGTTCCAGGAGTGGGCTCGCCGGTTGACCGCGCACGCCGGCTCGGACGAGTTGGCCCGCGAGCTGGATTACTGGCGCGAGACGGCCCGGGCTCCCGTGCCCCGCCTGCCGGTGGACTTCGTCTCCGGCAGCGATCTCGTGGGTGACGAGGCCATGGTCTCTTTCGAGCTCACCACCGAAGAGACCTCGGACCTGCTCCAGACCCTGCCTTCGGTCTATCACAACCGCATCGACGACGCGCTGCTCAGCTCCCTCGCGCGGGCTCTGGCGGGCTGGACCGGCTCGCCGCGGTTGCGGGTGGACCTCGAAGGGCACGGCCGCGAGCCGCTCTCAGGAGATACCGGCGACGACCTCGACGTCTCACGCACCGTGGGTTGGTTCACCTCCCAGTACCCGGTCGTGCTGGAGGCGGGCGATGCGAGCCCCGGCGAGGCCCTGGTGAGCGCCAAGGAACGGTTGCGCGCCATACCCGGACGCGGCATCGGCTATGGCCTGCTGCGCTATCTGGGAGGCGCGGAGGCGGCCCCGGCGGCTACGCCGGCAGACATTAGCTTCAACTACCTGGGCCAGGCTGACGCCGCCTCGGGGGAGCGCTCTCTCTTCCGGGCGTCCCCAGCCGCCGCCGGCCCCAGCCGGAGCCCGCGCGGCCACCGCACCCACCCCCTGGAGATCGTCGGCCTTGTCACGGATGGGCGGCTGCGGATCACTCTGACCTACGGCTCGCGGGCGTACGCCCAAGAGACGGCGGAGCGGCTGGCCGCGGGCTACGCCGGGGCGTTGCGGCAACTGATCCGGCAGAGCCGGGAGAGCGAAGAGGTTTTCACGCCTTCCGACTTCCCCAAGGCGAAGCTCGATGCCCGCAACTTCGACAAGCTGGCGGCACTTCTCGCCGAGTCCGACTGAAACCATCGCAAAGAACCGAGCCTCATGAAGAACGTCGAAGACATCTATCCTCTCGCGCCGCTCCAGAGCGGCATGTTGTTCCATAGCCTGATGTCGCCCGAGTCCGGGGTCTACGTCAACCAGGTCACCTGCACCCTGCCGGCCGACCTCGACTCCCGGCTCTTCCGGCAAGCCTGGGAGAGGCTCGTCCAACGTCACGGCGTGCTCCGCACGGCCTTTCTCTGGGAGGGCCTCGACGAACCTCTGCAGGTCGTCCGCAAGACCGTCTCTCTCCCCTGGCAGGAGCTGGACTGGCGCGGCCTGCCCACGGAGGAGCAGAAGCGCCGGCTCGAAGAGCTGCGGCACGGCGACCGGCACGCTCCTCTGCCCCTGAACAAGGCGCCGCTGATGCGCTTCTCCCTGATCCGCCTCGACCGGGAGCTGGAATTCATCTGGACCTCCCACCACCTGCTGCTGGACGGCTGGTCGCTCCCCCTGCTCGTCCGGGAGCTGGTCGCGGTCTACACGGCGTTGCGGGAGGGGCGGGAGCCCACATCGCAGTTGCCGTCGGCGCGGCCGTTCGGCGACTACGTCGCCTGGCTGCAAAAGCAAGATGGCTCGCGGGCCGAGCCGTTCTGGCGCAAGGAACTCGCGGGGTTCACCGCCCCCAACTCTCTGGGCCTCGCTCCTCCGAAGGGCGCCGGGAGAGCCGCCGGCTCCAGCGAGCACACGATCCGGCTCTCCCGCGAGGTCACCTCCAGGCTCCAGGCGCTGGCGACGCGGCACAAGCTGACTCTGCAGACCGTCACCCTCGGGGCCTGGGCCGTGCTCGTCAGCCGCTACAGCGGCCAGGAGGACGTGGTGTTCGGGGGCGTGGTCTCCGGCCGGCCGCCCGCTTTGCCCGGCGTCGAAGCCATGGTCGGCATGTTCGTCAACACCCTGCCGGTGAGGGTGCGGGTGGACGGCGCCGATCCCCTGGCGGCCTGGCTGCGACGCCTCCAGGAGCGCCAGCTCGCCCGGCAGGAATTCGAGCACACCCCGCTGGCGCAGATCCAGCGCTGGAGCGAGGTGCCTGCCGGCTCGCCCCTGTTCGAAACGCTCTACGTGTTCGAGAACTACCCCGACGCCAGCGACGGGGGAGGCAGCCTGGGGATCGGCAACCTGCGGAGCTTCGAGAGCACCAACTACCCCCTCACGCTGGCCGTGACGGCAGCGGACCAGGTGTCTCTGCACCTGATGGCGGACCGCGCTCGCGTCGACGGGGATGCGGCGGCACGGCTGCTCCAGCACTATGCCACGCTGCTCGCCGAGATCGCCGGGCAGGGGGATCGCCACGCCAGCGAGCTGAGACTGCTCACCTCCGAGGAAGCACTCCAGCTCGCGGAATGGAACACCACGACCTGGGACTACCCGCAGGCCGCCATCCACGAGCTGTTCGCCGAGCAGGCGGAGCGCTCGCCGGACGCCGTGGCCGTGGCCTTCGCCGGCCGAAAGCTCACCTATGGGGAGATCGCCCGCCGCGCGCGCCGGCTGGCGCACCGGCTGCGCCGCGCGGGCGTTGGCCCCGGCTCCCGGGTAGGCCTCTGCGCCGAAAGCCTGCCGGAGATGGTGACGGGGATGCTGGGCATCCTCGCGGCGGGAGGGGCCTACGTGCCGCTCGATCTCGCCTATCCGCCGGAACGGCTGGCCTTCATGCTGGAGGACACCGGTGCCGCCGTGCTGGTCGCGGAGGAGGGCCTGGCGGGGCGTCTCCCCACCCGTGAAGGTCTGGGCATCGAGCTGCTGGGCCGCGGGGAGGCTGGTGAAGAGGAAGAGCCCATCGAGAGCCTCTCCTCGCCCGGCGACCCTGCCTACGTCATCTACACCTCCGGCTCGACCGGTCAGCCCAAGGGGGTGGTGGTGCCGCACCGCGCCGTCGTGCGTCTGGTGCGCGGCACCGACTACGTCCAGCTCGGCCCGGACGACCGGGTGGCGCAGGCTTCTAACAGCTCGTTCGACGCCGCCACGTTCGAGATCTGGGGGGCGCTGCTCAGCGGCGCCCGGCTGGTGGGTATCGAGCGCGAGACCCTTCTCTCGCCCGGAGCTTTGAGCGCCGTGCTGCGCCGCGAGAGCGTCAGCGTGATGTTCCTCACCACCGCTCTCTTCAACCAGATGGCCCGCGAGGCGCCGGGGGCGTTCGCCCCGCTGCGCTGCGTGCTCTTCGGCGGCGAGAGGGTCGACCCCGCGGCGGTCCGCGCGGTGTTGCGAGACGGGCCCCCCGAGACTCTGCTCCACGTCTACGGCCCCACCGAGACGACGACCTTCGCCACCTGGCAGCGGGTGGAGATGGTGCCGCCGGGAGAGACCGTGCCCATCGGGAAGCCCCTCGCCAACGGCACCCTGTACGTCCTGGCGCCGGGGCTCACCCTCCAGCCGGTGGGAGCGCCGGGCGAGCTCTACCTGGGTGGCGACGGCCTGGCGCACGGCTATCACGACCGGCCGGAGCTGACCGCCGAGCGATTCGTGCCCGACCCGTTCGGCCCGCACACAGGAAGCCGGCTCTACCGGACGGGTGACCTCGTCCGCCGGCAACCGGACGGCGCGGTGGAGTTCCTTGGCCGCCTGGACGGCCAGGTCAAGATCCGCGGCTTCCGCATCGAGTTAGGGGAGATCGAGGCGGCGCTGCTGGAGCTGCCCGGGGTCCGCGAGGCGGCGGTGGTGGCTCGATCGGACGGATCCGACCGATCGGACCGATCCGTCGGATCGCCAGGCGACCGGCGGCTGATCGCCTACGTCACCGGGGACGCCGCTGCCGCGGAGCTGCGCCAATCGTTGCGCGAGCGGCTGCCGGACTACATGGTGCCGGCCGCCTTCGTGAGGCTCGAAGCTCTACCCCTCACCCCCAATGGCAAGGTGGATCGCAAGGCCCTGCCTGCGCCGGAAGAGGCGAGCGCTGCGGAGACCTTCCTCGCCCCGCGCACGCCGGTCGAAGAGCTGGTAGCCGGCCTCTGGAGCGAGCTTCTCGGCGTCGAACGGGTGGGGGCGGACGGCGACTTCTTCGAGCTGGGCGGCCATTCCCTGCTGGCGACGCAGGTGATGTCGCGCCTGCGCCAGGCCTTCGGCGTCGAGATCCCGCTCCACGACGTCTTCGAGGCCCCCAGGCTGGCGGACCTCGCCGCCCGCGTCGAGGCGGCGCTGCGGTCCAATGCGCCCACACCGGCTCCGCCCCTCCTGCCGGTGCCGCGCGAGGGGGACCTCCCCCTGTCGTTCGCCCAGGAGCGGCTCTGGCTCATCGATCAGCTCGAACCGGGAAGCCCGCTCTACAACGTGGTGGCTGCCTTGCGCGCGGAAGGGCCGCTCGACCCCCGCGTGCTGGCGCTCACGCTCGGCGAGATCGTGCGGCGGCACGAAGCCTTGCGCACGGTTTTCGCCGCGCGGGGCGGAGCGCCGGTGCAGGTGATCCTCCCGGCAGAGCCTTTCGGGCTGGCCGTCGTGGACCTGTCGGGGCTGCCGGAGCGCGCCCGCGAGGAGCGGGTCCCTGCCCTCGCCGCGGCGGAGGCCGGCCGGCCGTTCGATCTCGCCCGCGGCCCGCTCCTGCGCGGCCTGCTGCTGCGCCTCGCCGAGCGGGACCACGCCGTCGTGCTGACCCAGCATCACATCGCGAGCGACGGCTGGTCCATGGGCGTCCTGGTGCGCGAGGTCGCGGCGCTCTATCCGGCCTTCGCCGAAGGCCGGCCCTCGCCCCTGCCCGAGCTGCCGGTGCAATATGCGGACTTCGCAGTCTGGCAGCGCTCCTGGCTGCGCGGCGAGGTGCTGGAGCGCGAGATCGCCTTCTGGCGGCAGCAGCTCGCCGGGTTGCCGCCGCTGCTGGAGCTGCCCACCGACCGGCCGCGGCCTGCGATGCGGAGCTTCCGCGGTGCGGCGCGGCCGATGGGGCTGCCGGCCGGGCTCACCCGGCAGATGGAGGCTCTCGCCCGGCACGAGGGAGCGACGCTCTTCATGGTGCTCCTGGCCGGCTTCCAGGCTCTCCTCGCGCGCCACAGCGGGCAGGACGACCTCGCCGTGGGCACTCCCGTGGCCGGCCGCAACCGGGTGGAGACCGAAGGATTGATCGGGTTCTTCGTCAACACCCTGGTCCTGCGGGGAGACCTAGCGGGGGATCCCACCTTCCGCGAGCTCCTCGGCCGGGTGCGCGAGACGGCGCTCGCCGCCTACCTCCACCAGGACGTGCCATTCGAGAAGCTGGTCGAGGAGCTCACCGCCGAGCGGAGCCTCGCCCACGCCCCCCTCTTCCAGGTAATGCTCGTGCTGCAGAACGCGCCCCTCGGCAGCCTCGCGGTCGAGGACCTGCGCCTGCGGCCATTGAGCGTGGACGAGGCGACGGCGAAGTTCGACCTCACGGTCAACCTCTCGCAGCAGGACGGCGCGCTCCGCGGCATCGTCGAGCACGCCACCGACCTGTTCGACGCCACGACCGTCGACCGGCTTTTCGCGGGCTTCGAGCGGCTGCTGGCGGCGGCGGTGGCCGGGCCGGACCTGCGGACCGCGGAGCTGCCGTTGCTCGCCGAGGCGGAGCGCCACCAGCTTCTCCGGGAGTGGGGAGCGATCCGGGAGGAGCTCGACGCAACCTTGACGCTCCATGGGCGTTTTGCGGCGCGCGCGCGGCAGACCCCCGAGGCTTCGGCTCTGACCTGCGGCGATCTGAACGTGACCTACGGCGAGCTGAATCGGCGGGCCAATCAACTGGCCCACTGGTTGCGCGATCGAGGCGCCGGCCCCGAGAGCCGCGTGGGCTTGAGCCTGGACCGTTCCGTGGACCTGGTGGTGGGCATCCTGGGGGTGCTCAAAGCGGGAGCGGCCTATGTGCCTCTCGATCCCGGATCACCGAAGGAAAGACTGGCCTTCATCCTGGAGGACGCGGAGATCCGCATCGTCGTGGGAGCCGAGGAGATCCAGCAGACGGAGGGGCTCCCGGACGGCGATCCCGACCTTCTGGGCGATACAACGAGCCTGGCCTACGTCATCTACACCTCGGGCTCCACGGGCAAGCCCAAGGGCGCTCTCATCACCCACGCCAACGTCACGCGGCTCTTCGACGCCACCGAGGTCTGGTTCGGCTTCGGCGAGCGGGACGTGTGGACGCTGTTCCACTCCTACACCTTCGACTTCTCCGTCTGGGAGATCTGGGGAGCCCTGCTCTACGGCGGCCGGCTGGTGGTCGTGCCCTGGGAGGTGAGCCGCTCGCCCGAGAGGTTCCTGGACCTGCTCGACCGCGAGCGGGTCACGGTGCTAAACCAGACCCCCTCCGCCTTCGCCCAGATCATGCGGACGGAGGCGGCTCTCCCCGATTTGCGGCTGGTGATCTTCGGCGGCGAGGCCCTCGATCCGGCGAGCCTGGAGCCCTGGTTCGAGCACCATGGCGACGCCGAGCCGCGGCTGGTCAACATGTACGGCATCACCGAGACCACGGTCCACGTCACCTACCGGCCGCTCTCCGCGGCCGACGCCCGGGGCGGGCACCGTAGCGTCATCGGCGTGCCCATCCCCGACCTGTCCCTCGCCGTGATGGACCGTAGCTTCAGGCCGGCTCCCATCGGCGTGCCGGGCGAGCTGGTGGTGGGCGGCGCCGGGCTGGCCCGGGGCTATCTGGGCCGGCCCGAGCTGACGGCGGAGCGCTTCGTGCCGGACCCGCTAGGCGGCCAGCCGGGAGAACGGCTCTACCGGTCGGGCGACCTGGGGCGCTTCCTTCCCAATGGCGACGTGGAGTACATCGGCCGGCTGGACCACCAGGTGAAGATCCGTGGCTTCCGCATCGAGCTGGGGGAGATTGAGGCAGAGTTAACACTGGCCGGAGCCCGCCAGGCGGTCGTGGTGGTGCAATCGGACGGATCCGACCGATCGGACCGATCGGACCGATCCGCCGGATCGCCGGGCGACCGGCGGCTGATCGCTTACGTCACCGGTGACGCCACTGCCGCGGAGCTTCGCCAATCGCTGCGCGAGCGGCTGCCGGACTACATGGTGCCGGCAGTCTTCGTGAGGCTCGACGCGCTGCCCCTCACCCCGAACGGCAAGGTGGACAGAAAGGCCCTGCCGGCACCGGAACGCGCCGAAGGCGGCTACCTGGCGCCGCGGACGCCGGTCGAAGAGGTCCTCGCCTGCCTCTGGGCCGAGGTGCTCGGGTTGGAACGGGTCGGGGTGGACGGCCACTTCTTCGAGCTGGGCGGCCATTCCTTGCTGGCGACGCAGGTGATGTCGCGCCTGCGCCAGGCCTTCGGCGTCGAGATGCCGCTGCGCGATCTCTTCGCGACCCCGGTGCTGGCGAATTTCGCCGCCCGGGTCGAGGCGGCGCGGCGGTCCGGCACGCTGGCCCCCGCTCCGCCTCTCCTGCCGGTGCCGCGCGGGGGGGACCTGCCCTTGTCGTTCGCCCAACAGCGCCTCTGGTTCATCGATCAGCTCGAACCGGGGAGCACGCTCTACAACGTCCCGGCGGCGCTACGCGTCGAAGGGCCGCTCGACGCTGCGGTGCTGGCCCGCTGTCTCGGGGAGATCGTGCGCCGCCACGAAGCGCTGCGCACAGTCTTCGCCTTGCGGGCCGGCGCGCCGGTGCAGGAGATCCAGCCGGCGGAGCCCTTCCTGCTTCCCGTGATGGATCTGTCGGCGCTGCCGGAGAGCGCGCGCGAGGAGCGGGTGCATACCCTCGCCGCAGCCGAGGCCGGCCGGCTGTTCGATCTCACCCGCGGTCCGTTGCTGCGCGGTCTGCTGGTGCGCCTCGACGAGCGGGAGCACGCCGTCGTGCTGACCCTGCACCACATCGTGAGCGACGGCTGGTCCTTGGGTGTCCTGGTGGGCGAGGTCGCGGCGCTCTACCCGGCCTTTGCCGCGGGCCGCCCCTCGCCCTTGCCGGAGCTGCCGGTGCAGTACGCGGATTTCGCGGTCTGGCAGCGTTCCTGGCTACACGGCGAGGTCCTGGAGCAGGAGATCGACTGGTGGCGCCGGCAGCTCGCCGGCCTGCCGCCTCTCCTGGAGTTGCCCACCGACCGGCCGCGGCCCGCGACGCAGAGCTTCCGCGGCGCGGCGCGACCGGTCTGGCTGCCTGCCGGGCTCACCCGGCAGGCGGCTGCTCTTGCCCGGCACGAGGGAGCGACGCTCTTCATGGTGCTCCTCGCCGCCTTCCAGACCCTGCTGGCCCGTCACAGCGGGCAGGATGACCTGGCTGTGGGCTCCCCCGTGGCCGGACGCAACCGGGTGGAGACAGAGGGATTGATCGGATTCTTCGTCAACACCCTGGTCCTGCGGGGCGATCTGGCGGGAGACCCCACTTTCCGCGAGCTGCTCAGCCGGGCGAGAGAGACCGCCCTGGCCGCCTATCTCCACCAGGACGTCCCGTTCGAAAAGCTGGTCGAGGAGCTCACCCCCGAGAGGAGCCTCGCCCACGCCCCCCTCTTCCAGACGGTGCTAGTCCTCCAGAACGCTCCCGTCTCCAGCCTGGAGATCGAGGACCTGAGCCTTAGGCCAGTCGACGTGGAGGCCGCGACCGCGAAGTTCGATCTCACGCTCAACCTCTCGGAGCACGAGGGCGGGCTCCTCGGGTTCGTCGAGCACGCCACCGACCTGTTCGACGCCACGACTGTCGATCGCGTGATCGCGGGTTTCGAGCGGCTGCTGGCCGCGGCGGTGGAGGACCCGGATCTGCGGACCGCGGAGCTGCCTCTTCTCGGCGCGGCGGAGCAACATCAGCTCCTTCAGGAGTGGGGAGCGATCCGGGAGGAGATTCCGGCGACCTCGACGCTGCACGGCCGGTTCGCGGCACGCGCCCGGCAGACCCCCGAGGCCCCGGCCCTCACCTACGGCGACCTGACGGTGACCTACGGCAAGCTGGACCGGCGGGCCAATCAACTGGCTCGCTGGCTGCGCGATCAAGGCGCCGGACCCGAGAGCCGCGTCGGTCTGTCTCTGGACCGATCCGTGGACCTGGTGATCGGCATCCTCGGGGTGCTCAAGGCCGGAGCCGCCTATGTGCCGCTCGATCCCGGATCGCCGAAGGAGCGGCGGGCCTTCGTCCTGGAGGACGCGGAGATCGGGATCGTCGTGGGGGCCGAGGAGCTCCAGCAGTTGGAGGAGCTCCCAGACGGCGATCTCGAACCCTTGGGCGACGCGTCCAGCCTGGCCTACGTGATCTACACCTCCGGCTCCACGGGACGGCCCAAGGGCACGCTCATCACTCACGCCAACGTCATGCGGCTCTTCGACGCTACGGAAGACTGGTTCGGCTTCGGCGAGCGGGACGTGTGGACGCTGTTCCACTCCTACGCCTTCGACTTCTCGGTCTGGGAGATCTGGGGAGCCCTGCTCTACGGCGGCCGGCTGGTGATCGTGCCCTGGGAGGTGAGCCGCTCGCCCGAGACGTTCCTGGAGCTGATCGACCGCGAGCGGGTCACCGTGCTCAACCAGACGCCCTCCGCCTTCGCCCAGATCGCACAGACGGAAGCGCCTCTCCCCGATTTGCGGCTGCTGATCTTCGGCGGCGAGGCCCTCGATCCAACGAGCCTGGAGCCCTGGTTCGAGCGTCATGGCGATGAGCGGCCACGCCTGGTCAACATGTACGGGATCACCGAGACGACGGTCCACGTCACCTATAGGCCACTGCGCGCCACCGACACCCGCAGCGTCATCGGCGTGCCCA
>DASUEN010000007.1:0-37385 GCA_036275055.1 Thermoanaerobaculia bacterium
CTGGCAAACAGCGCCAGCCCCGGGCTACATTCCTAAGCTCCTTCGGAGCAAAGATAGATAACAGTCATAGCTAATTGCGCCCAAGCCGCGGTGACGGGTCCAGGCGTCCTGGTTCGCTTCCGCGACGGATCGCCTGTCGCATTGACGAGCCCAGGGCTTCGGCGTAAAGTCACGGCGTTTCGGCGATCGGCGCGGCGGCGCGCGCCCAGACGCTCCCGCTGCTGGACGCACGCCAGGCCAACGAGCGGCTCGAGGAGGGCGGGATCGAAGGAAAGCTGGTGCTGATCGCTGAGCTCAAACCTTGAACCCCGAACGATCTTGGAGCCAAAACCTTGAAGATACCTGCCTACCACGTCGATGCTTTCGCCGGGACCATTTTCGCGGGAAATCCAGCCATGGTCTGCCCGCTGGAGCGATGGCTCGACGAGAAGACCCTGCAACTCGTCGCCAGCGAGAACGGTCTCCCGGTGACCGCCTTCTTCGTCGAGAAAGATGGGCACTACGAGCTGCGCTGGTTCACTCCGACGGTCGAGCTGAAGCTGTGCGGACATGGCACTCTGGCGGCGGCCTCGGTCCTTTTCGAGACCCTGGCTCCGGCGAAGGAATCCGTAACCTTCGAGACGAAGGGAGGGAGCTTCGACGTCGTCAAGGAAGGTCCCCGCATCAGCATGAATTTCCCCGCCCTCGAAGCGGTCCCCTGCGCGACTTGGCCAGAGGACCTGGTGCGTGCCTTGGGGAAGGAGCCCAAGGAAGTCCTCAAGGCCACCAATTACATGGCCGTGTACGAGGACGAAGCGGACATTCGCGCCATCTCTCCCAATATGGAGCTGCTGAAGGAGGTGGATGCTCTGGGGGTGATCGTCACGGCGAGGGGGAAGGACGCCGACTTCGTCTCGCGATACTTCGCCCCCAAGCTCGGGATCCCCGAAGATGCCGCAACCGGCTCGGCGCACTGCACGCTGGCGCCGTACTGGTCCAAGAGGCTCAGGTTGGGAAAGCTCCGTGGTCTCCAGCTCTCCCAACGCCGCGGGGAGATCTGGTGCGAGTATCTTGGCGACAGGGTCAGGATCGCTGCACAAACCGCTCGCTATGGGGAGGGGTTTGTTTACGTGTGAAGGCTGGGATTGTGAACTGCGGAGGTTTGGGAGACAGAGAGGCTGGGCACACCCTGCGGCGTTCGGAAAAACCGCAGGGTGTGGGTGAGACGGACGGCTACTCGGCCTTGGGCGTGCCCCCGGTGCGGGAGCGGTTGTCCAGGCGCTCCCAGGCGTCGCGGGTGGCGTGGCGCGCGTCGCTCCAGGCCAGGCGGGAGCTGCCGCGGGCCTCGTTCCAGCCCTTCTCCAGCGTCCCTTCCGCGCCGTTCCAGCCGTGCTCATGGTGCTTGGACCAGGTCTCCCAGCCATATTGATAGGCCGGTCCGAGCTCGTCGTAGCCACGGTTCGCGGCGTAGGGACGGTTGCCGTAATTTTCGCGCCAGTAGGCATGCTCCTCGGTAGGATTGACCGATTCGGCGACGCCCTTGCCGGCCAGGCCCCCGGCGACGCCTCCCACGGCGGCGCCGATCATGGCCCCCACGGGGCCGCCCACGACGCCTCCAATGGCCGCGCCTGTCGCCGCTCCTCCGACGGCGCCGACGCCGGTGCCCACCGGATGCGACCCGGGCTCGCCGGTGATGGGATCGTGGTTGGCCTCTTCCCGCGCTTCCCGCTCGATCTCGGCCGTGGTGGTCTTACCCTTGGTGGTATAGGTCTCGTCTTCGTTCACGTTGATCTCCTTGGCTGCGGTGGATGAGAGATACATCCCACGTTCGCTTCGGAGAGACTGCAAAGAGGGGGCCAACCAAGCTCATCCGGAAGGCCCCAGAGAGACCGGCCTGTCCAAGCCGCGTCAGTGGTGCATCGCCGCCGCGCCCAGGGCCCCGAACACCACGACCAGGACGAGGGCGACGGCATAGATGACGAGCATGACCGCCGACAGGATGCCGACGAAGCGCCAGAACGCGGTCTGATGTTTCATCGCCTCCTCGAGCGTCAGGCTCTGGGGGTACCTGACCAGAGAGTCGATGGCGTTCGCATACCGCCAGAGGTACAGACCGGGAAAGATGTAGAGGAGGGCGAGGAGCAGGTACACGATTCCCAGGCTCAATCCCCCGATCGGATTGCTCGAGCCTCCGAACATGGCGGGGAGCGCGCTGCCCATCACTGCGAGCAGGAGGCCGAACACCACCAGCAGCGCGCTCCCGATGAAGCACATGACCGAGAGGAAACGGACCCACGGCTTGGTACGCCGCAGATGCTCGATGGTGGCGGCCGTGACGGCGAGGCCGATTGGCGGGGGAGCGCCGGGGATGTCGTGGATCATCGTCCCACCCTCCTTCCCTTGCGGGAAAAGTTCAGTCTGTGAATTTTGTCTCCACGCTAGCATTGGATTGGACACTCCGGCAAGCTCCGGCGCCCCTCCTCCTTGCCTTCCCCCCTCTCCCCGGGATACCCTCCCGCCACGACCATGACGAGAAAGAAGGCTCTCTGGACCGCTTTCGGCCTCTCCCTTGCCCTCCTCGCCGGGCTCGGCGGGGCGGGGTGCAACAACCTCGCGAAGGCGGCGGGCGATCCCAAGAAGATCCGCGTCGGCATCGTCTTCGACAGCGGCGGCAAGGATGACCGCTCGTTCAACGCCGCAGCGTTCCGGGGCGTGACGCGGGCGGCCAAGGACTTCCCCATCGTGCTGCGGGACGCCGAGCCGGGCGATCCGGCCTCGCTGGAGCCGGCCATGCGCGCCTTCGCCGAGGTGGGGTACGACCTCATCATCGGCATCGGCTTCGCCCAGACGCCGATCGTCGAATCGGTCGCCAAGGACTATCCGAAGCAGCGGTTCGCCATCATCGACGGCGTCAGCGACCTGCCGAACGTGGCCTCGCTGATCTTCAAGGAGCACGAGGGGAGCTACCTGGTGGGGATGATCGCCGCCCGCACCTCGAAGACCGGCACCATTGGCTTCGTGGGCGGCATGGACGTCCCCCTCATCCACAAGTTCGAGGTTGGCTACGAGGAGGGGGCGCGCGCGGCCAATCCCAAGATCGAGGTGATCCAGAACTACGTCGGCGTCACCGAGGCGGCATGGAACAACCCGGGGAAGGGGAAGGAGCTGGCCGTGGCCCAGATCGGCAAGGGCGCGGACGTCATCTTCGCCGCCGCCGGCAACTCGGGGCTCGGGGTCTTCGACGCTGCCGAGCAATATCAGAAGTACGTCATCGGCGTCGATTCCAACCAGAACTGGGTGAAGCCCGGCTTCGTCCTCACCAGCATGGTGAAGCGGGTGGACAACGCCGTCTACCAAATCATCTCCGACCTCGTGAGCCACCGCTTCAAGGGGGGAATCCACGTCTACGGCCTGCCGGACGGCGGCGTCGGTTACGCGATGGATCAATACAACGAGAAGCTCATCCCGCCGGACGTGCTGCGCCAGGTCGAGGAGGCCAAGGCGAAGATCATTCGCGGTGAGATCAAGGTCACGAACGCGATGGAGAAGTAGCCGGCTTCTCCCGATTTCCCCCCGCTATGCTCGAGCTCAAGGGAATCACCAAGCGCTTCGGCGAGGTGCTGGCCAACGACGGCGTGAGCTTCACGGTGGCGCCGGGCACGATCCACGCGCTGGTGGGCGAGAACGGCGCCGGCAAGTCCACGGCGATGCGCATCGCCTATGGGTTCTATTCGGCGGATTCGGGCGAGGTGGTGATCGACGGGCAGGCGCGCCGTTTGACGAGCCCGCAGGACGCCATCGCCCTGGGAGTCGGCATGGTGCACCAGCACTTCATGCTGGTGGAGCCGATGACGGTGGCGGAGAACATCGTCCTGGGGACCGAGCCGGGAAACCCGTTCCAGCTCGACTTCGCGGGCGCCGCCTCGCGCATCCGCCGCCTTTCGGAGGAGCTCGGCCTCGCGATCGATCCCTCGGCGCGCATCGAGAACCTCTCGGTGGGGCAGCAGCAGCGGGTGGAGCTGCTCAAGGCGCTCTACCGGCAGGCGCGCATCCTCATCCTCGACGAGCCCACGGCGGTGCTCTCCCCCCAGGCGGTGCGCGACTTCTTCGGCATCCTGCGGCGGATGCGGGAGCAGGGGAAGACGATCGTCATCGTCACGCACAAGCTCTCCGAGGTGCTGGAGATCTCGGACGAGGTGACGGTGATGCGCGACGGCAAGGTGGTGGGGAACCGCCCGACAGCGGAGACCAACGCCGCCGAGCTCGCCCGCCTGATGGTGGGGCGCGACGTGCTGCTGCGGGTGGTGAAGCCGGAGGGGAAGCCTGGAGCGCCGGTGCTCGCCGTGCGCGGCCTTTCCCTGGGGACCCAAGAAGGAGAGAAGGCGGGCGAGAGGCGGCTGGACGGGGTTTCCCTGGAGGTGCGGGCCGGGGAGATCGTGGGGATCGCCGGGATCGAGGGGAACGGCCAGACCGAGCTGATCGAGGCGCTCGCCGGCCTCACGGAGACAGGGGAGGTGAGCGGCACGATCGAGCTCGCCGGCCAGGACGTGGCGAGCCTCTCCGCCCGCGAGCGGCGGACGCTGGGGATCGCCCACGTGCCCGAGGACCGCCACCGGCGGGGGCTGCTGCTCGATTTCAACCTGGCGGAGAACTCCATCCTCGGCGCCGACGACCGTCCGTCCGTCTCCATGGGGCCGTGGCGCTCGTGGCTGAAGTGGGAGGCCATCCGCCGCCGGGTGGAGAAGATCCTGAAAGCCTTCGACGTGCGGCCGCCCAACGCGGACCTGCCGGCCCGCTCTCTCTCCGGAGGGAATCAGCAGAAGCTGATCCTCGGGCGGGAGTTGGAGGAGTCCCCCAAGCTGCTGCTGGTGGCCCAGCCCACGCGCGGCGTGGACATCGGCGGCATCGAGTTCATCCATCGCCGGCTGGTGGCGATGCGCGACGCTGGCTGCGCCCTCCTCCTCGTCTCCTCCGAGCTCGAAGAGGTGACGGCGCTCTCCGACCGGCTGCTGGTGATGCGGCAGGGGCGGATCGTGGGCGAGGTGGACCCGGCGCGGGCGACGCAGGAAGAGATCGGATTGCTGATGACCGGCGGCAATGCTGCAGCCTGAACGACCCGCAAGAGAAACCTTTTCATGAACGGTATCCGCCAACTGATCTTCCCCCTCGCCGCGGTGCTGGCGGCTTTCGCCGTCGGCAGCCTGGTGGTGCTGGCGGTGGGCGACAGCCCGCTCGCCACCTACCAGTTGCTGATCGGCAGCGCCCTCACCTGGCCGGACGGCATCGGCTATACCCTTTTCTACGCCACGCCGCTCATCTTCACGGGGCTCGCGGTGGCGGTGGCCTTCCGCTGCGGCCTGCTGAACATCGGGGCGGAGGGGCAGCTTTACATTGCCTCGTTCGTCACCGCCTGGGTGGGGATCACGTTCGCGGGGCTGCCGGCGGTGCTGCTCGTTCCCCTCTGCTGCCTGGCGGCGGTGCTGGCGGGCGGGGTTTGGGGCGGGATTCCCGGCGTGCTCAAGGCGCGCTTCGGGGCGCACGAGGTCATCACCACGATCATGATGAACTTCATCGCCATCGCGCTCGCCAGCTACTTCACGCAATATCACTACAAGCCGCCGGGGGACGCCATCCTGGAGACGGTGCCGGTGGGCGAGGGCGCGCACGTGGCTCGGCTGGGGAAATTCGTGCCGGGCCTGCCGGAGCGCATTCCACTCAACCTTTCGTTCGTGCTGGCTCTCGTCACCTGCCTGCTGGTCTACCTTTTCCTTTGGCGAACGCGCTGGGGATACGAGATCCGGGCCACGGGGGCGAACCCGGCGGCGGCGCGGTATGGCGGCATCGCCACCGGCCGGCAGATCGTGCTGGCCATGGCGCTCTCCGGCGCGCTGGCGGGGATGGTGGGGATCAACGAGGTTCTCGGCTACCGCTACCGCTATTACGACAGTTTCTCTTCGGGCTACGGCTTCACGGGCATCGCCGTGGCGCTCCTGGGGCGCAATCACCCGGGCGGCGTGATCCTCGCCTCGCTCCTCTTCGGGGCGCTGCTGCGCGGCGGCCTGTTCGTGGACATCTTCACCGAGCACGTCTCCAAGGATCTGGTGATGGTGCTGCAAGGGATCATCGTCCTGTTCGTGGCGGCGGAGGCGATGTTTCGAGGACCTTTCGGGCGGAGGATCAAAGGCGTATGAGCAACATCCTCACCCTGGCGCTCCTCTTCTCCGCCATCCGCCTGACGACGCCGCTGCTGCTGGCGGCGCTGGGGGGGCTCTACTCCGAGCGCTCGGGAGTGATCAACATCGCGCTCGAAGGCTTGATGCTGGCCGGGGCCTTCACCGCCGCCACGATCACTCACTACACGGGGAGCCCATGGCTCGGGCTCGCGGCGGCGATCCTCGCCGGCATGCTCGTGGCGCTGGTTCATGGCGTGGCGTGCATTCAGTTCAAAGCCGACCAAGTGGTGAGCGGCACGGCGATCAACATCCTTTTCCTCGGCATTCCGGCGCTGCTTTCGGGCGCGTTCTTCGAGTCCACGGGCGCGACGCCGCAGCTCCCCAAGGAGCAGCTCATCCCCCTGGCGCCGATCGTCGTGGCCTTCGCCCTGGTGCCGGTGACGTGGTACGTCCTCAACCGCACGCCTTTCGGCCTGCGCCTGCGGGCGGTGGGCGAGAACCCCGAGGCGGCGGACACGGCGGGGGTCGATGTTTCCCGCGTGCGCTACTTCGGGGTGATGATCTCGGGAGCGCTGGCGGCCATCGGCGGCGCCTATCTCTCGATCGGCCAGTCGTCGCTCTTCGCCCGCAACATGTCCGCCGGACGCGGCTTCATCGCGCTCGCGGCGCTCATCTTCGGCAAGTGGCGGCCGGTGCAGACGATGCTCGCCTGCCTCCTCTTCGGTTTCGCGGAAGCGATCTCCATTCAGATGCAGGGGGTGTCGAAGATCCCCGTGCAGTTCATTCAGCTCATTCCCTACGTGCTGACCATCGTCGTCCTCGCCGGCTTCATCGGCCAGTCGCGGGCACCGCGGGCGTTGGGGATTCCGTATCAGAAGAAACGGTAGGGCTCCGGGTGGGGTCGACGGCTCGGGGCGGCGTCCTGCAACGGCGCGCTGCGCAGCTTCCGCTCGATCCTGGCGCGGGGGAAGGCCGCCGTCAACATGACGGTCCCCGGGCTCATCCGCTTCGTCGAAGAAGGGAGCTACCTCAACGTCTACGAGTTCGTCGCGCGGGATACCGGTCTCGCCGGCGAGGAGCTCGAGGCGGCGGTGGTGGAACGCCCGAAGGAATTCGGCCCCCTGCGGCTGAAGCTCGACGGGCTTTTCGGTTTCCAGCGCGACACCCACTATGCCTCGTTCAACCTCGGCGGCTCCGGGGCGCGCCGCTACGGCGCGTGCTGCGTGGTCTTCGACCTTTGCCACTGGGCGCCCTATCACACCTGTTTCGCGGGGGATTCGATCCGCGCCTGTTGCAGCCCCGGCAAGAAGCCGCTGCTGGCGGACGAGAAAATCCTGGCCAGCTTCGGCACCGGGAGCGACCTCGACCGGCTGGCGATCATCCGCCACGAGCGGTTCCTCGAACGGCAGGTCCACAGCCTCGATCCGGGCGAGGTGCGCGACATCCTGGAAGCGGACGATTCGCTGTTCGAGATCCACCTGCACGGCCCGGTGACTAGGGAGCGCATCCAGGAGGTGCGCCTCTCGCGGGCTGACTATCATCACCTGCGTGACCTGGAGGAGCGGGCCAAGGGGCTCGCTGGGGCCCTCCCCTGGGAGTTCGACGGCGTCGAGCCTTTCCGGGCGCTGCTGGCGGTGCTCGACCGCTTCGACGTCCCTCTCGTCCTCGCGGAGGGCGGCTGATGCCGTGTGAGCTGTGGGCCATTGATGCCGGCGGCGGCGAGGCCATCCTCCGGGTGGGGCGCCGTTGGTATCTGAGCAGCATGGACCGCGCCTGGCGGCCGGTCGAGGTGAAGGCGCCCCAGGGGGTCCTGGAGTGGTCGCTGTCGCGCCACGTGGTGCCCGTGGGGCGGCAGTACGAAGACCTGGAGAGGGCGGTGATCACGGCACGCCGGCTCTGCCTCGAGGCTTGGCGGACGGGAGGCACCACTTCCGGCGAGGTGGGTCGATTGCTCTCGGACGAGGCCCCGCTCCCCGCGGACGACGGCTGGGGGAGACGGCAATCCGAGATCATCCGCCAGGCGGTGAAGCTGGACCACTACTTCGAGGTGCAGGGGTGCACGAGCGAGGAGTCGCTGCGCCTCACCCTCCAAGTGTTGCAGGAGCTTCAGGAGAGCGGCGACTGGCGGCGACTGTGGGGGCGCTCCCTGCTCCTGCGGCTGCTGAACGACGCGCGCGAGGTGTACCTGCGGCAGGGCGGGGACGCCGAGAAGGCGAGCCCGGAGCTTTCGGACTACCAGCAGCGGCTCTACAAGAAGAACCTGCAGAAGCTCTCCTTCGACGAGCTGAGCTGCCTGTCGCTCTGGGCGGACGGGGACTACACCGCCGAGGAAGTGGCCACGGTGCTGGGTCTCTCCGCCGAGATGGTCCTGGGGCGGCTCAGCCGGGCGGCGGCGGAGATGGGGAGGCCGCTCGTGCAGCTCCGGGAGCCCGCGCTGGCCGAATTCTGCCGCATGCTCCTCAGCCGGTTCCGCTAACAAAACCCGCGGGACGGTTACTTCTTAGTGCCGAGCCACCGGGCCAAGGAAGCCGGCCCGGAGGCGAGGCTAACAAAAGCCGGGGGACGGTTACTCTTCAGATGGCAGCCAAGATCCCTGACCGGCCTTACCGGAGGACGACGACATGAATGGCACGAACCGAATTCCGCAGACCGATCCCCAGGACCTGGGAACGGCCGAGGGCCATCCCACCCTCGAAGCCCTGGACGCCTATCATCAGGGGAGCCTCCCGGCCAAGGAGGCCGGCCAGGTGCAGCATCATCTCCTCTTCTGCCGTGGCTGTAGGGACCTCCTGCTCGACCTGGCGCGCTTCCTCGCGGACAGCGATAAGCCCAGCCGGCTCTGGAGCGCGGAGCTGACCTCCGCCTGGGAGGAGTGGCGCGCCGAGCTGGGGCGCAGAGAGTCCCGGAACCCGTAGCCGCGCTTTCGCCTCCAAGGTTGTCTCCGACCCCCTCTGGCCTCCGGCTTCGATCTGAGCGAAGATTCGACTTCGCGCAGAACCGTCATCGCCCTCGAACCAGGAAGGAGGCCCCCGTGCGCCGTTTCCTCACGCTGCTGTCGTTGGTTTCCCTCGTCTCGGCCTGCAGCTCCATGGCCGTGGCGCCGGCCCCCGCGAGCCCTCCGGCCGTCGCGCACCCCCATTCGGGGCAGTCGGTGGACGAGGCCTTCGAAACCGCCCGCCGGGACCCCAACGCCCTGCGCGCCCTGCTCCTCGACATGCCCAAGGGGGGCGACCTCCACCATCACCTCACCGGCGCCGTCTATCCCGAGGTGCTGATCCAACTGGCGAGCTATGGCGGGCTCTCCGTCGACATGGCGAACATGGCCTTCGTGCGCTGTGGCGATACGCCGGCCGGTGACGCCGCGGCACCCATAGCGGCCATGACCGCTGATTGTAAAAATTGCACGGACGCGGGTGTTTGCAAGAGTCCCCTCACGCAGTGCGCGGCGAAGAGCGGCTCGTTCCTCCCCGCCTGCTGCCTGTGCTCCGACGGCGGGCTCTACGACGGAGTGGTCAACGCCCTCTCCATGCGGGGGCAGGTGTGGGGCACCCTCGCGGCGCACGACCATTTCTTCGCCATCTTCGGCAAGCTGGGGCCCTCCACGCAGGACACCCCCTCCATCCTCGCCCAACTGCGCCAGCAGGCCTCGCGGGAGAACCTGCTCTACATCGAGACCATGACCTCGATCGCCAGGCCGCAGGCGGAGCTCATCGCGTTCCTGGCCCAGTTCTCCGGCGGCAGCTCCTCACCGGGCGCGGCCTTCTGCCAGCGGTTGATGGCCGGGCCGCTCGATCCCGCGGCGGTGGGCGAGGATGGGAAGGCGGTGCTCGCCGCCGCCGACGCCCTGGGGCGGCAGGCCGCGCTGGTGATGGCCGGCCAGATCGACGCCAGCTCGCGGCTCCTGGGGTGCGAGGCGCATCCGGAGGCGCCGGGGTGCGAGGTCACGGTGCGCCGGCAGATCGAGATGCACCGCATCTTCGCTCCCATCGCCATCTGCCAGGAGGCGCTGGCGGGTTTCGCCGCCTCGCACGCGGACCGCCGGCACCTGGTGGGGATCAACATCGTGGCCGCCGAGGACGCCTATATCGCCCGCGCCGACTACCTGCGCCACATGAGCCTCATCGGCAACCTGGGGCGGCTCTATCCCGACGTGGGGCGGTCGCTGCACGCGGGCGAGCTCGCCGAGGGACTGGTGCCCCCCAACGACCTGCGTTTCCACATCGCCTCCGCGGTCTGCACGGCCGGCGCCCAGCGCATCGGGCACGGAGTGGACTTGACCTACGAGGCGGGCTCCGGCGCGCTGCTTCAGGAGATGGCCGGCAGGGAGCGCTCCCCCGCCTGCACGGCGCACTCCGCCAGCGGGGCGGTGGCGGTCGAGATCAACCTGGTGAGCAACGCCCAGCTCCTGGGAGTCCAGGGAGCGGAGCACCCGTTTCCGCTCTACGTCGCCGCGGGCGTGCCGGTGGTCCTCGCCACCGACGACCCGGGGATCCTGCGCACCAGCCTCACCGAGCAGTACCGGCGGGCGGGGCTGGACTATCCACGGCTGCGCTATGCCGACCTGCGCACCTTCAACCGCAACAGCCTGGAATACAGCTTCCTGACCGGCACCTCGATCTGGGAGGACGCGGGCGCCTATCGCCGGCCGGTGCCCTCCTGCCGCTCGCCGCGGGGAGAGGGGCTCGACCTCGGCCGCTGCGCCGAGTGGGCGAAGACGCAGGGGGACAAGGCCCGCCTCCAGGTGGAGTTGGAGCGCCGGCTGACGGCTTTCGAGGCTCGGTTCCACTAAAGAAAAATTGGGGCTGGACAAAACCGGACGGGAAGCGCAAGATACGCGGGAAATTCTTTTCGGGAGCGGGCGGTTGTAAAAGATCCACGTCACGGACGCGCGAAAGCGCGTGCATTACACCTAGGAGGCACTCTTCGCGTGATGCTGACTCGAGAAAAAATTCCCTCCTTTGTCCCGCGGCCCACGAATCGTGCCCGGTTCGGCTTCCGCCTGCTGACCCTCCTGCCGCTCCTCGCCGCGTTCATGGCGGCGAACCCCGCGGCGGCTCAAGAATCCCCGACCCTGCCGGCGGTCTTCAAGGCCGCGGCCGGCCTCTCGCCCAAGGTTCTTTCCCAGGCGCTCGACGCCGTCGACGAGGCACGCGCCCGCGGCATTTCCGGCAAGAGCAGCCTGCTGACGATCATCGATTATTCCCTCCCCTCGACGCAGCCGCGCCTCTGGGTGCTCGACCTCGCCCGCGGCAAGGTGCTCTTCCACGAGCTGGTGGCACACGGCGCCGGCAGCGGCGACAAAGTCGCCACCCGCTTCTCCAACGTCGTCGAGAGCCGGGCCACGAGCCTCGGCCTCTATTTGACGGGAGACACCTACGAGGGAGGAAACGGTTACTCGCTCAAGCTCAAGGGGCTGGACGAAGGGGTCAACGACCGCGCCGAAGAGCGCCACATCGTGATGCACGGGGCCTGGTACGTCAGCGCCGATCACGTCCAGCAGTTCGGCATGCTGGGGCGGAGCTGGGGGTGCCCGGCCCTCCCCCTGGAGGACGCGAAGCCCGTCATCGACACCATCAAGAACGGCAGCTTCGTCTTCTCCTACGCGGCCCAGACGGCCTTCTCTACCGCTTCGCGGGTGCTCCGCGCCGCTACGCACGGCCGTTCGTTCCATGCGCCCCGCCGTCACGGCCGGGTGGCGAACGGCAGGGCCATGGCGCAGAAACCGCAAAGGCAGCGGACGGCCCGGGCGAGATAAGCCTGGCCACGCTTTCTGCGGCCCCCCTTTACTCCACCCCGACGGACAGGCTAGATTTCCCCGGCGGCACGGCCTTCGGCCGGCCGCCCCTCAAACCTCCATTCCTGCCTAGAAAAGAAAATCATGGGACGCATCTTCGAAACCAGAAAACACACGATGTTCGCGCGTTGGGACCGGATGGCGAAGCAGTTCGCCCGCATCGGCAAGGAGATCACCATCGCCGTGAAGGCGGGCGGCTCCGATCCCGCCGGCAACCCGCTGCTGCGGCGGGTGATGCAGAACGCGCGCTCGGTCAACATGCCGAAGGACAAGGTCGAGGCCGCGATCAAACGCGCTTCGGGGCGCGAGGCGGCCAACTACGAAGAGATCGTCTACGAGGGGTTCGCGCCGCACGGCGTCGCCGTCGTGGTCGAGACCGCGACCGACAACCCCACGCGCACGGTCTCTAACCTCCGCACCCACTTCAACAAGGGGGGCGGCAACCTCGGCTCGCCGGGGAGCGTCGGCTTCCTGTTCAAGCGGATGGGGGTCTTCCGCCTCAATCCGGCGGGCCTCGACCAGGACGAGCTGGAGCTCGAGCTGATCGACCACGGGCTGGAGGAGATCGGCGAGAGCACCGGGGAGAAGGGGGAGCCGCAGCTCGTGATCCGCTGCGCCTTCAACGACTTCGGCCAGTTGCAGAAGGCGCTCGAAGACCGCGGCATCACGCCGCTCTCCGCCGAGTCGGAGTACATCCCCGTGACTCCCACCGAGCTCCCCGAGAACCAGGCCTCCGAGGTCCTGAGCCTGGTAGACCGGCTGGAGCAGGACGACGACGTGCAGAAGGTCTTCCACACCCTCGGCTGACGGCATAGCGAACCTGGCGGACGAAAAACGCATTATCCTGTTGGAGCCTTTCTCTCGAACAGGAGCCTCGAGTATGCCGTGGTTCGTCCGCTTCCGGAGATCGATTCCTTACTGCGCCCTGGCGGCCCTGACGCTTTTGGGCGCTGGGGCAGCCTGGAGCAGCCAGCTCGAGCTGTTGAGCAGAGTCCAGCCGCAGAGCGCCTCGGACACCGGGTCCGCGGCGAGCGGCAGCCCTGCCGCGAGCGCCGACGGCCGCTATACCGCCTTCGTCAGCGGCTCGGCCAACCTCGCTCCGGGGCAGATCGACGACAATCGGGGAGAGGACGTCTTCCTCTACGACCGGATCACCGGCGCCGTCGCCCTGGTGAGCCATGCGGCCGTTTCCCCGGCCACCGCCGGCAATCAGGCTTCCAACCATCCAGAGATCAGCGCCGATGGCCGCTGGGTGGCGTTCTTGAGCCTGGCTTCCAACCTGGTGGCCAATGCACCGGCGGCCGTCGCCAACAAGGCCCAGGTCTTCCTCTACGACCGGATCCAGCGGACGGTCACCCTGGTGAGCCACTCCCGCCGCTCGGCCCGCACCCCCGGCCATGGCGGCTCCTCCCAGACGCCGGCGGTGAGCGCGGACGGCCGCTACGTGGCCTTCAGCAGCGACGCCGCGGATCTCGCCGGCGCTCCCAGCCAGGATCAGGGAAGCCCCAACGTCTTCCTCTTCGATCGCACCAAGGGCACGCTGGCCCTGGTCAGCCGCAAGGCCGCCTCCACCGGGAGCGGCATCGCCGCCGGCGGAGACTCCCCCGCGATCAGTGCCGACGGCCGCTACGTGGCCTTCCGCAGCTTTGCGGAGGACCTGGTGCCCGGGCAAGGGGAAGTCGAGTCCTTCACGGCCGACGTCTTCGTCTTCGACCGCGTTTTGGGCACTCTCCTCCTGGCGAGCCATGCGAACGGCTCGCCGGCCCTCGCCGCGGGGGGCACCGATCCGGTGATCAGCGCGGATGGCGGCGACGTCGTCTTCGGGAGCGCGGCCGCCAACCTGGTGGCGGGGCAGACGGGGGAGAACGACAACAACGTCTTCGAATTCCACCGCTCGACCGGGATCGTGACCCTGCTCAGCCATACCAGCGCCTCGCTCACGGCGACTTCGAGCAATTCCAACCACTATGCGGTCAGCGCCGACGGTGGCTGGGTGGCCTTCTCCAGCCAGGCCGCGGACCTGGTGCCTGGACAGGTGGTCTGGGATCCCACCGGCTACGACGTATTCCTTTGGGAGCGGGCCACCGGAGCCATCCGCCTGGTCAGCCACTCCTTGGGCGCCCCCAAGATGGAGGCCCTGGGCTACTCGAACCTCGGCGGCATCAGTGCGGATGGCAAGCACGTCCTCTTCGACACCGACGCCCGCGACGTCGTGATACCGCAGAGCGACGATACGCCGCCGGGAAACAACGTCTTTCTCTACGACCGCACGACCGACCGCTCCGTTCTCTTGAGCTATGCCGGCCCCGGCGGCGACTTGGGCGGCAACGGCGATTCCTTGGTGGGAGCCTTGAGCGCGGACGGCAACTGGGCCGCCTTCACCAGCGAGGCCACCAACCTGGAGCCGGAGAAGAAGGACCTCAACTGGTTCGCCGACCTCTTCCTCTACGGGCTCCCCACGGGCGACCGTGAGCTGGTCTCGCGGCGCGATCCCAACTCGCCCTCGGCGTCTCCCAACTCGGGCAGCAGCGCCGGTAATTTGAGCGCCGACGGCCGCTTCGCCGTCTTCACCAGCGGTGCGGCGGCTTTGGTCCCCGAAGCCCACGACGTCAATGGCAATACCGACGTCTACCTCTATGACAGGGTGCTCAAGAAGACCACGCTGGTGAGCCACACGGCCTCCTCTCCCCTGGAGGCCGCCAACGCCGGCTCGGGCCTGCCGGTGATCAGCGCCGACGGCCATTACGTCGTCTATTTGAGCGAGGCGACCAATCTCGTTCCCGGGCAGGTGGACGAGGAGCCCGGGGGGAACGCCATCGCCGACGACGTCTTCCTCTACGACCGGCTCACCGGGCAGACGACTCTCGTCTCGCGCGCCGCCGATTCTCCCGTGACCGCCACCAACCAGGTGGAATACGCAGACCTCAGCGCCGACGGCTCGACGATCGCCTTCGTCAGCGAGGCGCCGAACCTGGTCGCCGGGGCTCAAACCGGTCACTTCCAGCAGAACGTCTACCTGTACGACCGCGCCTCCGGGGCCATGACCCTGGTCTCCCATGCCGATGGCTTTCCCACCCGGGCGGGGGACGGCGACTCGTTCCTCGAGGCGCTCAGCGCCGACGGACGCCTCCTGCTTCTCGGCACCGTGGCGACCGACTTGTTGAACGGCGTCCAGATCCTGACGGACGATTCCCCCGCGCTCTACCTTTACGACCGGACCACGGGGAAGCTCACCCTCGTCTCTCACCCGGCGGGCTCACCGAACACGGCGCTCGGCGCCTTTTCTGGCCGCTTCAGTGCCGACGGCCACTTCATCGCCTTCGAAAGCTTCTTCAACGGCTTCGTGCCCGGCGAGATCGAGCCCAGCGGATTGGCCACCCTGGACGTCTACCTCTACGATCGGATCGCCGGCACGGCGACCCTCGTGAGCCACGCGCCCGGGGCTCCCAAGACCGCCGACGGCGCCTCGGAGGAGCCTCCCGCCATCAGCGGCGACGGGCGCTTCTTGGCCTACGCCGGGGGTAGCTCCACCCTGCCGCCAGGCTCGCAACACAAGAACATTCGTCTCTTCGACCGCCTCTCGGGCCAGGTGCAGTTGATCTCCAAGGGCACGCGCGGAGAGGAGGCCTCCGGGGACTGCTCGAAGCCCCGCCTTTCGACAGATGGGCGCTACCTGGCCTTCGCGAGCCAGGCCACCAATCTCACCTTCGACCCGGTGACCGGCGCCCCTCCCTTCGGGGACGTGGCGAGCAACGTCTACCTCTACGATCAGGCGGCGAAGAAGACGACCCTGGTGAGCCGCTCCATCCACTCGCCGCGGGGCGGCGGCAACGGCGGCTCCGCCGGCGATCCGCCGCGCACCGACTCCGGCGAGCTCGCGCTCAGCGCCAGCGGCGGTTTCGTGCTCTTCGACAGTATCGCCTCGAATCTCGTGGCGCGAGATTTCAACGGCGAGGGAATGCTCGACGTCTTTCTCTACTCCCCAACGCCGTGAGCGAGTACGATGACGGAGAAACCGAAACAAATCATCGCGATGGGCGGCGGCGGGTTCTCCATGGAGCCCGACAACCCGGCGCTCGACGAGTACGTGCTGGCGCAAGCGGGGGTGGAATCGCCGGCCGTGCTCTTCCTTCCCACCGCCAGCGGCGATGCCGATCCCTACCTGGTGCGCTTCTATGCCGCCTTCTCCGCTTTTTCCTGCCGCCCCTCCCACCTGTCGCTTTTCCGCCAGACCCCGGACCTGCGGGCGAGCCTGCTCAGCCAGGACGTGATCTACGTCGGCGGCGGCAACACCAAGAGCATGCTGGGCGTGTGGCGCGAGTGGGGATTGCCGGAAGTGCTGCGCGAAGCGTGGGAAGCGGGCGTCGTCCTCGCGGGAGTGAGCGCCGGGGCCATCTGCTGGTTCGAGCAGGGGCTGACGGATTCCTACCTCGGCGAGCTGCGTCCGCTTCCCTGCCTCGGTTTCCTCGCCGGGAGCTGCTGCCCCCACTACGACGGCGAAGCCGCGCGCCGCCCCACCTTCCACCGCCTCCTGCGCAGCGGCAAGATGCTCCCCGGCCTCGCCGCCGACGACGGCGCCGCCCTCCACTTCGTGGGCGACCGCCTGCACAAGGTCGTAGCCTCGCGTCCGGGGGCGAACGCCTACCGCTTGCAGCTCGTGAACGGCGAGGCCGAGGAAACGCCGGTTCCGGGCGGCCCCCAGCTCCTGCGATAGGATCGGCGGCGATGTCCGCCGCCTCCGCCCTCCGCACCGTCTACGCCACCCGCTACGTGACCCCGCTGCGTGAGGGAGGGTCATTGCCCGCGATCGTCGAAGCGGACGACCTCGGGCTCTACGTGCTCAAGTTCCGCGGCGCGGGGCAGGGTCCCCTGGCGCTGGTGGCCGAGCTCGTCGCGGGCGAGACCGGCCGCGCCCTCGGGCTCCCCGTGCCCGAGCTGGTGCTGGTGGAAGTGGACCCGGCGCTGGGGCGCAACGAGCCGGATCCGGAGATCCGCGAGCTCCTCCGCGCCAGCGTGGGGGTGAACCTGGGCCTCGACTACCTCCCCGGCTCCGCCACCTTCGATCCGGCCGCCGACCGCGTGCCCGCGGACCTCGCCTCCGAAGTCGTCTGGTTCGACGCCTTCGTCACCAACGTCGACCGCACACCGCGCAACCCCAACCTCCTCTGGTGGCACAAGGCGCTCTACCTGATCGATCACGGCGCCTCGCTCTACTTCCACCACAACTGGCCGAGCCTGGAGACAATGGCCGGCAGCCGCTTCCAAGCCGTGCGCGACCACGTCCTCCTCCCCTGGGCGAGCGCCCTCGAAGCGGCGGACCGCCGCCTGCGCCCGCGCCTCGACGAGGGCCTCTTCGAGCAAATCGTGGAGCAGATCCCGGCGGACTGGCTCCAGCCCGAAAGCGTAGGAGTGCCGTCCGCGGACGCCATGCGTGCCGGCTACGTGGCGTTCCTCACCCGGCGACTGGCCGCGACTGAATCGTTCCTGGAGGAGGCGGTGAATGCCCGTGCTCAGCTCGTTTGACTACGCCGTCATCCGCGTGGTGCCGCGCGTCGAGCGAGGTGAGCTGGTCAACGCCGGCGTGATCCTCTTCTGTCTGCAAAGGGATTTCCTGGCGGCCCGCGTCGAGGTGAACGAGCCCCGCCTGCGCGCCCTCTGGCCCGAGATCGACCTCGACCTCGTGCGCCAGCACCTCGAAGCGATCCCCAAGATCTGCGCCGCCAGCCCGGACGCGGGTCCCATCGCCCGCCTCTCCTTGCGCGAGCGCTTCCACTGGCTGGTGGCGCCGCGCAGCACCATGATCCAGGTCTCCCCCGTCCACTCCGGCCTCACCGAGCAGCCGGAGAAGGCTCTGGAGGAGCTTTTCTGCCAGGCGGTGCGGGTGCCGTGAGCGCCTGCTATCATTACCGGCTCTATGATCGCCGTCTCCGACCTCGGTAAATCCTTCGGCCCCCAGACCCTGTTCGAGGGGGTCTCGATCCAGTTCAACCCCGGCAACCGCTATGGCCTCGTGGGGGCCAACGGCTCGGGCAAGTCCACCTTCCTCAAAGTCCTCGCCGGGGACGACATCCCCAGCGAAGGCACCATCGCGATGCCCAAGCGGCTCAAGCTGGGCGTCCTCAAGCAGGACCACTTCCGCTTCGAGCACATGCCCATCCTCGAAGTGGCCATGATGGGCAATCACGACGTCTGGGAAGCCATGGTCGAGAAAGAGCGCCTGCTCGCCAACGCCGAGCAAGAATTCGACGCCGACCGCTACGCGGACCTCGAAGACCTCATCCTCCGCCACGACGGCTACACCCTGGAGTCCCGCGCCGGCGAGGTGCTCGAAGGGCTTGGCATTCCCACCGAAGTCCACCGCAACCCCCTCTCCACCCTCTCCGGCGGCTTCAAGCTGCGCGTCCTCCTGGCCCAGGTGCTGGCGGCGGAGCCCGACGTGCTCCTCCTCGACGAGCCCACGAACCACTTGGACATCCTCTCCATCCGCTGGCTGGAGAAATTCCTCACCGACACCTACAAAGGCACCGCCATCGTCATCTCCCACGACCACCGCTTCCTCGACAACATCTGCACCCACATCGTGGACGTGGACTACGAGACGATGATCCTCTACCCCGGCAACTACACGGCCTTCATCAACGCCAAGGTCGACAACCGGGACCGCAAAGAGGCGGAGATCGAGAAGCGGGAAGCCGAGATCGCGCGCCACAAGGAATTCGTGGACCGCTTCCGCGCCAAGGCCACCAAGGCCCGGCAGGCGCAGAGCAAGATCAAGATGATCGAAAAGATCGTCATCGAGCGTCTCCCGCAAAGCTCGCGGCGGTATCCCACCTTCAAGTTCCAGCAGGTGCGCCCCAGCGGCCGGCAGGCCCTGGTGATGGAAGGGATCTCCAAGGCCTACGGCGACAACAAGGTGCTGAAGGACGTGACCCTGAAAGTCGAGCGCGGCGACCGCATCGCCATCATCGGCCCCAACGGCATCGGCAAGTCGACCTTGCTCAAGATCGCCGTGGGCGAAACCGATTCTGACGCCGGCCACGTCGAGTGGGGATACGAGACCTACCCCGGCTACTTCTCCCAGGACCACCACGAGATCCCCAAGGGGAGCAAGCAGACCGTGGAAGCGTGGCTCTGGGAATTCGTCCCGGGCGAGCCCATCGGCTTCGTGCGCGGCAACCTGGGGATGGTGCTCTTCTCGGGCGACGACGTGAAGAAGCCCATCGGCAACCTCTCCGGCGGCGAGGCCGCGCGCCTCGTCTTCTGCAAGCTCTCGGTGACCAAGCCCAACATCCTGATCCTCGACGAGCCTACCAACCACCTCGATCTCGAAGCCATCGAGGCCCTGGTCGAGGGCTTGAAGAGCTACGACGGCACCCTGATCTTCGTCTCCCACGACCGCTGGTTCGTTTCCCAACTCGCCACCCGCATCTTCGAGATCTCCCCCAAGGGGATCAACGACTTCGTGGGCACCTACGACGAATACCTGGAGCGCCTGGGCGACGATCACCTGGACGCCGAAGCCGTCTTGCGCATGAAGCGCGAGCAGAAGAAAAAGGCCGCCGCAGCCGCAGCCCGAGAAGAAGCCGCCGACCCTGCCGAAGCCCGCCGCCGCCAGAATCGCCAGAAAGAGCTCGCGAGGAAACGCGACCAGGTGACCGCCGCCGTCGAGCAAGCCGAATCGCGCGTCCACGCCATCAACGAGCTCTTCTGCGATCCCACCTTCTTCGACCGCACCTCCCGCGACCAGGTCAAGAAGCTGGAGAACGAGCAGAAGACCCTCTCCACCAAGGTGGAAGAGCTGATGGCGGAGTGGGAGAGGATCGAGGAGGAGCTGGGGGAGTTGAGCGCGTAGCCGCACCCGCAGCCAGGACGCAGGCATGGACCCAACGCAAGTCAAGTTGCGTTGAGTACGACTATCTGCCGGACTGGCTGCAGGTACGCCCGCACTTTCTGGCAGCAGCGCCTTCTCAACGCCTGGGAGCGCAAGGCTGACGGGCGTCCACGCCACTGCCCCCCAAGGTAGAGACGCCCCGTGGGGAACCCCGCGGGGCGTCTCCGAGGCGGGGAAGTCCTCCCCGATGTCGGCAACTCTCGGCGTCGGGAGGAATGAGCTTGTAGTGGCTGAGCCTCGGACCGGTAAGGTTCAGCGGCGCGCGAAACGAATCCGCGCTGGCGAGGGGTCTGGCTCTGGCGGCGACTGTACCCGCCGACCCGAGCTGCGCTCCTTCTCCTGCAGATACCGAACCAACGCTTCCGGGTCGTTCCCATGCTCGCGAAGGAGATCTTCACGGTGGCGATGCAGCTCTTCGATGATCGGGTCATGCATCTAGGCGCTCTCCTAGAAGTTCCTCTGGAGTGCAGACAAACGGCATCTTGAAACCTGCCTCTTCTACCAAACCGGTGACGCGAGGCAGCAATTCCGCGTTGGCGATGTGCGAGCAATTCCAGGTTAGAAGGTACTCCAGCGAGTGAATGGACGCCGTGGCTATATGGAGCGCGTCGGCGAAGGCGCGGTCTGGCAACAGATGCGCCTGCACGATCGCCGAGGCCAACCTTGCGGCCTCCGGGGTGATTTGCAGCAGAGGTAGCCCCGCGAGCAAGGCGAGCCGCTGGGCTGCGGCCTCACGATCCCCTCGGCTGGCCTCTTCCAGAACCAACTCGGAGGTCCAAATCTCGAACTCCGACCGCCGTGCCTCCCACCAACGGGCCGTGACGAGCTGATGCGCAGCCGTGATGAGGTGCAGCGAGGGTCTCGCGGTCAGGTAGCTAACCACCGAGGTCTCCAGATAGAGGCGCCACATCTCGCTCGAATCGTAGCACGCAGGGGAGCCCACCTGTCCGTGGCCCTTTGCCGTGAGGTTCTACCCGGTTCCCCGGCACGACCGAAACCCCCGAAGACCGATTGGCGCGACCGACTCCAGAGTCTCACCGGGATCGATCCCCTGCGGTGTGAGGTTTGCGGTCAGAAGGCCCTACGCTTGGTAGGTCCAGTGGCAGCGGCCCGGGTGCCGAGGGCTCCACCGCGATGACTCCGCCATTCATAGTGCAATTCCAATATCTATTTGTTCAACCACGGAGCCAGGGAGGGGTGTCTCTTGTCGGGCCATTGCGGTATACTCACTGACACGAAATCGCGGTTGAGGAGCCTGGGCATGCGGCAGAACCCTTCGATGAGAGGTCCTCTGAAAGCCACACGGCGGCTGCGGGGGAGGCGCGGAGGCCGGCAGGCTATCGCGCGAAGCGCCTGCGAAGGATTGAATCCCCATAGGGCCCGCCTCGGACTCCCCCGCGGCTTCGTTCAACCTGCGTCTATCTGAAATCCTCCCGGGACCGGCGCAAGACTTGTCGTTTTCGCGAGGAGAAACTTCAGATAGACGCTTAATGGTTAGGCGTCCCCAGGTACTGAAATAAGATTATGCACGACCAAGGTAAAGAAGAATCGGCTTTCAAGGACGAGCGGCCAGAAGAAATTGAGATGTTCGTTGAGGGACAGCGGGAGGGAAGGTCCGCCCATAATAGTCTTACAGCCGAAGTCCAAGGACCCACACACCGTAGCGCGAATACTGCGATATTGCTTGAATATACATACGGGATCCTTGGGCTAGTTTTAGGTTTTCTTGCGATCCTTGGGGGTATAACCTTACTATTAAATGGTGTTGCGGGTTCGACATCTTGGACAACGCGTATTTTAGGTGCGGAGTCAACTCTCAACGATGCTGCTCCAGGAGTAGTTCTTTGCATCGTGGGGATATTTGTAATGTGGGTGACAAAACCTGCTGTTCGCTTAAGCAGCAGCCCAACTACCATCGACCAGCGAGGCGGCAAAAGGCCTGGCTTGTTAAAACGGAGGCGTCGATCACCTGACCCACCGATCGAGCGGACGGCTGACGTAGCCGCTCATCGGCATAAGCGTTCGCCGACAAACGAAGGAGCGACGAAGTAGATGTATAGTGCACGAGTCTTCAATGTGATGTTGGCCTCGCCAGGTGACGTGGCCACAGAGAGGCGCATGGCAAGGGACGTTATTCATGAGTGGAATTCTATTCACTCCGAGAGCAGGGGCATAGTTCTCATGCCAGTCGGATGGGAGACTCATTCTTCTCCTTTACTCGGAGACAGACCGCAAGCCATAATAAATGAGCAAGTGCTCGTGCGAAGTGATCTGCTTGTAGCGATATTTTGGACGCGCCTTGGTACGGCAACGGGGCATTCTCTAAGCGGCACTGTCGAAGAGGTCGAGAGGCACATGAACTCAGGAAGACCGGCAATGCTTTATTTTTCAGCCGCTCCGGTAGTCCCCGATAGCGTAGACCTCGAGCAGTTTCGTGCGCTCCAAGACTTCAAGAAAGCCATAAGGTCGCGGGGCTTAACCGAATCTTATGAATCGAACACAGAGTTTAAGGAAAAGTTTGCCCGCCAGTTGGCTCAGGTTTTGAACACGCATAGTTGCTTTGAGATGCGCGGTAAGCAAGAAGATCCTATTGAGAGTTCAATCGCGCAGCCTACCCCGGTTGATCCGAATCCGATTGTCAAAGTCGATGCCCTCAGCAGGATAATTGAGAAAAGATCTAATCTTTCCTCACAAGTTAGCCCCGATGCCGCAGAACTCTTGGTGGAAGCGGCTAAGGATGAGGGGGGACTAATCTTAAGGGTCGGCACGATGGAAGGCTTGGAGATATCGACTAATAACAGGAACTTTAATGACGATGGGGGCGCTAGGTCAGAGGCTCGCTGGGAAGAGGCGCTCGAGGAATTGATCAAACAGCGGTTGATCCGAGATAAAGGTAATAAGGGCGAAGTTTTCGGTATCACTAAGCTTGGCTACCAAGTAGTGGACTCCTTGGGAGGCTAGAGAAGTGGTGGTGAAGGAGCAGCGAACCCTGCGCCTACACCGGACGGTTGGCGCAGCCGGTAAGGCACATCCCGATAAAGTGCCAGGCCTTTTGGGGAACCCGGTGATCTTGGCAGCTTTTTCGGCAGTCGGACCCTCAAACTTGGTACTCTCAGCCTCGGAAAGTGACCTTCCGTCGTTAGACTGGGCACACCTCTCCCGGGTCGAGCGATTCAGCTCGGAGGAGTGGCCCTCGACGGGCGGTGAGGCTGTCAAAAAGCGGCGACGGTGCCGCTATCCGGTCACGAAGGGGAGGGCCGGCGGGAAGAGCTGCCGGCGGGGAAGGGCACGTTGCGATCGCCACGGCGCAACCTCTCGGACGCCTCGCGGAAGGCGCTGACGAAGGCGGCGTAGATTTCGTAGAACGCCTTTCGCGCAGCCTTGGTGGCGGCGTGGACCCTCGGAGCCGGCGAGCGGGCGAGAGAAGCAGGACGGTGTTGGGGATCGCGCGACAGAATGGCTTCGACGCCAAGCACGGAACTGCCTGTGCTCTCCCGGATGCGCGCAGCTTCGGCCTCGATGGAATCGACCATCTCCGAGATACGGGCTCGATAGACCTCCGGCGACAGATGCGCCCAACAGGGGATTGGGGAGAGGGAGACAGCTTCAGCCGTCGCGTAGCGCATCCGTCCGAAGCCCCTCAACCGGGGCCGGACAATAGCCGGAAGAATTGGGTACTTCCTTGAGAGAGACGCCCCGTGGGGGGCCTGTGAGAGGCTCCGCGGCCATTGCTATGATTTAAGCAAAAGTAGTAAACTTGAGCGTGCGAGAAGAGGAACCAACCAAAAGGAGAATCTGATGAAGAAAGTGATCCTCGCCTGTGTCCTTCTCTTTGTCGCGGTCGCCGTTTTTGCTCAGCCGCCGAGCCAGCCCCCTCTCACCAGGGAGGCCCTCGCCGCGATCCTGGGCCAGCCGGCCGCCAGCTCCTGTGCCACGCAGCCGAGCGACATTCGTCACGCTGCCAAGCGCCCGGCGATCACGGGAAAGTCCCTCTGCACCGCCACGGCGAACTGCGAGTCGGGCACCGTTTCCTGCTCGAGCAACGTCAACGCCAGCAGTTGCACCGCGGTCGACGTCAACAGCAACTGCTCGGTCAACGAGCCCGGGCACGTGACTTGCGACGGTGTCACCACTTGGTGCCCAATACGGTGCAACTGCATCATCAGCGGTATCGAGTTCCAGTGCTGTAAGTGTGCTCAGACCGGTAGCTGCACTCGCTGCTGTCGTTGCAACGGTGGTGAACTCGACCAATGCACCATGGAGTGCGGTTGAGCTCCGGGCTGTGACTCCACTCCGCCCGGTGACCCGCTCGCCGGGCGAGGCGCGCCAACATCACGGTCTACAACTGATCGCACGCCTCGACCTTGGACGCCGGCATCTCCGGTGCTGCAGACGGGGGGGCATCTACGCGACCGCGGACCACTATGTCGCCGTCCTGACGGTTACCAATGCCTATGGCACTTCGACGACCAGAAGACGAACCAAACCAAAAGGAGAAGCTGATGAAGAAACCGTGGATCCTCGCCTGCGTCCTTCTCTTAGGCGCGGTCGCCGCTTTCGCTCAGACGCCCGCCCAGCCCCCTCTCACCAAGGAGGCCCTCGCCGCGATCCTGGGCCAGCCGGCCGCTAGCTCCTGTGCCACGCAGCCGAGCGGCATTCGCCACGCTACCAAGCGCCCGGCGATCCTGACGGGGAAGTCCCTCTGCACCGCCACGGCGAACTGCGATTCGGGCACCGTTTCCTGCTCAAGCAACGTCAGCACCAGCAGTTGCACCGCGGTCGATCGCGACTGCTCGGTCAACGAGCCAGGGCACGTGACTTGCGACGGAGTCACCACTGTGTGCCCGACGCAGTGCAGCAGCACCTGCACCGATACACCGGCTTGCTGTAAGTGCGTTCAGACAGGCGGCTGCGTGCCCTGTTGCCGTTGCGATGGCGGAAATTTTGCCGACTGCCTCGAACAGTGCAGTTGAGGTAAACCGCTTTCCACTCCGCCCGGTGAGCCAAGCCGATAAAGTGCCAAGGTCTTTTGGGGGAACCCGGTGATCTTGGTAGCTTTTTCTGCAGTCGGACCTTCAAACTTGGTGCTCTCAGCCTCGGAAAGTGACCTTCCGTCGTTGGACTGGGCACACCTCCCCCGAGTCGAGCGAATCAGCTCGGAGGAGTGGCCCTCGACGGGCGGTGAGGCTGTCAAAGAGCGGCGGCGGTGCTGCTATCCGGTCACGAAGGGGAGGGCGGGCGGGAAGCTGCCGGCAGGGAAGAGCGCGTTGCGATCGCCGCGGTGCAACCTCTCGGACGCCTCCCGGAAGACGCTGACGAAGGCGGCGTAGATTTCGTAGAACGCCTTTCGCGCAGCCTTGGTGGCGGCGTGGACCCGCGGCGTCGCCGAGCGGGCGAGAGAGACAGGACGGTGTTGGGGATCGCGCGACAGAATGGCTTCGACGCCAAGCACGGAACCGCCTGTGCTCTCCCGGATGCGCGCAGCTTCGGCCTCGATGGAATCGACCATCTCCGAGATACGGGCTCGATAGACCTCCGGCGACAGATGCGCCCAACAGGGGATTGGGGAGAGGAGACAGTTTCAGCCGTCGCGTAGTGCATCCGTCCGAAGTCCTCTCCTCTGAGGCGGGCCGCGAATTCCTGGGTGCGGTCGAACCAGTGGCCCACGAGAGGCGTGCCGTCGATCAGCGCTCCCGCGCAGTGCACGCCAGGCCACTGGCGGACCCGTTCGACAAGCCCCTCCTTGACCGACTGCGAAAGCAGGTACGCCAAGCGCTCGACTTGGGCGGCCTCTTCCTCGGTGACCACGGTCATCTCGTAGCGCCGGTCGAAGACAGGCCCTCGCCAGCCGGTGAGACGATTGACCTCCCTGGCGAGCTTCGACTTGGTGTAGCGCATGAAGTCGGCAGCCTCTCTCGCAGAGTCGACGACGAGGAGCAGGTGCACGTGTTATGGCGAGTACCCGGTTATGCGGAGTTGACGGGCTCGGCTCAATCAGGGCGGGAGGTAGGACGGCGGCCACTGCACATAACGCTGATTGGCACGAGGGCGGCGAGCCAGGCAACTCGGGCAGCGCCGCGTCTGCAGCGGACGCCCTCTACCGCCCTCTGCTTCCTCCGCAGGCTGATTTCGACGTAAGGCATCGGCAGTGAAGAGACGGGAGTGACCGAGCCACATAGCGATCTGTTATGTCGAGTGCCGGACCTACGCGCCTAGATTCCACGGGCTCTCTGCCCACCAACTCCGCATAACCGGGCACTCGCCATAACACGTGTTATGTGCAGCTCCACATAAGAAGTGATTCGATAACGCTGAAAAGGCTGAAATGGTGGTCTCGTAGCGTCTTTGGGCTCGGCCGAGGACGCCGAGGACGAGGTCGTTGAGCTGGGGTCCAGGCCGGAAGAGGAGGCGGCCTTGGACGGTGCGGCAGGTGATGGAGATGAGGGTCCGGGCGTGGGGGACGAAACGAAGTTTTCTTGCCATGCCCTATAAAGACGTAAAAACGGGCTCGCGTCTTACAACCTTCTGCGGGGAGGCCGCTGGCGGAGGAGCTCGCAGCCGGTCTTGGGTGGGGGAACACCGGGTCGGCATCGCCGCAAAAGACCCTGGCTCTTATTGGATTCCCACCTGCCACGTCCCATGAGCCGGGCCGTTGCGGTATACTCACCGACACGAAATCGCGGTTGAGGAGCCCGGGCATGCGGCAGAACCCTTCGCTGAGCAGTCCTCTGAAAGCCACACGGCGGCTGTCGGGGAGGCATGGAGGCCGACAGGGTGTCGCGCGAAACGCCTGCGAAGGATTGAATCCCCATAGGACCGTCTCGGCCGGGCCCGCGGCTTCGTTCAACCTGCGTCTATCTGAAATCCTCCCGGGACCGGTGGAGGACTTCGGTCTGTTTCGCAGGGAGGACTTCAGATAGACGCTTAATGGTTTTAATGGTTAGGCGGCGGGGCACCATCTGTGGCCACGCAGCGCCCGTTGTGGTTGCACGAGGCAGCATGCCATCATGGAGCGCCCCTGTGGACAGACACACATCCTAGCCTTGGAGGGAGGGCACATGAACGTACCAGCCAGAGAGGCATCGCTCCAGACGAACCAACTACAGGCCGACTTTTGCGTTGTGGGGGCCGGGTATGCGGGGCTGACGGCGGCCCTGCGCCTGCAGCAAGCCGGTCGCTCGGTGGTCGTGCTCGAAGCCCGTGATCGGATCGGCGGACGCGTCTGGTCCGATCCGCTCTCTGACGGTACACCAGTCGACATAGGTGGCCACTGGGTTGGGCCCCACCAGCCGTTCATCCTGAGGCTGGCGCGCGAGATGGGGGTCTCGACGTACAAGTCCTATCAAGAGCCTGGTGACATCGTTCTCATGGACAACCAGGGCGCGGCCCGGCGCTTTCCCTATGCTTTTCTCGACACGAACCCCTTCGGGCTGGTGGAGCTGGGGTCTGCCTTCGCGGCGCTCGACCAGATGGCCAGCGAGGTTCCGACCTCGGCGCCCTGGGGAGCCGTGAAGGCCAGAGACTGGGACTCGCAGACCCTCGCCACCTGGATCGACACGAATGTGGACGATCCGTTTGCCCGCGATGTGCTGCGTGCGACGCTGGGGGTGTTCTTGCCTTCCGACGCGGCGGAGATCTCACTGCTGCACATGCTGTTCATCATTCATGCTGTCGGCGGCCTGGAAGGCTTGATGATCGGGGGCCAATACAGCGGGCTGGGCAGCGGGGGAGCGCAGGCGGTCGCGGACAAGATCTACGCCATCCTCGGCCCTGCCGTGCACCTGAATGCTCCGGTGCGCCAGATTGCACAGGACAGCAGTGGCGTCGACGTCATCTCGGACGCCATCAGCGTGCGGGCGGGCCGGGTGATCGTGACCGTCCCGCCGACCCTCTCCGGGAACATTCGCTACATTCCGCCTCTGCCACCCGTCCGGGCCCAGGTCGTCCAGCGCATGCCGATGGGCTCGGTGATCAAGGCGACCCTCGTGTACGACGAGGCGTTCTGGCGGGGCGAGGGGCTGAACGGCACGTCCATTGCCACCAACTCTCCCGTCGTGGGTACGGCGGACGGTGGCCTCGACAGCGACCACCCTCGCCCCGGCCTGTTGATCGCCTTCGTCGGCGGCAAGCAGGCGCGAGCGCTCGGGCGGCTGAGCCCGGCGGCGCGGCAGGAAATCATCGTGAAGGAGGTCGCTGCCCGGTTCAGCCAGTTGATCCCGAAGATGCCCCAGCTCTCGCAGCAGATCGTGTATCCTCCTACGGGTCTCCCCTACGTCGATCATGACTGGGCCGCGGAAGAATGGACACGAGGTGACTACTCCGCCTACCTGCCGCCAGGAGTCCTGACCGGCTTCGAGGTTGCGGTCTGGGAGCAGTTCGACCGCATCCACTGGGCCGGCACCGAGACGGCCACCGAACACCCAGGCTACATCGATGGGGCCGTGCAATCCGGCGAACGGGCCGCGGCCGATGTGCTGGCTCAAGGTTGACGGCCCCAACGCATGGCCTCTCACACCTGTGCCGAGCAAAAGGTGTCAGGGTATTCCTGAGGCTCGGAGACCCTGCTGGAGCACGTACGCCAAGCGCTCGATTTGGGCGGCTTCTTCGTCGGTGACCACGGTCATTTCGTAGCGCCGGTCGAAGACAGGCCCTCGCCAGCCGGTGAGACGATTGACCTCCCTGGCGAGCTTCGACTTGGTGTAGCGCATGAAGTCGGCGGCCTCCCTCGCAGAGTCGACGACGAGGAGCAGGTACACGTGATTCGATAACGCTGAAAAGGCTGAAATGGTGGTCTCGTAGCGTTTCTGGGCTCGGCCGAGGACGCCGAGGACGAGGTCGTTGAGCTGGGGTCCAGGCCGGAAGAGGAAGCGGCCTTGGACGGTGCGGCAGGTGATGGAGATGAGGGTCCGGGCGTGGGGGACGAAACGAAGTTTTCTTGCCATGCTCTATAAAGACGGAAAAACGGGCTCGCGTCTTACAACCTTCTGCGGGGAGGCCGCTGGCGGAGGAGCTCGCAGCCGGTCTTGGGTGGGGGAACACCGGTCGGCATCGCCGCAAAAGACCCTGGCTTGGCGGAGCTTGGGGGTAGGCCGTACGGCGGCGGCTCGCCGAGCCGCCGCTCCTCAAATTACTGGCACGGGTTCACGATGTTCGTGTTGCTTGACCATGAAGAGCTGGATGCGTCGCAAGTATAGCCTGGAGGGTCAAAAGTCTGAGTGTAATGAACGATGTAGTTTTCATTCCATGTGATCGTGCAGGCGTTACCATACTGGTCTATGCAATTTTTGTAGGCATACACCGTCGTCAGGACGCCGTGACAACCCGACGGGCTATAATATTCATCAGGATAGCCGCTATTGCCTGAGCTCTGCTCTGGACCACAACTCACAGCGTCGGCGTAAGCAACGGAGGCGACCAGGGACAAAACGATGATGGCTAAGAAGGCTGTCTTCTTCATAACGTCTCCTCGCGAGCAAAGCTAAGCGTAAGCGCTCAGCGTTGGCACGCTGCCACTAATAGCGTAAAAAGTCAAGTGACAATAATATGGCCGTGCTCGGCTCCAAGTGGGGGCGGCGCTCTGCGGCGTGGCGCGGTCCGAGAGAACATTTCACCTCGGTACAGCGCTGTTCCAGCAGCGGATCGCCCCAAAGGCGAGAGCACGCCAGTTTTTTGTCTCCACATCCCTTACCCGTCCCCGCGCGACCCGCCGATACGAGCCCACATCGTCACGATGGACACGTCCATCGCGCCGATGGACACGGCACTTTAGCCGTTGGACCTGTATATCGGGCCGATGGACACACACATCGCGCCGATGGACGCGTCATTTCAGCCGATGGACAGGGCATTTTAGCCGTTGGACCTGTATTTCGAGCCGATGGACACGCACATCGGGCCGATGGACGTGTCACTTCAGCCGATGGACACGGCATTTTAGCCGTTGGACCTGTAAATCGGCCCGATGGACGCGTCCATTCCGCGGATGGACCTGTCCATCGCAGAAAAGTGTGTGTCCATCGCGCCGATGTGAGGGTCCATCGGGAGAAAGTGAGTGTCCATCGCGCCGATGGACGCGTCCATTCCGCGGATGGACCTGTCCATCGCGGAAAAGTGTGTGTCCATCGCGCCGATGTGAGTGTCCATCGGGTCGCGAAATGGCCAACTGTTCCTGAGCTAAGTGGTTCTTGGTCAAAGGCAAGACAGTATCTGTGTTTCGTTGCCTACTTCGTTTCGGAGCCTGGCGGCTAAAATCTTTTTGCCAGACGACCCGCCCGATGCCGGTCCGGAATCGTCCTGCGGTGCTATTCTGTTCACAGCGCGGCTTTCACGGTATAATATACCCAACGGCTGGCCAGCGGTCATGCAAATCTCGAACAGTCGCAAAGATGGGCGGCCAACCCCAGCAACGCGCGTCAGCATGGCAAGCGAGGTTTGCTTCAGGAGGAACGCCCATGGACGGATCGCAGTCCCTCGCGTCTGACCCTCGTCGCACGCCACCCCCGGCCGGTCGCTCGCGGCGGCGCCCCTCCGTTGCCATGAGACCGCTCCTGCGCGTCGTCCTCCTTGCTCATCTCCTCGCGGAATCGCTCGTCGGCGCCGGAGCCGCGCAAGTCCGCCCCGTTGGTCTCGCAACACGGCCTGGGAACGTCCACTTCTCCCAGAGCGCAGCCCTCCTGCCCGACGGTCGCTTTGCGGCGGTGTGGACGCAGGGGAGGACCGCGTTCCTCCAGTACGTCGACAGCAACGGCACCGTCGCCTTCGGCGCGCCGGGACGCGCCGTGGCCACGGTCCCCGTGGCGGGAGCGGAGGCCGTGGTCGTGGCCCATGCACGAGACGGCGTTCTCGTCGCTGTACGCCGCCGCATCGACCAGGACAACAGCCGCATCCTCGTGCAGTGGCTCGACGGCCACGGCGATCCGCGCTGGGGGGCGGGCACGTATGCGGCCCCCGTGGCCGGCAGAGAGGACCAGCTCGACCCCTTCCTGCTCGCGAGCTCCGACGGCGGCGGCTTCGTCTGCTTCGTCCGTGCTGCTCAGGACGTGGCCCGCAACACTTTCTACTGTCAGCGCTTTAGTCCCGAGGGTCAACGGCTCTGGGGCACCGGAGGAGCCAGGGGCAGCAGCCTATCACCCCTGTACGCTGAGGAACCCAAGGCCGTAGCCGCGGGAGACGGTGGGCTGCTCGTCTTCTGGCGCGCTTGGGCGGTCTCGGATGATCCGAAGGTCTTTCTCCGTGGGCAGCGGCTGGGGCCGGACGGCGGCCGCCGGTGGGGTGACGACGGCACGATCGTCTTCAAGAACAGCTTTCCCTGCGACAACGGGTGCGCTATAACCCCGCCGTGGATCTCCGCGGTATCGGATGGCGCCGGCGGTGCCATCCTCGCCTTCGATGACCGCATCGGTCGCCTGCCGGAAGACACCGACTTCAACCACGTGACTGCGCAGCGGATGAGCGCTGCCGGCGAGAGAATGTGGGGCGAAGGCGTATCGGTGTTGCCGAGCCGGCCGCCTCAGAACCTCTACGAGCTGTTCGCTCATCCGGACGGCGGTGCCGTCGTCGCAGTCGTGACTTTCCCGTTTGCGCTCGTCGACGGCGGGATCCATCTGGTCTTGCAGCGGCTGGCCGCGGATGGCCGCCCACTCTGGCCCATGGAGGGGGTGACGGTCGTCGATCTGACCTCGTCACCCGACAACGTGTACGAAGGTCCGGTCTTCGGCTCCGTCGACGGCGGCGTGCTGCGGATCGCCTGGGAGCGTTCCAACACCGGATTTCTTCATCGCCGCTCCGAGATTCGCTTCTCCGCCTTCGATGCCGCCGGCAACCGCCTCACCCCGAGCGACGGAGTCCCTCTCATGGGTCCCGTGGCGAGTGGCGACGATTCGTTGATCCGTGGATTCGCCTTCGACCCTGCGAGCGGTACCTCCTTCGTGGTGTGGGACGGCGCGAGGGGCGCGGCCGCCGTTCTCTACGCCCCGCGATAGATAGGCGAGCGTAAGGCTTTCCTTCCGCCTTCGTTGCAACATATACGAGTGGAGCGGGAGAGCGGTTGTTACGAAGCCTCTCTTTTCAAAGCCAGGTCAATCGCATGCAGGATTCGCTTGGTCATGCGAATCACGACGAGGACGATCGCGAATGTCGCCCATGCGATCAGACAGGTCACCGCAAGCACGGCTGCACTGAGCAGCCGTCCCGGATTGACGCTCACTCGCTGCACGTAGGAGAAGTGCGCGTAGGCGCCGAGCGTCGAGACGACCACGAACCAGCCGACCCCGTAAATTCGTCTCCGCATGCTGTCGATCGCATCCAGGGACTTTCGCAAAGCCGTATCGGTTTCTGGAGACATCAGAAGTTCCTCCGTTTCGTGAGTTGCTTGCGAAGCGCCGTCAGACCATAGGCGAGGCGCGACTTGACGGTGCCCAGGGGAAGCTCGAGGACTGCCGCAACCTCCGGCAGTGAGAGCTCTTCTTGGAAATGCAGGACCAGTACCGCACGGCTCGCCGGGGAAATGCCATCCATGTGAGGCAGCGCCTGCAAGACGCCCTCTCGCGGCGGAGGGTCCGGCGCCGGGATCTCCTCGAGCAGCGCTTCCTCACGCTCCTGCTCTCGCCAGCGTTGTTCCTTCCTCAAGTGGCGAAACCCCGCACGGCTTGCGATGCGAAACACCCAGGGTCGAAACAGCCCGGGCGTCTCCAGCCACCCCAATTGTCGATACACCTGCACTAGGACTTCCTGCAATACGTCGTCAGCGTCAGCCGGCCCGACGAGGCCACACAGGTAGCGGTGCACGGCTGGCTGAACACTGCGCAGCAGGAGCTCGAGAGCCTCCCGGTCGTCACACTGGGCTCTCAATATCCACAGCGCTTCCTGGGTCGACGTGTGCACTCAGCCCCTCCTATCATAGAAGAGGCTGAGTCTGGACAAAGAGTTCGAATCGAAACGGTGAGTCAGGCCTGCCCACCCCGTTCGGTCTCGTCGCCGGCCTTGGGTGGGGGAACACCGGTCGGCATCGCCGGTCGAAAAGACCCTGGCTCTTCAGTCGGCACTTTTGGGAAGAACCGGGCTGAGGAAAGCGGGTTCCGGGTGTCATACTCTGCCCATGAGCGGACAAGTCCTGATCCTCCCGGGCCTCTACAACTCCGGCTCCGAGCACTGGCAGACCCATTGGGAAAAGGCGCATCCCGACTTCAAGAGAGTGGAGCAGGACGATTGGGACCGGCCGAGGTGCTCGGACTGGATCGCCCGCCTCGAAGACGCCGTCCGTGAAGCCGGACCGGACACCGTGCTCGTCGCCCACAGCCTAGCCTGTAACCTCGTGGTCCGCTGGGCGGAGGCCACGCGGCAACCGCGGGAATGGGTCCGGGGAGCGCTCCTCGTGGCCCCGAGCGACGTCGAGGCGCCGTCCTACCCGGAAGGCACGGAAGGGTTCAAACCCATGCCGCGCAACCGCCTGCCGTTCCCGTCGATCGTGGTGGCCAGCTCGGACGATCCCTACGTCACCCTCGAACGTGCCGGGGAATTCGCCCGCGCCTGGGGCAGCAAATTCGTCGACATCGGTCCCGCCGGGCACGTAAACTCCGCCAGCCGACTCGGGGATTGGCTGGTGGGATTCGCATTGCTGGAGCGGTTGCGGGGCGGCGAAAAATTATGATCCGAGCCATGGTTTAGCGAGGATGGTGTCATGATTTATGTCAAAAGAGGGCCTGCGCCTTTGGATTATCTTCGCCGCTCACATCAGGCGTTGCACGAACTGGAGGCCGAATCCTTCCCGGAGAGGCGACTCCAGGAACGGACGCGTTTCCGCTCTGGACTGTGGAAGCTCGCCAAAAGGACTCTACTAGAAGAGTTTCACAGTAAGTGCGCCTACTGTGAATCACCCCTTATCGAATCGGTGCAGGCTGATATCGAGAATTGGCGGCCTAAGTCTCGTTATTGGTGGTTGGCTTATGACTGGACCAACCTCTTGATTGCCTGTCGGGCTTGTAATAGTGCCAAAGGAGACCGATTCCCATTGGAGAATGAACCGGATCGCGCTAGCAGCCGAGGTGAGGAGTTCAAGGAGTATCCCTTGCTTCTCAACCCATGTTGGGACCGTCCGGAGGAACATCTGGTTTTTGGTGAAGATGGACGGGTGTTTAGTGACACACAGTGTGGACAGGTGACGATCGACACCCTCATGCTGAATCGACAGGCTTTGGTAATGGCTCGGCGAAGGACAGTGATTCAAGCCCTAGCCCTACTTGACGTGGTAAAGGCTGGCCAGTCGCCGAAGCTTCTGTTTCAGATGATTATGGACGATGCGCCATACGCTGGCGCTGCAAGGCAGGCTCTGGGAAGGGAACTGGAGAAATTCAAGCATAAGGGCTTATCGCCAAGGTGGCTGCACCAGCTCGAAGCTAAGCTGCTGGTTATAGCAGGGACGTCCACGCTGTTGCCAAAGGATGTCCGATCTACGAAGTCGGCTTACGAAGCCCATGAGCAGATCGTTGAGGCCTTCTCTCTTCCGGAAAATGAAGGAGAGCAAGTCAGCGAGCATTATTTTGCCAAGAGACGCACGATAGAAAGAATTAGTATCAAGAACTTCAAGGCTATCCGTCAACTTGACATCAACCTCGCCGGAGCACCAGAGGAGATGTATTCGTGGCTTATGCTCTTGGGAGAGAACGCAACTGGGAAAAGCTCGGTTCTCAAGGCTCTGGCTTTAACCTTGATGGGAGAGAAGAAAAGGCGAGAGTTGGGACTCCGTCCGGACGACGTGCTGTCACACGGTGCATCTGAAGGCCGCATTCGCGTTTGGCTCACAGGTGTGTCCAAGCCCTTGGAGTTGCAGTACCGGAGTGGTGATGAAATCTTTGAGGGAGAGACTTCGGAGAAGGTCTTGCTGCTGGGTTACGGATCGACTCGCCTGTTGCCAAAGGCAGAGGTAACCGAAAGATCGTCTTCACCCCGAGGTCCAATCGAAGTAGGGAATCTATTCGACCCGACAGTTAAGCTAGTAGATGCCGAGGGCTGGTTGGGGAGCTTGACAGAACCGGAGCTATTCGGGGCCGCGGTTCGAGTGCTGAAAGAGCTACTGCCCTTACGCAGCAAGGACTACTTGGAGAAGAAAGTCCATCCGAATGCAGATGGCCGACATCAGATCTTCGTTCGAATGTTCGGTCACGAAGTGTCGCTCGACGAGCTCAGTGACGGCTATCAGTCCGTGGTGGCTCTGGCGGCGGACGTGCTGAGCGTTCTACTTCCTGTATGGAAGGATAGGGTGGAGAGTGCAGAGGGGATCGTGTTGATAGACAAATTAGACGCGCATCTGCACCCTACTTGGCGCATGCGTATGGTTCAGACCCTGCGCAGGTGCTTCCCGCATGTGCAGTTCGTTACTACCAGTCATGATCCCTTGTGCCTGAAGGGATTGCGGGCTGGCGAGGTGGTGGTGCTCCGACGAACCCGCCGAGGGTCGATTGTCGCCGTGGAGGATCTACCCTCTCCCGAAGGGATGTCCGTGGATCAGTTACTGACCTCAGAGCATTTCGGTCTGGGCAGCACGGTAGAACCGGAGGTTGAGAAGCTGTTCCGCCAATATTACGCACTGCTGGCCCGGAAGGAGCGGAGCGCGAGTCAAGAGAAGCGATTGGAGCAACTCAAGGCTCGCTTGGCTCGGCTTAACCACATGGGGCGCACACGGCGGGAGCAACTAATGCTGGAGGTGATCGATGCCTATTTGGCTGAGGATCCTCCCTCAGGCCGCCAAGCTCAAGAGGAGAGGCGTCTGCGCCTGCTAGAGCAATTGGTCGAGAAATGGACAGGCAAGGAGAACAGGAGGCAAGTATGATTCACGTCCCTCGCCCGACGGCCGGGCCGCCGGCCTTGATCGCGGCTGCTGCCAAGGAGATGGAAGCATATAAGGAGTTCCTGAAGACCCTGAGCAAGCAGAAGGCACCGGCGAAAAAAAACGGGCGTGTCAAGTATCGCTCTGAGGGATTCAAATTCGAGGCCTACAGGCTAGAGGCAGTGAAAGAGGCTCTAGAAAAGACTTTCCATTTCAAGTGCGCCTATTGTGATAGCGAGTACAGTGCCGTCGAGAACGTACGGGTCGAGCACTTCCGCCCCAAGGGCCGTGTCGACAGGGAAGGTCTGAAGCCCATCCAGGGCTACTACTGGCTGGCGGCCGAGTGGTCCAACTTGCTTCCGTCTTGCGAGCGTTGCAATTCACCAAAGAAGGACTTCATTCCAGCTTTGAATCGTAAGGAGACTGTTGGCAAGGCCAATTGGTTCCCCCTCTGGGATGAGAAGAAGCGCGCGACCAAGCCAGGATACGAAAAGGGAGAGTACCCTCTGTTGCTGAATCCCTGCGAGGAGGACACGGAAAGGTATTTGGTCTTTAACGAAGACGGTATGGTGGAGCCTGCTCCGGGACTTGGCAAGCGAGCGAGGGCTAAGGCCGAAAAATCGATCCGCCTGTATGGCTTGGGGCGCCTGATGCTTGTAAAGGCCCGCCATGAACACGCGAAACGCGTTTTAAGCCAGATTAAACGCGTCGTAGAGAATTACGACGACTGGCGAGCGGCTCGGCGCAATCCCGAGCGTTGCGGAAGGCTTCTTTGGGAATGGGATGAGCTGGGCAGGTTTCTGCTTCCGGACGCTCCGTATCATGGTCTGGTCAAACAGTTGATGTCAAAGGTCAGTGTCCCAATGCGAAAGGACATCGAACGGTTGTCACGAACGAAGTGATCCAGCTCATCAGCCCAATGACCGTGGTCACCGAGGAATAAGCCGCCCAAAATCGAGCGTTTGGCGAAGAATCTTGACGAGCTCTACCGAGCGAAGCGCACGCCCAGCCGGATGGTCCGGGGATCGCCGGGGGAGAGGAAGCGGGGGTCGGTCACACCCTCTCCCAGCACGTCGAAATTTTGCGCGGGCAGCTAAATTGAATTTGAGAACGGAGGGCTCCGCCGCGCCTCGGACTTCCCCGCTGGCGAAGGCTGCCGACGCATTCTGGGCTCCGCGCCACGCCGAACGATTTCTCGGATACAGTAGGGACATGACTGACGCACCAGATCCCCGCCTGCTTTCGGCTCTGCTGGACTCCTGGGACCGGAACAACACCATCATGGTTAATCTGCTCCGAGCCCTGCCCGAGGGAGGGCTCGAGGTGAAGGCGACCGAGGACAGCCCGTCCGTCGCGCAGCTCTTCACTCACGTTCACTACGTGCGCCTCGTGTTGGTGCTCGAGGATGCCCCAGAGCTCGCCAGAAGCATGCCGAAGGAGGAATGGGCGGCGGAGCGCGATCGTGATCGCATGGCGCAGATGCTGAACGACAGCGCGAACGCCGTGCGGGATGCGGTGCGAAGCCGGTTGGAGACAGGCCGCAACATGGACGTTCACTACGATCATCCGATTCTCCTGCTCCAACACATGCTCTGGCACGAGGGCTATCATCATGGCCAAATCAAGCTGGCGCTCAAGATGGCAGGTCTCGGCATGCCGGATGCGGTGGCAGGGCCGGTCACGTGGGGCGTCTGGATGCGACGGACAAAGTCAGCGCTTAGGGGT
>DASUEN010000008.1:0-11045 GCA_036275055.1 Thermoanaerobaculia bacterium
GGCGCCTGCGTGGCTGCCAACCGCCGGCAGTCCGAAGCGACGCGCCGAGTCGCCATCGTCCACGAGTATGGTCACTTTCTGACCCAGCGGTTCCGCGCCAGGGTGACCCTCGCCGGCCATCACGAGCGCCGCCCCAAGCAGGAACGGCTCGCCGACGCTTTTTCCCGCGCCTTCCTGATCCCGGCCGCGGGCCTTCGCCGCCGCTTTCACGAGATCTATCGCAGCCGGGAGGGAACTCCTACTTCGGCCGACATCTACCGGCTGGCTCACTTCTACTTCGTTCCGGTCGAAACCATGACCCTCCGCCTTCAGGACCTCAAGCTTCTTGCCGCAGGTACTTTGAGGAGCCTTCAGCGCTCCAGTCCCCCTCCCCAGGAAGAAGAGGGGAAGCAAACGCGATCTGCCGATATCATCGTGCCTCCCCGCTACCTCTTCCTGGCCGCCGAAGCCTATGAGCAAGGGGACCTCAGCGAAGAGCAACTCGCGCGGCTGCTGCACGTCGACCGGCTGGAGGCGAGGCGTCTGGCGGATCGCTATGCGAGCTTCCTGGAGCCTCTTCCCCATCTCGGTGCGGCCTGAATCCGGCAATGGCTGCCGACCTCTCCGGCTCGACTCGGGTCTTTCTAGACGCCTGCTGCGTCCTCAACCTTTACGCTTCCGGCCGCATGGGCGAGATCCTGGCTGCCTTTCCTGACCAGTGGACGGTGGCCGACGCCGTGCTCCAGGAAGCCCTATACGTCCGTGACGATCAACCCGACGAAAAGCAAGTTGTGGATCTGACTGGTCTCATCGTCTCAGGGCTTTTGGCGAAAGCGCAGCTCGACACCGAAGCCGAGATGAGTCTTTTCGTGCGCTTCGCGGCCGATCTCGGCGATGGGGAGGCAGCCACCTGCGCGTTGGCCGTGTCCCGCCAGGGCATCGTGGCGACAGACGACCGCAAAGCCATCCGGCTCCTCGGCTCCCTCAACCCTCCCGGCCCCGCTCTGGCGATCCATTGCGCGGATGGTGGGAATCCCTTTTGGCCTGACGCGGCCGATCCCATCGCTTCTATGCCGAAGTATCGAGCGACTCGGAATAAGTGACTGACACCCCGGCCCATGCGCAATTCGCCATATCTTGACAAATAACCTGAGTGAGATCACTGCCGGCTGTTGTGGTACCTTTAGCATCAACAGCAGTCAAGGGGGTTATGGAGAGATGAAAGGTGCTCCATGACCACCGCACTCTCGACTTCAAGGAGGATTCATGAGCTACCTCGATGTCCCGCGGCTGCATTTTTACGGAACGTTCACGGCCAACCCCTCGACTCGCAACAACGACCCGGCCAATTACAACAAGCTCGAACCCCCATTTTTGCCCGTGCCTACGCTGGACCCGGGTTGGAACCCGGATGGCGACCACACATGGGCCTTCGTAGGTTGTACCGTGCAGACGGTGATCGGGCCCAACGGCTCACCGTCACAAGACGTCCTCGTCGGCACCGCAGTCTCCTCAACGGGGACCGAGTCCGGCTCGAACCCTAAGCTCGTCGACCTGGATACCGAGCAGCAGTTGGTCTCGATGATCTTTGGACTCCAGATCCAGATCGGCGATTCGGCTTCGGGCTCGGTTACGGGCAATTTTCAGCCGCAGCCGTTTCTCGACCTCAACGGAAACAGCGCTTACTACCAATCCGTGCTGCAGGATCTGACCTGGAGCTCGGACTTGGCCTCTCCCGTTCTCCAGGAGCTCCAGAAGATCAGTCCGGATGCCTTGTCGATCAAATTTGACCTGGTCCTTACCCAGCTCTCACAAGGGAAACCAGCGAGCGGGACCATCACCGGCACGATCGGCCCTGCATCTCCCGGCGAGCCCGCCAACTTCCTGCTCGGCCGGCTCATGCGGCCCCAGGCGTCTCCCAGTGCGCTCGCCGTCAAAGGGCACGCGACGCCCCAAATGGTGGCCCAGATGGCGACCCAGTCCGCCCCGTCCGCCAATTACACCCCGTTCGTGGTGGATAGCAATCGGAGGAAGGTGATCGTCGACTTCGGCAACAGCTTCTCAACATACGATCTAGGTACCCTGCAGGTGGCCATCCTCCCCAGCCAGGGTTCTCCGCAGATCCTGGGTACGGTGGAATATACGCAGAACACCTATCAGACCCTGGCCGCGATCCAGGAATTCGACGCGACGGCGGACCAGATCTCCTCGTTACAAAGCTCGATTCTGGGCGTGCTCTTCGAAGGATCGCCCATCCTGGCGGAAGATCAGAACGCCACCTCGCTGGCGGTGACGCCCATGGTCTGCCGGCTCAACCCGGGGAAGAGCGCCCAGATCGATCTGGTGGCGCTGTCGTTCGGCGCACCGGCCGCCCACCACACGATCCAGATCCAGATCGACAATAGCCAGATCGAAAACAATAACCCGATTGTCCAGCCTATCGGTACACCGACAAACGCCCTTCAGTTTCCTGCCAGCGTGACCACCGACGCCAACGGCCGGGCCTGCTTCACGCTCACTGCCGCGCCGGGGGGGCCAGGCAATCCTCGCGGCAGCATCGACGGTCAAATCTATGGGATCGGCTTCACTTGGCAGCTCGACTCGAACCCGGACCCGTGGGTCTTCGTCAGCGTCCACGCCTATGACCACGTTTCAGTGCCCGCCTCTCCGAACTGGGAGAACGATGTCTTACCGATCCTCGGCCCGTATGACGATCTGTATCCCTTCATGGCCAACCTGATCAACCTAGCCAAGCGGGATCAAGTCCTCAAGCACGCCAAGCAGATCGCGTTTCGCCTGCAGCTCCCGAAGACTGATCCGCGCCACATGCCGGTAACCCGGGACCTCTCGGCCAACAAGAGACAGATCGTGCTCAACTGGTTCCACCATCAGACGCAGGGCCCGGGAGGTACGACGGGAGGTTAGAGTCAGAGACGCGATCGTCGGCAGTTGAAGGTGGGGCGCACTCCGGTGCGTCCCACGCAGGAATTTTCGGATGTGCCGGCCGGCCCGGTGAAACGAATCCGGCTCCATGAGCATTTCATGACGAGGCTCGACACCACAGGAGGCTCCGGCGATGAAAAGCACGACGGCCACCACGCTCCGAAACCTGCTCCTGGCACTCGCCGGAGCCGCCATCCTGGCTTCATCCGCCTGGAGCCAGACGGCTTCTCTGACCCGGGACATCAACACCCGTGCGGAGGAACCGGCCTCTTCGTTCCCCGCTCAGATGCTCGCCGTGGGCGACAAGCTCTTCTTCGCCGCCTCCCAGGAGGGCTCCGGCCGCGAGCTCTGGGTGAGCGACGGCAGCGGAGTCGGCACCCAGATGCTCGGAGACCTGTGCCCGGGGGCTTGTGATGCGAGCCCCGTGCTGCTGGGAGGCACCGGCGGCGTGCTGCTTTTCGCAGTCAACGTACCCAATGCCCAGGGCCGAGGGGAGATTTGGCGCTCGGACGGGACGCGGAAAGGGACCTTCGCCCTGCGCAGCGCAGGGTCGGAACCCATCTACTTTAGTGAGCCCAGCTTCAGTGTGTCCGGCGCCGTCCCTCTCGCCGGTGCCCTGCTCTTCAGCGGCTGCACGCCGGATTTCAAATGTCAGCTCTGGAAAAGCAACGGCACCCCGGAAGGCACCCAGCCGCTCCAGGAGGTGTTTGTTTCCGAGCTGGCTGCCAGCGGGGGGAAAGCCTATTTTCTCTCCGATATCGCCCTCTGGGTGAGTGACGGCACGGCCGCGGGCACCCAAACGGTGCGCCAGTTCCCATCCTCTCCCCGCTTCCTGACCCCAGCCGGCAACCGGGTGTTCTTCGTCGTGACCGACGACCAGGGCGACGAGCTCTGGACGAGCGACGGTACCGCCGCCGGCACCCGCGCCCTCACGAGCTTTCCCAATGACCGGCCTTTCGAGGATACGCAGGGGCTCAAGGCGATCGGAAACCACGTCTACTTCGTGGCCGACGACGTGATCCACGGCTCCGAGATCTGGCGCAGCGACGGCACACCGGAGACCACCCGCCGGATTACGGAGTTCGGTTTTCATGCCCCCCTGAACAACGACACCATCCTTTCCCAAATGGAGGAGATAGGAAACCGGCTGCTGTTCGTCGCCACCGATGGATTGACCCCAACGCGGCTCTGGACGACTGCGGGGCCCCCGGAGTCCACGGCACCTCTTCCGTGCGTCGGCGGCTGCCCTGAGCTGTCCACAGAACGCATGATCAAAGTGGGGGGGCGGGTCCTGTTCGTCGGCTCCGACAACGTTCACGGGCGCGAGCTCTGGAGCACCGACGGCACGGCGGCCGGCACGATGCTGATCAAAGACATCTGCCCGGGCCTCTGCGACGGCCTCAATGCGGATCTGGTGCCGTTTCCCGGCACGTCCTTCTTCATCGCCACGATCGACCAACTTTTCTCCCCCAGCTCCTTCGAGCTGTGGACGAGCGACGGCACGGCCGCGGGGACCCGGCGTTTCGCCGATCCGGCGTCCGGGTTCCAGTCGCCCCAGAACGACTCGATCGAGATCGCGGCCCTCGGCCCGAACCTGTTCTTCCCCGGCCGCAACGGCTATGGCCAGGAGCTGTGGGCGAGCGACGGCAAGCCGGGAGGGACCCGGCTGGTGACCGACCTCGCTCGAAGCGGGCCCGGCTCCGATCCGCAGGATCTCGTGGCCCTGTCAGGCCAGCTTCTCTTCACCGCCTGCGATGGGAACTATCGGAATCTCTGGACGAGCTCGGGGACTCCGGACACCACCGCACCGGTGACCGCCGGAAACTCCCCTGGATGTTTCTCCTCGGGAAACCCGTACAAGCTCACCGTGGCCGGACCCTGGGTCTACTACTGGCTCGGGCAGAGCCCGTCCACGCTCTGGCGGACCGACGGCACGGCGGCTGGCACCCTCCAACTGGCTGACTTCCAATCCGGTGGTACCGATCTCTTGGCCCTCGGGGGCCGGGTCTTTTTTACTCTGCCCGCCACCAGCGACTCCACGCGCTGGGAGATGTGGCAGAGCGACGGCACCCCAGCAGGGACGAGAAAGGTTTTCGAGCTGCCTCCGGACGCGGGCCAGCCAGAGTCCCTGACCGCGCTCGGCACCGAGATGTATTTCATTGCCCGGCAGGATTTCGACCATCCCAACCTGTGGCGGAGCGACGGCACCCTGGCAGGTACCCGCAGGCTCACGGACGGCCTGCATTTCCAATCATTTCCTCACTTCACCCGGGTGGGATCCAGCGTCTTCTTCGCCGCCTTGGACGTCGACAACGGGTTCACTCCCGAGCTCTGGAAAACAGACGGCACGAGCGCCGGCACCGTCCGTGTCCGCGGCGGCTTCGGCGGTACGAACGACCTGTCCGAATTCACGGCCTTTGACGAGACTCTTTACTTCGTCGCCAGGGATTTCTTCCCCAGGAACCGTTCTCTCTGGCGATCGGACGGCACCGAGGCCGGGACGGTTCCGGTCCTGGCATTCTCCGGAGAGGACCCTTCCGATTCGACCCCCTTCGGCTTGACCATCCTCGGCGACCGGCTCTACTTCGCGGCCGACGACGGCATCCACGGCCGCGAGCTGTGGAGGAGCGACGGCACCACCGCGGGCACGACCCTGGTGCGCGACATCCGTTCGGGACCCTCCGGCTCCCAACCCACCGGGCTCACGGCTGCCGGCGGCCGGCTCTTCTTCTCGGCCCTCGACGCCGACCACGGCTTCGAGCCCTGGCAGAGCGACGGCACCGAGGCCGGCACCCGGCTGCTCCAGGACCTGGCGCCGTGGGGCGCCTCCTCCTATCCCGAGCTCTTCACCGCCGCCGGCGGAAAGCTCTACTTCACCGCCGACGATCGTCTTCACGGCAGTGAGCTCTGGGCCCTGCCGCTGACGGGCTCCGGCGGCTGCCAACCCTCGGCGACCAGCCTCTGCCTGAACGGCGGACGCTACAAGGTCGAAGCCGATTGGCGCGATTTCCAGGGGAACACCGGCGCCGGTCAGGCCGTGGCGCTCACCGCCGACACCGGCTACTTCTGGTTCTTCGCACCCGCCAATGTGGAAGTCATCCTCAAAGTGCTCGACGGCCGCGCCCTGAACGATCACGTCTGGGTCTTCTTCGGAGCCCTTTCCAACGTCGAGTACACCTTGACGGTGACCGATACCGCCACCGGGGTCACCCGCCGCTACTTCAACCCCGCGGGCACCTTCGGCAGCCTCGGCGACACGCGAGGATTCGGACCGCTGGGCGCCTACTCCACCGCCGATCAGTCTACGGCGAAGACCCTGCTTCCTCTCGTCGCCGAGCGCACCGCCGCCGCCGCCGTCACTAGCGTCTGCGTGCCCGGCGCCGCGCGGCTCTGCCTCAACGACGGCCGCTTCGCGGTCGAGGCAACCTGGAAAGACTTCGGCGGACGTACCGGCTCCGGCACCGCCGTGCCGTTGACGGCCGACACCGGCTACTTCTGGTTCTTTAATGCCGCCAACGTGGAGGTGGTGCTCAAAGTCCTCGACGGCCAGCCCGTCAACGGCCGGTTCTGGGTCTTCTACGGTGCGCTTTCGAACGTCGAATACACCCTCACCGTCACCGACACCTTAACCGGCCACATCCGCACCTACATGAACCCGAGCGGCCGCTTCGCCAGCATCGGCGACACCCAGGCATTCTGATGCGGGTACACTGCCTCGGCAACCCACGCTTGTCCCTTTCACGGCACCTGGAGCGACCTTCCTTTTAGAAGGCGCAAAACTTCCAAAGAGAAAGGAGACGGTTATGCGCAGAGGAAAGATTGCCGGCGGGTTGGCACTGGTGATCAGCACGGCCCTGTCTTTGACCCACCCAGGAGCGGCGTCGGAGCTCCCACCGCCTGAGATGGCTGTCCTGGAGGTGGCGCCCGTCCGCCTCGACTGGCTCCCCCCATCGGGCTACGAACGTCTGGCCCTGACGGTCTCCGGCCCTGGAGATCTCTTCATCCGGCGCGAACTCGCGGCTGGCCAGGCCCCTTTTCTCAGTCTCTTCGACTCGAAAGGGAACCGTCTGCCGGACGGCAGCTACACCTGGGAGCTGAGAGGGACCCCCAAGCTCGACGCGCGCACGAAAGCGGAGCTTTCAAGAGCGCGAGAGGCTGGCGAGGGGGAGCTCGAGGAATTCGACGAAACGGCCAAGCTGCCGGGTCGGCCGCTCGTGCAGTCAGGTCACTTCTTCGTCCGGAAAGGAAGCTTCGTAGCGGCGCCCGCGGAGACCGCCGCGCACCCTCCGAAACCGCCGGTCCAGAGCATCACTCCCAAGAACCTCATCGAAACCGGCAGCCTGGTGGTTCAGCGCAACGCCTGTATCGGCGACCAGTGCGGCATCAACGATGCCAATTTTTCGGCGCTCAAGCTCAAGTCGACCCTACCCAACCTTCTGTTTGACGACGTCGACGTCCCCTGCGAGGACCCTCCCTGCGTCAGCACGGCCCATGACTGGGCACTGCTCATCAACCCCTCCGACGTGGCCCAGTTCTCCATCAAGGACGTCGACGGCAACTTGATTCCCTTCAGCGTGGCGGCGGGCGCCGGGAACAACTCCCTCTATGTCAACAGCAGCGGCAACGTGGGACTCGGCACCTCGACACCGGCTAAAGACGTGCACGTGATCAGAGGCAATACTCCAACAGCTCGGCTGGAGCAGGACGGCTCGGCCGGCTTCACGGCCCAGACTTGGGACGTCGCCGCGAACGAGGCCAACTTCTTCGTGAGGGACGTCACCTCCGGGTCAACGCTGCCCTTCCGGATCCGTCCTGGTGCTCCGACCAGCAGCATCGACGTCAGCTCGATTGGGAACGTGGGCATCGGCACCGCGTCCCCATCGACCCAGCTCCATATACGCGGGACTGATTCCGGGTCACGAAACAAGATCCTGGTGGAAAACGCCGGCTCCAACAACTTCCGCGAGCTGCTCGAAATTCGGAACAACGGTGGTGCCTTCCTCATCCTGAAGGACACCGCCCTCCCCGAGCGTTGGAGCTTCGGCACCTTCGGTTCTTCCCTGATCTTCGAGAATCAGGCCAACGCTGGGATTGAAATGACCCTAACCAACACCGGCAACGTCACGATCGCAGGAACTTTGACCCAGGGTTCCGATCGCGACTCCAAGCGCGATCTCGTTCCCGTGCAGCCCGGCGAGGTCTTGGCGAAAGTCGCCTCCCTCCCCATCACCACCTGGAACCGCAAGACCGACGCCTCCTCGGTGCGGCACATGGGCCCCATGGCCCAAGATTTCGCGGCCATCTTCGGGCTCGGCGAAGACGACAAGCACATCGCGATTCTCGACATGGCGGGAGTGAGCCTGGCTTCCATCCAGGCGCTCTACGGCATGGTGACGCACCTCGAGACCGCGAAGGACGCGGAGATCGCTGCGCTCCGCCGCGAAAACGCGGATCTCGCGAGGCGCATCGCCGCCTTGGAGGTCCTGGTCGCAAAAGCGATAGGAGCAAGCCAAGCCGGGGCCAGGATCGAGGCCGCATCGGCGCCCTGACCAGCACCGTGCCTTCTTCAGCATCCGTTTCATGGAGAGGCTCGACGCCACAGGAGGGACTGCCGTTTAGCTTGTTCGAAGTGCGCTATGCTCGGCGGGCTGTTCTGTCCAGTGAAAGGAGAGATCGTCATGCGGAATGCGAAGGTTCTCGCCACCCTGTTCGTCCTCGTTCTCGCCGTCCTCGCGGTGCCCGCCGTGGCCGCGGAAGCGCCTGCCGTCACCCCACCGGCGGCATCTGTCCTGCCGGCCCCGATGCCGGCGCCGATCTTCATGTCGTCCCTGTGCACCTGCGAGGTGTCGGATCCCTGCACCGTGCCCCCCGGATTCATCCTCATCGGCGGCTTCTGTGCCGACGGCCAGGGATGCCGATGCACCGGTCACTACAACGCTTACGGCTGCCTTTCCAGCTACGACTTCGAGTGCACCGGTAACTCGGATTCATAGGGCCGGGTACGAGCCTGACGCTCGGCTTCCAAGGAGTCAGGCTCTTTTGGGCCTGGCTCCTGCGGCTCCGAGTCTATCGTGACGCCCCCCTTGGACCCGGCGGGGAAGGGCAAGCCCTGTGGATCGCAGGAGGTGTAGAATCAGACCGAGCCTCGAGAGGATTGACGAGACTCGCGATAGGAGGCCAGGTATGAGCTCCGATCCAGTGGTCGAGCGTGTAGTGAAGGTCATTGCCGAAGCGATCCATCCCCAAAAGATCATCCTTTTCGGATCGCGGGCCATGGGCACCGCTCGGCCGGACAGTGACCTGGATCTGGTCATCATCTATGCAGGGGAAAAATCCAAACGGCAGGTCAAGCTCGACATCCACCGCTCGATGGGGTCCGAGAGCTTACCGATGGACCTTTTCGTGTTGAGCCCGGAAGAGATGCTGCGGCAGCGGCACGTGGCCAACACTCTCGCCAGAGAGGTTGCGGAACGAGGAGTTACGGTGTATGGATGAGGAGGCCCTCCTGGTCATCCGAAGGTGGATCAAGAAGGCCGAACACGATCTGACCACAGCCAGCGTCGTGCTGGAAAACAATCCTGACGTGACCGATACAGTCTGCTTCCATACGCAACAATGCGTCGAGAAGGCTCTGAAGGCCTATTTGACGTTGGCCGGTGTTCACGTGGAAAAGACGCACCATCTACCCTACCTGCTCGATCGATGCTCGGCCATCCTTCCCCGGTTCGAAGAAATCCAAGAGCATGCGCGAGCATTGACCGACTATGCCGTGGAAGTACGCTACGTAGATGACTGGCGAGACATTCCCGAGGAAGAGGCCAGAAGCGCCGTCGCACTGGCCGAAGAGGCGCTCGCCTTCGTCAAGCTCCGGCTGGCGGACCAGGGGGTGTTGTGATGCCGATGATCTTATCGCGTCGGAACCCGGCCTTCCCCAGGCTCCCCAAAGGACTCCGTTGTGTTAACGATTGACGGCCAGTGCCCTATCCACGCGCCAGGACCTCGTCGAGATCCTCTAGCGTCTCCTGGCAAGCCGAGACGCCGCTCTCCGACAGGGCGTCAAGGAGCTCAGGTTCCCCGGCCGCTCCGGCCGGCCGAGACATCGCCTGTCACGCTTCCGCCCACCGCGACGCCTCCTTCTCCCGCCGCCACCGCTCCGGGACCCTGGGCGATGGCGCCCGAGCCCTGGAGGTTCGCCTGGTAGGAGATGCCCCGGCCGGCGGAGTCGAGAAGCTTCACCACCTCGGACGCCAGGTCAGGATCGGCTTCCAGGATCTTCACGAGCTGGCGACGCAGTCCCGCCCGGGCGTCGTCGTCTTCCGGAGCCTCCGCGACCTCCTCTGCCGCTCCGACGGCGCGGGGGTTCTCTTCGACAGGCTTGCGAAGCTTCTCCCAGAGCTTGCGGCCGAGCTCGAACGTCTCCTCCCCCACCTTCTTCCCCGCCGCCTTGACGGCCTCCGTGGCGCCGGCAACCAGGTGCGGCAGCACCGGCGCGAGAGCGATCACCAAGGCATCCGCGAGCAGCTTCAGGTCCATGCGGGCCTCCTTTCCGGCTCCTGCGACTCTGAGTCTATCGTGCCGGTCCGCCTTTCCAAAAGATCATCCTTTTCGGGTCGCGGGCCATAGGCACCGCTCGGCGAAGGTGGATCAAGAAGGCCAAACATGATCTGACCACAGATGCCGGCGAGCTCATCGCGCTGAAACCCGGCAGAAAGAAACCGTCGAGCAAAGCGCCTTCTGCAATCCCACGGCGTTGGCATACCGAGCGTGGTTGAGCCAACCCTGGAGGGAGCTGCTCAGCCGGCCCTCGGTGAGCTGCCCTGCCTCGAAGGCGCTTGTGAGAACCTTCAAACGCCGGCGGAATCGCACGCCGTTCCGGCGCTTCAACCGCCGCGCCTCCGGCCAGACGACAAAGCCGAGGAATGGGATTCCCTCTCCGACAGGCTTCGGGTGAGCTCCTGGATGAATCGTCAGCCGGAGCGATTCCAGCCGAGCCTGCACCTCTCTTTTCGCCGCCCACAACGCGCCCTTGTCGTGGCTGAAGAGCAGAAGGTCGTCCACGTAGCGGACATAGCCGGCGCAGCGCAGCTCGCGCTTCACGAAGTGATCGATCGGATCGAGCAACA
>DASUEN010000009.1:0-25520 GCA_036275055.1 Thermoanaerobaculia bacterium
TGCAGCTAGCCGACCACTGAAGAGAGGGCTTGAGGGCAAGACCCTGGGAGCGCCAGCGGACGCCGGCGCTCCCGGGCGGATTCCTACACCACCACCGGCACGCCCGCCTCGGCACGCACGCGCGACAGGTAGTCGAGCTGCGAGGGGAGCGTCGACATCAGGCGCTCGGTCTTCTCCTTCATGGCGCGGAAGGCGCGGTGGGCGCCGGCCGGATCGATGTATTCGAGCGCCGGCAGGCTGTGCTCGGGCCGGTAGTTGAGCCCCAACAGCATCACCGAATAGGAGTAGGACTCGAAGCCGTGAAAGTTCGGGTTGATGTTGCGGGCGTTCGGCAGCCGCTTCTTCCACAGCGCGAAACGCTCTTCGAGCGAATCGGGAAGCTTCAGGCTCTTGGTCGCCCGCCAGAACTCGGTGTCGTTGCGGTCCGTCGTGCGGTAGTGGAGGATGAGGAAGTCGCGGACGCCGTCGATGGCATTGGCCACCACCTGGTTGTAGCTCTTCGCCGTCTCCTCGTCGAAGGAGTCACCGGGGAGGTGGTTCACCAGCTCCTCGATACCGTTCTGGATGAAGAAGATACCCGTCGACTCCAGCGGCTCGACGAAGCCGCTCGCGAGGCCGATGGCGACGCAGTTCTTCACCCACGAGTTGCGGCAGCGGCCGATCCGCATCTTGATGTGGTTGGCTCTGATCCCGTCGGCGGACGGTCCCAGGTACTGGCGGAACTCGGCCTCCGCGTCCTCGGGCGTGATGAACTGGCTCGAGTAGACGTAGCCCGTGCCGTCACGGCCGTAGAGCGGGATGTTCCACACCCAGCCGTTGGTCAGCGCCGTGGCCGTGGTGTAGGGCTGGATGCCGTGGGTCTTGATGTCGCGCGGAATCTGCAGCGCGATGGCGCGGTCGTTGAGCAGCGACTCGGAGAACGAGATGAACGGCTCGCCGAGGGTCTGGTTGATCAACAGCCCCCGGAAACCGGTGCAGTCGACGTAGAGGTCGCCCTCCACCTTGCCGTGCTCGTTGGTGACCAGATGGTCGATGCTGCCGTCCTCGCGCAGCTTGATCTCCGCGACGTCGTCCACGATCTGCACGACCCCGCGCTTGGTGGCGTAGTCTTTCAGGTAGTTCGCCAACAGGCCGGCGTCGAATTGGTAGGCGTACGGATACTGCACCTTGTGCTCGGCGAGAATGTTCTTCTTGCCGCGCACGTCGACGGTGAAGTAGTCCTGCACCTTATCGTCGAAGACCCGTCCGTCGTAGAACCGCGGCGACTTCTTGGCCTCGCACATGGCCGGGATGGTGAAGCAGGCCTGGTCGAAGGGCTCCTCGTGCCGCTTGAGCTTGAGCCACCACTCGCCCATGTTGAAGCCGTCGACCACCTCGTAGCGCTGGAACGGGTGGTAGAAGTGGCCGCCCGCGGCCGTCCAGTTGACGAATTTGATGGCCAGCTTGTAGGTGGCGTTGCAACTCGGCATCCAGTCCGACTCGTCGAGCCCGAGGAAGTCGAAGAAGAGCTTCACGGTGCTGAAGGTCGCCTCGCCGACGCCCACCGTCTTGATGTTGGCCGACTCGATGAGATGGATCTCCATGCCCGGCAGCGCCTTTTTCAAGTGCGACGCCGTCATCCAGCCTGCCGTTCCTCCCCCCACGATCACGATACTTCTAGCCATGACAACCTCCATTGAAAGAAATACATCCTGGCGCGACCTATTGAAGTCGGGCCCGCCTCTTCTCCCCGCCCCAACGACGAGGGGTCTTACCCTTCAGAGGTGCACTGAGGTACCGAATTGGGGACAGGGTTGGTAAACGTGGTCCACCGGCGCGGGCTCGAGCCTCAGGGCTTGCGGGCCAGCACGGCGAAGAATTCGGACGGCTGATTGAGGCGCATCGCGAGAGGCCAGCCCGTCTTCTCCGCGCGGTCCACGTCCTGCAGCCGCCGCAGCTCGACACCGGTGAAGCCGGCCGCCGCCAGGAGTTGGGGGAACTTCTTCCGGTTGCCGGGGCCTTTGAGGGGAAGCTCCTTGCCGAAGCCGTCGTCGTATCCCCCGCGCAGCTTCCGCTCGACGGCCCAGAGGTTCTCGAAGCGGGTCACCGCCACCAGGAGATGGCCGAGGAACCGCTTGACGCGATAGGGGAAGGGATTGTCGAACCAGTCGCCGTCGATCACCACCAGGAGCCCCCCGGGCTTGAGCACCCGCTTCCAGTCAGCCAGGGCGCTCTCCGGGCGCGGCAGGGTCCAGAGGACGTTGCGGTTGACGACCACGTCGTAGGCCGCGTCCGGCTCGGGCAGAATCTCGGCGTCGCCCACGGCGAACTCGGCCTGGAGACCCCGCTCGGCCCCATTGTGGCGCGCCTGCTCCACCATCCCCGGAGACAGGTCGAGCCCCTTGACCCGGTGGCCCAGCTCAGCAAGGAGGAGGGCGAGGAAGCCGGTCCCCGTGCCCACGTCCAACACGCTCTTGGGCGCCTCCCCCACGGCGCTCGCCAGGAAGCCCATCCAGGCCGCCTTCTGCACCCGGTTGCGGATCCCCTGCTGGTGCTCGAAGGCGCCGCTGCGCCCGTCCCAATAGCCGGCGATCGTCTTCTTCAGTGAATCTACGGACGCTTCCATACTCGTCTCCCGGGCTCCGCTGCCTGATCAGGCCAAACTGCGAGCCGCGGATTCTACATCAGGCCCCGGGCCCCGCTAGCCGGCTTCCGCCAGAGTGCAGGTCGAAGGCTGATCGCCGGCGAGCATCTTGATCTCCAGCCGCCGGCTCTGGTCGCCGACGACGCGGAAGCCGCGGCAGGTGACGGGAGACAGCCCCTCTTTCGAGGCCGAGACGATGTAGATGCCCCCGGCGAGGCCGTCGAACTTGAAGCCGCCATCGGCCCCCGAGGCCTTCTTCTTGGGAGTGCTCTCGCCGGCCTTGAGCAGCGTGACCTCCACCTCCGGCAACGCCTTGCCGTCGGCGTCCTGGACCACCCCGGTCACCTCGCCGGTGGACGCCGCCGCGACAGGGCGGGCGAGGCTTGCCATCGCCAGGACTGCGACGGCCAGAAGGACGGAGACGGAGCGGAAACGGACATCGGCCATATCGATCTCCCTTGGGGTCTTTGGCATGGGCCAACAGAATCGCCGTCAGATGCTAGCCCGCTCCGGCCGGATGCGCAACGGCAGGGCACGGAGGGGATCCAAAGGCTAGCTCCATGCTTTGGAGCGTTTCCTGAAGTATACTGCCGATCATGCCACTACCCACCGAACCCATCGGCAGCATCCCACGGCCTCCCGAGCTGATCCGCGCCGTCCAGGAGTCTCAGCAAGGCCGGGTATCCCAGCAGGATCTGGACGAGCTCTACCGGCAGGCTCTGGTCGATACGATCCAGCGCTTCGAAGAGACCGGATCGCCGGTGATCACGGACGGCGAGCAGACCAAGCCCAGCTTCGCGACCTATCCCATCCACGGCGCCGGCAACCTGGCGCCGGACGGCGTGCAGATCCCCTTTGCGGACGGTCACGTGCGGCAGTTGCCGCGGCTCGTCGTGGGTCCCTTCCGCTACCGCACCCATGCCGCGACCTACCTCACCACGGCCAAGAGCCACACCCAGAGGCCCGTGAAGCAGGCCGTGATCTCGGCATCGGCGCTGAGCCTCCTCTATCCCCAGGCGGGCATCGACGGCTATTCGCAGGAGGAATTCCTCGCCGACCTCGTCCTCGAGGCCGAGGCGGACATCCGCGGCTGCCTCGAGCAGGGAGCCGCCAACGTCCAGATCGATTTCACCGAGGGGCGCCTCGCCGTGAAGCTCGATCCTTCCCGCGGCTTGCTGCGGCAGTTCATCGGTCTGAACAATCAGGTGCTCAGCCACTTCACACCGGAAGAGCAGCAGCGTATCGGAGTCCATACCTGCCCCGGCGGCGACCAGGACTCGACGCACAGCGCCGACGTCGACTACGCCGACTTGCTGCCCGATCTGTTCAACCTCTCGGCGGGGAACTTCTACCTTCAGCTCGCGAGCGAGCCGGACCGCCGGCGGGTCCTGGGCATCATCCGGGATCACGCACGGCCCGGGCAGCGGATCTTCATCGGCGTCATCGATCCAATCGATCCGCGGATCGAAACTCCGGAAGAGGTCCGGGATAGCATCCTCGAAGCGGCTGAGTTCATCGCCTCCGAGCGCCTCGGCACCACGGACGATTGCGGCTTCTCGCCCTTCGGCGACGACCTCTCGACGGCTCGGGACACGGCCTTCGCCAAGATCCGCGCCCGCGTGATGGGAACCGAGCTGGCGAGCCGGGAGCTCGGATTGTAGGGCCGCACCCTACGGCTTGACCTCGATCCCCGCCTCCCCCGCCTTGGCCAGTATGGCATTGAGGGCGGGGAGGTCCTTCCCCTTCAGCGCGTCCCAGCCCGCGAGAGCCGAGGCCAGCGACTTCCGGGCCTGATCGAAACCGCTCACGGCATCGGGCGAGGGCGCAGCGTCCGCTCCGTCCACGGCCGTGGCGAGCCGGTCCAGAGCGCTCCCCACGGCGCGCAGGCTGGTGAGCGATTTCGGCTGCACCCACCGCTGGCCGGGAGGCGCCGTGCCGGAAAGCTCGAGGACGCTCGCGGCCAGCTTGTCGATCGCCGGAGCAATTTTTGGATTTGCGCCTTTGCGCCGCTCGGCAAGCGCCTTCAGCAAGGTTTCGGCCTCGCGGGAGGCCGCGGCGAGCCGCACCTGCTCCGCCTCGATGCGGCGCGCCAAGGCGAATTGCGCGGCATACCCCTCCGGCGGCAACGTCACGCGGGGATCGGGCAACACCGTGAGGGGCTGCGTGAGGTGGGCACCGCCGGCCTCCAGCACCACGGTGTAGCGGCCGGGCGGCGCCCAGATGCCGTCGCGGGGGTTCTCGCCGGACGCGGCCGCCGACGGATAGCGCAACGACCACACGAAACGGTGATGGCCCGGCGCGGTCGAGAGCTGCACCGGCGGCGGCACCCATTGCGGCGCGATGCTCAGCTTCGCGAGGTCCGGCGGCGGAGCCGGGTCCGCGCTGCTGTAGCGCCGCACCAGCTCGCCTTTCTCGTCGCGGATCTCCAGGGTCACCGGCGGGGCCGAAGCGGTCTTCAAAACGTAATCGATCAACGCTCCCGCGGGGCGATTGGCAGCGGCCGCTTCGTCCTTCGGCATGGGTGTGCCGGTGAAGCCCGCCGGCCGCATCCGGATGGCCGGATTGGGCGCGAACAGCCAGGCGGCGGCTGCCGTCACCTGCGCGTCGAGCTGGCGCAGCGGCGTCACGTCGTCCAGCACCCAGAAGGCCCGGCCATGGGTGGCGATCACCAGGTCCTCGCCGTGCACCTCGAGGTCGCGCACCGAGGTCACCGGCAGGTTGGCCTGCAACGATTGCCAGTGATCGCCGTCATCGAAGGAAACGTAGACGCCCTTCTCCGTTCCCGCGTACAGCAGACCCTTGCGCGCCGGGTCCTCACGGACGGCGTTGACGAAGCTCCCCTGCGGGATGCCGTTCGCTACCAGCTCCCAGTGCGCTCCGCCATCGTGCGTGCGGTAGACGTAAGGTTTGAAATCGTCCAGGCGATGGCGGTCGACGGCGGCGTAAGCCGTCTCGGCGTCGAAATGCGAGGCGTCGAGAATGCCGATCTTGGACCAGGGAGTGAGCGCGGCCGGCGTCACGTCCTTCCAGGTGCCGCCCTCGTTCTTCGTGCGCCAGATGAGGCCGTCGTCCGTGCCCACCCACAGGTCCTGGTCCGCCACGCGCGACGGCGCGATCGAGTAGATCACGCCGCGGCGAGGGCCGCCCTGTTGATTGTTGGCCGCCGTCACTGCGTCGAGATTGGGCGGCGTTCCCGGATCTTCGCGCGTCAGGTCGGGACTGATCACCATCCAGTGCTCGCCGCCGTCGTCGGTGCGGAACAAGCGCTGGCGGGAGAAATACAAGACCTTCGGATCGCGCGGCGAGAAGACGAGCGGCAACGTCCACGTTTCGCGGTAGCGGTTGGGATAGGCCAGGATGGGATCGACCGAGCGCGTCTGCCCGGTGCGCAGGTCGAGCTTCTCCACCCGGCCGCCGAAAAGCACGTCCGGGTCCTTCGGATCGGGCGCGACGTTGTCGCTCTCGCCGCCGGCCGTCGTCTCGCGGAACTGGGTGAGATTGATGCCATCATAAGAATTGGTGCGGCTGGGCACGCCCGCGGCGCCGGAGTCCTGCTGCGAGCCGTAGACCCAGTAAGGAAAACGGTTGTCCGTCACGACGTGATAGAACTGCCCGGTGGGCTGGTTGTACCAGGAGCTCCACGTTTCGCCGCCGTCAACGGAGACCACCGTGCCCTGGTCCACGCCCAGGATGCGCCGCTCCGGCGCCTGCGGATCGATCCATAGCGAATGGTAATCGTCGCCGCCCGGCGCGCCCTTGACCGGCACGAACGTCTTGCCGCCGTCCTCCGAGCGATAGAGCGCCGTGTTGCAGGCGTAGACCACGTCGGGATTTTTCGGCTCCACCGTGATGCCACCGAAATACCAGCCGCGCCCCCAGATCCGTGAATCACTGCTCACCCGTGCCCAGGTGGCGCCGGCGTCGTCCGAGCGATAGAGCCCACCCTCGGCCGCGTCCACCATCGCATAGACCCGCTGCGGCGGGCTCGGGGCCACGGCGAGGCCGATCCGTCCCGGCTTCGCGGGGAGGCCCTGGCTGAGCTGCGTCCAGTGGTCGCCGCCGTCGATCGATTTATAAAGGCCGCCGTTGGGACCGCTCGCGGGCGGATAGATGTTCCAGGGCGTCCGCCGCGCCTGCCACAGAGATGCATAGATCACTTCCGGCTTCCCCGGCTCGAACGCAAGGTCGATGGCCCCCGTGTCGTCTCCCTTGCCCAGCACCTTCTGCCAGCTCTTGCCGCCGTCCTTCGAGCGGAAGACGCCGCGCTCGGCGTTGGGTCCATAGGGGTGCCCCAGCGCGGCGACGTAGACGACGTCCGGGTTGCGCGGATCGATCAGGATGCGCCCGATCTGTTGCGAATCGGCGAGGCCGATGCGGGTCCAGCTCTTGCCGCCGTCGGCGGAGCGGTACATGCCGTTCCCCTGCGCGATATCGGAGCGCATGTCGGCCTCGCCCGAGCCCACGTAGATCACCCGCGGGTCCGCAGGCGCCACGGCGAGCGCGCCAATCGAGCCGATGGGCTGGCCGTCGAAGATGGGCTGCCAGGTGCGCCCCGCGTCCCGGCTCTCCCACACTCCGCCGTTGACGCTGCCGAAGTAGAAGTGCTCCGGCTGGCCCGGCACCCCGGAAACCGCCAGCACCCGCCCGCCGCGAAACGGCCCGATGAGCCGCCAATGGAGGTCCTGAAACAGCGACGGATCGGCCTGGGCGAAAGCGCCCGAGACACTGGAAGCGGCCAGCAAGAGGACGGCGGCGAAGAAACGGCGCAGGGGCATGAGCTCTCCTCCGTACAAGCCCGCACGGGCTTGACGGCCAGGATCATAGCCCAGCCGGGAGGAGGTGGTGCCCTCTTACGGCGTGCACACCCGGTTGCCGTGCACGGCGGCCACAGCGTCCGCGAAAGTACGCACGGCGTCCACCAGCGCTCCCGCTTCTGCCCCGCAGAGCGGGAGCGTGGAGCCGCCGGGATCGGCGAAGACGATCTGGAACGAATTCTCACGCCCGCCTTCCCCGTACCAGGAAACCTCATAGGTCCCCAGAACCCGGACACCACCAGGGGGAGTGAGGTCGTTCTCGAAAACGCAGCTCGTCTGCTCCTCGACGTGGTTCGCCGCCAGGGCGTTGGTGAACGTCCTGAACGCAGCCGGCCTCGCCAGGCCCGAGGCGAAGGTCCGCGTCACCTTGAAATCACAGCACAGCCGGCGCTCGGTGCGGATGACGACACCCGCACCTCCCAGGGTCACGACGTACTCCTCGTCCAAGTGGAACGGCGGCGGCGGCAAGCGGATGGACCGCGCGATGAAGCTCCGATTCGCGTGGACGCGAAGCAGAGTCGAGGTGTCCGTGCTGCAGATCCCCCCGCCCTGAGCAGGCAGGGACAAAAGGAACAAGCCGGCGACGCCAAGGCCCAAGAATCTACCGCTCATCGTTGCCTCCCGTTGCGGGATCGTGCGAGTCTTTCCCGATGTCCTGTATACGCGGCAGGAACCTACGCCGTCGTGGAACGACCGCAGGGAAGGAGGCGCAATCAATGCCAGGCGGTCAAGTCGCCACTCTCGAAGCCGTCCTTGAAGATTGGATTGGTGCGAAACTCCGCGGCACAGCTCACTCCGGAAGTGAGCGCGACGATCCCGTCCGCGCAGTCCGGATCTCCCGTCCAGCCCGTGAACACCGAGCCCGCATCCGGCGTCGCAGTCAGCGTCACCTGCGTGGCGTAGGGATAGTTTTCCGTGCAATCGGCGCCGCAGTTGATTCCTGCCGGAACGCTGGTCACCGTTCCTGAGCCGTTCCCGGTCCTGCTCACCGTCAGCGTCTGCACCTGGAGCTGGAACGTGGCCACACAGGTCTTCGCCGTCTGCATCGTCACCACGCCATCCGAGCAGTCGGCATCGCCCGTCCAGCCCGTGAAGAGCGAGCCCGCGGCCGGCGTCGCGGTCAGCGTCACCTGCGTCCCGTAGTCGTAGCCTTCCGTACAGTCCGCGCCGCAGTTGATTCCCGAGGGGATGCTGGTCACCGTTCCTGAGCCATTTCCAGTTCGGGTCACGGTCAACGTCAGGACTTGGGAGTTGAACGTGGCCACGCAGGTCTTGGCCGTCTGCATCGTCACTGTGCCGTCCGAGCAGTCCGGATCTCCCGACCAACCCGCGAAGACCGAGCCCACATCGGGCGTCGCCGTCAAATTGACGACCGTCCCTTGCGGATAGCCCTCCATGCAGTCGCTCCCGCAGGTGATGCCGGCCGGAGCGCTGGTTACGGTTCCGCCACCGGTGCCCCCGATCTCCACGGAGAGCGCCGGCAGGTCGCGCAGGACCAAGCGCTGGATCTCATCGTTCTGCGGGATCCCCACTCCACCCTTGAACTGATCGATCCCCAAGAAATAGGTGCGGCTTCGGCGCAGGGTTGAGCAGGGCTGCAGACCGAACACGTCGATCCCAAATCGAGTCCCCGACGAGACGTACAGCTCATTGCCACTCGAGATGGTGAGGTTGTCGGCCAGGTCGATCAGAGAGCACGCGCGCTGCTGAAAGCCCTGAATCTCGACGGCCGTGATGCTGCCGCCGCGATTCGCGGGGTTCCCCGAGCTGCCGGCAACCGCGCATTGGCCTGAAGGGGAGAAGACCAACTCGCCCGAAAAATCGCCCGGAATCGTCACCGAGCTGACCTGGCTCAGCGTGCCTGTATCATAAAAAGCCACTTGAAAGGCGCCACCGCTGTACTTGACTCGGCCGAGGAGCGAGCCATCCGGCGACAACGACATGTCACTGAGAAAAACCTGCTCGTTCGCAACGGGCACGACAGTCGCCGTGAGGCTCACCCGGTCGATCTTCGTGAAATTGACGCTGTTGGTGCCACAGTAGATGAACTGGCCATCCGCCGTGATGGCGGGGCCGCCAGGGATCGCCGCTCCGCCAAAGGAATTTCCCGTGAGGATGCTGGCCGGCAAATGGGACGGTGAAAGGGTGTTGGAGGACCTGTTGACGATCTCGTTGCCGGAGTACAAATAATCCCCGAGAGGGCTCACCAGAAAGCCGTTCACGGGAAGGCTCGCGGAAAACGGCAGCGGCGGAAGGCTCGCATGGCTGGCCGTGCTGATCACCGCGCGGGTATCCATGTAGACGGCGCTGCCGTCCGCGGAGATCCCGCGGACGTGCTGCTGGTCGATCAATCCAAGAAAAACCCCTGCATCCAGATCGATCACGATGGTCCCCGGCAGGCTGGGAGCCACCGAGTCCACGTAGAGGAGGCGCTTGTCCTGCGTCGAGAAGCTGGGCTCGTAATCGACCGTCCTCACCGTCACCGTCTGGCTCCCGTCGGGACCGAGCACCCGTAGCTCGATCGCGTTCGGCCCCACCGCCAGGTTCTGCGCGCCGTTCAACGGATAGCGGGAGACGAAGGTCCCTCCGGAATCGACCGTGACCTCCGTGCTGTTGATAAACGCCCGGCTGCCTTTCTGGACCGTCCCGGCCACCAGAAAAGCCGGCACGTTGGTGGTGACCGTTGCCGGCAGCGTGAAGAAATCCACCCGGCTTGGCGGCAGCGCGAGCGCCGAGCCGGCAGAGAAAGCACGCCGCAGACCGTAATAGACCGCTCTGGGATGGCGATCGATGTCCGCGATTCCGAAGTATTCCTCGTTGGCGAAGTCGTCGGGATGGCCGTTGACGAGCAGGAATCCCGAGGTCTGCTGCGATCCCGAGGGCTGTACCTTCCACCACTCGTCGCTGAGCTCGAAGACCGTGCCGCCCAGCGCCACCTTGGAAGAGTCGCTCGCCGAGAGGTTCGCCACCACCTCGTTCCACAGCCCCAGGTCCCATTGCTCCTGGGTCCGCTCGTCAAGGGCGCCGTCGGGAGGGTTCGAGCGGGCGCAGCTCGAGAAGAAGGCGTCCGTTCCGAATTCGCCCAGGAACATGGGCTTCGAGGAGATCGATGCCCATTGCGCGAAGAGGGTGCCGAAGCTCGACGCCCGATAGACGTTGAGCCCCCAGATATCGACGCTCGGCGCCACGTCGTTCACGTAATGCTGGGTATCCGCCAAACGCAGGCCGGTTCCGTCGATGTCGATGTCGCCGTAGCTCGTGGACACCGGATGATTCGTGTCGAGCGACTTGATGAGCGCCGCGGCGCTCTCGGTGCGCTGAGCGGCGTCGGCCACCGAGCCGGCGGCTCCATAATACAGATTGATGTTCCACTCATTCCCCAGCATCCACATCAGGACCGCGGGATGGTTCTTGTAGAAATTGACGGCCCCGGTGATACGGGACGTGTCGTTGATCGCATCGTCCACGGTCATGATGACCATGATGCCGCGCGCATAGAGCTGGTCGAGGATCTGAAGGCCGGCGGGGCCGAGCGTGGCATCGAATCCAGGATCGATCAACAGGCGGACCGTGTTCCCGTTCATACCCGCCACCAGGGGAACGTCGGTGCCCGCCCACTTCGCGAGCTCCGGTCGCCGCACCGTGGCGTTGTTGGGGTCCGTGGCCGACGTGGTGGTGTCCTTGCTCGCCGGCGACCACACCACGCCCCGCATGACGTAAGGCGCGGCGGGGGCCAGCGTGCCGTCGAGGCTCCGCTTCTGGACGATCAATTGACGGCCGGCGACGTGGACGACGCTGGGCCCCGGATTCGCACCCAAAGCCGGCGGTAGGCTCAAAGTAGCGAGAGCCAATGCGAACCCACCCCGCCGCAGCAACGTTCTGGAAAGCAGAAACCAGCGATCCGTTTCCATTGTAGGCATTCCCATAAGTATTTGAGCTGATTGTCATCAGCCCATGGTACTACAGACCCTCCGGAAGGCGGAAAGGGTGAGAGGCGCGAAGGATTCGCCGCCTCGGCTCTCCTCGGGCTGCTGAGGGCACCTTCTATCTATGGAAGGGCCCGCCGGCCTCAATCCCGACCGCCGGCACCTCGCCTGAAGGAGACTCCGTAATGAAAAAAATCAACCGGAAGCTGACTTTGAACCGTGAGACGCTCCGCCTCCTCACCGCGAACGAAATCGCCCCGGTGGTGGGCGGAGTCACGGGCCCTGACTCCCATTGCACCACCCGGCTGGACTGCCCCACCGGGCGCACCGAGTGCCGCGCCTGCTGATCGCAGCTCCCCGCCTGGTCCAGCCCTCCGGCGGCGCGGCTTCGCCGCCGTCACCGGGGGGCGCCGCGCCGTCTCACCGCCACCGTGCAATCCCCCACCAGGTAGCGGTCGTCGAAGCGGGTCTCGCCCAGAGACCGGCAGCAGGCGAGCACCGAGGAGAGGCGGTGCCAGTAGAGCCAGTCCTCGCCGCACCAGAAGTGAGAAGAAAGGAAATTGAACACCAGGCCGCGGCCGGCGGCCGCCCACGCCGCGCGCAGAGTGCGATAGAACTCGCGGCCCGTGAGCGTGTTGAGCGAGCCCGAGAAGATCACCACGTCGGCCTCCACCTGGAGCTTCTCGGGCTGCCGCACGAAATCGCCCGTGCGGATCGTGCACCTCGGGTACCGCTTCCGGCGGGCCGAGCGCGCGGTCGCGGGGAGCATCTCCAGCCCCGTGTAGCAGGCGGGAACGATGCCGCGCTGCAGGAGATACCCCAGCAGGTCCGCCCGGCCGCAGCCCGCGTCCAGGATCTTCGTCCCCGCCAGCGGAAAAGCCCGCGCGATGGCTTCGAAGCGGATGCGCTGCGCCTCCTCCCCCGTCCAGAGGAGCGCATCGATCCCCTTCGCGCCGTTCTCGCGGGCCTCGTGATAGGGGAAAAGGTAGGACGGAACCGAGCCGCCGGAGTTGGGCATGCGGCGATTCTGTCACGACGGGTGCCGTGGGAATAGCAAGCCTGAGCAAGCGAAAGGGCACCCCTCGACCGTAGACTGAGACAGGGGTCCGGACCCTTGAACTCGAAGCTGACTCGCGACACTCGTCTTACTCAGAAAGGAGCCTATGGGATGACAGCCCTTCGCCCACTGTTCCTCGCCCTGGGGTTGTTGCTGATCGCGTTGCCGTGCCTGGCAGCGGCCGGCGGCGACGCTTCCGGCAAGGTCTCTCTCGCCTTGCCCGCAACTCAGGCCATGACACCCGCTCAGCCCGAGAGCCCGGGCAAGCTGAAGCTGCCCCTCGACCCCACCCTTGGCGCCGTGGCGATGACCTGCAACGGCAACTTTACGTCCTCCACCCAGGTGGCCACCGCCGCGACCTGCGGCGACGCCCAATCAGCTCTGATCACGTCTCTGACCGCTGCGGCCAACGCCGATTGTGCGCCCGGCACCGCCTGTAACTTGGGCTTTGCCTTCAAGATCATGGATCCGGGTGCGTGCACGGTCTCCGGAGTCGTTCTCTACGGTTGCACGGGCAGCGGCGGGGGTGGCGGTGGCGGCGGACACGGCGGCCCGCCCGATCCGTAGGAGCCCTCAGAAGGTGTCTCGAAAGGCGCCCGGGATTTCGGTCCCGGGCGCCTGATTCCTAAATTTTCCCCTCAAAAGCGCCTTCCCCTGAAAAACAAAAGGCCCCAGACTTGCTGGGACCTTCTGCCGACCGGGATTCCCCAATCCGTCGAGGAGCTTACCGCGACGCCGGCTCGTTGTCAAGCCCCTTTTTCCGGAAATATTCCCGGGAATCGCTCCCCCAGAGCAACCGAGCCCACGGCCTTCCCCCTGCACTCCGCCAGATTTGACACCTCCCGGCTACTTGTGGTCTCGTCCAGTCCCGGCATGGACCGCCACTCCGACTACATCGTTTACGTCGACGAGAGCGGAGACCATGGCCTCACCTCGATCGACCCGCAATATCCCGTCTTCGTCCTGGCCTTCTGCGTCTTCCACAAAGAGGACTACCGTGCCGCCGCCTCCCCTGCCCTTCAGGAGCTGAAGTTCAAGTACTTCGGCCACGACATGGTGGTCCTCCACGAGCACGAGATCCGCAAGGCCGCCGGTCCCTTCAAGCTCCTGGTCGACGCGGCCACGCGCGAGCGGTTCATGCAGGACCTCAATTCGCTGGTCGATTCCATGCCGGTGACCCTGGTCGCCTCAGTCATCCACAAGCTCCGGCTTCGAGAACGCTACAGCACGCCGCAGAACCCTTACCACATGGCCTTGGCGTTCGGCCTCGAACGCGTCGCGAGCTTCTTGCGGAGCAAGCGGCAATCCGGCCGAGTGACTCACCTGGTGTTCGAGTGCCGCGGCAAGAAGGAGGATGCGGAGCTGGGAGCCGAGTTCGCGCGGGTCTGCGGCGGAGCCAACTACCGGCGCGAGACCCTCCCCTTCCAGATCACCTTCGCGGACAAGAAGACGAATTGCTGCGGCCTCCAGATCGCGGACCTGTTCGCCCGCCCCATCGGCCGCAAGACCATGAGCCCCGGGGAGGCGAACCGGGCCTTCGAAATCATCTCTCGCAAGCTTTACAGCAACGGCGGGAGGATCGAGGGCCTGGGCCTCAAGGTCTTCCCCTGAAGACTTTTTCCCCTGAAAAACAAAAGGCCCCAGACTTGCTGGGACCTTCTGCCGACCGGGATTCCCCAATCCATAGCGAACGATACTACGGCGCCGGCTCGTTGTCAAGGGTCTTTTTCCCGGGAATCGCTCCCCCCAGAGCTCTCGGCTCCGCGGGGCAGGATCGCGGTATCCTTCTCTCCGTGGTCAAGGTCGAAGCCTACAAGACCGCCCTCACTCTCCTCGAGGGCGAGATGCCGCTCCGGCATCGCCTGATGCTGGAGGCCCACTACCGGGCTCCCGGGCGGCGGCTGACGGCCAGAAAGCTGGCGGAGAAAGTTGGCTACGCGAGCTTCGGCGCCGTGAACCTCCAGTACGGAACCCTGGCCCGGAAGATCTGCGACATCCTGGGACTGCGGCTCGAATATCACGTCCTGGTCCTGGCGAGGTTCGTGACGCCCAAGACCGGTTTGGATCGCGAGATCCTCTGGGTCATGCGGCCCGAGCTGGCGCGGGCGCTCGAAGAGCTGCAGTGGGTGTAAGATCAATAGATCCAACGAATTCGCTCAGCCCCGGAAGCGGCTGGGAGGGGCTTCAGGAGCTCTCAACTCAAGGCTCTGACGTGACCTCGCCAGCGGCAGAGGCTTGAAGAGCCCGCAGCAGCCACCGGTCCAGCCGGGCGAGGTCGCGGCAGCCCACGATCTCCTGCCGCTGCTCCTCGCTCACGGCGACGCCGCGCGCTGCCAGGATCTTGAGGACGTTCTCGGCCGTCGCCTCGGTCCGCCCCTCGCTCCTCGCCGCGTCTTCCAGCCTCCGGATCTCCGGGTTGCCCTGAGCAGCCAGACCCTTCACCACCGCGACGGCGGCCGCCGCCGCATCGAGCAGAGCCGCCACCGGCAGCGACGTCACCAGGCAGGGATCCTCGATCTGCGAGTCGCGATCCAAGGTGCGCCAACTCCGGCTCTCGCCAGACCACTCGCAGACCCGAGGACGCTTGAGAAAGACCGCGAAGATCCGCCGCACGCCCCGGCGGTGCATCCGCTCGGCCTTCTCCGTTACATCCCCCACCTTCTGCTCCGAGACCACCTCGAAAGCGATCTCCTCCAGGTAGCGCTCGCCCGTCTCGGGATCGACGCCGTCCCGGCGCACGCAGACGTCGGTGCCGAAGTCCGAATCCTGGTCGACGCGAGTGAGCAGCTCCGCCGCCGCGGTATAGCCGGAGGCCACGGAAGCTCCGACCACGCGATCGACGGCGCTCTGCCGGTCGGCATGAGGCGGATGAGCCGGCATCGCCACCACCCGGCGGCCACCGATGATCTCGTCGCGCGTGACCTCCGGCTCCACCAGGTGATCGTCTACCCGCGGGAAGGGTCCGTGGCCCGGCAGACGCAGAGCGGGGCTCCCTCCCCCGTGGCCCGGAGCCTTGAGGCTGTAGCGTGTGGCGTTCTCGCCCATGGCTGGCATCTTACCAGGGAACTGCATCGAGGTTCGTGACGCCCAAGACCGGCTTGGATCACGAGATCCTCTGAGTCATGCGGCCTGAGTTGGCGCGGGCGCTCGAAGAGCTGCGGTGGGTGTAGGGAAAAGAGAAGCTCTGCGGTCACCCGGCCACTTGGTAGATGACGGGGCGGTAGCGCGGCACCGGGATGGTCTTACCGGTCTCCCGAGCCACTTCCAGCCAGGCTTCTTTCGCTTGCTCAAGCTCCGCCAAAGCCTCAGCCGGAGTCGCTCCGAAGGCGGAGCACGCCTCAAGATCCGGGATATCGGCGATATACCCCCCGTCCTCGTCGCTATAGAAGATGTTGATATGGTAGTCGATCACGGATCATCCTCTAGGCGAAGATTATAGCGCTCTCTACGCCCACAGCCTCGAAGGCCACCCTGAATGCGAATGGGAGGAGTTGGAGGAACACCTCCTTGCCGTGGCCGCACTGGCCGAGGAGTTCGGGGCAGCCTTCGACGCCGGGGAGTGGGGGCGCCTTGCCGGGCTGTGGCACGACCTGGGAAAGGCGCGGCGGGAGTTTCAGGTGCGGCTGCGAGGCAGCGGCGAGTCCGTGGAGCACGCCTAGCGTCGCGCGCCGGGAAGGGCCTGACCTCGCCCTGCGCGCTTTGCGGCCATTTACCATCAACATTCGGCGACAGACCGTGTCTACTCTGATGAATGCCGGCGCGCTCCCGGCCGTGGTGGGCGGCATCAACACCTTGACCCCGGCATTCTTGACGACTCTGAAAGAGAGTATAATCTTCGTCAACACATGCAGGCGCTATCCGCTCTGCCGCCACTGGATTCGTAGCTGGCGGCAGGCCAGGGAACACGAGGAATGCCATGAGCGAGACGGATCATCGCAGAGAACCCTACGAAGTCAGCCTGGAGGTCGCCGGGCCGCTGGCGATGTTCGCGAGGCCAGATACGGGCGGTACTCCGACCTCGTACCCGTTTCCGACCTGGTCCGCCGCCAAGGGGATCTTCGAGTCGATTGCCTTCCTCGCCGATGGGTCAGCGTGGATGTGCCCGACATCGGTCGCAATCTGCCGCCCTGTCGGAGAACCTGGCAATCGGATTCGCTTTCAGCGATACACGAACAACTATGGCGGGCCGTTGCGGAAGGACAGCCTCTTGACGAAGGGGACAACGTCGGGCGGCAGCAGCATGCAGCTCTTTGCCACGGTTCTGAGCGATGTCTGCTACAGATTGCACGCCGCCGTCATTGGCCCTCATCCTCCGACCAGCCGGTTCAACGCTCGGCATTACCTCATGGACCTCTTCAACCGCCGGCTGAAGCAGGGCCGGTGTTTCCGCACGCCATGTCTGGGCTGGAGCGAGTTCACGTGTTCCTACTGGGGGCCGTTCCGCAGCGGAGTTACTCAGGTCGACGAAGCACTGAACCTGGAGGTGCCGTCGATGCTCCTCGGTGTTTGGGACGATCCAACGAAAGGGCGGTACGCACCTACCTTTCGGCAGGACGTCAAGATCCAACATGGTCTGCTGCAATACGCCTGGCACGGGCAAGTCGGCACATCGGGGGTGCCCCATGCTGAATGAGCTGCTCATTGCCGAGCGCGGCGCTCGGGAAGCGGGTATCGAGATGACCGAACGCCATCCCGATCTGAAGGACACCCGCCGTGTGCCGACGCTTATCGTACGGCTGGCTGCCGACGGCGAGGTCGTATCAATCCAGCCGCTGTCAGCAGAGGCAAAACCGTGGGCGCTTCGTGATGGTCAGCACAATAGCTTTCCCTTCGTCCAAAAGGCTCCGCTGGCCCTGGCGGCGCTTCTCGGGGATGACGAGCTGCGAGGAAAGATGCTCGACAAAAAGGCGGAGAACAGTGCCAGAAGAGTGGCCTTGCTCGACCTAATAGCCAACAGGCAGGTTGAGCCCGTCTCGCGTTCTGAGTGGCCCGGAGGAGGACTGGTCAAGCGTCTGCAGGAACGACGCCGGCAGCTCCGATCGCTCGAGGGCACTTCCGGTGCCGTCGTTTTGGAGACAATCGATCGTTTCCTGCGCGCAGTCGATCCTTTCCAGGGAGGTAATCCGCACCGGCTTCTTCAAGGTGTAGCGGACCGGCTCGTGAGCGAGCTCCGGCATAGTGCACAAGACGACTGGCTCTCGGTCGCTATCGCTCTCTTCGTTGGAGAGCTCCAGAAAGCGAACAACACTTGGGAGAGCAGCGGCGCACTGCTCTTCGACGCAGCAGGAGCTGAGCTGTCAATCATTGATCAGAGGGTCGTACGCGCGCTCAGCGAAGCTCTGCGGCACGCCGAGGGTGCCGATGCGGAGCCGCAAGTGGTTGCGACCTGTGGGCTGACCGGACTCCAAAGCCGGTTACTCTCCGGCTCATTCCCTCAACCGAACCTGCCTGTCCTGGGCCAAACCTTCCTCTTCGCGAGGAACTCCGACATCCGGGCGCAGGGTCGTTACGGCCGCTTCGCCGCCGAAACCATGCCCGCAGGGGAAGACACTGTGATCCGCTTGGCTGCCGCGCTTGAGGCGCTCACCTCAGACGACCGGCTTGGCGTAACCTGGCGGCCGATTCCCGGCGAGGCTCCAAAGCAGAGTGATCTCCTATTGGCTTTCGTCGAGAAGGCTCCCGAGGTCGCCGCGGCTGGACTCCTAGCCCAAGAGGAGGAGCAGGAGGACTTCTCTGAAGAGGTGCCCGATGGCCCGGAAGCGGCCGAAGCAGAATCGATCGCAGTTTTCGAGAAACGCACCCAGCGAGTCATCGAGGCCGTCAGAGCGAAGGTTGGTGCAGATTTTAGACAGACCCCCGTGCAGCTAGCCGTCTTTCGCAAGGTCGACCCCGCAAACCGCAAAGTCGTCTATGCCGGAACGGCGAGCGTAGGTGATTTGTATCAAGCGGCGGTGAGTTGGGTCAACGGCGAGCGGAACGTACCCGCTTGGTTCACGTTGCCAATCTTTCGCAAGGGCGAGCGCAAGCCGAGCCCTATGGGACCACCTCATCTCGCGCCACTGGGAGTGATCCGGTTCAGCAAGCAGCTCTTCCTGCGAGCCGGGCAGATGCGGCAAGAGGTGGTCGGCTTGCCTGCTGGCGAGGCCTTCGCCCTGTTCCTCGATACTAGGGCCGAAAAAACGCATTCTGCACGCCGGCGGGTCGAGCGAGTCCTCCGGTTGGTTCTCGGCCGACGCGCGGAGCTCGTGACCAGTGCGGCCCACAGTGTGTGGCGCGGAACGGCCACTACGGGGAAGCTCGATCTCCGCGAGGCTCTGCGAACGGTCACCATGCTAGGCTTGTTGTTGCACAAACTCGGCTGCTCAAAGGAGATTTACATGAATGACACGGCTTTCAAGCTGGGTCAATTGCTTGCCGCTGCGGACGTGGTGCACGCCGGCTATTGCGCCGACATTCGCGGCGGCTCTCTGCCGCCGTCTCTGCTGGGCAACCAAGTGTTCAGCATGGCGCAATCCGCCCCCGAGAAAGCGCTGGCAACACTCTGCCGCCGCTGGAAACCCTACGAAGGGTGGGCGCAGAAGATTGCGCGTGATCCCGGCCGGGCGGAAGGAATGGTGGCGAGCAAGGACAAGGCCGAGCAACAGCGTGGCTGGGACATCAAGCGTGCCGTACGGTGTGCGCGAGATATGAAGCCGCTCGCCGAGGAGCTCGCCGCATCCCTCGCTGAGGTCAAGCCCACAGATCGGTTTCGCGCCGAGCTGCTTTTGGGTTACATTGCGGGCCTTCCCAAGTCGCAAAAGCACGAACCGACGTCTGTCGATCAGATCGAAGACACGATCTGATAGGAGGATTAGAATGCCACTTGCAAGCAACGATGCCGTGTTCAATCGCGGAACAGGTCTGCTCGTAATTGAGGTCCGGCACAGCAACCCCAATGGAGACCCCGACGCCGAAAGCGAGCCGCGTACCCTCGACGCCGACGGCCGGGGCTTGATCTCGCCGGTATCCTTCAAGCGCAAGCTTCGCGATCTCATTGCCGACCAGGAGGGACCAGTCTGGCAGCATGCTGAGCGGGCTCTGAAGCTGCGCTCCAACGGCGGCCGGAAGTTCGGCATTCTCGAGAGTCGCGGGCGTGACCGCGAAGCGATCTTCAAGATGAGCGCGGGTGAATTCGCCGACGCATTTTGGGATGGTCGTGTCTTCGGGAATACCTTCCTCGAGGACATCAAGGGCAAGTTCAAGCCTGGAGAGAAAGATCATTTCATCAGCACCGGTACCGTGCAGTTTGGCCCCGGGATCAGCGTCGCTCCGATCGAAGTCGAACGACTCACTACGACGAACAAGTCGGGCGTCGAAGAAGGTAAGGACCGCGGGATGGCTCCGCTCGGCTGGCGTGTGGTGCGCCATGGCGTGTACCTCATGCCTTTCTTCGTCAATCCGATGATGGCAGCGAAGAGCGGCTGCGGCGAAGAGGATATCGCTCTGCTGAAGTTCCTAGTTCCCCACGCCTACCACAGCACCGCTTCCGCGGTTCGGCCGTTCGTCGAGGTGAGACACGCATGGTACGCGGAGCACACTTCACCCTTAGGCTCATGCCCCGACTCCCTCATCCTCGATGCGCTGAAGCCAAAAAAGATAGCGGGAGGAGCCGAGACGCCGTCGACTTCGATCGAAGAGTACGACATCCCGACGCAGCTTCCGGAAGAGGTGCGCCGCCGGCTGGCGAGCTTCGAGGATCTCTGCGATAAGCAGTGGGGGTGACGCGTGGGGCAAGGTGACCCTCGGGTACCACTAGCCCACTCTCCACCGCCTGGCGGATCAGAGGGCGATCCTTACGCACGCCACGTCAAGGCCGTGCGGGAAGGAGCCCGCTGCAGGGCTGAGAAAATGCTTCGCCATGCGAGGGACCAACGGTCGCAGGAGCTTCTCGACGCAGTCGACGCGGCTGCGACGTTCCACGATCTGGGCAAGCTCGATCCCGACACGCAGGAGGTGTTGCGTCGCGGGCGCGGCGGCAAGCTCTACTGGGATCATATCGACGCTGGCGTAGCCCACCTTTCGTCCAATAAGGATTGGATGGCGGCTTGGCTGGTGAGGGCACATCACGCGCCCGGCCTACCCGAGAAGCAGGAGCACTTCAACCCCGACAACCTTGGCAGGAGGCTCCGGGGGCGCCGCCGAGACGACGAGGACCGGGAGCGGCACGCCGAGCAACGCAAACGCACGGACGAGCACCTCACGGAGTACGTTCGACTACATCACAGTGTGAGCGAGCCTTGCGGGACCGTAGGGCCGCGCCGTCCCAGCCATGGCCTTTCGATGCGGCTGGCGCTCTCCTGCCTCGTCGACGCCGATCACAGTGATACGGCTTTCTTTGACACGGGGCAACTTCCACCCAAGCCCCCCGAGCCACGCTGGGCCGAGCGGCTCGATGCCCTGCGGCAGTTCGTCAGCTCATTACCCACCGGCAGTACGGAAGCCGAACGTTCTCGGAACCGGCGCCGGGCCGCCTTCTTCTACGCGTGCCTCAACGCACGGATCGAAGAACCCCTGGTCGCCTGTGAAGGTCCAGTCGGCCTCGGCAAGACGACTGCCGTCGCTGCCTATCTGATCCGCTGCGCCATCGGAGCGAACCCTGAGCTGCGGAGACTCATCGTCGTCGCACCATATACCAACATCCTTACGCAAACGGCGGAGCGCCTGCGCAAGGCACTGGTGCTCCCAGGAGAGCGGCCGCAGGAGGTCGTGGCCGAGCACCATCATCGGGCGGATTTCGAGCACCAAAACGACCGCGATCTCGCGGTGCTGTGGCGTGCTCCGGTCGTCCTGACGACTGCGGTCACGTTTTTTGAGTCGCTCGCCGCCAACAATCCTGCGTCGCTGCGCAAGCTCCACGCACTGCCAGGCAGCGCGGTGTTCCTCGACGAAGCCCACGCCGCGCTGCCAGCGAAGCTATGGCGTCAAAACTGGAAATGGGTCCGCGAGCTTGCCGAACGGTGGGGCTGCCGTTTCGTGTTCGCCAGTGGCACGCTGGCACGGTTCTGGGAGGACCAAGAGATCGTGGTGGAGACCAAGAAATTGCCGGAGCTCTTGCCTCCCAACCAGGCAGAAGACGTTCTGGCGGCCGAGCGAAGCCGCGTGCGCTATGACCCTCTCCACCATGGCCTCGTGTTGACTGTGAGGGAGCTGATCGAGGAGGTAGATCACGCGCCAGGCCCCAGGTTGGTCATCCTCAACACAGTACAGAACGCGGCGGTCGTCGCCAATGCGATGCGCGACGCAGGCCTCGACGTGCTGCACCTCTCAACGGCACTTACACCGCGCGACCGCGACCGCATCCTAAGGCGGGTGATACAGCGCCTGAAGAAATCGGAGAGAGCGGATTGGACGCTCGTCGCTACAAGCTGCGTTGAAGCTGGCGTCGATTTCTCCTTTCGCTGTGGCTTCCGAGAACGATTCGCTGTGTCCTCCACGATCCAGATCGGCGGCCGGGTGAACCGGCATGGCGAGTACGACCCCGTCGGCGGGGGAATCGTGTACGATTTCGCTCTGTCCGACGATGACATCACCCAACATCCCGCAGCCAAGGTTTCCGCTCAGGTTCTTCGCGAGCTCATGGCCAACGGAGAGATGAATCGGGGCAATCCGGGGGATATCGTCACGAACGCGATGAGGGCCGAGCTCGCCATACGCGGAGATCTTGATACAGACATGTTGTCCAAAGCGGAGACCGCGCGAAACTACCCCGCGGTGAGCGAGCACGGTCGCGTGATCGACGCCGAGACGCGAATCGTGGTCGTCGACGAGCGACTAAAAATACTGCTGGCGGAACGCCGCCCGATCAGCTTCCGTTTGCTTTTGCGCGGTAGCGTTCAACTCTGGGCGACCAAGATCGAAAAGCTCGGCCTCTCGCAATTCCCTGGGCGTCACGACCTTTACGTCTGGAACGACGCCTACGAGCCTGAGTTCCTGGGTTACATGGTCGGCGTCCTTCGGAACGAGCGGTTCCTGCGCGATGGGGGCGCCATCATCTGATGGACTTCACCGAAGACGACCTCCTCCCCCTCTCCGCCTTGCAGCACTTGTTGTTCTGCGAGCGGCAGGCGGCGTTGATTCATCTCGAACGGCTGTGGGCGGAGAATCCGCTCACGGTGGAGGGGAAGCATCTTCATGAGCGGGTGGACAGCGCCGCGGGTGAGAGCCGCGGCGATGTGCGGCTTGCCCGCTCCCTGCCCTTGCGCTGCCTGCGGCTGGGCCTGGTGGGGAAGGCGGACCTCGTCGAGCTGCACCGAGCGTCCGAGGGCGAGGCAGGGGCCACCGTGCCGGGAATCCCGGGGCTTTGGCAACCTTTTCCCGTCGAGTACAAGCGGGGGCGGCCCAAGCCTCATCACGCCGACGAGGTGCAGCTCTGCGCCCAGGCGCTCTGTCTCGAAGAGATGCTCGGCACGCCCGTTCCCGCCGGCGCCCTCTTCTATGGCCAGACCCGCCGCCGGCACGACGTCCGCTTTTCCGCGAACCTCCGCCGCGAGACGGAAGAGGCCGCGGCGCGCCTCCACCATCTGCTGTCGTCCGGCATCACTCCCAAGCCCGTCCGCGAGCCGAAATGCGATCAATGCTCGTTGATCGACCTCTGCCTGCCCGATGCGCCCGCGCATTCGGCCCGCCGCTTCCTCGACCGCCTCCTCCGCGGAGCCTCCGAGAACGGCCCAGAAACCGAGGAGACCGCATGAAACGACACCTGAATACCCTCTACGTGACCACTCGCGGAAGCTATCTCGCCAAAGAGGGCGAGGCTGTGATCGTGCGCCTCGACGACTCCGTCCTCCTGCGGGTGCCCATTCATACCTTGGGCGGCATCGTCTGTTTCGGCCAGATCGGATTCAGCCCGTTCCTCCTTGGCCTGTGCGGCGAGCGGGGCGTCGCCGTCTCCTTCCTCACCGAAAACGGCCGCTTTCTCGCCCGCATCCAGGGACCGGCGTCGGGCAACGTCCTCCTGCGGCGCGAGCAATATCGCCGGGCCGACGATCCCGCGGCCTCCGCCGCGCTCGCCCGCAGCGTCATCGCGGGCAAAGTGGCCAACAGCCGCACGGTGATCCTGCGCGCCCTGCGCGACCGTCCCGAGTCGGCCGGCGCCGAGCGCCTGAAATTCGCCGCCGCGCAGCTCGCGCAGCATCTCGCCGCGCTGAAAGAGGGCGTTCCCCTCGACGTCCTGCGGGGGATCGAGGGCACGGCGGCGCGCGTCTACTTCGAGGTCTTCGACGATCTGATCACCCAGCAGAAAGAGAGCTTTTCCTTCCGCGAGCGCAGCCGCCGGCCGCCGCTCGACAACGTCAACGCCCTCCTCTCCTTCCTTTACACCCTGCTGCGTCACGACGTGGAGGCGGCTCTGGAGGCCGTGGGGCTCGATCCGGCGGTAGGATTTCTGCATTGCGACCGGCCCGGCCGGGCGAGCCTGGCCCTCGACCTCATGGAAGAGCTGCGCGCCTTCCTGCCGGATCGCCTGGCCCTCTCGCTCGTCAACTTGCAGCAGATCCGCGCCGGCGGCTTCCGCACCGACGAATCGGGCGGCGTGGTGATGGACGACGAAACACGGAAAGCCGTCCTGGTGGCGTATCAGAAACGCAAGCAAGAGGAGATCGTGCATCCCTTCCTGGGGGACAAGACGACCGTGGGGCTCCTCCCCCACCTGCAGGCCGCCCTGCTCGCCCGCCATCTGCGCGGGGATTTGGATGGATATCCGCCCTTCCTCTGGAAATGATGCCGTGGGATCGCAGGAGACGACGATGCCATGATGGTCCTGGTGAGCTACGACGTATCGACGGTCAATGCCGCGGGCCGGCGCCGTCTGCGGCGGGTGGCCAAGATCTGCCTCGACTATGGCCAGCGGGTGCAGAATTCGGTCTTCGAGTGCCCGGTCGATCCCACCCAGTGGGCGCAGCTCCGGCACCGCCTCCTACAGGAGTACAATGCCGAGGAGGACAGCCTGCGCTTCTACCAGCTCGGCAGCAACTGGAAAGGGCGCGTGGAGCACTTCGGCATCAAGACCGTGCTGGACCTCGAAGGGCCCATGGTCGTCTGAGCCGTCGCGGGATGAAGCTTTGGAGAGACGATTCCCGGCGCACTCGCCCAACAAATTGCTCGGGGCCCGTGTCTTAGAGGGTGTCTCGAAAGTTCCGAGACCGCTTACCGCCGGGGGCTGAAGACCCCGGCTACCAACGGTAGTCCCTACGGGACCCATGAAGAACAAGGCGCGGTCCCGCAGGGACTACCGTTGGTAGCCAGGGATTTCAATCCCTGGCGCCAGCGGAGTCGCTGACACCCCTTTCGAGACACCCTCTTAGAGGGTGTCTGGAGAGTGCGCAACCAGGCGCTCGCCCACCTCCGCCCGGGCATAAATGCCGGGGCTATGAACTGCGCCCCCTGAAGGGGACTTTCCCTGAGAAGGGGACTTCGTAAGCCGGATTCATCCGGCGTCGTTCCTAGCCCTGGCATTTATGCCCGGGCGGGGGTGGGCGTCGCGACCGAACTTTCCAAACACGCCCTTTAGAGGGTGTCTCAGGGCGCGGGATGGGGAGAACGCTTTACGCGGCCGGTCTTTCCAAGGAGGTCTGGCAGATGGCGGCTTCGGGACTATGGTTCGTTACACCGCACGCAGTACGGCGGTACATCAAGCGCTTCGCTCCGCAGGCTACCTACGAGGAGGCCCTGAGCACGCTGATCCGGGCATCGCAAGAGGCGCGCCGGGTCAAGACCTTGCCGACCGGCCTGGTGCTCTACCGTGGCCCCCGGCCGCGCCGCCTGCGCTTCTTCCTACAAGAGGACGTCGAGGCCCCCTCTTTGCCCATCTTGGTGACCGTTCTCGGCCGTAGCGAGGAAGCCCAAGAAGGCCAGCGCGAACCCCGAGCGCCCACCTCCTCCTCCGGGGCTTCGCGCTTCCTCTAACTCTTTTCCAGAGAGCCCTTTCGGTGGAAGCGCCCGGATCTCGCTGCGTCGATACCTCCTCGCCGTGGGGAGGTTCGCGGAATACCACTCGTAGCCTCTTGCAGAAAAAGAACTTAGAATGGCCGGGTCGCCCCCCGCGCGGGGGCGTGGATTGAAAC
>DASUEN010000010.1:0-51968 GCA_036275055.1 Thermoanaerobaculia bacterium
TGGCTCTCGATGGACCAATATAGGAAGCCACGAGGTAAGAAGCTTGGATTGCTCCGGAGTTCTATCAGGAGTCTCCATGGCCGCACGCCACAGCCTATCGCCTAACGCGCGCCAGAGGACAGGGTGAAGGGGGCCTTTTCGTAAGCTGGCTATCCGAGCAGCTGTAGAGCCACGCGCCCCAAGAGGATCTCTACAAAGCCAATCACTTACATCCGCTGCGTCAATGTCGGGGCTTGGAGAACCAAATAGAGTATTCAGAACTCCATGTGAGTCGGCCCAATCAAGCCACCCTGGGGCGTCAGCATGGCGAAAGAAATACTGTGCCCATGCCGGTCTTCCCAGGGTATAGAGGAGGCGATCTTCATTCTCCCTTGTGAGAGTCGTTGGGTCTCCATGCACAATCTGTTGAATCTGGGTCTCGCGCTCAAGCACTCCTAGTCGTGATTCCTCCGCCCAAACACGACCGAACTCTTGTAGGCGTGAATGGGTTTTGTCGGCTTCGTAGACAATTGCCTCGATTCCAAGGTATTCCCATTGACGCCCTCCATAAGGAGTCAATATGTAACGGGTGGGCTTGGTCTTCGGTGGCAGACCACGCGCCAAGTAGTTCATGACAACATCCTGGTGACTGTACCCAACGAACAGCACCGTGTACTTCTCGAAAAGGTCTTGGAGAAAGCGCCGCGCCCATCCCCGAGTCAAATATGCCTGGCCGAAGTCCTGATCTGTAAGAATGAGCCGTCCTGGCGCTTGAAGTCTGCCGTGCAGATATACGAGACCGGAGAAGTCATTCCCTTGAGGAAGTGCAGGCGCATGATAGATGGTGGTCTCGGCATCCGGCCAACGCTTGCGGATAACGAATTCAAAGTGAAGATCAAAGTTGGTCGTAACGATCCGAAGGAGAGAGGGGTCTGAAAAGATGCTGACAAAACTCTCATGAAAGATGTTTGGCTTCGATGATGGCCTAGAAAGAATTTCCCGTGCTTTCTTCTGAACATCACACCCCTCCATCTCAGCCCTGCCGAGGAAGTGGTCGAGCGGCTCGTTCCTCTCGATCGCGATGGTCCCGTGAGCGATCTTCTTCGCCAGTACCTTAAAAGAAGGTAAGCGAGAGGGGCGAGGGATTGAAACTCCAGCACCGGCAAAGATAACGAGACGGCCCTCCTGTTGGGCGTCGAGCACCGCATGAGGGAGATCGACGGAAGCAAGTCTCATCGTCGTCATAGGGGCCGAGTATATCAGAGTGCATCGGCTCGGCTGATCCCAAGACCGTCCTGCGCCCGCCTCCGGAGTCACTTTACCGCACTTCTCCAATGCGGCATGATTTACTCTCTTTTGTGTTCGCTCCGCGGTCGTACAGTAAGCCTAAGAGATCAGCAAAAGAAATAACTAGCCATAGCGAGTTGATTCGTCATCGTGACAAGATAGACGACCTCGCCCCGCCCGTTCACCCACTCGTGCGTCAGGATATCCCCACGGGCGAGGTTCTCTCGATCCGCGAAGAGGAAGAGGCCCGAGCCGCCGCTCCCGAGCGATCGGCACGCCTCCACAAGATGCTCCACCCGCTCTCTGTTCGTCGTCACGGTGAGGACCCGAAAGTTCGATATGCCGAGGTGGGACCTCTGAATTCCTTGCCGCCACGTCTCTTGGTAGCAGATGAGCTTGCGGGCAAAGCTCGTCTGCCCGAGGCCCTTCCTCGCTACCGGCATCGTGCCTCGGTCGGCTTCGAGGAAGAAGTAGGCACGGCGCCGGTTCTCTGGCGCTCCGTGGAACTCAAGCCCGAAGACCCTATCTGGCTCCACGCCTAGGCGGTAAGGCTTTCCGCCCTCTCGGACCTCGACCTGCCAGCGGAACGGGAGGCGCAGCCGCCGGGTAGCCTCCGGTGCCAGCGCGAGCATCTCCTCGGGCGGGATGAAGCGCACCCCCTCGCGGCTCCGGCAGGCAACCTCGAAGGCGACCATGACCTCGGCGACCGCGAGGGTGTGATGAAGGAAGACCCGCGAGACGTTGCGCTTCTTCGCCTCCCACCGGATGCCGCCCCGCTTCAATCCTCCTTCCCTCTCGAGCAGCTCGGCGCCGCGATTCCCCAGGGCATAGACGAGGGGCTCAGAGCCGCGGGCGTACCAGTCGAGTTGCATGAGCGGCCGGTCGAGGTAACCATGGTGAAAGAGGAGCTGGAGGCGGCGGAGGGTTGTCTGGCGGCTCCCTCCCAAGAGAGCCACGAGATGGGTGGATCGGAGGAGCCGGTGGCGATGGACGGCGCGAAGGATGTCGAGGTCGCGGGACGTAAGCACCATGGGACGGATCGGCGAGCGCTCGAAGCGCGGCCGGCGGATCTCTGGGTGGGACATTGGGACTCAAGCGTAGCGGCCCGCCCTCGAACCGCAAGGCGGCGGCGTTAGGTGCCAAGCCAGCGGTTGATCTTCGCCTCGACCTCTTCCCGCGGCCGGCCATACCGCTCCCGGGAGCGGCGGATGACCGCCGCCCGTCTGCCGCGTGCCGTACCCCGGACGGGCGGCAGCGTCCGTCCTCGGAAGGGTTCCCGCATCCGGCCCTGATCCAGGAGCCGGGCATAGAACTCGTACTTCCCGAGGGAGACGAGGTTCCCCATCTTCACGTCGCCGCCGAGTTCGTCTTCCAAGAGGCGGGCATCGGCCTGCCCCACCCGGAAGGCGATGAGGTTCCCGGCATTGCCGAATACGCTTTGCCGGATCTCGTCCGTGAGCTGGTCGAGGTATTGGTGGGCGAGGACGAGCGCGAGCCCGTACTTCCTCGCCTCGGCGAGGATCGATGCCAAGGCGTCGGTCGCGAAGCTCTGGAACTCGTCGATATAGAGGTAGAAGGGGGTGCGGGGGGAGTCCGGCAAGGCGGCACGCTGCATCGCCGCCCACTGGAACTGCGAGAGAAGAAGCGCGCCCAAGAGGCGGGAGGAGTCTTCGCCAATCATGCCCTTCGAGAGATCGGCGATCATGATCCGCCCCCGGTCCATGAGGAAGCGCGCATCGAAGCGGCTCTTCATCTGGCCCATGATGTTCCGCATGGGAGCGTTCGAGAGCAAGCGCCCGATCTTGTTCTGGAGCGGAGCTATGGCCTCCAGGCGGAAGCGGCGCTCGTATCCGGCGTATTCCTCCCGCCAAAAGGCACGGACCACCGGATCCCGAACTTTCGCCGCGATGCGCTCTCGGAAGCGGTCATCCGAGAGGAGACGGGGCAAGGCAAGGATTGTGAGCCCTCTGTCCAGGAGCGCCGCGAGCGAGTGCCCCAGGATGTATTCGAGCCGCGGTCCCCAGGAGGAGCCCCAGATTCCCCGAAAGGCGGAAAGCACCCCGGAGACCACGAGGTGCGCCTGATCCTGGGACACCTTGGGGAGGAGGTTCAAGCCCACGGGACGGGCGAGGTCCCCGGGGTTGAAGAAAAGCACCTCGCCCGTCCTTCCCTTTGGGATCGCGTCCAGGACCTCCCGGGCGAGGTCTCCATGAGGATCAAGGAGACCCACACCTCGCCCGGAGTAGAGGTCCTGGAGGATGAGATTCCGGAGGAGGGTGCTCTTCCCCAAGCCCGTCTTCCCGACGACGTACAAGTGCTGCGCCCGGTCTTCCGGGTGGAGCAGCACGAGTTTGGGCTCGTCAGAGACCCAGAAGGTACGGGTGCCGATGGCAATAGGGGTGTGGTCCATGGGATAAGGCGCCCGACCTCTCTTCCCCTCCCCATGGGGAGCCAGTGTCCTCCGCATGAGGAGGAACCACGGGAAGCCGTACCTGGTGCTCCGGGTTACGCCCGCAAAACGGCGTGTGGTGACCGAGCGGGCGCGGCAAGAGAGGTGGACGCGGCCACATTGTGGCGCGTGGTTTCCGTTCCCACAAGGCGGAGAGCTTCGACGCCTTACCCGTAGTGACGCGGAGCGTCGGCCCTTCGAGAGCCAGTAGTCCCCCCACCGCTGTCGGGAAGGCCGAGTATCGAGGCCGGTGCGCCCGACTGGCGGGGTTTGGTCGAAGGGCCGACCGATAGGGACAAATCGAGACCCGATAGCCGTCAGGAAACCACGCCAGTCGGGCGCAGCCCGACAGCGGTGGGGAGCCAGTACCGCGAAGCCCCGTATGGGGTTTCGGCCGTCCGCCTCGGGCGGTGCCCGTACATACCTTGTATGTAGCAGGGTATGTAGACCCTGGCAGTGGCGGGTTCACCGCACGAGTAGCTGAGCGGTGCTCAGTGGACGCTCCCCAAGCCATATTCGCCGCCGTCAGCCTCCTCGAACATGCTCCAGTAGCGGCGCTCGCCGGCAATGATGAAATCGAGAAACGTCATGTTCATGATCGCGGATTGTTCCTTGAGGGCCTTTATCACGTCGCGATCTGCGGCTGAAGGCGTGGGATTTCCCGAAGGATGGTTGTGAATGAGGATAAAGTTCTTCGCCCTCATGACAAAGGCTCTCCCGAAAATCTCCTGCGGGATGACCAAAGTTACGCTCTCGCCGCCCACGCTCAACGTGTCGTAAGACAAGACTTCGAGATCGGCATTCAGATAGACGCCGATCAGGAGTTCCTGGGCGCTGTCCTTGATCGCCCTGAAGGTCCGATAGATATTGCTGGGCTCGCGCACTTGGCCCTTCACCGGATTCTGATACTCCCCACGGACGAGCTTGATGTTGAGCTTCTTGAGGTACTTCATGGATCGATTGCACAATTATACCTTCCCGCTGCCCAAACCGCGAGGAGCCGAGCGAAACAACAATGAGCAATCTCTTTCAAGGCGGCACTCTGTGCCGCCTTTTCTCGCTTCGCACCGGCCCTTACCCTGAATCCGGTTTCTTCAAAACCTTTCAGAGAAAGGAGCTTCTCATGCTATCCGCCGTGCGAAAGAAGGAGTTCTCGAAGCTCGACGAGCTGGCCGACCAATGGGCTCTCACGGTCGGGGAATACATCGAGGAGTACGCCCTGGATGACGTGGTGCCCGGGATCTGCATGAATCCCGGCTGCCTCTACACGGCCAAAGTCGAGCCCGACCAGCGGCAAGGCTGGTGCGAGGTCTGCGGTACGACTACGGTCCGGAGCGGCGTCGTCTTGGCCGGCCTCATCTAACTTCACCCCTCCGCAATACCTCTCTTCATTCCAGACGAAAAGGAGGAAGTTGTATGCCGAGAATTGTCCGCAACTTCTGGGTCGCCGGAGATGTGGACGGCAGGCGAAGCCCTTTGTCCGGCGGCCCGCGAGGGCGAGACGGCGGCCTCAGTCTCACGCTGTATCAGCGAACGGAGGGCCAAGTAGCGGCATCTCTCAGGGTGCATTGCTGCGCATGCCGAGACGGGACACTCTCTCTCGAAGTTGAACCCCTTCTGCCCTTCAGGTTTGCCCGACGAGACAGCAAGCTCCGCATCAAAACCAAACGCTAGGAAAAGGTAGCACAAGGCCGCCTCACGAGACGGCGGCTCGCGAAGGAAGTGTGCCTCTTCGGCTGTTTGTACAACCATCTAAAAAAGGAAGGTCCCAATGACGGAGCGTAGGCCGAAGTTTACCCGTTGCATGAGAAGAGCGGCACGGCGGCGCGACATGGCGCTCACCCCCGCGCACCTCACGGCGATCCGGCGAAGCATCACCACAACCGCCGCGAGAGTCGGATGGCGACTCTCGCCGGAGTGCATTGAAGACCTGGTGCAGGAAGTGCTTCTGGGATTCTGGAAGTCGAGGGCGGAAGAGAAGCTCCACTGCCTGCCCTACGTGCGTCGAGTCGCCGCTAATGTCACCGTCGACTTGCTGCGGCGAGAAGGCGCACAGAAACGAAGGTGGCGCCACCACATGAGTCCCGATCTGGAGAAAATGCTCTGGCGCCCGTCCCGCACACCCGAGGAAGTCTTAGTCGAGCGCGAGGAAGCGCAACAGCTCCTTGCGACCGATCGAGCGCTCAAAAGACGGGTGAAGTGGGCGGTGAAGCAGTGTGCGGCCATGGCGGAAGGTGCATAGGGTTGCCTGGGTGCTCCGCGCCTGGGCCTTGTCGGCGAGGAGTATGCCTCAGCTCCGGTCGCGATTGACATAGCAGCCTGAAGTCCGTTTGCACCTCAAACCAATTCCATTCGTATCAGCCCTAGGAAACAATCCTGGGGCTTTCTTTTTTGGGTGGCGGTCAAAACCCTTACCCTTCAGCTTGACACCACTGCTACATTAACGTATAATGTGGTGGCAATTTGGGTTCAGATCGTGAACTTTCTGCTGCGCGCAGAAGAGTTTCTCTCCGATCTTTTTCTCTTGTCTGAAGTTCCCGCTCAGCTTTCAACCGACGACCCCGCCAGCCGCCTCTTTTTTGTGCTGCCATGACACACCCTCACGGACGGCCACTTAATTACTATCTCCGCAGTTACCGCCGCCACGCGCATCTGACTCAGGCGGGGCTTGCCTATCTCCTCGGCGCCTCTACGGGCGTGAAGGTGTCGCGCTACGAATCCGGGAATCGCACGCCTTCCCTAGAGACCGTACTTGCGTACGAGGCTGCCCTGGGCGTCCCCGTCTGCACACTCTTCCGCGGCCGGTATGAGGAGATCGCGGAGCAGGTTTCAGAGCGACGGCGCAGGCTCGAAGCGAAGCAAGAGAGGAGGCGGCAGAGGGTTGGATCTGCTTCTCGCCATGCACTTTGAGGTGCCAGACACAATTCTCGCAATCGATCCGACCTCAAGGGGTTTCGCCTTTGCCGTCCTCGAAGCCCCTGCATTTCTCGTGGATTGGGGCGAGAGAATCATACCCGCAAAGACCGGCGGTCTGCTTCGCAAGGTTGACGAGCTTCTCTCGCGTTACGAGCCCGCCCTGCTCGTAATCGAGGATCTTGCCGTCCCTCACGCCCGGCGCCGAAAGCGAGGGAAGAAAGAGGTCCGCTCGATTGAGCTCTTGGCCCTCAAACGGGGGCTGGTGGTGGAGCGGATTTCCCGCCTTGCGGTTAGAGATACCTTCGCGCCAGCGAAGAGCAAGTTTGAGGTGGCGCTCCGGCTCGCGGAGATCTTTCCGGCTCTCGCGCAACGCCTCCCGAGAAAGCGGAAGGCTTGGAGGACAGAGGACGCCCGCATGAACGTCTTCGACGCACTCGGTTTTGCGGCTGTAGCATCGCAGGAGAAATGCCGAACCGGAAACCGAGATCGACAGGTGGGCCTATGAAAAATACCTTCTCAAAGCAGACACAAATAATGGAAGGAGGCATGAGCTATTGGATGCACGCAGAGCAAACTATTGCTTACCAAAGCCAGAGAAAAACTAATATGCTATATTTAAACTATGCCTATATCCACGGAAACCGAGGGAGCAGGCTTGGGCAAAGAACTTGCCCAAGAAGTAGGGTCAAGGACCCGCCAGTTTGAGCGACAGTTTAACGTTCATGATAGCGGGAACCCCCTTAATGAGCCGTTCGAATCAAAATGGGCTGAGCAGTTGAAATCTTTGGGCGATCCCGCGCATGAAAAACCTCAACCAGGTGACACCATTGAGGCCAGCGCCGGACTCTTGGATCTGGGTTTGAGAAAACCATTCTATAACGATCCCAACGCCAAGGAGGCTATCCGACAAAGCGGCACGGCTCGTGAACTCTTTTTAGCCACCCAGGCGCGCTTATATCCCGCTATGAATATCAACGCTGGGAACGCCGAAGTTAAGCTTAAAGGAGTAGCGGCACGGTGGCAAAAGGCGCTCGAAAAATCAGAGGGCTTAAGAGCTTATAGCGGTATACTTTCCCTTGCGGGTGGCGAGATTGATAGATTTCTGTCAGAAGGTCCAGGCGTAAATCCGGAACGCCTGCAAAACATAGCCCGCAGCGTGGCGGAGAACTTTGGTGAAATAGGCTGGGAAGGTGCTGAGGGATTGGACAGGGCTGCTGTCGCTGAAGTCATGAGAGACTGTGCCGTGCTTCTCCATTGCGAGGACCTTGCTGCCCAAAAAGCCCGTGAGCGCGCGAGAAACCAAACGCGGGTCGAGCAGCCGGAAATGAAAGAGAAGGAGGAAAAAAAGAAACGCGGCGAGCAGGTCTTAAGAAGCATTCTCGATAGGGAACAGGCTCAAGTGGAAAAAAGTGGCACGACATCTAATATTGGCTTGGAAATTTCGCCTCTGGTGGATATTCTTGTTCAGAAAGGGTGGTCAATGGAGCAAACCACAGACCTTTTGGTTAAAATGGCCCGCAGGCTGGATGAATTAGAGCGGGCTCATAAGGCGCTTTTGGCAGGCGATCCCCAGCCGGGAGACGAATATAGAACCTTCAACCGGGCCTTCGCTGAGTTTAAGGCGAGTTTGGATCGAGACTTCGGAATGCCAACTCTGTCCAAGCTAGTAGAGCAAGCCCAAGCCGGAGAAAAAAAAAGACAGGAAGACAATCGGGCGGAAGCCGAAAGACTCAAGCAAAACAATTTACCCGGGTTGGCGTTACCGGCTTTCCAGAAGGTAATGAGCGGACTGCGCGACAGCTTGAAGAATGAGGGGCTTTTGTAGCTTCGGGGTTTCCAAGTCTTTGCCGTGCCATAGTGTATCTTAATTACATTACTATCTCTCAATAATGAGCCGCGAAAAATATCCTGAAAATCCAAATCACGAGGCGGGGCAGGATCGAAAATCCAAGCCAAGGGTTGAACTTGGCAAAAAAGTGGACGAGGCCATGGGGCGCCTGCTCCACTCTGGGGCTCCGCAAGATCTTGAAGCCGCAGAAAGAAAAATGGAGGGTATTCTTGCCGATTTTAAGCAGTCCTCGTCGAGCATTGAGAAGGCTGCCATGGATAAGGTTTTTGTCGAACGCATTGAGGGGCTGATTTCGAACGTGGGACCTGACCTTACTGTGGAGAGCCCCAGCGCCAAACCCGACGGAACTTATGAAAATTGGATGACATTCCACATTTCCCGTCTCCGTTCGGCGCGCGCTACGAGCCCGCCCTGCTCGTAATCGAGGATCTTGCCGTCCCTGGCGCCCGACGCCGGAAGCGAGCAAGCAAGGAGATCCACTCGATCGAACTCCTGGCCCAGAAGCGAGGGCTGGCAACGGAACGGATCTCTCGCCTTGGGGTCATAGATGCCTTCGCGCCCGGGAGGAGCAAGTTTGAAGTGGCACTCCGGCTCGCGGAGATCTTTCCGGCGCTCGGAGAGCGACTCCCCAGAAAGCGGAAGGCTTGGACGACAGAGGACGCCCGCATGAACATCTTTGATGCTTTGGGGTTCGCTGCGGCGCTCGTGGAGCAGACACCTCGATGCTCTTAAGGCGAGGGGAGATAGATAGAGACACCTTTGAAAATTGCCATAGAGAGCCGTAGCCATTTGGTGAAGGAGGCGGACTGGGTGTAAGATGGCCGGCTGGTCATCAGGGGAGGAAATGACTCATGTGGCATATACGCCCAACTGACTTGATTCATCGCAGACTGCAATTCTCAGGTGGTGTTGGTCGTCCGGACTCCATTGGAGAAACGATACTGACAATTGGATCGATCCCATTAGTCCTCGGTGGCCTGATCGCCGGTGCGCTTGGGGGAGGTGCCTTGGGGGCTGCTGTCTCGCCTTGGCTTACCTATCCCGCAGGCTTTGTTGGTTTCTTTTTGGCATTTGGCCTAGTAGTTGGCTTGGTCGGAAATCCGACGGTCCTCTGCGGAATCGTGGAGGCAGTCTCGTATGGTGGCATCACGCTTCTGCTAGGATTGGAGCCCAAGACCGATCCGACTCCTGCATGGATTAGTGCTGGCGTCGTCGCTGCGTTGTTTCTCTGGGCAACCTACTCGGCATGGAAGAAGCAGCGGAGGTAAATTGCTCGCTTATGGGGTCATACCACATAGGGAGGGATCGCGTCATGTCGAGAATCAACTTCACCTTGGGCAGTTATGAGGGGACAGTCCTCTGGCGCTTCTTCGACAGCATATCCTCGGCCGTTGCTACGAGGATGCTACGCGGGTCAACTCCGGGAGAAGAAAACCTTACCTTCCTGCTCTGCGAACTGCTTGACGAGGGGGCGACCGGCCTACATACCCTGGACTACCCGCTGTCGCGAGTGAGGGAAGAGCTGGAGAGATCCGATGCCGGCATCGCCGTTGATTTTGATTTCGAGACGCACGAGCACGCACGGTATTTCGAGTCGAGGTACTCCGGGGCCGACCTCGGTATCATCGTCAATATCAACCATCCGATCCTTGGACATTCGCGAAGGGCGTTCCTCGTGCAGGCAAAGCGGCTATTTCACAGCGGGCGGTCAAGGGAGTTTTCCATCTACTCCAGCTACGAGAGCTACGACGAGAAGCAAGCTGCCTTGCTCAAGGAACTGGCACGGCGGTTCGACGCCTACAATTCCGTGTTCTATCTCTGGTACAACCCGCCATCTTCCGGCTTCGCCGAGTCGGACGCGAAGATCGTAAGAGCCTACGAGGCGCATGGGCGCCCCGGCTTTCATTGGCATCGCATGCATCCCTTCATGGACGAGTTGATGGAGATGGGCTTCCCGCTTGCCTTTGGCGGAGGCGGCGCGAGTGGTCCACAAGGTCCCGAAGATGAGGACAAGGCACGCGAGTGGCGCGCCCGACAGCCGGCCTTGCGGGTGAGTGAGCTAGAGACGGTCTTGTCGGTGGCGGCAAGCGGTGCCGTACCGGGACTGAAGCGTCTCTATGACGCACGACTCGAACGTTCGCACGGGATATCGTTTTCTCCGTTTGCGGACTTCTTTCTCTTGGCCTTGGCGAACTCACGATATGGAAGCGAGAAGCCGGAATGGCTTCAGCTCGCCGAGGGAAGAAAGGTGTCCATGCCGTCCTCGAAAGACATCACAGAGAGCAGTCCGCTTGATGAATTGGAAAGTCCCCCAATCCCGCGCCATACCATCACGGTGACTATCCGAAGCACCTTGCCGCAGGTGGGTTGACCGAAGACAGTCTATATCGACGAGTGCATACGCTGTAGCCTTCCGAGAGGCGGTTTTGCCACCCCGCAATCACCCTCTTTTTGGGGTCGTACTAATCTCGCACAGAACGCCGACCCGCGCTCCCACAGATATCTGGCCCGCTCGTCCATACCGTGTCCCCGTAGGTAGGATATGAACCTAATGGCCCTTTAACGAATGCCCTGTTCTGACTCGGGCTCCGAGCTTTTTGGGGCGTTTTAGGCTACTTCCTTTCAAATTTACTTCGGAATATAAATTTTCTGAGTGGGTGGAAATTGTAGATATAAATTTGACTGGTTCCTCCCTCCGTGCTATATACAATCCAGCCAATTGAAAATCCCTTGCGGCTCTGCGGGTACGCCATTCCGGGTCAGGGAGATCTGGGCTGACGCACCCGCGGAGCGATGATGCTCCAAGGGCTTAATCCGATCCGAAAGGATCGGGCGGAGGAAGCAGTCATGAAAAGACTTGGACTTTTAGTGTTGGCGCTGGCTTTGAGTGCTGCAACAGTGTCGCCCTTACGGGCGGCGTGCCTGAACATCGTGTTCCGGACCTCTGACGGGGGATGGGACACAACTTATTGTTGCGACCGCGGCTGTTGCGCGGCGAATTACGAGTTGTGCGTAAACGGCTGCATCCCGCCGGGGGGAGGGCCCCCAGCTCCGTCGTGCTGGAGTAGTTGCGGGCATTCGTTGACTACCTGCACTCTCTATGTTGAACCTTACTAACCTCTCTCGGGCCACCCCGGCCCGGAGACAACGCCCATAAAAGCAGAAAGGAGAGTCAAGTTGAAGAAGTTCGTGTTCCTCGTCCTCGTTCTCGTACTCGTGGGGGTAAGCCAAGCACGGGCATGGCCGACCTTCACCTGCCGTTTGGCCCCCAACCCCTCGTGCTGCCAGAGCTGCAACTTTGAACAGTGCCAGGCACTGCAGATCTGCGACATGCTGCCGGACTTCGTCCATCAAGACTGCGAGCACGGGCTAGATGCCCAGCGGAGCGCTTGCTACAGTAAGTGCTGGTGGACCACCTGTAGTATCTTCGACGAGTAACCCTTCCAACAATCTGAGTTAACCCTGCCTTCAGGTCTTCTCGGCTTCCATCAGCCCCTAGTGTGACAACCCGAAAGGGCCTCTTCCCTCACAACGGAGTTGAGCCCGACAAGGGCATTGAGCTGGGGACCATGCTCATAACACAGACAAACCATCTACTCCTTCGTGGGACGGAGGGCGCGAGTCATCAGCGCCGAGTCCCACACTTACCTGAGCCCACAAATTCTGCCTTGCGGATTCAGGTGAGAATAAATATTGCCAGAAGATTCTTATTCCAAAGCAAACGTCGCAATGCCTCTAGGGTGTTCGTGGAGAGTGAGTTTTTAAGAACAACCGAATGCAAGTATTGTTTGGCTACGGCACAGATCTGCCCTTGCGTCATAGGTCAAATGGCTACGCCTGTATTGGACGCCGCACACCGTTCCTCCGTACACTTATCGATATCTTTCTCGAAAGGAGCCAAGCCATGGGCAAGCCGCAGGTGGAGGGTCACTGGCACAGCCTGATCGAGGGCTTTGCCACCTCGTCTTTGGACTTCTACGAGCTGGTCAAGGCCGGCATTGCCCGGCGGGAGATTCCCGACCTCAAGATCTCCCAGGTCGAGTGGAAACAGGGCGGGCTCGGTGCGGGGAAGCGAGTGTATCTCCGGGTAAGCCGCGAGGGTCTGAACTTCGACATCTGCGCTGCGCCCTTCGGCACCGGGTACTTCTTCTCCTGGTGGCTCGCGAAGATCTCGAAGGTTCTCCTCGATCTCCTCTTCATCTTCCTCTGCCTCTTCGTGGGGTTCCTCCTCTACCACGGTATGTCCGGCGGGACTTCCGGGGATGGTGAGGTGATGGTGGGCGAGCCAAGCCCTGGCTTGTCCGGGCTCCTCCTTAAGCCCATCCTCTTCCTCGGCCTCCTTCTCGCGCTCGGCTTCTTCGTCCGCTACGGGAACCGCGGCCTTGAACCTACCGTCCTCTCCATGCCGATTACCGGCTTCGTCTACGGCCTCATTTTCCGCCCGTCCTCGTACTTCAACGAAGACACCGCGATCATGTTCCGGGAGTCCGTCCACCATGCCGTTCTTGAGGCCATCGACCAAGTGACCACGGCCCAAGGCGTGCGCGGGCTCTCCGAGGAAGCGCGTAAGATAACCTTTGAGCCCGGCGGCAGGAGGAGATGAGCCACCGGGCTCTAAGCGATGCCAGAACCAACTCTCCCAGAGCGCCTGACCGAGCAGTTCTACGCCTGGGAACTGCGGGGGCGCGGCTGGCAGGAGTTCGCTCATCCCGTCGCCCTTGAGCCGCCCTTTCGCCCCTTTCCCGGATACTTTCTCCCGCCGATCAAGGACGACGGCCACCGGCCGGGACTCCTGGGGCGTCTCTTCGCGCCGCGCCGGCCGGAGCCGGGGATACCGGAGACCCTGGAGCCGGAACCGGAGACCTTCGAGAGCGACGAAGCGCTCGTCGAGTGCGCGGTCTCGTTGCCCTCTGAGGTGGCGGTCAAGGCGGAGAGCGCCGAGCGCTTCCTCCTCGCCCTCTCCGCCGCCGAGCTGCCGCTCGCCTTCGAGATCGTGGGGCTTCCCGAGAGCCTCACGGTACAGGTGGTCTGCCGCGCGCCGGATGCCGCGCTGCTCGGAAACCAGCTCCGCGCGTTCTTCCCCGAAGTCTCGATCCAACCGGAGCCGGAGGGACTGAGGCACGCATGGACGAGGGAGCAGGGCGAGACCGTCCTCCTCCACTTCGGCTTGGCGCGCGAGTTCATGCTGCCCCTGGCCTCTTTCCGCTCCCTCGATCCTGACCCGCTCCTGCCGCTCTTCGGGGCGCTCGCCGAGCTTGAGCCCGGAGAAGCCGGTCTCGTCCAAGTCCTCTTTGAGCGGGTGCGGGAGGAATGGGCCGAGAACGTCATGCGGTCGGTCGTCACTCCCCGTGGCGAGCCCTTCTTCGCTGACTATCCCGAACTCACGAAGGCGGCGCGGGAGAAGATCTCCCGCCCGCTCTTCGCCGCCTGCATCCGGGTGGCCGCGAAGAGCACGGACACGACCGGCGCGTGGCGCATCGTCCGTGACCTCGCGGGCGCCCTGACACACTTCGGCACTCCCGCCGGGAACGAGCTTCTGCCTCTCGCCACCCTTGAGGGCGGGGAGGCTATGGCGGAGATTTGCTCGCGCACCTCCCGCCGGCCGGGCATGATCTTGGGGTCGGACGAACTTGCCGCCCTCGCCCACCTGCCGGGCGCCTCCGTCCGGGTCCCGAAGCTCCTGCGCGAGATCCGACGCTCGAAAGCGGCGCCAGCCCTGTCTCAAGGCGCGGGGATTCTCCTCGGTGAGAACCTGCATCACGGCCGAGTCCTGCCGGTCAGGCTCCCGAATGACCTCCGCCTCCGGCACCTGCATGTCATCGGCGCCTCGGGAAGCGGCAAGTCCACGCTTCTCCTTGACCTCATTTCGCAGGATATAGAGGCGGGCCGGGGTGTCGCCCTCCTCGATCCGCATGGCGATCTCGTGGATGAGATCGTGGGCCGCATCCCCGAGGAGAGGCTCGATGACGCGATCCTCTTCGACCCGGCGGACACCTCCTACCCGGTCGCCTGGAACATCCTTGAAGCCCACTCCGAGCTTGAGCGGACCCTGCTCGCCTCGGACCTCGTAGGCATATTTCGCCGCTTCTCGACCTCCTGGGGTGACCAGATGACCTCGGTCTTGGGGAACGCGGTCTTGGTGCTTCTTGAGAACCCCGGAAGCACGCTCCTCGATCTGCGCGAGTTCCTGGTGGATCGTCCAACCCGCGAGCGACTCCTCGCCGTGGTGGAGGACCCGTATCTCACTTCATACTTCCGGCATGAGTTCCAGCTTGCGGCTGGGAAGAGCGTAGGAGCGATCTTGACCCGTCTCGATGGATTCCTGCGCTCGAAGACCGTGCGCCAGATCGTCGGGGCCAGGGAGAGCCGGCTCGACCTGCGCACCGTCGTGGACCGGGGGCAGGTCTTTCTTGCCCGCCTCTCCCAAGGAGCGATCGGCGAGGAGAACGCCGGGCTCTTGGGGAGCCTCCTCGTCTCCAAGTTCCACCAGATCACGATGAGCCGCCAAGAGGTGAAGCGGGAGGAGCGCCGACCCTTCTTCCTCTACGCCGACGAGTGCCAGGAGGTCGCGACCGCTTCGATGGCGCAGCTCCTTGCGGGGGCGAGGAAGTACGGCTTGGGACTCACCCTCGCCCATCAGGATCTCCGCCAGCTCGACGCCAAAGCGCCCGAGGTCTCCTCCGCACTCTTGGGGAATGCCGGCACGCGCATCGCCTTCCGGGTGGGTGACCGTGATGCGAAGGCCCTCTCCGAGGGCCTGTCCTTCTTCGGGCCGGCCGACCTCATGAGCCTCAGAGTCGGAGAAGCCATCGCGCGGATCGACAACGCCCAGGGCGACTGCAACCTGAAAACGCGACTCCTGCCGCCGGTTCCGACCGAGGTCGCCACAGAGCGGCGCGAGACGGTCACTCTACGCTCGCGGGAGCGGTATGCCGTGAGGCGAGAGGAACCGCAGAGAGCGGAGCCGGCGCGCAAGCCTCCGCCTCCCGCGGTCGCGCCGGAAGCGCCGCGAGTTGCTCCGGAGCCCGAGCCGCGGGAACCTCCGCGAGTGGAAGCTCCATTCCAGCCCGTAGCGCCGGCGCCTCCGCCCCCGAAGCGAGCAACGCGAGAGGAAGCTCCCGTCCCACCCTTGGGACGCGGCGGCCCCGAGCACCAGTACCTCCAGGACCTCGTGAAGCGCTGGGCCGAATCCCACGGATACCGCGCCACGATTGAAGAGGAAATCCCGGAGGGCAAAGGCAAGGTCGATGTGGCGCTCCGCACCGATGACTTCTCCTTGGCCTGCGAGATCTCGGTCACCTCGACCGTGGCCCAAGAGGTCGGGAACGTCTTGAAGTGCCTCGACGCCGGCTTCCATGAGGTCGCGATCCTGGCCTTGAAGCGTCCGCGCCTTCAAAAGATCGAGGCCGTCTTGAAGGCCAAGCTCCCGCCCTCCGATCTCGCCCGGGTGCACCTCGTCTCGCCTGAGGAACTCTTCACCATGCTCTCCATGCGGCCCGTGACCAAGGAGAAGGTCGTCGGCGGATACAAGGTGAGGGTCCGCCGCACCCCGGTCGATTCCGAAGAAGAGGCCGCCCGCTACCAGGCGCTCAAAGACGTGATCGGCAAGAGCCTGCGGCGCATGGGAAAGAAGGAGAAGCCGTAGGGCGGAAGGGGGCGGCTTCCGCCGCCTTTCCTCGGGCGCGCATGACCTCCATCATGACGGGAGCCCTTTTCCAAAATCCACCCTGAAGCACTGAGGAGGAACGAGCATGGAACGTGCGAAAGATCCGCGGGCCGAGACAAAGCCCGTGGGCATCTGGATTCGGGTCTCGACCGAAGACCAAGCCCAGGGCGAGAGCCCGCAGCACCACGAGATGCGGGGCAGAAGCTATGCGGAGTCCCGCCTCTGGGAGGTCCGTGAGGTCTACCGCCTCGAAGGCGTCTCGGGGAAGTCCGTCATGGACCACCCCGAGGCAAGGCGGATGATGGCGGATGTGCGCCGCGGGCGGATCGCGGGCCTCATCTTCTCGAAGCTCGCGAGACTCGCGAGGAACACGAAGGAGCTTCTGGACTTCTCCGAGTTCTTCCGGGAGCACGGGGCGGATCTCGTCTCGCTTCAGGAGTCGATCGACACCTCGACCCCGCACGGCCGGCTCTTCTACACCATGATCGCCGCAATGGCCGAGTGGGAGCGCGAAGAGATCGCCTCCCGGGTCGTGGCCTCGATCCCCGTGCGCGCCCGGCTCGGGAAGCCCATGGGCGGGGTGGCACCCCTGGGGTATCGCTGGGTAGACAAGCGCCTGGAGGTAAACCCCGATGAGGCGCCGCTTCGCCGCCTCATCTACGAGCTTTTCAAGGAGCACCGGCGACTCAAAACCGTGGCAGAGATCCTGAACCAGGCCGGCCATAGGGGCCGGAAGGGCAAGCTCTTCCGGGATACGACCGTGGAGAAGCTCATCGTGGACCCGACCGCGAAGGGCCTGCGCCGCGCGAGCTACACGAAGCTCGTCAAAGGCCAGAGGGTCCAGAAGCCGGAGGCGGAGTGGATCTGGGTGCCCTGCCCCGCGATCGTCTCCGAGGAACTCTGGGAGCAGTGCAACGCGCTCCTTCTGAAGCGCAGGGCTTCCCGGAAGCCGGTCTCGAAGCGGGCCGTCTACGCCTTCGCAGGCTTCGTGTACTGCGCCTGCGGGGAGAAGATGTACGTGCGCTCGAACACCCCGAAGTACGTCTGCAACGCCTGCCACATGAAGATCCCGATCGTGGACCTCGACAACCTCTTTCGGGATGAGCTGCGGGAGTTCACCTTCTCGCCGGAGGCCATCGCCGCCTGGCTCGCCCAGGGCGCGGAGGTCTTGGCCGGGCAGGAGGAACTCATGGGTGCCCTCTTCCGGGAGCGGGAGCGGCTCATGAAGGAGGCCGACAAGCTCTACCATCTCTACCAGGAGGACGCCCTCTCGGTCGATGGCTTCCGCGAGCGGCACCGCCCCCTGGAGGAACGCCTCACCGCGCTAGTCACGGAGATCGCCCGCCTTCAGGGGGAGATAGACTTCCTCAAAATCCGGACCGTGATGGAGGAGGACATCGTGAGCCAAACCCGGGACCTCGCGGACAAGTGGCAGACCATGGACATCCCGGAGAAGCGCCGGGTGGTCGAAAGCCTCCTCCGGCGGATCACGATCCACAAGGACGTCGTGGACATCGACCTCGCGAACCTCCCCCCTCTCTCAGAGATGATGGCAAAAGGGCCGCCCATCCCGGAGAAGAGGGGAGAACGGCAAGAAGGGACGACAGGGACAGCAGGGACGGCAAGGACGAACAGCAAGAACCCCCAACCGGGTACCCCTCTCCCGGGGAAGGGGGATGTCGGGGGTCGGGAGAGGGGCAGGGGTGAGGGTCTTGGGTGGGGGAAGGCCACCTGGGAGAAGACGACACAGTACCGAAAGGCTGTTCTCCCTCTTCTCCCGGTCGGGGGGAGGGCGACGGGAGAAGAGGGCCGGGGTGATGAGGGGTCTTGGGGGGGCACCGAGGGGCCGGGAGCATGGGCGTGATAATCTCGCAACTCCTCACACCTCCAGGAGGTCGAGACCATGGCAGAGATCGGAAGGCCGGAGCCCACGGAGCATGCTCCTTATTTCGCACGCTACATTTCGCAGGTGCCGGACGGCGACGTCCTCGCCGTGCTCGCCGCGCAGACGGCGGAGCTGCGGCGGGCGCTGGGAGCGTTCCCGGAAGCCAAGGAGCGGTATCGCTACGCCGAAGGGAAGTGGAGCATCCGCGAGGTCCTGGGGCACGTAACCGACACCGAGCGGGTCTTCGGCTACCGCGCCCTCTGCGTGGCCCGCGGCGACGCCACACCGCTGCCCGGCTTCGACGAGAACGTCTTCGGCCGCAACGCTCCGCACGACGCCTTCCCCTTGGCCGACCTGCTCGACGAATTCGACGCCGTGCGCCAAGGGCACCTCCTCTTCTTCCGCCACCTGCCGCAGGAGGCGTGGACGCGGCTCGGCACCGCCAACAACCTCCCCGTCTCCCCGCGCGCCTTGGCCTACAACATGGCCGGCCACGTCATCCATCACCTCACCGGTTTGCGCGACAACTACGGCGTGCCGCTGCGATGATCGCGCTCCGCCGAGCCGTCCCGGCCCTGGCCCTTCCGGCTCTGCTGCTCGCGGGCTGCGCCGCCCAGATCGGTCCCAGGACCATTCCCCACGCGCGCTCCGACTATGGCGCCGCCATCGTGCACTCGTGGGACGAGCAGCTCCTGCTCAACCTGGTGCGCCTGCGCTACCGGGACAACCCCCTCTTCCTGGAGGTGGGCTCGGTGGTCACCCACTACATGGCGGCGGCCGGCGCCAACGCCTCGGCCCAGGTGACGGCTCAGGGGAGCGACACCTTGAGCTCGGCTCTGAGCGCCAACCTGAGCTATGCCGAGGAACCCACCATCACCTATTCGCCCCTCCAGGGGGATGACTTCGTATCCCGGCTCCTCTCCCCCATCTCGCCCGCCAACCTGGTGCTCCTCTCCCAATCGGGCTGGAGCATCGAGCGCCTGCTCCTGTGCTGCGTGCAGAAGGTCAACGGCCTGCGCAACGCCACCGGCGCCGCGGGCCCCACGCCGGACTACGCGCCCCCCTTCGCCGACTTCCAGCACCTCGCCAAGCTGCTGCGCAAGCTGCAGATCGCGGGGCTCATCGAGGCCACCGTGGCGGAAGACGGCAAGACCGTCTCCCTCCTCTTCAACGACGCCCCCGCCGGGCCGCTCGCGGAGCAGAGCCAGGAGGCGCGCAAGCTCCTGGGGATCGAGGGGGACGCCACCACGCTACGGATCACGCCCTCCCTGATCCGCAAGGGGAAGGACGAGGTCGCCGTCACCGGCCGCTCCCTCCTCTCCGTGCTCTTCTACTTCTCCCAGGCCGTGGAGGTGCCGGCGGAGGACGAGAAGGCGGGGCGCGTCACCATCACCCTCAAAGAGGACGGCCAGCGCTTCGACTGGCTGGAGGCCACGGGCAACCTCATGCGCGTCCGCACCGCGGCGGGAGATCCCAGCAACGCCGCGGTGAAAGTGCGCTATCGCGGCGCCTGGTTCTACATCGCGGACGACGACCTGAACTCGAAGACCACCTTCAACCTCCTCACCTACCTTTTCGCCCTCAAAGCCGGCAGCCACCAAGTGAGAGAGCCGTTGCTCACGCTGGGGGTGCAGTAGCGGGGCGGGATTGCGCCGCCGCGGGTCTCGATACGATAGGCTTCCCCGCACCATGACCGACGCGAGCCCTCAGGCCGCGGAGCCCGAGCCGCTCCCTCCCCATCCCCCGCTCACGCGCTACTACGCCGACGAGGCGGAGCACCGGCGGCAGATGGGCAAATGGTTCGACGAGGCGGCGCCCGATTACAACTGGATCAACCAGGCCATGAGCTTCGGCTCGGGCAATCACTACCGTAAGGAAGCCCTGCTGCGGGCGGGTTTGGCCCCGGGCATGAGCCTGCTCGACACGGGGTGCGGCACCGGGATCGTGGCCGTTCAGGGACAGGAGATCGTAGGGCCGGCCGGGAAAGTCGTGGGGCTCGATCCCTCCCTCGGCATGCTTCGGGAAGCCGGCCGCCGGGGAGCTCGCCGCCGGGTGCGTGCCCTGGCGGAGGCGCTCCCCTTCCCCGATCAGGTCTTCGACCGGCTGAGCATGGGCTATGCCCTGCGCCATGTGGCCGATCTGCGCACCACGTTCCAGGAATACCGGCGGGTGCTCAAAGACGGCGGCAAGGTGCTGCTGCTGGAGATCACCCCGCCCCGCTCGCGTTTCGCGACCGTCTTCCTGAAGCTCTACATGGGCGGCGTCCTGCCCTTCCTCGCCCGCTTCGGCCGCGGCGGCCGCTCCTCCCAGACGCTGATGGAATATTACTGGGATACGATCGAAAACTGCGTGCCACCGGACGTCATCCTGGGCGCTCTGAAGGACGCCGGCTTCTCGCAAGTCGAGCGGCTGGTGCAGATGGGGATGCTGTCCGAATACACGGCAGTGCGGTAAAGCTCCTCACATGCCCCTTACATCTTCGATCTTGACCTCCACCCGTTCCAAGTGTACACTAATCTAGAACTCTATACAGGGAGGATCAATTATGCGCAAGTCGAGAAAGAAGTTGACGCTTCACCGAGAGTCAATCCGTATGCTCGATTTGGTGAGCCTCAAGGGGGTCGCTGGAGCTAGTGATGTATCCCCCACCCTTTGCAAAAACTTCGATAAATGCACTGCCGCCGCGACCTGCATAGATACCTGTTACAAAACCCTTCCGGCCTCGGCTGGCGGTACGTGCCAGACTTGTGGAGGCACGGGGTGCGGCCATAACTAACCGACATCACTCTTGTCAGAGGGCTGAGCTCCGGCTCGGCCCCTTGTCCCCGATCCCCCCGTTCCCTGAACAACGATAAGCTTGGCGCCCTGAAGACAGGGGGTAACCGCTTGAGCACCGCCGAAGTCGTCATCTGCGGAGCCGGCATCGCCGGCATCTCCGCCGCCCATCACCTTACCGTGCGCCATGGTCTGAAGGACGTGGTGCTGATCGACGATCAGCCGCCGCTTTCGGTGACCAGCGACAAGTCCACCGAGTGCTATCGCAACTGGTGGCCGGGGCCGGGGGATACCATGGTGCGGTTCATGAACCGCAGCATCGACCTGCTGGAAGAGCTGTCGGCGGAGAGCGGCAACCGCTTCGTGATGAACCGCCGGGGCTACGCCTATCTCACCGCGGACCCGGCCCGCGCCGCGGAGCTGGAGCGCGGCGCCCGCGAGGTCTCGGCGCTGGGAGCCGGCGAGCTGCGCATCCATCGCGGCACGCCGGACGATCCCCCCTATCCGGAAGAGCACGACGAGGAGATCACTCCCGACCTCGCCGGCGCCGACATGATCTACGATCGTGATCGCATCCTCCGCCGCTATCCCTTTCTAACGCCGGACACTCTCGCCCTCCTGCACGTTCGCCGCTGCGGCTGGCTCTCCGCGCAGCAGCTCGGCATGTACCTCCTGGAACAGGCGCGCGAGCACGGCCTGCGCTTCATCAAAGGGAGGATCGAAGAAGTCCAGGTGAAAGACGGCCGCATCGCAGGCGTGCGCCTGGCGCCGGGCGCCGCGGAAAATTCGATCGCCACCCGCCGCTTCGTCAACGCCGCCGGCCCCCTCTCCCCCGCCGTGGGGCGGATGAGCGGCGTCGAGTTGCCGCTCTTCAACGAGCTCCACGGCAAGGTGATGTTCGAGGATTATCTGGGCCTTTTGCCGCGTGACCTGCCGCTGATGATCTGGACCGATCCCGTGTCCCTCGCTTGGAGCGACGAAGAGCGGGATCAGCTCGCGCAGGATCCCGAGCTCGGCTGGCTCTTGCGCGAGTTGCCGGCGGGAGTCCACTTCCGTCCCGAAGGGGGGAAGGACAGCCGCTGGCACCTCCTCCTCTGGACCTATCACCTGGAGCCGATGGAGCCTGTGTTCCCGCCGAAATTCGATCCGTTCTATCCCGAGGTCGTGGTGCGCGGCCTCGCCCGCATGGTGCCCGCGCTTGCCGAATACCTCGGCCCCCGCATGCGCCGCCCCTACGTGGACGGCGGCTACTACTGCAAGACGAAGGAAAACCGGTTGTTGATCGGTCCCACGCCGGTCGAAGGGAACTACCTCCTCTGCGGCATGTCGGGCTACGGCATCATGGCCTCGCAAGCCGCCGCCGAGCTCCTCTCCGCCTACGTCGTGGGAGCCGCCCTCCCCGAGTACGCCGCGGAATTCGCCCTCAGCCGCTATCAGGACCCGGAGTACCAGGCCAAGATGGCGGCGATGACGTCCGGGCAGTTGTGAGGCCCCCTACGGCACCCGCCCGCTCCACTTGCTTAAGCCGCCCAGCTCGAAGCCGTCGTTGAACAGCGGCGTGGTGCGCGCACAGTCGCCCGTGAAGTTGAAGCGGTCGCCACCTTGCACCATTTGAAAGTCGGTGACCTGAAGGGCACGCAGGTCGAGCGGCCCCAGCAGACCGTTCCACTTGTTGACGGTAAAGCGATCGCTTTGCGCGGTCAGCGCGATGGTGCCCCCGTCCGCCAGGATGATGCCGTACTTCTGCATCGCCCGCGCCACCACACGGGCGGCTTCATTGGGCAACGTATTCAGAGGATAGTCGGCCCGCAGGCGCAGCCGCGAGCCGTAGGGCGGAGCCGTGGCGGGGCCGCTCGTCGAATTGGTCGAATGCGTGGCGGGATGGACGTAGACCAGCCGCCGCATGCGGCTGTTGGGCAGGATGAAGCGGATGGCGTGATCGACGTGCCCCGCCGCCACCTCGTCGGCGGAAAAGAGCAGCGGCGCGATGGGAAAGCCCGCGGCGTCGGCACTGGTGCAGTCGTTGCCGCGCCCCGCGGCGGGATAGGTGAGAGTCATGTCCCACACGGCGAGGCAGCCGCCGTCGAACTGGTTGCCGACGACGTTGGCCCGCCACATCTCATAGAGGCGGTTGGTGGGCCGGTGGACGACGAGGAGATGGCAGTCGCCGTCGTTGACGCACTGATAGCCGGCCTCCCCTTCCAGGGCGCCGCCCGCCGGCAGGGGCACCTGCGCGAAGTCACAATCGGGATCGAAGAAGTCGTCGGTCGCCGTGAAGCTCTTGAATGGCGCCGAAGCATCGGCCTCCAGCACCTCGATGGAGAAGTCGATCTGCATGCGCCCGCCGCCCCAGCCGCCAACGCTCGCCAGCCAACCGATGACGGACGCCGACTCGGCGTCGACGGGAGCCGCGGAGACGTCCTGATACCACGGGGCATCCGCCGGGAAGTACGGTCCGTGTCCGGCGGCAGGCGGCGTCTGGGCACTCGCCGCGATACCGATGAGCATGGCGCTGCCGAGGGCGAAGCCCAGTACCTTCGTCGATCGCCGAATGGCCATAGGAGGATTCTACTCCAACCCTGGCCGCCGGCCTCGTCTCCTGTGATAGCCTCCCGCCGTCTTTCAACCGACTTCGAGCACGGAGGAGCACGCCATGGCAAGACGTGGAAGAGGATTCAGTCCGCAGGCGCCGAAGAAGGTGACGCTCATCATCGCCGCCATCCTCTGGCTGATCGGCACGCTCGTCGGCCTGGGCGTCGTTCACCTACCCGCCAACCTGGGCAACGCCGGGTTCTGGGCGCTCGTGGTCGCCGGGTTCCTGCTGATCCTCGGCTGCCTGGTCGACGGGGTCTGACCGGCGGGGTCCAAAGACCCATCTCAGGGGCTGGTGGCCCCGCGGCTGTTCTTCACCACCACGATGTGGCCGGCGACCGGCCGTCCTCCGCGGTCGTGGCTCAGCTCGACGTTCACGACGTCCCCGGGCTCGAGGTTCTCGGGCTCGTAGTTGCGCCCCTCGTACTCGACGGAGGTCTGGTCGTCGTAGTGCATCCGGACGACTCCAGACCGGCCATCCGCAGAACCGTGGCCGTCCGTGACCTCGATTTCCAGGGTATGCCTCTCGGGATCGACGTTGCGGACGGTCCCGTGCAGCTCTCCTTGATCGTCCCTCTGGTCGTCCCCCTGATTGGCTCCCTGGTCGTCTCCTCGATCCCCGGGCTCGTCCGGAGCGCCGCTGCTGACGTCGTAGAGCACCTGGACGTCCCCGGCGAACAGACGCCCTCCATGCCGCTCGACGTTGGCATGAATCCGGTCCCCGCGCTCCAGGTCCTCCGGCCGGTAGTCGCGCCCCTGGTACTCCACCTTGGTGTCGTCGTCATAGAAGAGGGCGATCTCACCGCCGCGCCCCGGACCACGCCGCCGCTCGTAGCGGTCATCGCTGTCGCGGTCGTCGTCATCGCGGTCAGCCGTATCCCGGGGAACCACGACGATGACCTGATCGCGGTGGCTCACCCGCACCACCGTCCCCTCGACGTCGCCCCCGTGGTAGGGGCGATCCCGCGGGACGTAAACCCGGTGGGGACCGGGATAGCCGCCATAGATTTCCGCACTGCACCCGGCGAGAGCCGCCGCCAGGGCAAGAGCCAATACCAAACTGAACCAACGCGAAATTTTCATGGATTCGTCCTCCTGGGGTCCCGTCTCCCCTTCTCTCTAGGATAGCCGGTGCAGAACCCGTGCCGGACCCCGGCCGGAGCGGTCTTGCTGTTTCCCTCGTCCCTGTTGTCCCTGCCGTCCCTATTGTCCCTTCTTGCCGTTCTCCCTCTTCTCCCGGTTGGGGGGAGGGCGATGGGAGAAGAGGCCCGGGGTGATGAGGGTCTTCCGCGACCCACCAGGCGGACAGACTGTACGAATAAATAGACAGGGGGCGACCCGATCCAGAGCGCGAATCATCTCGCCGCCGCGCCCCCGAGCGTACGCCCCTTCCACCAAGACGGCGCAACGAACCCCGCCACCGCCCTCTCCTTGGGCCAGATCACGCGATACCCGTCGGGCTCCGGCCGCTGATACTGGTAGACGTTGATCACCCGGAATCCGGGGCCGAACCTGGGATGGTGGTTTGCCGCGAACTGATACCGCCCCATCACTCCGGGTTGGTCGGTCTTCGCCAGCGCGGCGGCCAGGGCCTCCGGGTCCGTCTTCCCCGCCCGCTCGAGGGCGGCCTTCAGCACGTAAACGGCGTCGTAGGAATAGGCGCTCGTGTATTCGGGGTCGCCGAACCGCTTGACGTAGGAGTCGTGCCAGGCCGCGGCCTTGTCGGTCAAGGGATTGTTCGCCGCGGGAATGACCCCGACGGTGCAGACGCCGGTCCCTCCGGCCCCCACCTCCTCGTAGTACTTGCGGGTCCCCGCACCCGTGGGAATGGCGCCGATCAACGGCCCCTGCAGCTCGGACCAGCGCTTGAGGTAGAGGGCCGAGGGAACGCGCGACGAGGCATCCAGCACGTACTCTGCCCCGGAGCCTGCGATCCGCCGGAACGTGGCGGCGAAGTCGGTGGTCTCCGGCGAGAAGGTGTCCTCGAAAACCAGGCTCGCTCCGGGCATCGCCTGGATCGTCTTCTTCCATTCGTCCCGCATCGCCTTCGTCCAGATGTCGTCCTCCACCAGAATGGCGAAGCGCTGCAAGCCGAGCTGCCCATGGAGATAATCGCGCAGGAAACCCGAGGTCACCGCCGCCAGCTCCGACGAGCGGTGCATGACGCGGAAAAAGCGGCCATAGCGCGCCGGGTCCTGCCCCACCATCTCCGTCAGCCGGTCCGCGGCCACTCCCGTGCCCAACACCGGAACGCCATATCGCGAAAGCTGCTCCATGACCGGGAAGACGTCGCTTCCCGCGAAGCCGAGCACGGCCACGGCGTGCCGCTGCCCCGCCAGGCTCTGGTAGGCGAGCATCGCCTTGGCCGGCGAAAACTCGTCGTTCACCTCCACCACCTCCAGCCGCCGGCCGGAAACGCCTCCCGCCGCGTTGATCTCCTCGACGGCCAGGGCGACCCCGTGCCGAATCCCCTCCCCCGGCGTGGTGAAAAAAGGCGCCACCACGCCCACGACGATCGGCCCCTTCTCGCCAGCGGTCTGAGAAGACTGCCGGCAGGAGGTGAGGGAGAGCAACGAGACGATCGAGACGACTGTGACGATTGCAAGGACAAGCCGTGAACGCACCTTCTCAGACATGGACCCTCCCGTTGACCGCCGAAGCTCGTTGCTCGAATTCCAGAAGCCCCGCGAGGATCGAAGCCGGCGTCGGCCGGTCCGCCCGCGACAGGCGAAACGCCTCCCGCCCGCCGGAAAGGCCCACGATCCTGTCCGCGAGACCCAGGGCAAACTCCAGGTTGTCGTCCACCAGCACCACCGCGGCCTCCCCGGGCTCCACCAGCGAGCGGACGAGACCGGCAATGTCCTCTCGCCAGCGGGGAGCCAGCCCTGCGGTCGGCTCGTCGAGCAACAACACCCGGGGATTGCTCATCAAGGCCCGGCATACGGCCAGAAGCTGCTGCTCACCGCCGCTCATCGAGCCCGCCTTTTGGGCCTGGCGCTGCGCGAGGAGGGAAAAGCGGGTCATGAAACTTTGCGCCCGGCGCTCCGCCTCCGCGCGCCGCCACAGGTAGCCGCCGAGGACGAGGTTGTCTCGCACCGTCATCTCCGAGAACAGGCTCCGCCCCTCGGCGCACAAGGCGATTCCCGCCCGCAGACGTTGCCGCGCCGAGGTCCCCGCGAGATCCCGGCCGGCGCAGCGCAACTCTCCCTGCGTAGAGTGGAGGCCCGCGATTCCCTCCAGCAGCGAGGTCTTGCCGGCGCCGTTGCGGCCCGCCAGCACCAGCACCTCCCCGGCTTCGATAGCGAGCGACAGCCCATGGACGACCGGCGTCGATCCCCGGCGGACGTGGAAATCCCGCAGCTCCAGGAGCGGCGCCATCACGCGGATTCCTTCTCCTCGCCCACTCCATAAGCCGCGAGCACCGCCGGATCGCGCAGCACCTCCTCCGGCGGCCGGCGGGCGATGACTCGCCCCTGATCCATCACCACCACCTCGCTGACCAGCCGAAACAGCTCATGGAGCCGGTGCTCGACGACGATCATCGTCACTCCCCGCCGCTGCAAAGCCAGGAGCGCCGCGCACACCGCGTCCACCTCGCGCCCGGAGAGAGCGGCGAAAGGCTCGTCCACCAGCAGCAGCTCGGGAGGAGCGGCCAGTGCCATGGCCACCTCCGCCATGCGCGCCGCCGCCGGCGGCAGCTCTCCCAGAGGCACCAGGGCCGCCGCCTCTCCGCCGCATGCCTCCAGGAGCTGGGCCAGCTCGGGATCCGCCGCCGCGGCTCCGAAACCCTTGCTACCAGCCGCACGCGCCACCGCCAGATGCTCCTCCAGCGTGAGCTCCGGAAAAGAAATGACTTGCTGATGCGTCTTGCGCACGCCCAGCCGGGCGCGGGCGGCGGCCTCCAGCTTGCCGAGGCTTCTGCCCCCCCATCGGATCTCCCCCGCGTCATGCCGCCGGTGGCCGGCGATCACGTTCAGCAACGTCGTCTTGCCGGCGCCATTGGGACCGATGACGCCGACCGCTTCCCCCCGCGGCAGCTCGAAGCTCACTCCCGCCAGCGCCTGCACGCCGCCGAAGCGCACCTCGATGCCGCGTAGCGCAAGCCCTTCCACATGCCGGGGAGCGGCGGCTTCCACGGCTCCTCGCGTCTCGCCCTCCTGACCCTTGCCTTCCCGGGGGAGAGGAGGAGAAAGAACCCTTTTCATCCAACGCGGCCGGCCGGGGACGAGGCCGCGGGGAAAGATCAACACCACTCCCAAGAGGAGACCCGTATAGATCAACGCGTCGTAGCGCACCCTGCCGAAAAGCAAGGCCTGGAGACTTTGGAAAGCGAACGTGGAGACGAGCCCTCCGGGCAGGCTCCACAGGCCGCCGGCGATGGCGAGCAGGAGGATGCGCACCGAAACGAGATCGCTCGCCAGCTCCGCGCTGGCCTGCCCCTGGGTGAGCACCGCCAGCGCGCCGCCCAGCCCCGCCAGCGCGCCGGAGAGGGCCAACCCGCGCAACCGCAGCCGCGGGACGTCCGCCCCCAGGGACCGGGCCAGGGACTCGTCCTGCCCGGTCGCTCCCAGAAGCAATCCCGTCCGCGACTGAAGGAATCGGCTCGCCGCGACGCTGAGGACCACCAGCGCCGTGGCCGAGATGGCGTAGAGCGCCATCCGGCTGCCGGCGAGGGCGCGCACGCCGATGATCCCTTCCTCTCCGCCCAGCCACGAGCTGGCCAGGAAAAGTGAGCGATAGAAAGCGAGCTGCAACGCCATGGTGACCATGGAAAAGTACAGCCCGCGATGGCGGAACGTCAGCGACGCCACGCCCGCCCCCAACGCGGCCCCTGCCAGCCCCCCGGCCAACAGAGCCGCCCAGGGATTCCAGGCCAGGCGAACCTGCAGGAGACCGCCGAGATAACCCGAGACACCAACGAACAGGGAATGCCCGAAGCTCAGCTCCCGCGTCGGCCCGCAGAACACGATCCAGCTCAGGACGAAAATCCCCGTTACGCAGGCCGCGCCCACCAGATCGGTGAGAAAGGAAGCCGGAGCGATCACCCCGACTGCCGCCAGCGCCACGGCCAGCCCCAGGACGACGCGCTCAGGCCTGCTCATTCACCACTCCTCGCGGCCGCAGCGCCAGTGCCACCACCGCGATCACCACCGCAATGAGCTCCGCCCACGCCTCCCCCACCAGCGAGATCCCCACCACCTCGACGGCTCCCAAGGCGTAGGACGCAATCAGCGTTCCCCTCAGACTGCCGATTCCGCCCAGGATCACGATGGTGAACGACTTGAGCAGCGCGAACGTCCAGAGGCTCGGCGACACCACCAAGACCGGCGCGGCGAGCGCCCCGGCCAGGCCCGCCAGCATCGCGGCCAACGCCACAGTCGTCCCCAGCACGGCCTCGGGGCGAATCCCCACCAGCCGGGCCCCGCGCGCATCCTGGGCGACCGCTTGGATCGCCCTGCCCATCCGCGTATGGCGAAGCAGCCACCCCAGGGCCGGAAACAGGACGATCGCCAAACATACGATCAGAATCTGCTGTCGCAGCACCTGCGCCGATCCCACCTGGATCGTCCCGGGCACGATGGGTGCGACGTACGCCGCCTGCGTTCCATACCAGGCGCTGAACCCTTGCGCCGTCACGAGATTCGCCACCACCCCCACCACCATGAGCTGGATCTGCCGCCCCACGTAGCGGCGAAGAAAGGCCCAGAAGTAAACGAACCCGATCCCCCCGACCGTGGCGGCAGCCAGCAGCGTGACCATCGCCATCCGCGGCGCGTCTTGAAGCGGAAGCGCCATCCCCGAGTAGAAGAACGCCAGGTAAGACCCCAGCAGGAAGAACCCACCATGGAAGAGGTTGAGCACCCGCCCAGCTCCAAAGACGAGGGCGAAGCCCACGGCGATGAGGGCGTAGAGGCTCCCCCGGGCGAGGGTGAGGACGAGGAGCTCAGTGCAGTACGTCAGGAGCTGCGAGATCAACGTCCACCTCCGCTCCGCCGCCAAGCCGCTTGCCTGACCAGTGATGACCGTGGTTTCATGATTCCGGAGAACCGCCCATGGTGACCTACCGGCAGAGAGTGAGAGAGATCGAGCGCCGCCTGGCGGGACGGAGGCTCGTCTACTTCGGCACCCGCGGCACCGACGCCCGTTCGCTTCTCGAGATCAGCAACTTCGAAGAGGTCTTCAGCCAGATCGCTCCGCTCGAGGCGGTGGGAATCCAGGAGACGTGCCTCGAAACTCTCAAGAAAGAGCGGGTGGACCTCGACAGCTACTCGATTGATCAAGACTCGTCCGAAGCCGTCCACGAGATACGCAAAGGATTGCTCCGGGCCTTCAGCCGTCCGGCAGCGGTGATTCCCTATCGTCCGAGCGCCGTTTTGGCTTCGGCTTGTTTCACGCGCGCCAACCTGGTCAAGTACATGGGACTCTTCCACGAGTTCCAGGCCTGCTTCGAGCACAAACCGTGGATCGAGACACAGCTCGCAGAGGCTGGAGTTCGCGTGGTGCCCTGGCGGTACTTCGCGGACGACGACATGGCTCTGATCCGGGAGGCCGCGGAAGCGGGTCCGATTGTCCTTCGTACGAACCGTTCCGATGGCGGGGCCGGCCTCACCCTCGCAGAAAAGCCTTCGCAACTCCAGCGGGAATGGCCCATTCACAACGAGGGGTTTCTGGCCGCAGCTCCCTTTCTGACGCCAGCGATTCCCCTCAACGTGAATGCGTGCGTGTTCTCCGGAGGCGAGGTCTCCCTCCACGCTCCCTCTCTCCAAATCATCGGTATTCCCGCCTGTACGAACCGCCGCTTTGGCTATTGCGGCAATGATTTTGCCGCGGTTGGAGAATTGGATCGCAAGCTTCTCTACGATCTGGAGCAGATCGTGCTCACGACCGGGCGCTGGCTCGGCAAAAAGGGTTATCTCGGTGCGTTCGGAGTCGATGCCATCGTTCACTCCGGTACGGTCTACCTCGTGGAGGTCAACCCGCGTTTTCAGGGATCGTCCGCTCATGCCGCAGCTCTCGACCGTGAGCTCGACTTACCCGATCTGTATCTAGACCACATGGCGGCGTTCCTCGATCTTCCAGCGCCCGAGGGGATATCGTTGGCCGATCAAGCGCGCCTGCAACCGAAGCTTGCTCACGTCGTAGCTCATAATTTGTCAGGCCATTCGCTCGCGATAGCCAGGCCGGACTCCGACCGTTTCCCCGTCCGCTGTACCCTCCTGCCCCATCCCGAAGTGGCTATTTCTGACAGAGGCATTCTCTTTGCCGCCATCTTCCAGAGCTCGGTCACGGAAACCGGTATGGAACTGTTGCCTTACATTGCAGACCAGATCGAGTTCCTACTCCGTACCATCCTTACACGCCAGCAGTTAGCATCGATATTAACTGATCCGCAGAGTTGTTGACCAAGCTCTCGTTTAGATCATCCATCAACCCGCCGCGAGAGGTCCCTTCCTGGGTCTAGGAAAGACCACTCTATCCCTCTTCTTCAGAATTCCGTCTTCGTTACATCCTTCGTTCAATAACGCACTCCGTTCTTCGAGCAGGGCATTCTGGAGATCGCTATCAGTGATCGTGATCTTTCCCAAGTCGGCACCATTCACTGGCCTGAATCTAGATATCTGTGAAAAGACCAGAGACGAGTCGTCAATCTCAAGATTGCCGGTCAGCCCGAGCGCCACCAGCGTTGCATTCTCCAAAACCGAACTTTCTATGTGCACTTCGTCCCAGTCTGTTCCACGGAAAAGCGTCGATTGACACTTGCACGATCGAATGATGACGTTCTTCCAAGTTCCTCTGACGAAAACGGCACCGCGTAGATCGCAATCATCGAATACACAGTTCTCTAGCGAGCAGTCGGTCAGAATGGTACCCTTCAAAGTGCAGCTCTCAAAGCGTACATTCTGGATCACCGTTTCGTTCAGATTACATCCCAGCCAGGAGATTCGTTTTAGTTTCTCACCTGCAAGAGCTCGCCAGCGAAACGTTTCACCACGCCGGCTCACAACCGCCGCGAGTGTGTCCGCGAGCGCAGTCCTCTCGCGCTCTGCCCATTCAAACAGCGCGTGTCCAAATCCGTCATGCATGAGCTCATAAGAAAAAGTGTTGCCCTGCGAAAATTTCAGCACTCGGTGAGCACATAAAAGTCTTAGCACTTCGAAGGCGGCACGTACCAGCATAGTAGCCGCGGTAAAAGTAGACCACCCGTGAAGAAGGGCTTCTCCAGAGAGATAGCTCTCATCCGTGGTCTCGAATTCAACCTTGAACTGCTCCAAAAGATCTTGCCTTCCTCTGAGATTTGAAGATGTAATCGCCTTACAGCTAATCTCTACCGATTCGGAAGGGCGCCAATTTTCAAATAGAACTACGACGGCGGAGCGAACCTCTTCCAACCTGCTCTTCAACCCCAGTATGTCCAAGTCATCCCTGATAGCGTTGACCACAAGCTCATTCTCGGGCACATGGCGCTTGAAGCCGCCAGGCGAGGAAAGCCATGGCGCCATCCGAACGAGGACCCTCTTCAGCAGTCTTCGCCCAGGGCCTGCAGGAGGAATTTCAACCTCAGCCTCCTGTAGAAGGCGCTCTACGTAATTCTCAAGCGCATGGCGAGCCAGTTCTTTCGGCGAGATCTCCCTATTTAGCTTTTTCTCGAGCTGCCGCTTGAAGTCGGAAAGCGTGTCTTCATCGATAACAATGCCGGCTGCCGAAGCGTTCTTCTGTGCCTCCCGGAAGACCTCAGTAAGAAGGGCTTGAAGACGTAAAAGGTCCACAGACACCTGCCCATCGACTGCCGCAGAAGCATCGCCAGCCTGGCCCAGCCACCGCAGGAGAGTATCGATCACTCGATCGCCCGCGAATGCCACCTTGTTTGCCGTCAGAGAGGGCGTCTGTAAGAGCACCTCCCGAACAGTGCCCTGAGGCATCGGCTCGAGTCGAAAGATCCTCTTATCCAGCCCTTCGACCTCTCTTCTCAGAAGACTGATCCGTCCTAGATATTCCTCTCGGAGCGATATCAACAGCTTGAGGCTCTTTTCCTTGTTAAATAACGTTCCTATTATCCTCAGGACGCCATACTCGCGTTCCTGATCCGGGCCTGGTAGTCCAGATCCTAAGAATTCCTCTGCCTGATCTATAATCAGTACGAGGCCCCCCGTCGCAGCGCAAAGCTGACGGACATAGTCCACCAACGCCCGGAGCGCAAACCCTGGATCTTGTCTCACCAACTCAGGAGAAGGATGCGGAACCTGAACCTGCAAAAGCGCTTTTATATCTTTTTCAAATTGGTCACCGCCGCTTGGGGCACCGTCCTCCGCAAGACGCTGGATGCAATTGGCGATCGCATGGATAAGAAGCACAGAAGGCGAGCTCTCGCTGAGCCCAGCCCACTCTCCCCACTCTCGTACCAACAACGCTGGCCCAAAGTCCCCCGTATCCTCTCGCATATAGCGCAGCGCCGGGACTAATCCGGCTTGCAGAAGAGAACTCTTCCCAACTCCGCTCAGCGCAATCAGAATATTTAATTGTTGCCGATCCATAAGATTCAACAATTGCTTGATTTCCTCACTGCGTCCAAGGAATTGCTCAGCATCGCTCTCTGTGTACGGGACAGGCCCAGGCCATGGACAGTCAAATGACTTCTGGATTTCCATCAGTAGCTCCTAAGAATACCCTTCAGAACCCTGAGTCAAGCAGCTCTCGATACGGCCCGGAAGTTCCTCCAACCTATTCAAAACCAAAATCACGTTGATGTTATTTAGCAGTGTGTGCCGCAACGGATCTTCTGGAGAATCAACCAGGTAGAGCGTACACTTATTCTCACCTTCGAGGTGATCTGAAAGCCTCATTCGGCTTCTTGTATCTGTGAGGGGATAGCCAATGAAGCAGAGAACACGCCTATTGACTTCTAGCACTTCCCTCAGCCCTGGCGGCCAGAATCTATCCCGTGAGATCATCGCCTCAATGAAGTCGCAATCCGAGATCGATAACCTGTGCATACAACTCTGATTGGTCAAGGTCTCGAGCGGTGAACCATGCAACTTGACAATTACTGGTTCCCTAATTCCACGCTTACTGAGATCTATATCATCCTTGTCAAGACTCCCCTTTCTTAGATGCACACCGGGAAACGGGATCCGCTGGCCGAACTCATCCCAGGTAATGGTCACGAAAAGCCAATCGTCCTCCCAGTCGCTGTGCTCTTGATCTTCACCCTCACTCTCATGGACATACACCGGAAGTACAATGTGATAAGTTTTTTTCATTCGATCAAACGCTCTTTCCAGCTCACGGTCGAAAGTCGTGGAAATAGCAATTTTAATTCGCTGGCTCCGCACGGCTTCCCCTCCGCATCCTTTCCTTGAACTGAACGCGTTTTTGGGCGGTGGTTCGTAAAGGAGTGCACGCGCAATAGTGTTATAAAAATGAGATTCATCTTCAGCACGCGAGGAGGATCCTACTTCGTATGCCCGGAAGAGGTTTCGGATAAGCGCGGGACGAATCCGCCAGTCCGCCACTTCAGCAACAGTTCCCACCCTTTCCTTCCGTGGCGGAATCTTGGTACCTAGACAAACAGAGAGCTGAAATGCAAGCTCGTCCGGTGAGGGATACATGGGCGCATCAAACCGGATCGTATGCCACAACAGGTCGCCGAGCCATTCTACATGGGACACTGAGATTCTCGTGGAATCTGGAATCTCCGGCGGGGTCACCAGCCGTGCTGCCGCTGTCACTAGGTCGCGATGTTTTTTCTTCCACTCCCGAGCTGCGTTATCACAGTTTTCCCTGGCAATCTCCCCATAGAATATGGAATAGGTCATCATGACTAGCTGTGCCAGTATTCCTCTAATACCGAGCCCGCGCATCGGCTGCACGCTGGAATCTAGTCTTTTGCTCAACTCGGCGGCGAGATCGGTTACATTGAAAAATCGCTGCCGGATATTTGACTGTCCAGGCTGGTCAGGCAACGAAGGATCTTCTCCGACGAACGCCCACAAGGAGTGAACGTCAACGAATCCTCGCGGACGCTCCTGCATCGCATTACCGAGTAATTGACAGCAACTCGCGCCCAACTTCGCAAGACTTGCCTGCAAGGCGATAAGATCTCGCATCCAAACGTCAACCGGTGCACCTGCTACCTGCCCTCTATCCCCCAACTTTTCTTTGAAGGCGCTCAAGGCTACGCCTTCCACGAACTCCCGAGCGTTTTTATCGCCTGCTAGCTCCTGAAACAGCCATTCCAACCGCCCATCCAAATGCTCCCTAGCCGCTCTCGTTTTCTCTGTTACTTCGTAACAGCCCGGACCGAGAACAGGAGTAAAGAAGCCTTGCTCGATTGCCTCTCCAATTCGTTTCCAAGGGTCTTGCTCCTCAGTTGACCGCGCTGCCCGCCGTCTATGTAGAGACGGTGCTTCGAGAAGAGTCTTGCAGATCTTTTCCGCGACATCGAAAAGCGCCTTGTCGGGGTTGTTAGACTCCTTCACAGGTTTACGATTGACAAGGTTGATCTCTGCAAGCCGCTTGTCATGATACCAGAAGCACGACTCGATAAGAACCAGAAACAAACGGCAAGGAGGCTCTCGGGCGATCAACGAATTAAGCTCAGCACCGCAGCATTCAGAGTTCATGAAGGCACAAGAGAGGAGAAGAATCCCTGCATCCGCTTCATCCATGTATCGCTGGGTCTCACTCGGCCAGTGATCTCCCGGCCTTAGCAGGGTATCAGAGAATGTCTTAACCTCTATCCTGCGCGCTGACGCTAGATGTGCTCGAAGCTTGACCTCGTACTCTTCATCCGTATGAGAATAGCTTATGAATACTCGAGACATTTTAGACTCCCTTACGTCAATCAAAATCGATACGCCGAGGTATGGAGCCAGTCATTGTACTGTTCGAACCCGAACGGACTTAAGGTCAGCGGCTCGCAAAGTATCGAAAAACGCCAACTGCGCACGCGCCCTCTCCTCCATTCCAACGCTGCCCTTCGTCCACGGGCGATTTTCTTTCGCAGGGTTTCCTGCCCACATCATCTCGGTCGTAGTTTTCGCATCTTTCCCTCTGAGAAAGGAATCCCCCGCCAACATGGACTCCTTGGTACGCAAGCGCCGTCGACGACCACCGCACCAATTCCCACCATCCTCGGCGGCGCGGCCGATGAAGTCGAACCAGTAGTTCTTCCCCAAGATCCGCCTTGGGGCGCATGATCCTTCGCGACGCCTCGTCGCCGAAAATCTCGAGGTTGAGCGAGAGGCCATGGATGCCAGATCCTCGATCTAAAAGAGGTGCCGTGAGTACCGGCGCCGCCCCATCTCGCACTACCTTGGCCGTGGTCATTCGTACTGTACCGACCGCAGATCGACAACTTGCATCGTGCCGAAGATAGCCAGCTTCTCATGTGCTCTCTTTTCCAAACCTTCCTCGTGATGAGAGTCCACCTCCTTTGCCGGTCGCCCTGCCCAGAGGGTCCTTGGATTCATCGCCTCCTTCCAGAGGAAGGAATCGGCGGCCAACATCGATTCCTCTGCGACGAACGCACCGTGGATCGCTACTGCGTTAATCCCTACCTGCGCGCGATTTCCGACACTCGCATCGCAGACCTGTGCACCATGTCCGATCATCGCGTAATCTCCAACCCGAATGGGATTTCCTCTTGCATGGACAAGAGCCCCATCGCCGATGCATGCTCCCCTTCCGATCTCCAGTGGCGCCTCTTCGGCATAGACGACAGCGTGCCAACTCACCAAAACATCGGGTCCAATGACGACGTCACCTGCCACCACCGCTCCGTCGAGAACGCGGGCGGTCTTGTGGATACGGGGACGCTTTCCGTTGAGCTCATAGATATGCATCAGGAATCCTCCGCTCTGCCGTTAAGGGCGCGACACGGAATAACTAAACCAAGTCCCCGGATTTCAGCCCCGAAGTGGGCGACAGCATGAAGCCTGGGGCGTGAGCCCCAGGTAAAGGGATCCACCACCAACTCCGAAAAGCCCCGAAGGGGCGGCAGCAGCCTTGCAGCTCCGGCCTGCTGTCGCCCCTTCGGGGCTTTCAAGAGGAGTTGGGAAATCCTTATCCTGGGGCTCACGCCCCAGGCTCCACGCTGTCGCCCCTTCGGGGCTGAGGCAAGAGTTGGCACTGTCGTTCTGTGACGAGCCCTAAGAGTAGTAGTACGCATCTGATCCATCAGGAAAAGTCAATGTATTGTGGTGACAAGGAATACAACGCGGACCCAGCTTCACCGTGGAGTACGCCGAGACGATCTCTAGGCTCTCCAGGTAGACCCGCTCCAGCAGCTCTACCGTGGGGACCGGATGATTCTTGAGAGGAGTCACCGGATCGGGACGAAAAGGGCTCAGGACAGGATCGCAGCCTCGGCTCGCCAGCTCGCGCACCGCCTTGAGAGTGTCCTCCGGAGGCTCGAGGCCGACGATCAGGAGCGAGCGGACCCGGCCAGGGCCGAATGCGGCGACCGCTTCTTCGATGAAATCGAGATAGTACTGGAGGCCCATCTCATATTTCGGCCGCATCACCTTCCTGGCGATTTCCTGGTTGTAGATCTCCAGGTTGATGGAAAGGCCATGGATACCCCCGGCGCGGAGCGTCTCGAGCTCCAGCAGGCCTGGCAGCGGAACCATCATGATGTCGACGGGGAAGCTCGGAAATCTCTCCGCCACGGTCAGGTAGACCGTCTGCATGAACTCGACCTCACTCTTTTCCCACTTCGGAGTGCCGCCCGAAATCAGTACGTGCTTGGCCGGGAGGGCCTTGTCGTCGATCGCCCTTTGCACCGAATCCACCAGCCCGTCGATCCGCTTTCTCCGGTAGCGGAATTCGTAAGGCAGATCGCAGAAGGTGCAAACCATCCCGCACCCCTCGATCGGCGAGATCCGCACGCGGTCCGTGTGGGTGATCGCGTAGGAGGTGTAGGGCTCCTCGGAGGAGTTCGTCTCGCAGTCGTAATCGGGGACGGGAATGGGCCTGGCCGGAAAGCTCCGGCCCTGGGATCGCACCACGTAGCCGTCCTCTTCCAAGTCGAGGACGTGCGGCGACGCCTCTGAGACGAAGTTAGGATTATGGTCCTGAAGAGGTGCGTTGACCCAGATGTCTCCGTCGAGGACGAGAGAAATTCCCGAGGTGGTGGCGTAGTCCGCGAGGGTCAGAGGACGGCCCGCGAGTGAGGCGCGGGCACGAGGCGAGACGGCGAGCCCCTCGGCCATCAGACGAAGCTTCAGAAGCTGAACCGGATCCAGCATCCCCGCAGTCCACTCCTTCCTCGCATGCCGTTTCTTGCAAGATAGCATCGGAATTTCGGAGCAAGCAAGGCAAAGGCACGGGAAAAAATAATCTGGACGGACAGGGAAAAATTGATCGGTTCGGGCTTGTCGAGCTGGCGAAGGCACGCTTCACCTATGGTGCAGGGGGTTGACAACGACCGCGGAATCGTCCTAATCTAGGCACACGCTGAACAACTCTTTTCTTCCCGCAGCGGTTCGGATTGGGAGGCCGCCACTCATGGCAAATCCGGAACACGAAGCCAACCCTGAGCACGTCGAGGTCCTGAAGCGCGGGGTCTCCGAGTGGAACCGCTGGCGAGACGACAATCCGACGGTCTGGCCTAATCTCTTGAAGGTGGCTTTCCCTCACGCGAGGCTGGACGGCATCAAGCTCGACAACGCAAATCTGCTCCAAGCCAATCTCGAAGGTGCGTCGCTGGTCCGCGCCAACCTACGGAACTCCAACCTCAAGGAGGCAAATCTCAGGCGGGCCAATCTCCAGGAAGCCGACCTCGAGGAGGCCAATCTTTACGGAGCCAAGCTCCAAGATACAAGCCTGGAGCGGGCGATCCTACGTCACGCCAATCTCCTCAAGGCAGATTTCGAGCGAACGAAGCTCACCTCTGCGACCTTCGGGTACACCAGCTTCGACCACAGGATCATCGAAGGTGGCCTTGGGTTGGACGCCGTGTACCACGCCGAGCACTCCATCGTCGACGCTCAGATTTTCCTCGCGACGGCGCAGTTCCTTCGCCGCAAGCCGGAGCTGATGCGCCCCGTGCAATGGTTCTTTCAGAATGCGCAGATCCCTGATCTGCTCACCAAGGGAGCCTTCGAGATCTGGTCGCAGAAACGCGAGTGGAGCACCTGCTTCGTCAGCTACAGCCACAAGGACAAGGAGTTCGCGGCACGGCTCTCCGCCAGTCTCGAACACGAAGGGATCATCTGTTGGCGCGACGACCGAAGTATGAGCCTCGGCTCAGGGATCTTTGAAGAGGTCAGAAGCGCGATCGTTCATCAAGACCGGACGTTGATCTGCTGCTCGCAGGACGCCCTGACGCGACCCTGGGTCAACGAGGAGGCCAATGTGGCCCTCGAGAAGGAGAAGCAGACCGGGAAAAGTGTGGTCCTGCCCATCGACATCGACGGCTGCCTTATAGAGAAGCCAGACAGCCCCGAGGCCTCTCCTCTCGTCGAACGCCTCATGCGGCGGTTGGTCCTCGATTTCCGAGGCTGGAACGATCCTTGGAGGTATAAGATGGCCCTGCACCGCCTCACCGAGGAGCTGAGACTCCGCACCAGTTGATCCGCCGGTGCGCCGGGGCTTCACCCCTGTTTTCCTTCCGGCACGATTCGATAATTCCAAAGCTCGTCGCAGGACTCCCCAGGGTCGAGAGGCGGCCGCCGGGAGGGCTTTTCTTCGGCTGCCAGGATCAGCTCGATCTCGACGTTCGGGGCTTCGCCGCCGACGGTTGGTAGAGTGCAGGAGCAGGTGATCTCGCGCACGCTCCGCCGCCAGCGCCGGGCTCCAGGGGGAAAGTGGGCCACCACGATCTCCAAGCCCGAGTCAATGGCCAACGGCTGCAGCCACGGAGCCCAGATCGTTCCGTCGCCGCCGGCAAGCCCAGCGGTATCTGCCATCAGAAGCATTCTCCGAGCCTGCTGGCGTTGCCGGGAACCGCTGCGCTCCCACCAGAGTCGCAGCGCCGCCGCCGCCAGGACGGCCGTGCTTTGCTCCGGCGTGACCGGTTGGCGAGTTTGCGTCCCGCCGGCGAGATCGTCCCCTTTGAGACTCCCCGAAATTCCTATCGAGAGAACTGGCTCATCCTTGCTCAGGAACGAGGAAACGAGGCGGGAGATCAGGCGGTATTGCTGGCGCCGGCTGGCGAGAGAAAACCTTTTGTAGCTCTCCCCGGGCGAAAATCGGAACCCCAGGCGGTGCAGCAGGTTTCCGACCGTGCGGTAGCTCACCTGGTGCCCGGACTCCGCCAGCTCCGCGGCGAGACTGCGAATGCTCTTGCACGTCCAATCGAGCGTCGGGCCCGGCTCTTCGTGCGCGCTCTCCAAAAGAGCTTCGAGATCCCTCGCGAGCGTTGCATCCACCTCCGCCGCCGTTTTTCGTCCTCCGCCGGGTCGCCGGACCCGTCCGGGAATCGCCGGGAGTGGCGGTTCGGTCCCCGAGCGCCGCAGCTCTTCGATTCCGGACTGGATCGTGGTCCGGGAGAGGCCCGTGACGCCGGAGACTCGGGAGACCCCGCCCATCCCCAACGCCAGCGCTTCCGCCGCCGCCCAGAGACGGCGGATACGCTCATCCAGTACCGGTTTCAGAATCTCGTAACGCCTCTGGAGTGGTGAGCTGGTGGGATAATCATCCATTATCGGCAGACCGTCTCTTTCTCAGAAGCAAGGATTTCAAGACCTCCTGCACAGCACAGCCCTTCTCTCTGACCGGCCAATATCGGGGAATCTCCAGGCTGAGCATAGGGGGATAATGGATGATTATCGCTACCTTTCGGCCAAAACACGTTCCAGCACCGCGCAGCGCACGAAGATCGCTTCTTGGCTTTGCTGGAAGTAGCCGGCGATCGGGAGAGAGTCGATCTCGGGGGCGATCTCGTCGATGCGCGGCAAGGGATTCAGCACGAGCGACGAGGCGGGCAAATTTTCAGCCCTCTCGCGGGTCAGGCGGAACCGCTCTCGTGCTTCCTCTTCGATCCGGCCGGGTCCGGTTCCTTCCGGCAGCCCTGTCATGTAGAGGACGTCGAGACCTTCCACATCGAGCTCGTTTCTCAGATGGACCTCCGAGGTGGGAAGGCCGGCTAGAAGAGAAATCGGGAACTCTTTCCCCGGCGGCGAGATCAGACGCAGCTCCCTCCACGGGAAGTATGCAAGGCCCTGGAGGAAGGAGCGCGCGGAACGCGAGTCCGCGAGGTTTCCCGCCAAGCCGATCCGCAGCCCATCGAGACGGCCGAAGCGCCTGCGGATGGCGAACAAGTCGATGAGGGCCTGGGTCGGATGGTGCTCGACGCCGCAGCCGCCGTTGATGACGGGCACGCTGGACGACTCCATGGCTTCGCGAAACGTGGCCGCCGACTCGTGGCGAAGCACGAGAGCGTCACAGTAGCCCGAGACGGAGCGCATCACGTCCGGGAGCGATTCGGGCCTCGACATGCCGGCCTGAAACTTCGTCTCGGTGAGCTCGATGGCCGTCCCGCCCAAGCGAGCCATCGCGGCGTGGAAGCCAAATCGGGTGCGGGCCGAAGGCTGAAAAAAGAACAAGCCGAGGATCCTGCCCTGGCAGGAAACGCCGCGAAAGGACGACGTACGGAGGAGCTCGGCGCGATCCAGAATCGCCAGAACCCCCTCCCTTCCCAGGCCGGCGATCGAGAAGAGATGGCTCACCCTGTTTGCTTCTCCATCTTGAGAAGGCTTCCCATGGTCATCGATGCCTCGATGCCTCACCTATGAATAGGATGGCTCATCGATCCTTATTTTGGTCCATCTATCGATAGATGGCCTGTCGATCCTTATTCTGACTCATCGATCGATAGACGGCCCGTCTATCCTTATTTTGGCCCATCGATCGATCCACAGCTCATCGATTCTTATTTTCCTCCATCTATCGATCGGTGGCCCGTCGATGCTTATCTTGGCTCATCGATGCTTGTTTTCTGCCATCTATCGATCGATGGCTCATCGATGCTTATTTCTGGCCATCGATCCTTATTTCGGGCTGTCGATCGGTATCCTGGACCGTCGGAGAGGCGACGCTTCGTCGTTCGATGCCGCCTCCACCCAGCAGTCTAACACTTTGGGCGCCGCTAGATCCCGGCGCCCGGAGGCGGCGGCGGCTTGTCCGGGAGCTGGAGGACGATCTCCTCTTCACCTCCTTTGGGAGGCGTGGGATGCGGGGGAAGGAGGAGATGCGAGGGCGGCGGCGGAGTGGTCGAGCCCTTCTTGGCTGGCGGCACCGTCTCGGGAGTCGCGGCCGGGGCGGGAGCGGCGCCTTCCTTCCGGGCCGCCAGCTCGTTGAAGAGGGCGGCTCCGAACGCCTGGATCTCGGCCTGCTCGCCCGCCGTGGCCACCTGCGCACCGCGGCCGGCGAAGACCAGGCGGGTTTCGAGCGAGCCCTGCCGTAGGTCCTGCTCGCCGGCGCTGGCTTGAAACGGCTTCAGGCGATCGAACCAGCCATAGACGCGGCCGAGCTGGGCCGGATCGAGCCGCCCCGGGGCGTCCGCGGTCCAACCGCAGGCCGAGGCCACTGCTTCGCCCGTGAGGTAGAGGGCCACGTCCCGGCAGATCCCGGAAGAGCCTCCCTGGTGCCAGGCGAGGGCCAGTCCGTAAGCCCCCCCTCCCTGGCCCCCTGCCGCCTCGGTCGCCACGGCCCGCGACCACTCGAAGATCATCCGCTTCTCGACCGGCCCGGGGGGCATCCGTCCCTTGCCGTGAAAGACCAGGCCTCCCTGCGGCGACTTGAGCTCGAACGGCGCATAGGTGCGCAGAAAGTACCAGGCATCCTCCGAGCGGCGGGGATCGGCGAACAGCTTCACGGCCAGCGGCCCCTCGGCCGGCCCGATCCGCACCCCCTGCACGCCGATGTGCACCAGCTCCTGAGGCTCCGTGCCGCGCCGCAGCTCCATCCAGACCTCCGGCCCCGAGCCCGAGGCCGGTTTCTGGAGAGGCGCTTTTCCCGTCCTGCCACCTCCGCAGGCTGTGACGAGCAGAGTGAGGAGCAGGAGGGGGATCGGTGGCCGATTCACCGGCGTACGATACCGCAGGAGCCAAGGGAAGCGTTGGCTCGCGGTCGTCGCTGGCTGTCCTTGAAGTCCTTGGTGTCCTTGTTGTCCTTTTCCTCTTGACACCACGCCCCTTCCCTGGCATAATTTGAACCATGGTTCAAACCTCAGAAGATCCCCGTGTGCAGCAGAAGATCCTGGAGAAGAAGCGCGAGATCCTTCACGCGGCGTCGCGGGTCTTCCGCCGGCGGGGGCTCCAATCTACCGGGATGCGCGACATCGCGGCGGAGCTCGACATGGCTGTGGGGAACCTCTACTACTACTTCAAGGACAAGGAAGCGCTCCTCGCCTTCGTCCAGGAAGATACCCTCGAAGGGCTCATCGCCCTGGCGGCGCAGGCGCGCAAGGGCGCTCACAAGGCGGATGCGCGCCTCAGCCTGCTGATCGAGGGGCATGTCGTGCTGCTCAACGAGGGGATCCCCGGCTCCCTCGCCCACTTGGAGGTCGAGGCCCTGAGCGAGCCCTGGCGGCGGACCGTCCAGGACCGGCGCGACGAATACGAGCGCGCCTTCCGGGAGATCATCGAAGAAGGGATGGCCGTCGGCATCTTCCGCCAGACCGACCCCAAAGTGAGCGCCATGGCCATCCTCGGCGCCGTGAACTGGACCGTCAAGTGGTTCCGCCCGGACGGCGGCAAGACGGCGCGCGAGATCGGCAAGGAGTGCGCGGAGCTGTTGGTGCGGGGGTTGATGGCGTGAGCCCTGGAAGAGTCCCCAATCCTGGGGATCGTTCCTCCAAGGAAGACACTCAATGACGGGCGAGGATGGCGCTCCTCGGGCCGATATCGCCGCCGCGGAGACGCCCCGCCGGCTTCGTGGCCTGCACGGTTATCGTTACGGTCTGGGGCGTCTCTACGGACCCGTTTCAGCCGTGGTCCAAGGCCACGATTCTGGGGATGTTTTTCTGTGGATCCCTCCAGAACCTTCACCGTTTGACGATCTCGACAACGTGTCCGTAGAGACGACCCAGACCGATACGATGACTTTTCGGAATCGGGAACGGCGGGTCGTCTCCGAGGCGGCGATGCCGGCCCGGCGTGGTTCACCCTCGGACGGCGGCACGTTCTATGACACCCAAGGAAGACCATGAACGACCTGACCACCCTGAAGCTCCGCATCAACGGCGAAGATCGCCCTGTGGTCTTCCCTACTCACCACACGCTGCTGGAGGTCCTGCGCGAGGAATGCGGCCTCACTGGCACCAAACATGGCTGCGAGCTCGGCGAGTGCGGCACTTGCGCCGTGCTGGTAGACGGCCGGCCCGTGCTCTCGTGCCTGGTCCTCGCCGCGGACATGGCGGGCAAGATGATCGAGACGGTCGAGGGGATGCAGCACGGCAACGAGCTCCATCCGCTCCAGGCCGCCTTCGCCGATCTCGGGGCGGCCCAGTGCGGCTACTGCACGCCGGGCATCCTGATGACGGCCAAGGCCCTGATCGCCGAGAATCCGAAGCCTGGACCGGCGGAGATTCGTGAGGCTCTGGCCGGCAATCTTTGCCGCTGCACCGGGTATCACAAAATCGTCGAAAGCGTGGAGTGGGCTGCCGCGAAGATGCGCGGCGAGGATGGACCGCCTCCTGAGAAGGTCTTCTACGGCTCTCCGATCCCCGTCGAGGAATAGATCATCATGGCCGATCCCCTACGCAAACCCGAGCCCGAGCCTCAGCGCGAGCCCAATATCATCGGCAAACCGTTCCGCCGCGTGGATGGCCGCGCCAAGGTGACGGGCGTCACACGGTTCGCGGACGATCTCGCGTTCCCGCGGATGTGCTTCGCCCGGCTGGTGCGCTCGACGGTGCCGCATGCGAATATCGTATCCATCGATTTCTCGGAGGCCGAGAAGGTGCCGGGCTATCTCGGTGCGCTCACGGGCCAGGAGGTTCCGATCCCCTTTGGCATCCTCCCCGTCTCGCAGGACGAGCACGCCCTTTGCCCGGACCGCGTGCGTTTCGTGGGCGATCCGGTCGTGGCGGTCGTGGCCGTCACCGAGGACGCCGCGTACGAGGCGAGCCTCGCCGTGAAGGTCGAGTACGCGCCGCTCGCCACCATCTCCTCGATCGAAGAGGCTCTCGCGACCCCCGAGCCGCGAATCCACGAGTACGGCGACCACGGCAACCTTCACAAAGTGGTCTCCATGACCTTCGGCGAGGTGGAGAAAGGTTTCGCAGAGGCGGACGAGATCTTCGAGGACGTCTTCTTCTACGAGGGGAACACCCACCTACCCATGGAGCAGCACTGCGCCGTCGCCGTGCCCGAGGACGACGACCGGGTGACCCTCTACTCCTCCACCCAGACGCCGCACTACGTCCACCGCGCGCTCAGCAAAGTGCTGGAGTTGCCGGCTTCGCGCATCCGCGTGGTGGCGTGCTCCAACGGTGGCGGTTTCGGCGGCAAGAGCGATCCGTTCAATCACGAGATCGTGGTGGCCAAGCTCGCGTTGAAGCTCGGCCGGCCGGTGAAGATCACTTTGAGCCGCGAGGAGGTCTTCTACTGCCACCGCGGCCGTCATCCCGTGCTCATGGCGGTGAAGACGGGGATGAAAAAGGACGGAACGATCACGGCTCAGCGGCTGCGCACGGCGCTCGATGGCGGCGCCTATGGCAGCTACGGCGTGGCCTCCACCTATTACACGGGTGCGTTGCAGACGGTGACGTACAAGCTCCCCGCCTATGAGTTCCAGGGCGTGCGGGCCTTCACCAACAAGCCGCCGTGCGGCCCCAAGCGCGGCCATGGCACGCCGCAGCCGCGCTTCGGCTTCGAGGTGCATCTGGACAAGATCGCCGTGGCGATGGGAAAAAACCCTGCGGACCTGCGGCTCAACATGCTCGCCGAGCCGGGCACGGTCACGGCCAACTGGCTGAAAATCGGCTCCATGGGCCTGCGGCAGTGTATCGAAGCCGTAGTCACGGGAAGCCGCTTCCGCGAGCGGTGGGGCAAGCTTCCCGAGGGACACGGGCTGGGGCTCGCCTGCGGCTCGTACCTCTGTGGCGCGGGTCTCCCCATCTACTGGAACCACATGCCGCAATCGGGCGTGATGCTGAAGCTCGACCGCTCTGGCGGCGTCGCCGTGTTCTGCGGCGAGAGCGAAATCGGCCAGGGATCGGATTCCATCCTCGCCGCCGTCGTGGCTGAGGTGTTGGGCGTGGCTCTCGCGGACATCCGCCTTTCCGTGGCGGATACGGACCTGACGCCGGTCGATCTCGGCAGCTATTCCTCGCGCGTCACCTTGATGGTGGGCAACGCCGCTCTTCAGGCCGCCGGGCGGGCGCGGGATCTGATCGCCCAGGCCGTTTCCCAGCAGCTCGACGTGCCGCAATCCCGATTGGTCTTTGCCGAGCGCCGGGTATTCGATGCGCAGGACCCGGACAAGGGGCTCACCTTCCAGGACGCGGTGATTGCCACCGAGGCGCGCTTCGGCACGCTGGCGACGACGGGGAGCTACATTCCGCCCCGCTCGCCGGGCCGTTATCGTGGCGCGGGAGTCGGTCCCTCGCCCGCGTATTCGTACTCGGCGTCGGTGGTGGAGGTCGAGGTCGACACCGAGACGGGGTTGTGGAATCCCGTCCACGTCTGGATCGCGCACGACGTCGGCAAATCGCTCAATCCCGTGCTGGTGATGGGCCAGGTGGAAGGGAGCGTCTACATGGGCTTGGGCGAGGTGATGATGGAAGAGCAGGCCTTCCGCCGCCTTCCCCGCCACCTCTCGCAGGCGCTGGTGCACAAGCACCCCTCGCTCCTCGAATACAAGAGCCCGACGTTCGCGGACATGCCGCCGGTCACCACCTATCTGATCGAAGACCCCGATCCGCAGGGTCCCTTCGGAGCCAAGGAGGTGGGCCAGGGGCCGCTCCTCCCGATAATGCCGGCCGTGGCCAACGCGATCTATGACGCCGTGGGCGCGCGCGTCGATCAGGTGCCCATTCATCCGCACATGGTGCTGCGTGCCATGGAGGCCAAGGCCAAAGGGCACGAAGGGCGCTTCGGGCCGCGCGGCTTCCCCGAGGTCGACTTCGGCGAAAACCTGATCGTTCCCACTCCCGAGCAAGGGGGCGACGGCAAGGCGATCAACGATTACAAGGAGCAACTGCGAGCGGGGATGCGCTCCGCGTCGGGGACGATGATGTCGCGCGAAGAGGCGCTGCAGAAGAAGAAGCTGGCGGCGTTGACGACGGATTTGAAGGGGGCTCGCTGACCATGCTGCGTCTGCCGCAATTCCGCTACGTCCAAGCGAAAAGCCTCGAGGAGGCCGGAGCCGTGCTCACCGGCGAAGGAGCGGGCGAGGGAGAGATCGTGCGCCTGGTGGCAGGGGGTACCGATCTTTGGCCGAACCTGAAGCGCCGGAACCAGAAGGCGCAGACCGTGGTGAGCCTCATGGGCATCCCGGGGCTCTCCGGCATCCACGCCAACGGCGAGGTGCGCCTCGGCGCCACCACCCTGCTGGACGACGTGGCGCGCCATCCCGCGGTGCGGAAGCGCTTCCCCGCTTTCGCGACGGCCGTCCATTCGATCTCCTCGCCGCCGCTGCGCAACATGGGGACGATCGGCGGTAACCTCTGCGTGGACACGCGCTGCACCTACTACAACCAGACCGAGGAATGGCGCCGCTCGATCGATTACTGCATGAAGGAAGAGGGAACGATCTGCTGGGTCGCCACCAGCTCTCCCCGCTGCTGGGCGCATACGGCGTCCGACTCGGCGCCCATGGCCTGCGCCCTGGGAGCGCGCGTGCGGCTCGTCTCCGCGCAGGGCGAGCGGACGATCCCGGTGGAAAACCTTTTCCGCGACGACGGCATCGACTACCTCGCCAAGCGGCCGGAGGAGATCCTCACGGACCTCTTCCTGCCGGCCGAAGCCGCGTCGGACCGTTGCGGCACCGCCTTCTGGAAGCTCCGCCGCCGCGGCTCGATCGACTTCGCCGTCCTCTCCGCCGCTGTCGCGCTGTGGACCGATCCTGCCGGAGCAATCACCCGCGCCCGCATCTATCTCGGAGCCGTCTCCTCCGCTCCCCTACCGGTGCCGGACGCCGAGAGCCTCCTGGTGGGAAAAACGCCCACCCCGGACCTCGTCGCCGAAGCCGCCAAGCTCGCCCGCAGGGCCGCGACGCCCATGGACAACACCGATTTCCAAACCCAATGGCGCGGCACCATGGTCCAGCGCTACACTGAGGCGGCCTTGCGCGAAGCCGCGGGATTGCCCATCGAGCGGCTGGCGCCGAGGCATGAGGTTTTTGGCGGAGGGTGAACGATGGATTTCGGCAGAGTCATGGAGGCGGTGATCGAATTCCTTGAGGGGAAGGGTTTTCGCTATGCCGTCGTCGGAGGCTTTGCTCTCGCAGCGTATGGTCTTCCCCGGACTACGCTGGATCTTGATTTCGTCGTAGAGTCCGCGATCCAGGAAAACCTGATTCAGTTCCTCGAGTCTCTCGGATACCGAACGCTCCATCGTTCGACGGGCTTTTCCAATCACGAGCACGCCGATCCCTTGTGGGGGCGGCTCGATTTCATCTACGTCAACGAAGATACGAGCCGTGAGCTGTTTTCAAGCTGTCGCCAACTCCCGGGCCTTCGCGACCGTACGATTCCGGTTCCACGCCCCGAGCATCTGGTGGCGATGAAAGTGTCTGCGATGAAAAGCGATCCTGGCAGGGCCCTCAAGGAAATGACAGACATCCGGTTCCTCCTGAAACTGCCAGGAGTTGACCGCCATAAAGCCGAGAGCTACTTCGAACGACAGGGCCTAGGAGACCGCCTCGATGAAATCAAGAGAACCCTCTGACCCCTTTGATCTGCCCTGGAACGTCCCTACCACTTCCGAGGATATTCAAGCCTTACGCGAGAATCAGCCCCGGCTGGGAGAAAACTGGTGGGAACAACTCCAGATCGCTGTCGATCAGCTACCCGGAGTCGAAGAGGCGCTTCGCAAGCGGCCGACCTTCGCGGGTTGCGCGCCGTTCGAGCTCTGAGCAGATTCGGCCAGAACCCACGGCTTCACCAACGTCAAATTGATATACTCAGGTTCGGAGAGATTCAGCTCGTGGCGTTTCGATACCAGATCGTCATCCTCGACCCCGGAGCCAGCGGACGGGGGGATCGCCTCCGAGTCACCTTACGGCGGCGGCTCGAGGAGCTCGGCATCGACCTCGCTACCGCCGTATCCTTCCTCGATGCCGCGACCTTCGACCAGCGTGATCCCAAGTCTCCCGTCGCCGGCGTCTACTTCGGGGGGCCGGACCAGAGCGCCGCCGACACCGAGACGGTGAAACAGCTTCTCGGGCTGCCGGCCGTCGTCATTCCCGTGGTCGAAACCCTCGAGGGCTACTCGCAGCTCGTTCCCGAGCCGCTCCTGCCCATCAATGGCTGCATGGCGAAGCCGGAGGACTCCGGGCTGGAGTCGATCGCGGGCCTGGTCCTGGAGGCGCTTTCCCTCCTGCGGCAGAGCCGGCGGCTCTTCATCAGCTACCGCCGCATCGAATCGCAGGGCATCGCCCTGCAGCTCTACACGCTGTTCGACGAGCGCGGCTTCGACGTCTTCCTCGACACTCATGGCGTGCGGCCCGGCGAACCGTTCCAGGAGGTCCTCTGGCACCGCCTCGCCGACAGCGACGTCGTGATCCTGCTGGACTCTCCCGAGTTCCTCGCCAGCCAATGGACGGCGAAAGAGCTCGCCGAGGCCTCGGCCATGGGCATCGGCATCCTGCAACTGATCTGGCCCCGCACGAGCCGGGCGCGCACGACGGAGCTCGCGCTCCCCCACTACCTGACGCCCCTGGATTTCGTTCCGCCCGGCAGCACCGGCAGCCAGGCTCGGCTCACCTACGACACCTCGCAACGAGTAGCGACCGAGGCCGAGAGCCTGCGGGCGCGCTCCCTCCAGGCGCGGTATCAAGCCCTCGTCCGGAGCTTCTGTGAGGCGGCGCAGCATGCCGGGGTCGAGGCCACTGTGCAACCGGAGCGCTTCATCCTGACCCGCAAGGGCAAGGGCGAACGAGTCGCCGTCATCCCCGCGATCGGAGTCCCCACCGCCCTGCAAGTCCAGGAGACCGCGGACCTCTTCGATCCGGCAAAGCGCCCGGATGTCGCCAGGTCTTTCCTCATCTATGATCACGTAGGGATCCGAGACCGCTGGATCGCCCATCTTCGCTGGCTCGACCTTCACCTCCCGGTGAAGACTTTTCGCGCCAGCGACGCGGCAGAATGGCTGGCCCGGCTATGACGAAACGAATCTTCCTTTCGGCGAGCGTGCCGGATCCGCAGCGGGATCCGAAATATTTCGAGACCGCGGACCTCGTCGCCATCCGCGACGCCGTCCGCGCCCTTGCCATGCTCGTGCTGCCGGAGCATCTCCTGGTCTGGGGCGGCCACCCCGCCATCACGCCCATGATCCGCGTCATCGCCGGGAGCCTGGACATCCCCGTCCAGGACCATGTCTGGCTCTATCAATCCGATTTCTTCCGGGACCAGGCGCCGCCGGACAACCAAGCCTTCGAGCACGTCGTCTGGACCCCGCGCGTCGCCGGCGATCGCCAGCGGAGCCTGGAGGCGATGCGGCACGCGATGCTGACGAGCGAACCTTTCGACGCTGGCATTTTCATCGGTGGTATGGAAGGCGTGGAGGAGGAGTTCGACCTGTTCCGCGAGCACCAACCTGGGGCCAAGGCTCTTCCGGTCGCCTCCACCGGCGGGGCCGCTCTGCTTCTCTTCAATCGCCAGCCGGAAAGCTTTCCCAAGGGCTTGCTGGACGAGCAGTCCTATCTCCTCCTCTTCCGGCGCCTCCTCGACATCCCGTCATGACCTACGGCCAGGATTTTGGCCATACCTACCACTGCCGTTCCGTCGCCCCCGAGTGGTTGACGATCGTCCGTCCGTTGTCTTCGAGCGGCTCGAAGGCGGATTGGACGGCGACGCGGCCGGGGCCGCGCAGGCGCAGCCACAGGTAGCGGTCGCCCCAGGAACGCCAGGAGCGCCAGGTGCCGGCGGGACGCTCGATGTGGAGCTGCATGTGGACCCCCGTGTCCTTGAACAGGAAGGCCGTCGGCTTGATCAGAATCGACTGCCCCGGCTGCAAGGTGCGGACGAAGACGTTGCCGGCGGCGTGCAGAAGGAGTAAGCCCGGCACCGACTGCGAGTGGAAACGGTCGAGGAGCATGCCGAGCGGATAGTGGGTCTCCGTCTCGTTCCCCTCCCGCGTGGAAAACCAGCCGTTCGACTGGAACCAGTCGTAGGTCACCGAGCCCGTCGCCACCATGAAGAGATGCTCGCGTACGTCGACGGCCTGCCCCGGCTGGAGAGGCAGGGCGATCATCTCGCCGGGTGCGTCGCGCGAAAAAGCGATCCTCCCGGGCCCTTCGGCCTGCGTCATGATCAATGGCATGCCCGCCAGCATCCGCTTCCAGGCGCCTTTGAGCGACATGGCGGTGACTTTCACCTGCGTGTCCATCCACAGCAGGACGTGATGCGAAAAATAGACGCGGTCGCCGGAGGCGAGGTTCACGTCCGCCACCGGCACGTAGGTGCCTTCGATCTGGCAGACGGAGTGGCCGAATTGGAGCTTGGCCATGTCGCGCCGGCCCGGCAGCTCCGACCAGCCGGAGCGGGAGACGACGTCGCGCACGTCGATCGACGCACCGCAGGCCGGGCAGGAGAGGCTCGAGCCGTCGCTCGTCAAGCCGCACCAGGAGCAAGTATAGGAACGTCCGGGATCGGAGCTCATGGTCGCGATCCTCCCCCTACTCCGTGGTGTGGTGCACGTACATGGATTGGATGCCGACGCGGCCGGGGCCGGTCATGCGCGCGAGGTTCATGCTGGTGCCGCCGAAAAAGCCGCTGGTCAGCTTGATCGGCTCGACGTCCATCTTCACGGACGAATCTTTGTAAAGGAAGGCCCCGGGCTCGACGAGGATGCTCTCCCCGGGTTTCAAGGTCCGCTCGAAAACGTTGCCATAGCCATGGAGCAGCAGCAGGCCGGGCGCGCTCTGGGTGACGAAGCGGTCCATGAACATCCCCTGGCCGCCGAAGAGGATGTTGCGCAGCCCTTTGATGCGCAGGAAGGTGTAGTCGATGGTGTGCGAGGCGAGGAGGAAGGCGTGCTCGCGCACGTCGAGCTCCATACCGGGATGGAGCGGCAGCACGACGAGCTCGCCCGTGGCGTCGCGCGAGAAGGCGACCCGCCCGGGGCCGTGGGCGACGCTGATGATGAACGGCATGCCGGCCAAGGCCCGCTTGACGCCGCCGGTCAGCGGCAGGACGCTCATGCGGGTGGCATCGTCTTTCCACAGCAGCACATGGTGCTCGAAGAAGATCGAGTCGCCCTGTCCCAGGTTGATCTCGGCCACCGGCACGATCTCCCCTTCCACCTGGCAGGTGCTGGTGCCGAACTGGATCTCCGTCATGTCGCGGAGGCGCGGCGCCTCGCGCCATCCGGATTCGCTGACCAGATCCTTGACGTCGAGCGGTGCACCGCACGATCGGCAGGCGGTGGCGTTTCCCGGGTTCTGGCTCTTGCACCACTGG
>DASUEN010000011.1:0-2522 GCA_036275055.1 Thermoanaerobaculia bacterium
CGGTTGGCGTATAATTCGGATGCCGGGCATTTTTCTCCTGCTAGGAAGACCGAGAGATGTTTCCAACAAGGCCAGGACATCTAGATGGAGTCGACAATGGGCGGCGAGTTTCCTGAAGAGGTGCTGTGATGATCGACAACCTCGAGCAGATCGGTGAGATCCTCGGCGCGGTCGGCTCGCCCGGCTGCTTCACCGCCCGGCGGACGGCGACGGCCGATGACCTGCAGTTGGAGGTGCAAGGGCTCGGACGGCTCCGCCTTCCCGTCTCGCGGGCTCAGGCGGAGAATCTCTGCCGGCTCGCCCGGCCCGCTCGCTATGGACGAGGGGAGAAGACGCTTCTCGACCGGCGAGTCCGGGACACCTGGGAGATTCCCAGGAGCCGGGTGAAGATCGACCGCCGGCGGTGGAACCGGACGCTCCTGCCGGTGCTCGAAGAGTTGCGCGCCGATCTCGGGCTGGCCGACGGCTGCCGGCTCGAGGCCGAGCTCCACTCCTTCCTGGTCTATGGCCCGGGCCAGTTCTTCCTGCCGCACCAGGATTCGGAGAAAGCCGACGCCATGGTCGGCACCCTTGTCGTGACGTTGCCGGCCTCGTTCAAGGGCGGCGCCCTGGTCGTCGAGCACCAGGGCGAGAAGGTCGTCGACCGTGGCTCCCGCCGGCAGCTCTCCTTCGTCGCCTTCTATGCCGACTGCCGGCACGAGGTCCAACCGGTCGAGGAGGGCTACCGGCTCGCCTTGACCTACAACCTGATCCTCGAGGGGGGCAAGACCGCGATCGCAGCGGCTGCCGCCGAGCCCGCGACGGTCGACGCCCTCGTCCGGTGCCTGCGCGATCATTTCGCGACACCACGCTCCTCCCGGAGGTATGGGGACGAGGGCCAGCCGGCGCAGCCGCCGAACCGTCTGGTCTACCTCCTCGATCACGAGTACACCGCGCACGGCCTTGCCTGGCAGCGCCTCAAGGGGAACGACGGCGCCCGGGCGGCGGCGCTCCGGGCAGCGGCGGAGCGCTGCGGCTGTGAGCTGGTGCTCGCGCTCGCCGAAATCCATGAGACATGGGACTGCATGGAGCCGGGCTGGGACGAGCCCTGGCGCGGCCGGAACCGCCACTGGGAGCGCGACGAGGACGATGAGTGGTCGGAGAACGACGCCACGACGGACGATCCAGACGCCTATGAGCTCGGCGACTTCATCGACGGCGAGATCACGCTGGACCGCTGGGTCGATCCGGCAGGGGAAGAGGCCCTGCCGATCGTCTCGCAGGTGTCCGCCGACGAGGTGTGCTGTTCGACCCCGTCGTCGGACCTCGCGCCTTATGCCTCCGAGTACGAGGGGTACATGGGCAACTACGGCAACACCATGGACCGCTGGTACCGGCGGGCGGCCCTCGTGCTGTGGCCGCGCGAGCGCGCGTTTGCCGTGCGGGCCGAAGCCTCGCCGGCTTGGGCGCTCCAGGAACTCGAGCAGCGGATCCTGGCCGGTGGGGCGCCCGAAGCCAGGGAGCTCGCGGCGTCGCTACTGCCGATCTGGGAGGGCGTCGCATACCGCGAGGACGGCCGCAGCCTCCTCGGCAGCGCCCTCCGGGTGGCGGACGGCCTCGCTGCGCCGGAGCTGGCGGCGTCGCTGCTCCAGCCCTTCCGGGTCGAGGCGCTCACCCCTGAGGAGGCGCCGCCGCTGGTCGCCCTGACCAGGCGCTACGGCGAGAGCTGGTGGGGGCAACTGCTCTCCGCCTGGTCGGGCGATCGCCATCGCGGCCCGCGGCTCGACAAACGGGAGCAGCTCTCCTGGCTCGCCGCGCTACCGCGCCTCAGCAAAGCCCTGCGCGCCGCCGACGAAGCCGTGGGATCGGCCGTCGCGCGACTGCTGCTGCGAGACCGGTGGGAAAAGCTGCAGGTTGTGATCGGCGAGGCGCGGCGCCATGCGCAGCCGAGCCTGCGGGACAAGGCGGTGGCGGCGCTCTCCGCGCCGCTCCACGGCCTTCTCGGGAGCGCCGGAGTGGTGGTGGCGGACGACTTCCGGGACGAGGTCGTCACAGCCCTGTGCACCGCCGAGAACGAGCCGCTGCTCCCCTGCCTCGTGCAGGTGGTGCGGGCGGCCGCGAAGGAGAAAGCGCAGCCCGGGAGATCGACCGCGCCTGCGCTTGCGGCCCTGACGCGACATTGCATCGGGCGGCTGGAGGCCCGGCTGGCCCGGCCGGCGCGGAGCGCGGGCGACTGGTCGATCGCCCTTCCGGACGGCTGCCGTTGCGAGCTCTGCAGCGGGCTGGGCGCCTTCCTCGCCGATCCTGTCCGCCAGCGGCTCGAATGGCCGCTCGCCCAGAGCCGTGGGCACATTCATCAACGGATCGATGCCGCCGAGCTCCCCGTGCGCCACGAAACACGGCGCTCGGGGCGGCCGTACACCCTGATCCTGAGCAAGACGGAAGAGCTGTTCGAGCGGGAGGCCCGCGAGCGCCGGTCCTGGCAATCCGACCTCGCCCGGCTCGGGCGGCTCGGAGCGGGTTGAGCGCGAGCCGCCGGCCAT
>DASUEN010000012.1:0-21787 GCA_036275055.1 Thermoanaerobaculia bacterium
AACGGCCTCCCGCCAACGGTCCGCCACCGAGGCGTCCACCCCTGAGTGCTCGTGGAACTTGACGTCTCCCAACATCCGCGATTCCGCATGCGGACCGTCCGTCATCCGCGCCGAGCTCTGCTGGTATGGCTCCGCCATCGCTGGGTCGTAGGCGAGCCCCAGGAATTCGCAGAGGCTTTGGAGAGTCGTCTCCGGCTCACGCAGCAGGTCCTCGAAGCGCACCCAGTGCTGACGGTTGGCCGGGACCTCCCGCAGGAACTCCTCGACGTTCTGATGGCTCGCCAGCCAGATCAGCTCCGCCAGTTCCCGGCGCGAGAAGCCGTGCGCGCGGCGGAAGAAGATCTGATCCAGCTTCGCCTCCACGAAGGAACGGATCATGCCGCCGGGGTGGCGGATCAGGTGGATATAGAGCGGCTCCTCGAACGACTCCTCCGCCCGCCGCAGGATCGCGGGATCGAGCGCGTAAGACGGCGTCTTGTCCACCAGGATGCGATCGCCCAGCCATTCCTGAAGGCGGCTGTAGAGCTCGGCCGTCGTCAGGTTTTCGCGCTCGAAGCCTTCGAGGATCTCCCGCGCTTCCTCCGGACCACAGCCCCGGATCTCCATCACGGCGCGGAGGGCACCCTCCAGCCAGAAGCTGTCGCGGCCGCTGAAGGCAGCGCTGCGCTCCTGAAGCGTGTTGAACGACAGCAGCTCCAGCTCCGGCGGTGCGAAGAGTTGCGGATGGCCGCCCAGCATCACCCGCAGCAGCGTCGAGCCCGAACGGGGAGGTGACAGCACGAACACCGCTCGCCGGTTCTTCTGCGCCGGAGCCGGCATCGGCGCCAGCGGCTGAATCAGCTCCCGGAAGCGGACCAGATTCGACGCGTCGATCCGCTCGGAGCGGTCCGACGCGTCCAGGGGCCGGCCGGCCGCGTCTGCCCCGAGCCTCGCCACGACTGCCGCGGGATGTTGATCCGCCAGATAGCGGGCCAGCGCTTCCACGGTGGAGTAGTCGAAGATCACCACCACCTGCACGATCTCGGACAGCTCCTGCTGCAAGCGGTTGATCAGCACTGCACCGCTGATCGAGTTGCCACCCAGCTCGAAGAAGTCGTCGTGAATGCCCACCCGCTCGACCTTCAAGACTTCTTGCCAGAGGCCCGCCACGAACGCTTCGAGCGGCGTACGCGGAGCCACGGACACCGACTCGTCCGGTCCTTGCGTCTCGGGGGCCGGCAGGGCCCGGCGGTCGACCTTGCCGTTCGGGGTCAGCGGCAGCGCAGCGAGCAGCACCAGAGCCGAGGGGAGCATGTAGTCCGGCAGGCTCGCGCCAGCGAAGGCGCGCAGCTCCGAGAGCGTGGGCGTCTCCCCGGCAATTGGCACCACCCAGGCGACGAGGCGGCTGTCACCTTTACGCTCCGCGTCCTCCACTGCCAGCACCACCGCCTCGCGCACCGCCGGGTGGCGCACCAGCGCCGACTCGATCTCTCCCGGCTCGATGCGGAAACCGCGGATCTTCACCTGATGATCGATCCGACCCAGATACTCCAGGTCCCCATCCGCCAGGCGCCGCGCCAAGTCGCCGCTCTTGTAGAGGCGCGAGCCCGCTTCGCCGAACGGGTTGGGCGCGAACCGCTCCGCCGTCAGCTCCGGACGACCGAGATAGCCTTCCGCCAGACCCGCACCGCCGACGTGAATCTCACCCGGCACGCCTAACGGCACCGGCTGGAGCGTGGAGTCGAGCAGGTACACGCCAAGATCCGGGATCGGGCGCCCCACCGTGCTCACCGCCCGGTCCACGTCCTTCCAACCCACCTCGCGATAGGTCACGTGCACCGTAGTCTCGGTGATGCCGTACATGTTGATCAACCGCGGGCGCTCGTCCCCATGCCGCGCGAACCACGGAGCCAGGCTCGCAGGCTCCAGAGCCTCGCCACCGAAGATCACGTAGCGCAGAGACAGATCCGGCGCGGCGCGTGCGAGCACTGACTCCTCAGCCCACAGGAGCTGCCGGAAGGCCGAAGGCGTCTGGTTGAGAACCGTCACCTTTTCCGACCGCAACAGCTCGCAGAAAGCCTCCGGCGAGCGACTCACCCAATACGGCACGATCACCAGACGGCCGCCATAGAGCAACGCTCCCCAGATCTCCCACACCGAGAAGTCGAAGGCGTAGGAATGGAAGAGCGTCCAGACGTCTTCGGGGCCGAACCCGAACCACCTGTCTGTCGCCGAGAAGAGGCGCATCGCGTTGCCATGCCGCACCACCACGCCCTTCGGCTGACCCGTCGAGCCTGAGGTGTAGATGACGTAGGCCGGATACTCTGCCGACACCGGGACGTGAAGCGCTCCGACCGGCTCAAGCGAGATCCGTTCGGCGTCCTCAGCCAGCGACTCCTCGGTCAGTACCACCGACGGCCGGCTGTCTGCTACCAGGAACGCCAGACGCTCGGCCGGATAGGCTGGATCGAGCGGCACGTAGGCAGCGCCCGCTTTCAGCACGCCCAGGATGGCCACCGCCATTCCGACCGACCGCTCCAGCCGCAGCCCCACCAGGTCTCCAGGAAGAACGCCCTGGCCCATTAGGTACCGAGCGAGCTGATTGGAACGGGTTTCCAGTTCCCCATAGCTCAGCCGCTCGCCTTCAAAGACCACGGCCGTGGCTTCCGGTGCCCGCGCCGCTTGCGCGGAGAACCGTTCGTGCAGCACACCCGTGTCCAGGTCCTCGACCGGAGCCTCGTTCCAGTCGTGGACGAGCTGGTAGCTCTCTTCGGCCGACAACAGCGGCAGCGCGGACAGCCGCCGCGACGGCTCGGCTACCGCTCCCGTGAGCAACGCCGTGAAGTGCCGGACCAGCCGCTCTGCCGTCGATGCCTCGAACAGGTCGGTGTTGTACTTCAAGGCGCCGCCAAACACCGGACCCGCCTCGGCAGCATTCAGCACCAGGTCGAACTTCGCCGTCTGACCGCCCGCTCCCATGGGGCGAAGCTCCAGCTCCGGCAAGACGACCGGCTCCGCGTCCATCGGTGCGTTTTGAAGCTGGAAGAGAACCTGGAACAGGGGCGAACGGGAAAGATCGCGCTCCGGCTGCAGCTCCGCCACCAGCTTCTCGAACGGCAGGTCCTGATGGGCGTAGGCGCCCAGAGCCGACTCGCGGACCCGGAGCAATAGGTCCGAGAAAGCCGGTTCGCCCGCAAGGTCTCCCCGCAGCGCCAGGGTGTTGACAAAGAAACCGATCAGCCCTTCGAGCTCCCGCCGCGTGCGGTTGGCGATGATCGAGCCCACCACCAGGTCGTCCTGGCCCGTGTAGCGGCCGAGAAGAGCTTCGAAGCCGGCCAACAACACCATGAACGGCGTCGCCCCCCGTTGGCGGGAAAGGGCACGCACTCCCTCGCTCACCGCCATGTCCAGGCCCAGAGGCGCATCGGCCCCTCCGTAGCTCTGGAGCGCGGTCCGCGGCCGGTCGGTCGCGAGCTGAAGCACCGGAGCTCCCGTCAGAACACCTCGCCAGTAGGAGAGTTGGGATTCCAGCGCTTCCCCCTGAAGCCAGCCGCGCTGCCACAAGGCAAAGTCCGCGTACTGTACGGGTAGCTCAGCCAGAGGCGACGGCTCGCCCTGGGAGAACGCTCGGTAGAGCGCCACCATCTCCCGCACCAACACGCCGGTCGACCAGCCGTCCGCAGCGATGTGATGGAGAGTCAAAAGCAGCGCATGCTCGTCGTCAGAAAGCCGCAGGAGCGTTGCACGGAGAAGCGGTGTCCGACGCAGGTCGAAGGGACGCAGCGCTTCCGCCGCCGTCAGTGCCCGGGCCGACGCCTCCCGCAAAGCAGGCTCCAAGGCGCTCAGGTCGATGATTGGTAGCGCCAGCTCGACCGCAGGAGCAATCAACTGGACTGGATTCCCGGACCGGACGGCGAACGACGTGCGTAGCGACTCGTGCCGCCGCACGATCTCCTGAAGAGTGGCCGACAGGGCCGGGATGCTCAAATCTCCCGTCAGCCTCACGGCGGCCGGCACGTTGTAAGCCGCAGAATCCGGCTGGAGCTGATCGAGGAACCAGAGGCGTTCCTGGGCAAAGGAGAGGGGCAGCTCTTTCTCTCTCGCCATAGGCAGGAGCGGCGGCGCTTCGAAGCCACTCTGCCGGGCCTTGAGAGACTCCACCTCCAAGGCCAGCGCAGCCACCGTCGGCTTCTCGAACACGCGCCTCAACGGCAGCTCCACCCCAAGAGCTTCGCGCACCCGGGAGACCACCTGAGTGGCCAGCAGCGAGTGGCCGCCGAGAGCGAAGAAGTCCTCGTTCACCCCCACCTCGCCGAGGTGCAGCACCTCAGCCCAGATGCCAGAGAGGATCTCTTCCGCGAGAGTCGAAGCAGCGGCGAGCCCTTCGCGAGCCTCGGCCATCGGCACCATAGCGGTGAGGGCACGGCGATCCACCTTGCCGCTCGGCGTCAGCGGGAGCGCCGCGACCTCCACAAACGTGGCCGGCGCCATGTAGTCCGGCAGCGAGCCGCCGAGGAAAGAGCGCAGCCCCGCAGCCGGTGGCATCGCCGGCCGCTCCGTCCCCACCAGGAAGGCCACCAGCCGCCGGGCCGCTCCTTCGCCGGCCACCACAACAGCCGCCTGCGCCACCGCCGGGTGGCGGGTCAACGCTGCCTCGATCTCCCCCGGCTCGATCCGGAAGCCACGCACCTTCACTTGCTGATCGATGCGCCCCATGAAGTCGAGCTCGCCGGAAGCCAGCCAGCGGGCGCGGTCCCCGGTGCGGTAGAGGCGGGCGCCCGACTCTCCGCTCGCGGGATCGGGCACGAACCGCTCGGCCGTGACGTCCGGCCGGCCGAGGTAGCCGCGAGCCAACAGGCCACCCAAAGCCAGCTCTCCAGGCACACCGATGGGAACGGGATTACCAAGCTGATCCACCACCTGTGCCGAACGCCCCGCCAGCGGCCGGCCGATGGGTACCGCGGACAGTGATTCGCCGGCTGCGACCTGGTGGCAAATCGCGCCTATGACGGCTTCCGTCGGGCCGTAGCCGTTGAGCAGCCTGGCCTTGCGCCAGGGGGTTTCGGTCCAGTTACGCGCAACGTCAAGTGGTAGGGTGTCGCCGCCCGAGATCACCAACCGGAGCAAGAGATTCGTAGACTTCTCCCCCACGGCGTCCTGCGCCCAGAGCTGCAGGAAGGCAGGAGGCAGGTCGGCGACCGTCACGCCGATCTCCACCATGCGGCGCGGCAGCTCCTCAACGTCGAGATCGCCCTGCCAGACCACTACCGCAGAGCCTGCTGCGAGCGGTGCCAGAAGCTGCTCGATCGAGGCATCGAAGCTCCACGCCGCCGTCTGCAAGAGGCGGTCGGTTGCGCACAGCTCATACGTGGCCACGATCGTCCGCAGGTAAGTCGCGACTGCGCCGTGACTCACCCCCACGCCCTTGGGCTTGCCTGTCGAGCCTGAGGTATAGATGACGTAAGCCAGATTTTCCGGAGCCGCGGCGCTTTCCAGCCGGCCCGCGCTCTCGGACGTGTCTTCGGAGTCCAGGTAGAGGACGGTGACGCCCTGACCGGCCGCCAGCTCATCCTTCAAGGGCTCCAGGGTGACGAGCACCCGGGCGCCCGAGTCTTCGAGCATCCAGGCTCGACGCTCTCGCGGATAGGCGGGATCGAGCGGCACGTAGACACCGCCCGCTTTGAGAATGGCGAGGATTCCCGCCAGCCCCGCTGCGGATCTGGGCACGGACAGGCCCACAGCGGCCTCCGGGCCGACTCCCAGCCGCCGCAGCCGCCGTGCCAGCCGGTTGGCCCTCGCCTCCAACTCGCCATAGGAAAGGATTTCGTCGCCGGCTATCACTGCCGCGGCGTTCGGGCTGAGATCGACACGTGCCTCGAAGAGCTCATGGAGTAAACGCGGCTCTGCGGCAACCGGCGTGGAACGGCTCCAACCTGCGATCTGCGCTGCCTCTGCCGCGTTGAGCAGAGGCAGCTTGATGAGCGAACGATTGGGCCGGGACACGATACCGGCCAGGAGGGTCTCGAAGCTGGCGGCCAGTCGATCGATCGTCGAGGCATCGAAAAGGTCCACGTTGAACTCGATAGCGCCCGCCATGCCCGCACCCATGTCGGACAGCGAGAAGGTGAGGTCAAACTTCGCCGTCGTTTTCCCGGCGGGGAAAGCTTCCAGGGCCAGGCCTGGGAGCGACAGAACCTCCTCGCTCGACGCGTGCTGCAGCGAGAACATCACCTGGAACAGGGGCGACCGCGACAGGTCGCGCTGCGGCTGAAGCTCCTCGACGACCTTTTCGAACGGCAACTCCTGATGGGCGAAAGCGCCCAGCGACGCCTTCCTTACCCGGGCGAGGAGGGTGTGGAAATCCGGCTCGCCCGAGCCATCCACCCGCAGCACCAGAGTGTTGACGAAGAATCCGATCAGATTCTCCAACTCGGCGCGGTTGCGGCCCGCGATGGGCGTGCCGATCGTCAGGTCGTCCTGATACGCCATGCGCTGGAGCAAGGCCGCGAAGGCGGCCAGGCCAGTCATGAAGAGAGTCGCACCCTGACTGCGGCCCAGGAAGCCTACAGATTCCGCCAAGGCTGCCGGAATGAAGAAGGAGCGGCTTGCTCCCCGCGAAGTCTGCACGGCCGGTCGAGGCCGGTCAGTGGCAAGCTCCAGCGGCGCGACACCCGAGAGGTGCTGCCGCCAATAGGAAATCTCTCTCTCCAGCACCTCGCCTCTGAGCCAACTGCGCTGCCAGAGAGCGAAGTCGGCATACTGGATTGCGAGCTCGGGCAGGGGCGAGGGCTCCCCTGAGACAAAAGCCGGGTAGAGCGCGGCCACCTCGCGCACCAGCACGCCCATCGACCAGCCGTCGCTCGCGATGTGGTGCTGGTTGAGCACGATGACGTGCTCCTCGCCTCGCAGCCGCATCAACGTAGCCCGGAGAAGCGGTCCGTGAGCCAGGTCGAATGGTCTCCCCTCTTCTTCCGCCGCGATCCGAATGGCCTCGGCGCGACCCGGCTCAGGCGGGAGACTCTGAAGGTCCACGACCGGCAGGGCCACCTCTCCGGCGGGATCGACCACCTGGGCAGCGGAGCCACCCGCTTGGACGAAGCGGGTACGCAGCACTGCATGGCGGCGCACGATCTCGCTCAAGACCCTGCTGAGAGCCGCCGGGTCGAGGGCGCCGTATAGATGGAGCGGAATGGGCATGTTGTAGGCCGAGCTACCCGGCTCGAGCTGATCCAGGAACCACAACCTCTCCTGGGCGAAGGAGAGAGGCAAAGGCTCGCCTTCCCGCCACGTACCCCGCTCGATCGGCTGCCACTCTCCTTCTTCCAGAGCAATCTCGTAGCCAAGCTCGGAAGCCAGCGACCGCGTCGCCTCGCCCAGCGACGACTCCGGCACCGACTCCCGCCAGCGGTCGGCCACTGAGGCATCCACACCGGAGTGCTCATGGAACTTGACGTCGCCCAGCATGCGCGACTCGGCATGCGGGCCGTCCGTCATCCGCGCCGAGCTCGGCTGGTACGGCTCCGCCATCGCCGGGTCGTAGTCGAGCCTCAGGAAAGCGCAGATCCCCCGCAAGACCGACTCCGGCTCGCGCAGGAGGTCCTCGAAGCGCACCCAGTGCTGGCGATCAGCCGGGATGCCCTGCAAGAACGCCTCGACGTTCTGATGGCTCGCCAGCCAGATCAGCTCCGCCAACTCACGGCGAGAGAAGCCGTGCTCGTGGCGGAAGAAGATCTGGTCGAGCTTCGCCTCCACGAACGAACGGATCATGCCGCCCGGATGACGGATCAGGTGGATGTAGAGCGGCTCCTCGAAGCTCTCTTCAGCCCGCTCCAGAATCACGGGATCGAGCGCATAGGACGGCGTCTTGTCCACCAGGATCCGCTCGCCAAGCCACTCCTGCATGCGGCCATAAAGCTCGGTGGTCGTCAGATCCTCGCGCTCGCAGCCGTCGAGGATCTCCCGCGCCTCTTCTGGACCACAGCCGCGGATTTCCATCACGGCGCGAATGGCGCCTTCCAACCAGAAGCTGTCGCGGCCACTGAAGGCAGCGCTGCGCTCCCGCAGGGTGTTGAACGACAGCAGCTCCAGCTCCGGTGGCGCGAAGAGCTCCGGATGACCGCCCAGCATCACTCGCAGCAGTGTCGAGCCCGAGCGTGGAGGCGACAGCACGAACACGGCTCGCCGGTTTTTCCGAGCCGGTGCCGGCATCGGCGACAGCGGCTGAATCAGCTCGCGGAAGCGGGCCAGCTTCGACTCCTCGATCCGCTCCGACCGGTCCGCCACGTCCAGAGCCCGTCCCGCGGCATCGGCGCCGAGTCTCCTCATCACGGCCGATGAATGCTGATCAGCCAGATAGGCCGCCAGCGACTCGACTGTTGGATAATCGAAGATCACCACCACCTGGACGATCTCCGACAGCTCCTGCTGCAAGTGATTGATCAGCACAGCACCGAAGATCGAGTTGCCGCCGAGCTCGAAGAAGTCGTCGTGGACGCCGATCTGCTCGACCTTCAATACCTCCCGCAAAAGGCTGGCCACGAAAATTTCGAGCGGCGTGCGCGGGGCTACGAAGCCAGAGTCCTCCGCCTTCTGTGCCTCAGGAACCGGCAAAGCCCGGCGATCGATCTTGCCGTTCGTCGTCAGCGGCAGCGCATCTAGAAGCACCAACGCCGAAGGCAACATGTAGTCCGGCAGGCTCGCGGCGGCGAAAGCTCGCAGCTCCGAAAGCGTGGGCGCCAGGTCGCCCGTAGGAACGACCCAGGCGACCAGCCGGCGGTCACCGGCCTGTTCTGGATCCTCGATTGCCAGCACCACCGCCTCGCGCACCGCCGCGTGGCGCATCAGCGCCGACTCGATCTCACCCAGCTCGATCCGGAAGCCGCGGATCTTCACCTGATGATCGATCCGGCCCAGGTACTCCAGATCCCCATCGGCCAGGCGCCGCGCCAAGTCGCCGCTCCGGTACAGCCGCGAACCCGGCTCGCCGAACGGATTCGGCACGAAACGCTCCGCCGTCAGCTCAGGCCGTCCCAGGTAGCCCTCAGCCAAACCCGCGCCTGCGACATGGATCTCTCCCGGGACACCCAGAGGAACAGGCTGGAGCATGGGATCGAGCAGGTACACGCCAAGGTCAGGGATGGGGCAGCCCACGGTGCTCACCGCGCGGGCCGCATCCGTCCGCCCCACCTCGCGGTAGGTCACGTGCACCGTCGTCTCGGTAATGCCATACATGTTGACGAGGCGCGGGTGCTCATCGCCATGCCTCTCGAACCACGGCTCCAGGCTCGCCGGCTCCAGCGCCTCGCCACCGAAGATCACGTAACGTAGTGCCAGGTCCGGCGCAGATCCTCCCTGCACCGCTTCCTCAGCCCAGAGAAGCTGTCGGAACGCCGAAGGCGTCTGGTTGAGAACCGTCACCTTTTCCGACCGCAGCAGCTCGTAGAAAGCCTCCGGCGAGCGGCTCACCCAATACGGCACGATCACCAGACGGCCGCCGTAGAGCAAGGCGCCCCAGATCTCCCACACCGAGAAGTCGAAAGCGTAGGAGTGGAAGAGCGTCCACACGTCCTCGGGGCCAAACCCGAACCAGTGATCCGTCGCCGTAAACAGCCGCATGGCGTTGCCATGTCGCACCACCACGCCCTTCGGCTGACCGGTCGAGCCCGAGGTGTAGATGACGTAGGCTGGATGCTCCGCCGACACCGGGACGTGAAGCGCTCCGCCCGGCTCGCGCGAGATCCGTTCGGCGTCAGCGGCCAGCGACTCTTCGGTCAGCACCACCGACGGACGGCTGTCCGCCACCAGGAAGGCCAGACGCTCCGGCGGATAGGCCGGGTCGAGCGGCACGTAGGCGGCACCTGCTTTCAGAACGCCCAGGATGGCCACCGCCATCCCGACCGAGCGCTCCAGGTGCAGCCCCACCCGGTTCCCAGGAAGAACGCCCAGGCCCATCAGGTAACGCGCGAGCTGATTGGAACGCGTTTCCAGCTCGCCGTAGCTCAGCCGTACTCTGTCGCAGACCACCGCTATGGCCTCCGGCGCGCGCGCCGCCTGCTCCGCGAAGCGCTCGTGAAGCACTCCAGAGCCCAGGCTCTCGACCGGAGATTCGTTCCATTCGTGGACGAGCTGATAGCTTTCCTCAGTCGAAAGCAGAGGCAAATCGAGAAGCCGCCGGTCCGGCTCGGCCACGGCTCCAGTGAGCAGCGTCACGAAGTGCCCGACGACCCGCCTCGCCGTCGCCGTCTCGAACAGGTCGGTGTTGTACTTCAACACTCCGCCGAAGACCGGCCCTGCCTCGAACGTGTTGAGCACCAGATCGAACTTCGCCGTCTGCCCACCCGCTCCCATCGGCCGCAGCTCCAGGCCCGGCAGCTCGACTGGCGCCCCATCCGACGGTGCGTTCTGAAGCTGGAACAGCACCTGAAACAAGGGCGAGCGGGAGAGATCCCGCTCCGGCTGCAGCTCTGCCACCAGCTTCTCGAACGGCAGGTCCTGGTGGGCGAAGGCTCCTAACGCCGATTCCCGAGCGCGCACCAGCAGATCGCCGAAGCTGGGCTCGCCGGAAAGGTCTCCCCGCAGGGCCAGGGTATTGACGAAGAAGCCGATCAGCCCTTCGAGCTCGCTACGCGTGCGGTTGGCGATGATCGTGCCCACCACCAGGTCGTCCTGGCCTGTGTAACGTTCGAGGAGCGCCTCGAAGCCGGCCAGCAGAACCATGAACGGCGTCGCGCCCCGCTGCCGGGCCAGTGACCGCACGCCCGTGCTCACGCCCTCCGGCAACGTAAAGCCCGAGTCAGCTCCCCGATACCCCTGAAGCGCTGTGCGCGGCCGGTCGGCGGCAAGCTGCAAGGTGGGAGCCCCGGTCAGCACACCCCGCCAGTAGGCGAGCTGAGCCTCCAGAGCATCATCCTTGAGCCAGCCGCGCTGCCAAACGGCGAAGTCCGCATACTGCACCGGCAGCTCGGCAAGAGGCGAAGACTCGCCCTGCGAGAACGCGCGATAGAGCGCCACCATCTCCCGCACCAGGACGCCGATCGACCAGCCATCCGAGGCGATGTGATGGACGGTCAGCAGCAAGGCGTGCTCCTCGCCACCCAGCCACAGCAGCACCACCCGCAACAGCGGCGCCTCATGGAGATCGAAGGGGCGCAGCGCTTCCGCGGCCGTCAACGCACGGGCAACCGTCTCGCGAGAGGCTGAATCGAGCCCACTGAGGTCGACGACCGGCAGAAGCAGCTCCACGGCGGGCGTGATCACCTGCACCGGCTGCCCAGACCGCACGGTAAACGAGGTGCGGAGCGTCTCGTGACGCCGCACGATCTCCTGAAGCGTCGCCGTGAGCGCCGACACGTCGAGCGTTCCGCTGAGTCGCACCGCAGCCGGCACGTTATAGGCAGCCGAGCCCGGCTGGAGCTGGTCGAGGAACCACAATCGCTCCTGGGCGAACGACAGCGGCAGATCGCCTGCACGCGCAACCGGCTCGAGCGGCGGCACCTCGAACCCCCGCTCTCGCGACTTCAACGCCACGACCTCAGCCGCCAGAGCCGCCACTGTCGGCCTCTCGAACAGGCTGCGCAGCGGCAGCTCCACGGCGAACGCCTCGCGTGCTCGCGACTGCACCTGCGTCGCCAGCAGCGAGTGGCCTCCCAGGGCGAAGAAGTCATCATGGATGCCCACACCAGCCGCACCCAAGACCTCGCACCAGATCCCGGCGAGGATTTCCTCCTCCGCCGTCCGCGGCGCCACCCCGGCCTCGCTGCCAAGGTCCGTCGCCACAGGATCCGGCAAGGCTCGGCGGTCCACTTTGCCATTGGGCGTCAGCGGCAGATCGGGCAGAGCCACGAACGCTGAGGGCACCATATAAGCAGGCAGCCGTTCCTCCAGGAAGGCTCGTAGCGCCTTCCCATCCGGCGCGTTGCCATCCTTGCCCACCACCCAGACCGCCAGGCGACGGTCCCCCGGCACGGGCTCCCACACCTTCACCACCGCGGCGGAGACCACAGGATGGGCGGCCAGAGCCGCCTCGATCTCGCCGGGCTCGATCCGGAAGCCCCGCAGCTTCACCTGCTGATCGATACGCCCCAGAAACTCCAGCGCTCCACCCGGCAGCCATCGCACCAGGTCTCCCGTGCGGTAGAGCCGCGAGCCTGCAGGACCGAAAGGTGACGCGATGAAACGCTCCGCCGTCAGCTCCGGCCGACGCCAGTACCCCTGCGCCAGACCATCGCCACCCAGAAGCAGCTCACCCGGCACTCCCACTGGGACCGGACGTAGGCCGCCGTCCATGACGAACGCCGTCGTGTTGGCCAGCGGCTTGCCGATCGGCACCGTCGACGCCGACGCCGGAAGGGCGGTGACCTGATGCCAGGTGGCGAACGTCGTGCTCTCGGTCGGTCCATAAACGTGAAGCAGGCGCTGCGGCGAGCCTTTCTCCAACCCCTGCCGCACAAGCCGCGGATCGCAGGCCTCGCCGCCGAACAGCAGATTGCGCAAGCCGGTCAATCCCTGTGGCGCTTCCCGCACGAGTTGATTGAACAGCGCCGTGGTAATGAACATCGTGGTGACGCCCCGCTCCTCGATCTCCGCCGCGAGCGCCTGCGGCGAAAGCGCCGCTTCGCGGTCGATCCCTACCACCGTGCCGCCGTGCAGCAGGGCGCCCCAAACCTCGAACGTGGCGGCGTCGAAGGAGACGTTGGAGAGATGCGCGATCCGCTCGTCCGGACCGAGCTTTACGTAGTCGGTTTCGAAGAGCAGCCGCACGATCGCCCGCTGGGGGATCGCCGTTCCCTTGGGCCGGCCCGTCGAACCCGAGGTGTACATCACATAAGCAAGGTCGTCGGCCCAGGTCTCGACCACCGCCGGCTCCGTCCGGTGCGCCGCGATCTTCGCAGCGTCGCGGTCGAGAAGGATCGTCTCGACGGCAAGGCCAGGCAAAGCCTTAGAGTCGGCTTCGCGCGCCACCACGACCGAGACGCCGGAGTCTTCCAGCATCCAGCCTAGGCGCTCTGAAGGGTAGGACGGATCGAGAGGGACGTAGGCCGCCCCAGCTTCGATCACGGCCAACATGCTCACGATCAGCTCCGGCGAACGATCGAAACAGACTCCCACCCGCGAGCCGCGCCCGACACCCAGTATGCGCAGCTCGTGGGCCAGACGGGCTGACCTCGCGCCGAGCTCGTGATAGGTGATCGCAACTCCCGGGAAGTCCAAGCCGATGGCCTGGGGATTCTTTTCGACCTGGGCACGGAACAGACCGGCGAGCGTTGCCTGCCGCGGATACGGCGTGGCGGTCGCGTTCCAATCGAGCACGACCTGCTGGCGCGCCGCTGCATCGAGCAGAGACAGCTCCGATAGCGGCCGGTCAGGCTTCCCGGCGATCTCCGCCACCAGGATCCGGAACCAGCGGCCCAGCCGATCGATCGTCGCCGCGTCGAAGAGGTCGAGATTGAACTCGACGTCGCCAGCCAAACCGGCGCCGGACTCCAGAAGCTGGAAGGTGAAGTCGAACTTTGCAGTCGTGGTACTGGGATTGATGGGCTTGAGCTTGAGGCCCGGAACCTCGGGAGCCGCAGGCGGCGCGCTCTGCAGCGTGAACATCACCTGGACGAGCGGCGGCCGTGAGATATCTCTCACCGTCCGCACTTCATCAACCACCTTCTCGAATGGCAGGGCTTGATGGGCGAAAGCGCCCAAGGCCGTCTCGCGCACTCGGGCCAAGTAACTCCGGAAGCTGGGATCACCCTGCCCATCGACGCGCAACGCCAGGGTATTGACGAAGAAGCCGATCAGCCCTTCGAGCTCGGCGCGGGTGCGGCCGGTGATCGGTGTCCCCACCGCAACGTCGTCCTGCCCGGTCACGCGTTGAAGCAAAACCGCAAAAACGGCGAGCATGGTGATGAAAGGCGTCGCCCCCTGACCACGCCCCAACGCGACAGCCGCCACAGTCAGGTCCGCGGGCACGGAGAACGAACGGCTGGCGCCGCGGAACGTCTGCATGGCCGGCCGCGGCCGGTCGGTGGGCAGGCCGAGCGGCACGACTCCAGCCAGGCGCCGCCGCCAGTAGGCGGTCTCCTTCTCCAGCACCTCGCCGCGCAGCCAGCCGCGCTGCCAGAGGGCAAAGTCGGGATACTGGATGGCGAGCTCAGGCAACGGCGACGGCTTCCGCTCGGCCCGGGACGGATAGAGGGCCGTGATCTCCCGAACCAGGACGCCCATTGACCAGCCGTCGCTCGCGATGTGATGCATGTTGAGAAAGAGCGCGTGATCCGTAGAGCCGAGCCGCGCCAGCCAAGCCCGCAGAACAGGGCCGCGAACCAGATCGAACGGCCGGTCGGCCTCCGCAGCAGCGAGGCGGCGGACCTCTCCTTCCCGGGGCTCAGACGGCAGGCCGGCGAGGTCGATCACCGGCAAGATGTACTGCGAGGCTGGCCCGACCACCTGGACAGGCCCACTGGAGCCGCGGGCAAAGCGGCCGCGCAGCACTGCGTGGCGGCGGACGACCTCGCTCAGTGCGTCCTCGAGAATTCCCGGATCGAGCGAGCCCTCGAGGCGCAGGGCTATGGGGATGTTGTAGACCGATGTATTCGGCTCGAGCTGGTCGAGGAACCACATCCTCTCCTGCGCGAAAGATAGCGGCAGGGGCTCGCCCTCGCGCCAGGTACCCCGGGGGATGGGTTGCAAGGCCGGCTCCGGGGGAGTCTCCTTGTAGCCCAGTTGGGCGGCCAGCTTGCGCGTCTTCTCGCCCAGCGACGACTCCGGAATGGTCTCCCGCCAGCGATCAGCAACCGAGGAATCGATCCCCGAATACGTATGGAATTTGACGTCACCCAGCATCCGGGACTCGGCGTGTGGACCGTCGGTCATCCGCGCCGAGCCCTTCTGATATGGCTCCGCCATCGCCGGGTCGTACTCGAGACCCAGGAAGGCACAGATTCCCTGCAGCACGGCCTCTGGCTCGCGCAACAGGTCCTCGAACCGCACCTCATGCTGCCGCGCGGCCGGGACTTCCTGGAAGAAATTCGCGATGTTCTGGTGGCTTGCAAGCCAGATCAGCTCCGCCAGCTCGCGGCGCGAGAAATTGTGAGGCCGGCGGAAGAAGATCTGATCGAGCTTCGCCTCCACGAAGGAGCGGATCATCCCCCCGGGATGGCGTAGCAGGTGGATATAAAGCGGCTCCTCGAAAGTCCCTTCGGCACGGCGCAGAGTCGCCGGATCGAGGGCATAGGACGGCGTCTTGTCCACCAGGATCCGCCCGCCCAGCCAGTCCTGCATGCGGCGGTAGAGCTCGGCGGTGGTCATGTCCTCCCGCTCGAAGGACGCCAGGAGCTCCCGCGCCTCCTCCACGCCACAGCCACGGATCTCCATGACAGCGCGGATTGCGCCCTCCAGCCAGAAGCTGTCCCGTCCGCTGAAGGCGGCGCTTCGCTCCCTGAGCGTCTTGAAAGACAGAAGCTCCAGCTCCGGCGGTGCAAAGAGCTCCGGATGACCGCCCAGCATCACCCGCAGCAGCGTCGATCCCGACCGCGGCGGCGATAGGACGAAGACGATCCGCCGGTTCTTCCGCGGCGCCGCCGGCGTTGGCGGTTGCTGGATGAATTCGAGGAAACTCTCGAGCTTCGAGTCATCGACCCGCTCGGAGGGCTCCGAACCTTCGAGCGGCTGACCCGCCGCATCACTTCCCAACAGACGCATCACTGCCTCCGGGTGCTCCTTGGCAAGGTAAGACGAAAGGGACTCAACCGTCGGGTGATCGAAAATCACCACCACCTGAACGATCTCCCCGAGCTCGTGCTGGATACGGTTGATCAAGACCGCGCCGGAAATCGAGCTGCCACCCAGCTCGAAGAAGTCGTCGTGAACGCCGACCTGCTCGACGTTCAGGACCTCCTGCCACAACCCCGAGACGAATGACTCCAGTGCCGTGCGCGGAGCCACGAATTCCCGCGTTACGGGCCGCTCCATCTCGGGCGGCGGCAGGGCTCGCCTGTCGATCTTGCCGTTCGGCGTCAACGGCAGGGCATCGAGCAGCACCAGGGCCGCCGGCAGCATGTAGTCCGGCAGGCTGGCACCGGCGAACACCCGCAACTCGGAGAGATTGGGAACCTCTCCAACCGCCGGCACGAGCCAGGCGATCAATCTGCGTTCTCCCGCCCGCTGCGGATCGTCCACCGCCAGCACCACCGTCTCGCGCACCGACGGATGGCGCACCAGCGCCGCCTCGATCTCGCCAAGCTCGATGCGGAAACCGCGGACCTTCACCTGATGATCGATCCGCCCCAGGTATTCCAGATCCCCATCCGGCAGGCGCCGGGCCAGGTCGCCGCTCCGGTAGAGACGCGAGCCCGCTCCGCCGAACGGATTGGGTACGAACCGCTCCGCCGTCAGCTCCGCACGCCCGAGATACCCTTCCGCCAGACCCGCGCCGCCGACATGGATCTCGCCGGGGGCTCCCAGAGGAACCGGCTGAAGCGCCGAATCGAGCAAGTACACGCCGAGGTCCGGAATCGGGCAGCCCAGGGCGCTCACCGCCCGCTCGACGTCCCTTCGCGCCACCTCGCGATAGGTCACGTGCACGGTCGTCTCGGTGATGCCATACATGTTGACCAGACGCGGACGCTCGTCGCCGTGCCGTTCGAACCACGGCGCCAGGCTCGCTGGCTCCAGCGCCTCGCCGCCGAAGATCACGTAGCGTAGAGCCAAGTCTGGCGGGGCTCCAGCGAGCACCGACCCTTCAGCCCAGAGGAGCTGGCGGAACGCCGAAGGCGTCTGGCTGAGGACGGTCACCCTCTCCGACCGCAACAGCTCGTAGAAAGCCTCTGGCGAGCGGCTCACCCAATACGGCACGATCACCAGCCGGCCGCCGTAGAGCAGCGCCCCCCAGATCTCCCACACCGAGAAATCGAAGGCGTAGGAGTGGAACAGCGTCCAGACGTCCCCGGGGCCGAAGCCGAACCATTCCTCCGTCGCCGAGAACAGACGCGTGACGTTGCCGTGCCGCACGACGACGCCCTTCGGCCGGCCCGTCGAGCCCGAGGTGTAGATGACGTAGGCTGGGTCCTCGGCGCAGACCCGGATGCGGAGCGCACAATCCCGCTCACGGACGATCCGCTCCTCATCGCGGTCCATGACGACTATCCGCGAGGCAGCTTCGGACTCGGGCAGGAGGGCGCCGAGAGACTCCTGAGTCAGCACCACCGGCGGCCGGCTGTCCGCCAGCAAGAAGGACAAGCGCTCCTGAGGGTAGGTGGGATCGAGCGGCACATAGGCTGCGCCAGCCTTGAGAACACCGAGGATCGCCACCGCCATCCCCACCGACCGCTCCAGGAACAGTCCCACCCGATCGCCAGGCAAAATGCCCTGGCGCTCCAGATAGCGCGCGAGTTGGTTGGAGCGGCGGTCGAGCTCACCGTAGCTCAACCGCTCGCCTTCGCAGGCCACGGCTGTAGACTCCGGCGCTCGCGCCGCCTGCTCCGTGAACAGCTCGTGAAGTACGCCAAAGCCCAGATCCTCGGCCGGTCTCTCGTTCCACTCCCAGACGAGCTGATGGCTCTCCGCAGCCGAAAGCAGCGGCAACTCGGACAGACGCCGGAACGGCTCCGCCATCGCTCCCGCCACAAGCGCTGTAAAGTGCCGGACGATCCGTGCCGCCGTCGCTCTCTCGAACAAGTCGGTGTTGTATTTCAATACGCCGCTCAAGACGGAGCCGGCTTCATAGGTATTCAACACCAGGTCGAATTTTGCCGTTTGTCCTCCGGTTCCCATCGGCTGCAGCTCGAGACCCGGCAATTCGATCGGCTCAGCGTCCATGGGTGTGTTCTGGAGCTGAAAGAGAACTTGAAATAGCGGCGACCGCGACAGGTCACGCTCCGGCTGGAGCTCCGCCACCAGCTTTTCGAACGGCAGGTCCTGATGGGTATAAGCCCCCAGCGCCGACTCCCGTACCCGTACCAGCAGATCGGAAAAAGCGGGGCCGCCTGCAAGATCAGCCCGTAGCGCCAGGGTATTGACGAAGAAACCGATCATTCCTTCGATCTCGCTACGGTTGCGGTTGGCGATGATCGTGCCCACTACGAGGTCGTCCTGGCCTGTATAGCGCTGCAACAGGGCATCGAACGCAGCCAGCAGGACCATGAACGGTGTCGCCCCACGGCGGCGAGCTAGGTCCCGCACACCTTCGCTGACCTCGCCGGGCCAGGTGAAGGAAGAGTCGGCGCCCCGGTAACCCTGAAGCGGCTTGCGCGGCCGGTCCGTAGCGAGCTCGAGGACGGGCGCGCCGCTGAGGATCCCTCGCCAGTAACCAAGCTGTGCCTCCAACTCGTCGCCACGGAGCCAGCCACGCTGCCAGATCGCGAAGTCCGCATACTGCATGGCGAACTCCGGGAGCGGCGAAGGTGCGCCCTGCGAGAAGGCCCGATACAAGGCCACCATCTCCCGCACCAGCACGCCGGCCGACCACGCGTCCGACGCGATATGGTGGAGGGTGAGCAGCAGAGCGTGCTCGTCGCCCGCGAGGCGTAGGAGCACGGCACGCAGCAGAGGCGCCCGGCTCAGGTCGAAAGGCTGCAAGGATTCCGCGCGCGCCAGCGCACCGGCCACCGGCTCGCGACGAGCCGCGTCGAGCCCGCTCAGGTCGACGACCGGCAGGAGCAGCTCCGCCGCGGGCACGATCACCTGCACCGGCTGCCCGGATCGCAAGCTAAAGGAGGTACGCAGAGACTCGTGGCGCCGCAGGATCTCCCGCAGTGTTGCGGCCAGAGCCGAAACGTCGAGCCAGCCCGTCAGGCGTACGGCGGCCGGCACGTTGTAGGCCGCCGAGCCCGGCTGGAGCTGATCGAGGAACCAGAGCCGCTCCTGAGCGAAAGAGAGCGGCAGCTCGCCCTGCCGCGATGCGGGACGGAGCGGCGGCTTCTCGAAGCCTCGCTCTCTCGCCTGCAGCTTCTCGATCTCGCGTGCCAGGGCGGCGACAGTCGGATTCTCGAACACGCTGCGCAGCGGCAGCTCCACCGTAAACGCCTCGCGAGCCCGCGAAGCCACCTGGGTAGCCAGCAGAGAATGGCCGCCGAGCACGAAGAAATCATCCTCCACACCCACCTCGGCGCGCCGCAGCACCTCGCTCCAGATCCCCGCCAGGATCTGCTCAACAGGCGTGGACGGAGCAACCGCACCAGCCATGCCATCCGGAGCCAGACTAGCGAGAGCCCGGCGGTCGACCTTGCCGGCGGGGGTCAGCGGCAACGACTCGATCTCGATGAAGGCCGCAGGCGTCATGTAGTCCGGCAGCGAACCGTTGAGGAATTCCCGCAGCGCGCCCGCGGCCGGAAGCGGTGCTCCCACCCTTCCCACCAGGTAGGCAACGAGCCGCCGCTCCACGCCTTCGCCGGCCACGACCACGGCAGCCTGCGCCACCGCGGGATGGCTGCTCAGAGCCGCTTCGACCTCTCCCAGCTCGATGCGGAAGCCGCGGACCTTCACCTGCTGATCGATGCGGCCAAGGAAGGCAAGGTTGCCTCCCGGCAACCAACGCACCCGATCCCCCGTGCGGTAGAGGCGGGTGCCCGGCTCGCCGCTCCAGGAGTCCGGCACGAACCGCTCGGCCGTCACATCCGGCCGTCCGCAATAGCCGCGCGCCAGAAGACCGCCCAGCACCAGCTCCCCGGGCACTCCAGGCGGCACTGGGTTGCCATGCCGATCGAGGACATGCGCCCACCGCCCCGCCAAGGGACGCCCAATAGGCACCGCCGGGAGGGACTCGCCAGCCGGCACGGGATACAGGGTTGCCGTGATCACCGCCTCTGTCGGCCCATAGCCGTTGATCAGTCGTGCATGCCGCAGCGCGGTCGAGGACCACAAGGTCACCACTTCCGGAGGCAACGTATCGCCTCCCACCATCACCAAGCGCACCGGCAGATCCGGTCTTCCCGCCCCGGCCGCCTCTCGAACCCAGAGCTGAAGGAGGGCCGGCGGCAGGTCCGCCACCGTCACCCGCAGCGAAGCCATCCGATCCGACAGCTCCTCGACGCTCAGCTCTCCTTCCCAGAGCACCGCCGTTGCACCCGCCGCCAGCGGTGCCAGAAGCTGGTCGAGGGAGGCATCGAAGCTCCACGATGCCGTCTGCAGCAACCGATCATCCGGTGCCAGACCGTAGCCACCGGCGATGGCCCGGATATGGGCAGTGGCCATCCCATGGCTCACCCCCACTCCCTTGGGGGCACCTGTCGAGCCCGAGGTATAAATCACATAGGCCAGGCTCTCCGGCACTACGAGCGTCAGAAGGCGCTCCGAGCTCTCCCGTGCGATGGTCTCTGCCTGCGAATCCAGGGCCAGGACGATGACGTTCGGGGCCGTCTCCAAATCGTTCTTGAGCGCCTCTCGGGTGATCAGCACCCGCGCACCGGCATCTTTCAGCATCCAGTTGCGGCGCTGCCGCGGGTAGGCCGAATCGAGGGGCACGTAGACGCCTCCGGCCTTGAGGATCGCCAGCAGAGCAACCAGACCCTCCGCCGAGCGGAGCAGGGACAGCCCAACGGCAACCTCGGGGACTACTCCCAGACGCCGGAGATGACGTGCCAGTCGGTTGGAGCGCGATTCGATCTCACCATAAGTGAGGACCTCTCCTCCCGCCATGACGGCTGGCGCGTCTGGCGTCAGACAGGCTTGGGCTTCGAACAGCTCGTGGAGGCAGCCAGAGATCGAGACGCCCTCACCGGAACGGCTCCAAGCTGCAATTTGGGTGGTCTCCACGGAATCCAGCAGCGCTACTTCGGAGACCGGCAGACCTGGCTCAGACACGATTCCTGACAGCAGGGTTTCGAACCGGCGCGCCAGCCGGTCGATCGTCGTCGCATCGAAGAGGTCGAGATTGAACTCGATGCTCCCTGCCATCCCTGCGCCCGTGTCGGACAGCGAAAAGGTCAAGTCGAACTTCGCCGTCGTCGTCCCCGCGGCAAAGCCTCGCAGCTCCAGCCCCGGCAGAGCCAGCGGCGCCTCGTTCGACGCGTTCTGCAGGGAGAACATCACCTGGAACAGCGGTGACCGCGAAAGGTCTCGCTGCGGCTGCAGCTCCTCCACCACCTTCTCAAAGGGCATTTCCTGATGGGCGAAGGCACCCAGCGCCGTTTCCCGCACCCGCGCCAGCAAATCGGGGAAGGTCGGATCGCCAGTGCCGTTCACCCGCAACACCAGGGTGTTGACGAAGAAGCCGACCAAGCCCTCGATCTCGGCACGGTTGCGGCCCGCGATCGGCGTGCCGATGGTGACGTCCTCCTGGTCCGCCATGCGCTGGAGCAGTGCTGCGAAGACCGCCAGCCCCGCCATGAAGAGCGTCGCTCCCTGGCTGCGGCCCAGAACGGCGGCCGACTCCGCAAGCTCTCGCGGCACGAAGAACGAGCGACTCGAGCCACGGGAGGTCTGCACCGCCGGACGCGGCCGGTCCGTCGGCAGATCCAAAGGCTCCACTCCTGCCAGACGCTGCCGCCAGTAGGTAATCTCTCTCTCCAGCGTCTCACCCTGGAGCCAGCCGCGCTGCCACACGGCGAAGTCGGCGTATTGGATCGAGAGCTCAGGCAGCGGGGACGGCCTTCCCGCCAGGAAGGCCGGATACAACGCCCCGATCTCACGCACGAGCACTCCCAGGGACCAGCCATCGCTTGCGATGTGGTGCTGGTTGAGGACGATGACGTGCTCCTCCGCTCCCAGCCGCATCAGCAACGCTCGCAGCAGCGGACCGTGGGCAAGGTCGAAAGCGCGCCCCTCCTCCTCAGCCGCGAGACGGGAGGCCTCCGCCAAGCCCAGATCGGACGGAAGGCTTTGC
>DASUEN010000013.1:0-47633 GCA_036275055.1 Thermoanaerobaculia bacterium
GCCGGGACCTGCGGCTCCGGCCCGGAGCGCACCGTCCAGAGGCCGTCCCGCCACTCGACGTGCAGCACCTTCTCTTCGACCTCGTCGCCGCGGCCCCGCGTCTCGCGCACGTCGCCCCCCTTGAGCCAGGGGTTGGAGGCCATCCTGCCGGCGAGCCGGGCCACGGCGGCGAGCCCCGGGTAGACGCGCGCCACCACCAGGTAGCGGCTGCCGTCGAGGTCCGAGCAGGCGACGATCTCGCGCGACGGCGGCACCTTGAAAGGCCCGAAGGCGGGGAGGGAGGGCGCCGACGCTCCCGACTCCCGCCCGATCGCCGCCAGGTAGGCGGAGCCGTCGCCGAGCGAGGCTGCCAGCGCGCCCAGGTTCTGGTGGGGAAACGGCAGCCAGAGGCAGGCGCCGTAGGCCCCGGAGGCGAGGAGCCGCGCGCCATATCCCGCCGGCTCCGGCATCGCCGCCCGCTCCCGCGGCCAGTACCAATAGAGGACGTGCCCTGCTGCGCCGAGGATCAGGGCAAGGAAGATCGCCAGCTTGAGGGGCCGCTTCAATGGCAAAAGAGAGGTCAAGGGTCGCGCTCCCGTGGCGGCGGGAAGGTACCACGAGTCGCGCGTCCCTCTGAATCTGGCCCTCGAAGCAAAAGGGGCCGGTCGTGCGACCGGCCCCGCCGTACCGCCTCGCCTTGGAAGGGGTGCCCTACTGCGACCTGTCGCACATCGGGTTCGTGCAGTGCTGGTCGTCCACGGTCGGGCCGTCGTGGCACTCGGTCAGGTTCGCATACTGGGTCAAGCAGTCCACGCCCTGATTGCCGCAGGTCCAGCCCTTGTGGAAGTTGGTCGTCCCCGGCACCGACAGGTCGGGCACGCCGTCGCAGTTGGTGTCCACGCGGAAAGACGTCGCGATCACCGGCTCACCCGGTCCGGGAGTTGGGCACCATGCCGAGTTGACGACGTTCAGCCGGATCGCCTGGTGGATCGGACCCGCCACCGCGCCGGTGGCCACGTTGGTGAAGGTCACGCAGACGTTGAGTTGCAGCGCGCCGTTGAAATGGCCGCAGCCGCAGGTCTGGTCGACCCCCACCACGATGTTCGTGGTCGGCTGGGTGCCGCAAAGGCAGGTGCTCACCCGCCAGGTGGTGGTGCCCGCGCCGGGGCAGGAGATGCTGATGTTGCTGGTGCCGGCGAGCCGGAGCGCCCGCACGATGAGCGGGATCGTCGCCGTGCCGCCGGTGGCCGGGAATACCCCGTTCGCCAGCCGCTCCACGAGGGTGTCGCCGTTGGCGGCCACCCCCGCTGGCGACGTCGCCAGCGGCACGCCCTTGAACGTGATCACCCCCGTGAAGGGGGGGGAGCCGGCGCAAAAGAAGCCCGCCGGGATGGGATTGCTCGAAAAGTCAAAGAAGGTCGGACTGGCTCCGGTTGACGTCTGGAACACGTCCACCCCGCGCACGATCGGCGGCGGCTGGGCGGCCGCCTGCCTTGCCGCCGAAGCTGCCAACAGGGCAACCAGGGCCAGCATACACACGGTGTACCTCTTCATACGATCTCCTCTCCTCGCCGCGCTGGCCGCGAACCGTTCGAAGCCGCGAGACGATATGTGAAGTCCCTGTTCTCCGCGTCGGAGCAGAGAAACAGTATGCATACCCACACTGTAGTCAAAGAAGAGACGAATTGCAAATTTTCTGTGTGGCCCCGCGAATTTTGCAGCAGAAAATGGGAGCCCGGAGCCCGGGCAGGGCGTCTGCGCCTACGCTCCCACGGCCGCGGCCGCTCCTTTCGCGGCCTTCCCCAGCTCCTCCAGCTCCGCCACCTCCCGCCCTTTGACCTCGGGCCAGGTCACCCGGCGGGCGGCCATGGCCTTCTCCAGGCGCTGCCAGAGGTCGCGGTGGAGCACCGGCTGCCCCTCCTGGGTCTTCCAGCCGCGGCGGCGCCACCCCTCGATCCAGCGGCTGGCCCCATTCCTCAGATAGTCCGAGCCGGTGTGGACGGCGACGGAGATCCCCGGCGGCAGGCTCTCCAGGGCGGCGGCGGCGCCCAGGAGGTCGAGCTGGTTGGGGCTCGTCCCAGTGAGTCCTCCGGAGAGGACTGTCTCCTCCTCCTGCCGGCGGACCAGGGCCGCCCACCCTCCCCGCTTGCCGGCGCAGGAGACGCGCAGGAAGACCTCGGCGTCCACTGGAGCGGCCGGAGCCGCCGCCGCGGCCCCTTGTCCCCGCAGCTTGCGGATCTCCAGGGTGGCGAGCTCGTCCGCCCGCTCGTTCCAGAGGTTGCCGGCATGCCCTTTGACCCAGTCCCACTTCACCTCGTGGAGCTGGATCAGCTCGGCCAAGCGGCGCCAGAGGTCCTCGTTCTGCAGCTCGCCGTCTTTGCGCCGCCAGCCGCGGGCGATCCAGCCGGGGAGCCACTGGGTGATCCCCTTCCTCAGGTACTGCGAGTCGGTGAAGAGCTGCACCCGGCAGCGCCGCTTGAGCGACTCCAGGCCGCGGATGGCCGCCGTCAGCTCCATGCGGTTGTTGGTGGCGCGGGGCTCGCCGCCGGAGAGCTCCTTGCTCTTGCCGCTCGCGGGATCCAGGAGGACGGCCGCCCACCCCCCCGTGCCCGGATTCGGATCGGCGCCGCCGTCGGTGTAGAGGATGACCTCGGGGAGGGAGGGTGCGTCGGGCATGGGCGGCGCGGAATGTAGAGGAAATGGTAGCGGAAAGCCAGAGGAGCAGGGACGAACACGGACCAACACGGACCAACACGGACTGTCACCGGGAACGGAGCTCCCCTGTCCGTGCCTGTCCGTGTTCGTCCGTGTGGCTTTTCCTGGGGCAAAGTAGAATCCCCCCCATGAGCCGCTCCAAGCGATACCGTCTCGGTCCCCAGCTCCACCGGGCGGCCTCCGATCCCGCGTTCTTCGACCAGGTCCACGTCCTCTTCGGCGGCACCGGCGCCGTGGGCGGGGCGACGGCCCTCCAGATGATCGGCTTCATCGAGGAAGCCGCGGCGGGCAATCCCGCGGCCGCGGGACGCTCGCCGCGGCTGGTGGTCACCGGCCGCTCCAAGGCCGAGGTGCGGCAGTTCACCCGCCTCCTCTTCGACCTCCAGCAGCGCGACCACGGCCGCCTGCCGGAGGCCCTCGACCACATGGGATACCGGACGGTGGGGGGCGTCACCCTCGAGCTGACCGTGCTGGGCGTCGATCCGGCGATCCCCGGTCTCCAGGACTTCGGCCAGCGCGACGAAGCCGGCCGCGGCGAGGCCATCCGCCAGTTCCTGGCCGGCGGCGGGCTCGCTCCCGAGAGCCCGGACGCGGACAAGGCACGGTATCTGGAGGACGTCCTCCGCCAGCGGGTGGGGCGGCCGTTCAGCCGCTTCCTCGAAGACTACCTTGCCGAGCGCGGCCCCCTGCCGGGCGGCCGGGAGCGCTTCCGCTCCGTGGTGGTGGGCATCCCCCTCGCGAGCGTCGCGGCCTACAAGCTGGCCGACCTGGACGAAGCCGGTCCATTCCTGGGCGTCGCCCGCGGCAGCTCGCGCCTGGACGAGCTCAAAGAGATCTACCTCGCCGCCATGCGCGACGACCTCGCCAACGTCCGCGACCGCCTGGCCGAGGAGGTGCTGGCGGCCCACACCACGGCCGTGGGCGGCATGTACGACGAGGAGGAGGACGGCTCGCGCACCATCCGCCTCGGCTTCGCCCACAGCGCCATTGACGACAAGCTGAGGAAGAAGCAGATCTTCGCCGAAGAGCTGGCCCGCCTCTACGCCGAGAAACAGATCAAGATGCTGGTCACCGCCGCCGCCATCGGCGTCGATGCCGTGCTGGTGCGGGAGAGCCCGCCGATGAACGGCGCCATCCGCCGCCAGCTCGCCCGCGCCCACGCCGAGGGGAACCCGGTGATCCACCCCTCGCCGCCCGCCCACCTGGCCGTGTACCCCCCCGTGGACCTCGACCTGCTGGCCGAGCCCCACGAGCCGGTGGCCTTCCAGCACGGCCGCCCCCTGGTGCTGGACTACGTCCTGAAGAGCGGCGAGAACGGCTATTTCACCATTCCCAACGCCGACGCCCTCTACCGGGTGATGCGGGTGACCACCGGCAGCGAGCTGGGTCTCCTCCTGGCCCGCACCGCCGTGTTCGGGGACGATCCCCACTTCCCCATGTTCCCCAACAGCGCCTGCTACTACACGGAGACGGACAACAGCCGCCAGGTCTTCGACCTCCTCGGTCAGCCCCGGCTGCGGCGCAACCAACAGAGCGGCCTGCAGCCCAAGGCGCTCCAGGACCTGGGCTCGGCCAAGCATCAGGCGGAGCTGCACACGCTCGGCCTGCTCATCCTCCTCCACCGGCTGAAGACCCTGGACTTCGACGTCCTGCCGCCGCAAGTGGACCTCGCCGAGTTCCAGCCCGAGCGGTTCTTCGAGAGCCGGTCGCGCGCGCTCACCCTGGAGAACGTGCTCCCCTGGACGGCCGCTCCCCTGGCGCGGGATCTGCGCCTCCTGGTGCGGGCCCGGGAGGAGAAGGACCTGGCGCCGCTCAAGCACTTCTACCAGAGCCATCCCGACCGGCAGGAGGCCGCCCACCGGACGCTGCGGGCCGCCCTCCATGCCGTCTGGGCGATCCCCTCGATCGGCACGCCCCTGGTCTATGAAGAGGAAGGGCGGCGGCGGGTGGTGACCGGCTACTACGCCGCCTCGCTCGACCGGGTGGTGACTCACCGCGACACCTTCGCCACCCACCTGCGGCGGCGCTTCGAGGCGCTGGGAGGCGGGAACGAAGGGGACTTCGACCTCTTCGTCGACTTCCACGTCGCCAACTTCGGCTTCGCCGACCTGCGCCCCGTGGCCGTGCTGGTGACGGCCAAGTCGGACGAGAGCTGGCGCGGCAACGTCCAGGTCTTCCGCGACGAGGCGCCCTTCCTGGCGGCGCTGGGGCGGCTGGAGCCCTACAGCTACTTCACCACCAGCGGCCTCGTCGCCCTCCTCGTCCGCCTGCGCGGGCTCTGCCGGCTGGCCCACCAGTTGGAGCCCCGCTTAGGCACCGCCAACGAGTTCCGCGCCCACCTCCCCTTCGACGAGCTCGACCGCCCCCTCCTCATCCCCGGGATCGTGGAGGCCTTCCGCATGGTCTCCGAAGGGCTGGAGAAGAACACCGGCGCGGAGCGGCTGGATGGGCGGTGGGGGTATTACGTTTGAGAAGAAAAGATACGCGAGGATAGGATCGCCCCGTGGAAAACCCCGAAATCGCCCGTATCCTCGAAGAGGTCGCCGACGTTCTGGAGATCCGGAACGAGAATCCGTTCCGTATCCGGGCGTACCGCAACGCCGTGCGCACCGTCGAGGGGCTCACGACTCCGCTGCGGAAATGGGTCGCGGAAGGACGCCCCCTCACCGACCTCCAGGGAATCGGCAAGGAGATGGCAAACCACATCACCGAGATGGTGGAGACCGGCACGCTCGGCTTCCGCGACGAGCTGCTGGCGGAGATCCCCCGCTCGCTCATCGAGCTGATGCGCCTCCCCAATCTCGGCCCCAAGAAGGCCAAGAAGGTCTACGACGAGCTCAAGATCGGCTCCGTCGACGAGCTCGAAGCCGCGGCCAAGGAGGGGCGCATCGCCGCGATCCCCGGCTTCGGCGCCAAGAGCCAGGAGAAGATCCTGGCCGGCATTGCCGATTACCGCCTCCACGGCAGCCGCTTCCTCCTGCCCGCCGCCGAGCGCTTCGTCGAGCCCCTCCTCGGCTATCTGCGGGAGACGCCGGAGCTCGAGCGTCTGGAAGTGGCCGGCAGCTACCGGCGGCGCAAGGAGACGATCGGGGACGTCGACCTCTTGGCCATCGCCTCCCAACCCGTGCCCGTCATGGAGCGCTTCCGCAGCTACCCCCAGGTGGACAAGGTCCTCAATGCCGGCGACACCAAGAGCACCGTCGTTTTGGGCTCGGGTCTCCAGGTGGACCTGCGGGTGGTGCCCGCGGACTGCTACGGCGCGGCCCTCGTCTACTTCACCGGTTCCAAGGAGCACAACGTCAAGCTGCGGCGCCGGGCGGTGGAGAAGGGGCTGCGGATTTCCGAGTACGGCGTCTTCCGGGAAGAGCCCGGCGGCGAGGGGGAATGGATCGCCGGCCGCGAGGAGGCGGACGTCTACGCCACCGTGGGACTCCCCTGGGTCGCCCCCGAGATGCGGGAGGACCACGGCGAGATCGAGGCCGCGGCGGCGGGACGCCTGCCTCATCTAATTACCGTCGGGGACCTGCGGGGCGACCTCCACATGCACTCCACCTGGTCCGACGGGCGCAATTCGATCGAGGAGATGGTCGAAGCCTGCATCGCCCGCGGCTACGAATACATGGTGATCTCCGACCACAGCAAGGCGCTGGCGATGACCGGCGGCCTCGACGCCTACCGCCTGCGGCTGCAATGGGCCGAGATCGAGCAGGTCCGCGCCCGCCATCCCGAGATCCGCATCCTGCGCTCCATGGAGGTGGACATCCTGGGCGACGGCTCCCTCGACCTCGAAGACGAGATGCTGGCCGGGCTCGACCTCGTCCTCGTCTCCCTCCATTCCCGCTTCGACCTTCCCTCCTCCCAGCAGACCGAGCGGGTCCTGAAGGCCCTGGAGCACCCGGAGGTCAACGTCTTCTGCCACCCCACGGCGCGGCTCATCAACCGCCGCAAGCCGGTGGAGATGGACCTCGACCTCATCCTGCGCCGCGCCGCCGAGCTCGGCGTCGCCGTGGAGCTCAACTCCAGCCCCAATCGTCTGGACCTCAAGGACACCCACCTGAAGCTCGCCCGCGAGCTGGGCTGCAAGATCGTGATCGACACCGACGCCCACCACACCCGCGAGCTGGAGCTGATCCGCTACGGCGTCGAGCAGGCCCGGCGGGCAGGGCTCAGCGCAACGGACGTGCTGAACACCCTGCCGTTCGAGGCGTTCCGGGCGGCGATGGAGCGCCTTCCGGGTTAAACTCCCCCCACCAGACGGGAGACCCGAATGAAACGATACGCAATCCTCTGCGCGCTCCTCGCGCTCTTCCTCGCCCTGCCGGCCGTGGCGCAGGACCTCGCCTCGTTCGAGGCCAAGACCAAGGTGCACGTCCTCGCCAACGGCTGGACGTTCATCATCGTCGAGCGGCCCACGGCGCCGGTCTTCTCTTTCGCCACCATCGCGGACGTGGGCTCCGCCCAGGAGGTGCCGGGGATCACCGGGCTCGCTCACATGTTCGAGCACATGGCCTTCAAGGGCACGCCCCATCTCGGCACCACCGACTACGCGAGCGAGCAAAAGGCTCTCGACTCTCTGGAGGCCGCCTACCAGGCCTACCAGGCCGAGCGCCTGGCGCCGAAGCCCGATGCGGCGAAAGTCGAGCGCCTGCTGGCCGACTTCAAGGCCAAGCAGCAGGCGGCGGCGGCCTTCGTGGTCAAGGGGGAGTTCGACGACGTCGTCAGCCGCGAGGGGGGCGTCGGCTTGAACGCCTCGACCAGCGCGGACGAGACGCAGTACTTCTACTCCCTCCCCGCCAACAAGGTCGAGCTCTTCTGCTTCCTCGAGTCCGAGCGCTTCAACCACCCGGTGTTCCGCGAGTTCTACGAGGAGCGCGACGTGGTGATGGAGGAGCGGCGGATGAGCACCGAGAGCCAGCCCATCGGCCGGCTCATCGAGCAGTTCACCAGCGCCGCCTTCGCCGCCCATCCCTACCACCAGCCACCGATCGGCTACACCACGGACCTCCAGGCGATCAGCATCACCGACGCCGAGCGCTTCTTCCAGACCTACTACGTCCCCTCCCGGATGACCACGGCGATCGTGGGCGACGTCCACGCCGAGACGCTCATCCCCCTGCTCGACAAGTACTTCGGCCGCATCCCGGCGCGCCCGGCGGCGCCGCCGCTGCGCACGGTGGAGCCGCCGCAGGTGGCCGAGAAGACGGTGGTGCTGGAGGACCCGTCCCAGCCGCTCTACCTGGAGGCCTACCACAAGCCGGCCTCCACCGATCCGGACCAGGCGGTCTACGACGCGGTGGACGACATCCTCTCCACCGGCCGCACCTCGCGCCTCTATCGCTCGCTGGTGCGGGACAAGAAGCTCGCGGTCAACGTCCAGTCCTTCTCCGGCTACCCCGGCGAAAAGTATCCCAACCTCTGGGCCGTGCTCGCCGTACCCGCCTTCGGCGTCACCAACCAGCAGGTGCAGGGAGCGGTGCGGGAGGAGCTGGAGAAGCTCAAGAGCCAGGACGTGACGGACGAGGAGATGGCCCGCTTCAAGGCCCGCTCCAAGGGGAACCTCGTCCGCTCGCTGCGCAGCAACCAGGGGCTCGCCGCCCAACTCGCCGAGTACCAGCGCCTGTATGGCGACTGGCGCGAGCTGTTCCGCTTCATCGATCGCCTCGACAAGGTGACGAAGGCCGACATCCGCCGGGTGGCGGGCACGACCTTCCGCGCCGAGAACCGCACCGTAGCCATGCTGGTCAACAAAGCCGGCGACGCACCCGCCGCCAAGGGCGAGCGCTAGGAGGACCGACCATGATCCGCACCGTTCCGACCGTCCTCCTCGCCGCCCTCCTCGCCCTGCCCGCCGCGGGCGCGGCCCAGGCCAACCGCGCCTCCGACCTGCGCTACCCGCCGCTCCCCCGCTTCGACATCCCCCAGCCGGAGCGGGTGGTGCTCGACAACGGCATGGTGGTGATGCTGCTCGAAGACCACGAGCTGCCGCTGGTGGAGGCCACGGCCTTCGTCCGCGGCGGCAGTAGGCTCGATCCCGCGGACAAGGCGGGGCTCGCGAGCCTGGCCGCCGGCGTGATGCGCACCGGCGGCAGCCAGAGCCTGGCCTCCGACGCGATCGACGACTACCTCGAAAGCCGCGCCGCCTCGATCGAGGTCCGCGCCCAGGACGACCACCTCCAGGCCTCGCTCTCGGCGCTCAAGTCCGACTTCCCCGACGTGCTCCGCGCCTTCGCCGACGTGCTCCGCCGCCCAACCTTCGACGCCCGCAAGCTGGAGGTGGCGCGCAACCAGGCCATCGCCGAGGTGGCGCGGGAGAACGACAGCCCCAACGAGATCCTCACCCGCGAGTTCAAGAAGGTGATCTACGGCGCCGACTCGCCCTACGGCCGCACAGCGACTCTCGTCTCCCTGGGGAAGCTCGGCCGCACCGACCTCCTGGCCTGGCACCGCGACACCTTCCATCCCGACCGCATCATCCTCGGCCTGGTGGGGGACTTCCAGCGCGACGACGCCCTGCGCCGGATCCGCGACGCCTTCGGCGACTGGCCGAAGGGCCCGGCGTACACTGCCCCCGACGTGCCCTACCGCAAGCAGCCGAGCCCCGGCGTCTGGTTCGCCCGCAAGGACGACGTCACCCAGTCGTTCGTCCTCATGGGGCACCTCTCCGGGCTGCGCAGCGATCCCGACTTCTACGCCCTGGAGGTGCTGAACCAGCTCTTCTCCGGCTCCTTCGCCTCGCGGCTGATCAACGACGTGCGCACCCGCAAGGGGCTCGCCTACGCCGTGCAGGGACAGATCGACAACGGCTACGACCATCCCGGGATGGCCTGGGTCTTCGTCTCCACCAAGACCCAGACCACCGGCGCCAGCATCGACGCCCTGCTGGAGGAGACCCGCAACCTCACCGCCCAGCCGCCCACGGACGACGAGGTGGCGCGGGCCAAGCAGGCCCTCTTGAGCTCCTTCGTCTTCAACTACGACACCCGGCGCGAGGTGCTCACCCGCCAGATCACCCTGGAGTACTTCGGCTATCCCCTGGACTGGCTGTCGCGCTACCGCACGGCGATCGACGCCGTGACCACCGAGCAGGTGCGCGCTTCGGCCAAGCGCCTGCGCGCCGAGGACTTCGCCATCGTCGTGGTGGGCCCCGCTCAAGGGGCGGACAAGCCCCTGACCACCTACGGCAAGGTGACGCCGATCGACCTCGCCGCCCCGGCGCCCATGCCGGCGAAGCGGTAGGCGCGGAGCGCCCCCGCCCAAGACCCTCACCCCTGCCCCTCTCCCGGCGAGGGGGTGGGGGGTGCCGTTCGTCCCTGTCGTCCCTGCCGTCCCTTTTTTTGCTTAGGGGCGGCAAGCTTTACAAGGAATCCTCCCCCTCCAGACGGCCGGACGGCGGCCTGCGTACACCTTCTCAGAGGGACGGCGAGGCCGGCCGTGGACCGCCGGCCGGCGGCACGAATCTTGGATGAATTCCCGCCAAGCTGTACTCGCGCAGGCCAGGAGAGGAACCAGTATGACGGAGACCTATCCCCTTCCCCGCAAGGTCCTGATGACCGCGGATACGACGAGCGGCGTCTGGCCCTACGCCGCCGATCTCGCCTACGGCCTCACGGATCAAGGCGTCGAGGTGGCCCTTGCGACCCTGGGCGATCCCCTGAACGCGGCGCAGCGCGAGAAGGTGGAGCGCATCCCGCGGCTCAAGGTCTTCGAAAGCACCTTCCGCATGGAGTGGATGGACGATCCCTGGCGCGACGTGGAGAAGGCCGGAGACTGGCTGCTCGGCCTGGAAGAGCGGATCGGCCCCGACGTCATCCACTTGAACGGCTACGCCCACGGGGCGCTCCCCTGGAGCGCTCCCAAGGTGATGGTGGGGCACGCCTGCGTCCTCTCCCGGTGGCAGGCCGTCAAGGGGGAGAAGGCGCCGGAGGAGCACAGGCGCTATGCCGCCGAGGTCGCCGCCGGCCTCGCCGCGGCCGACCTGGTGATCGCCCCCTCCGAGTCGCGGCTCGCCGAGCTCGGCGAGCACTACGGCCGTCCCCGCCGCTCGCGGGTGATCTACAACGCCCGCGACGCCAAGGCGTTCAAGCCCGGCGCCAAAGAGCTGATGGTCTTCGCCACCGGTCGGCTGGACGACGAGGCCAGGAACCTCGAGGCCCTGGAGACCGTGGCACCGGACCTCCCCTGGCCCGTCTTCCTGGCCGGCGAGAACCACCATTCGGACGGCGCTGAGGCGCGCCCCCACTACACCCGCCGCCTCGGGCGTCTGTCGTCCCGCGCCCTCGGCGTCTGGCTGGGGCGCGCTTCCATCTACTGCCTGCCGGCGCGTTACGAGCCGTTCGGCCTCTCCATCCTGGAGGCGGCCCTCTCCGGCTGCGCCCTGGTGCTGGGAGACCTTCCCAGCCTGCGGGAGATCTGGCGCCACCGTGCTGTCCTGGTGCCGCCCGGCGACCCCGAAGCCCTGGCGGACGCCCTGAAGCGGCTGATCGCCGATCCGGACCGCCGCTCCTCCCTCGCCGCCGGAGCCCGCGCCCGCGCTCTCCAGCTCACGCCGGAAAAGATGGTCAAGGAGTACCTCGCCGCCTACGGCGAGGTCCTGGCCGACCGGGCCGAGCTGGACACGGCCGTGGGCTATCCTGTCGCGGTTTAGACTGCGGCACGTATGCGGGTCGTCTTCTTCGTCCATTCGCTGGTTTCGGACTGGAACCACAGTAGCGCCCACTTCCTCCGAGGGGTGGCCTCGGAGCTCGTAGCCCGCGGCCATGAAGTCCGCGTCTTCGAGCCGCGGACGAGCCTGCAGGATCTGCTCTCCGCCGGCGGAGAGGTCCTCACCGGCTTTCGCGCCGCCTATCCCACCCTCGCCAGCCAGCGCTACGACGCCGCGGTCTTGGACCTCGACCGCGAGCTCAGCGGCGCCCGCCTCGTCATCGTCCACGAGCGCAACGATCCCGCCCTGGTGCGCCGCATCGGCCGTCACCGCCGGGAGGGGGGCGCCTACCGCCTCCTCTTTTACGACACCCACCACCGTTCAGCGGTCCGCGCGCCCGATCTCGCGGACTTCGACGGCGTCCTGGCCGCGGGAGCCGCCCTGCGCGACCTTTATGGGAAGCGCGGCTGGGCGGGGCGAGCCTGGACCTGGCCCGAGGCGGCGGACGTCCGCGTCTTCTATCCCCGCGGGGTGGAGAACCGGGAGGGCGAGGTGGTCTGGCTCGGCAATTGGGAGGACGGCGCCCGCGCGGCCGCCCTGCGCGAATACCTGACCGGCCCGGTCCGCGAGTTGGGGCTCTTCGCCCGCGTCTACGGTCCCCGCTTTCCGGAGGCGGGGCTGCGGGCCCTGGCCGAAGCCGCCATCGACCACGCCGGCTGGGTTCCCAACTACGAGGTCCCGCGCCTCTTCGCCCGCTTCGCCGTCACTCTCCACCTCCCCCGCCGGCTCTCCTTCGAAGCCCACCCGAGCACCCCCTCCATCCTCGCCTTCGAGGCGCTCGCCTGCGGTATCCCGCTGATCTCGGCCCCTTGGGAGGATCGCGACGGGCTCTTCCGTGCCGGTCAGGACTACTTGATGGCCCACAACGGAGAGGAGATGAAGCTCCTGCTCCGCGATCTCCTCCACGACCCGGCCATGGCCGCCGAGCTGGCCCGCTCAGGCCGGGAGGCCCTCCTCAGCCGGCATACCTGCAGGCACCGGGTGAACGAGCTGATGGAGATCGAGCGGGAGATACGTGAGGGACGGTCTTGAGGGTGTGTCTCGAAGCCGCGGGTGAGGGCTTGGGAGGGGGTGTCGGTGCTCAGATCGCTGTCTCTCATTACTCCCCCGGAGCCTCCTCGATCTGCCCTGCGATCCATGCGGGAATGGAAACCGCGCGCAGCTCTCCTGCTCCCTCCAACACGCAGCAGGCGCAGGTGGTGCGGCCACGGGCCACGGGCCTTCCTTCGCGGGTGATCTCGAAGCCGTAGGTGAGCGATTTCGTCCCCTTGCGCAGCACCCGCAGGTGGACCTCCAGCTCGTCGCCGAAACAGGCGGGGGCCATGTACTCGCAGGCCACGGCCACGCGGGGGAAGGTCATCTCCTGTCCGTCCTCCTGCCATTGCACGCAGGCGCCGAGGGCGGCGAGGAAGGCGTGCTCGGTGTTTTCCATGAAGACCAGGTAGCGGGAGAAATGCATGATCCCGCTCATGTCGGTGTCCACGAATTCGACTCTCCTGCGGGTGCGGATCTCGTGCATGGCCCCTCCTGCGCGGGGATTCTACAGGCGGTGCCGAATGCTAGGCTCTCCCGGATGAGCCGTCCCCGCCCGCCGGCCGCAACCGTCCTGATTTTCGCTATCCTTGCCCTCGCCGCCGTGGCCGTGGCCTGGAGCTTCTGGGGATATTCCTACGACGACGCCTTCATCACCTATCGCTACGCCCGCGACTTCGCGGCGACGGGCCGGCTCGAATACAACCCCGGCGAGGCGGTGCTCGGCACCACGGCTCCCGGCTATGCCATTCTACTGGGCCTGCTGGCGAAGCTGACGGGGCTCCCCGTCCCCGCCTGGGGGACGCTCCTTGCCGTCCTTTCCCTCCTGGCCACGGCCCTGGTGTTGCGGCTCGCCCTCGGCGAATCGCCCCCGGTGGTCCGCGACGGCGCGCCTCTCCTCTTCGGGCTGGGTGCGCTCGGGCTGCGCTGGAACGTGGAGATGTTCGGGGCGGAGCAGATCCCCATCCTGGCCCTGGGGGTCGCGGCGGCCTGGCTCGCGCTGCGAGGAGGAAGGCCCGTGACGGCCGGCCTACTGATTTCCGCGGCCATGATCTGCCGGCTCGACGCGGCTCTGCTGGCCGGCGTCCTGGGCCTCGCCCTTTGGATCAAGGAGCGGCGTTTCCCCCTGCGATTCGCCGTCGCGGGTCTGTTGCCGGTCTCCCTCTTCCTTTTGTATCTGCAATCGGCTTTCGGAACGGTCATCCCCAACACCATGGCAGCCAAGCAATCCGAGTTGGGCGTGGCCCACGTCTCCTACACCCTTCAGGAATGGGAATGGCTGCGACGCGAGCTCCCCCTCTGGAGCAGCCTCGCCCTCCTCGCCCTGTCGGCGTGGGGCGCTATTGAGCTCGTTCTGCTCACTCGTCGGCGGGGCGTCGCCGCCACAGCCCTGGGATGGACGGCGATCCTGTGGATCGTCGCGCACGAGCTGGCCTACCGTCTGGCGCGGGTGCCGTTCGCGCCCTGGTATCAGATTCATTGGATCAACGGACTGCTGGTGCTGGCGGCGTGCGGGGCTGCGGGCTTGGCTGGACGGGTAGGGTTGAAAGAGAGGGACAGCAGGGGAAGATTGGGTGCGCTCCTGGCGGTGGTGCTCTTCCTTCCTATTCTTGTTCCCTCAGCCCTCTTCGTCCGCGACTTTTGGCGCCGGCCTCCCGATCCCCGGTGGGAGGGTTACGTGGCGGCCGGAAGGTTCATCCGGGAGCACCACGGCACCCGGGTGGCGGCCGTGGAGATCGGTTTCCTCGGTTACGAGTCGGGGGTCCCCGTCCTGGACCTGATGGGCCTGGTGACCCCCGAGGCCCTGGCCGCCCGCAAACGGGGGGACCTCCCCGCCCTCGTCGCCCGCGAGCAGCCCGAGTACCTGATCGATGCCACCCTGTTTCGGGACCCCTGGCTGAACCCCATCCTGGCCCAACCCGCAATCGCCTCCTACTATCACGAGGTGGCGAATTTTCCGGACGGGCGGGACCCGGGGCTGCGGGTGCGGGTGTTGTCCCCCTCTCCCATCCTGGACGGCGGGAGAGGGGGCAGCAGGTGAAGAACCGAGGAGGGCCTACCGCAGCACGCCGTGCGAGAACTGCAACTGGCCGCGGATCTCGCCGGCTGGGAAGAGGTCCGAATGGACGTTCGCGTACACCACTCCACCACGGATGGCCTGGACGACCTCGAACAGCTCGCCGGGGGCGATTCCCTGCGCGGCGCCGCCGGTGACGTTTTCCATGTGGATGGTGCCGCTGATCGTGCCCTCTTGCGGGCAGGGCTGCGTGCCGGCTGGGCCGTTGCCCAGGTTCGAGCAGAGGAAGATCATGATGGCGCCGCTGACTCCCTTCTGCCCGATGTGGAGGTGCGACTGCGTCACCTTCCCCTGCAGATTGGAATAGCGAAGCTGGTAGTTGATCTCAGTGCCCGCCGCATTGATGCTGGCCACGAAATCGCCGCTCCCCGGCGTCGACAGCGCCGGCACCTCCTCATAGGACTTGAGATGGGCAATCGCGGTACCCCGCACGTTCTGGGCCTGGACAACCGCCACGAGCGCCAGCAACGACAGCGCGGCCAGGAGCATCGGAACCTTCACCTTCCTCATGGGCGTACCTCCTGTGGTTGGACGTCATGAAAGAACTCTGAAGCGTACATATCCTACTCCGCTTCAATGCCGTCCGAACAGCCCAGGCTGCGTAGAGTTGGCAAGGCTCCTGCTTAACCCCCAGGAACGTCCGCAGAGGACCCGATAGACCGTGAAGGAGGAAAGCTGACCCATCCCAGACAAGCCGTGAAGCCTGCCACCCGGCTGAAACGCCTCCTCCTCGTCCTCCTCTCCTTGGCCGCTCTCTACCTGCTGGCGGCCAACCTGTTCCTGAACACGCGGCTTGCGCCCTGGGCGATCAATCGCCAGCCGCAGCGGTTTCAGGCGTCGTGGTCCTCGGCTTGGTCGGTCTGGCCCGGCGGGGTCTGGGTGCGCGGGCTCGTGCTCCGCGGCTGGACCGCGAACCAGGTGGAGTGGACGATGACGGTGGAGCGCGGGCATGGCTACGTCGATCTGACGGCCCTTCTCTGGCGCCGGTTCGTGGTCACCGGCTTCCACGGCGAAGGCGTGCGCTCCTCGGTGCTGCGCGGCGAGGGGAGAGGAGCGCTACCGGAGCCCGAGAAACCGGACAATCCCAACGAAAAGCCCCGGCCGCCGTGGGGAATCCGGCTCGGCGGCATCGAGCTGACCCGCGTCCGCGAGGTGGGCTACAACGACCTGCGCCTCACCGGCGACGGACAGGGGCGGATCACCGGCAGCTTCTCTTTCGTCTTCGGCAGGACGTTCCGCATGGACGGCTCCCGCCTGGTGATGCCGGCCGGCCGGCTGTGGCTGGGTGAGGATCTTCTGGCACAGGGGCTCGACGTGGACGGCGAAGTGAAATTCGCCCCTTACGTGCCCCACGATCACCCGGGGCTGGAGGCCTGGGACTTCTTCTCCGGCTCCCTCGAGGCCCGGGGGAAGGTGCCGGGCCTGCCCTTCCTGGCGAAGAGTGGCCTCGCAGGGGCCGGGAATCCCGGTCGGCTGGTGGCGGATCTACGGGTGGAACGGGGAAAGCTCGCCCCGGGGAGCCATGCCGAATTGATCAACGGGGCGGCCGGCGGCTCTCCCCCTGCGTTCGCATTGTCGGCTGACGTCCTGGCCGGATCGGACGGTCTCCGTTTGGGCCTCCAGGCCCAGGGGTTCCAGGCCGGCCGTGCCAAGGGACGCCCGCCCGCGTTCCAGTGCGCCACGATCGCCGGCACCGCCTATTCCCCGGTGACCCAGATCCGCCGCCTCTTCGTGACCGCTCGCGAGCTGCGCACCGCCTCCAACCTCTCCGCCGCGCCCCCGCTCCAAGCCGACCTGCGCCTGGAAGGGGTGCGGCTCGCGACCCCCGGTTCCCGCGCCAGGCTGCGGCTGGCGATGGACCGCGCCGCCGGCCGCATCGACCTCGCGGCCCTGGCGCGCCAGGACGTGGACATCGAGGGATTGCAGGCCGAGGGAGTCTCCGCCCAGCTCGACCTGCCGCGCGAAGCTTCCTCCGAACCGGCCGGCTCCGGCTGGAGCGCCCGCATCACAGGCGCCCGGCTGGCGGGGATCCGGGAGATCGGCATCGAGCAGTTTCGGTTGACCGGGGCCTCTCAGGCCGAGACGACCTTCACCTACGATCCCGCCGGCAATCTCAACGTCGAGCGGGCCGCCTTGACGCTCCCCGCGGGCGCCCTCCTGCTGGCCGGCAAACCCGTAGCCGAGGGGCTGGCGGTGAGATTCGAAGCCCGCATCGGTCCCCTGGTCCTCGGTACTCCGGGCCGCGCCTTCCTCCGCCAGGTCTCCGGTACCACGGAGATGCGCGCCCGCATCTCCTCCCTCGGTTTTCTCGATCCTTTCCTGAGCAAGGTCCCCTGGCTCCAAATCCAGGGGGAGGGGAACCTCGACGCGGCTCTCCGCCTCGACGCCGGCCGTCTCGCCCCCGGCAGCCGCCTGGCGGTGCGCACGGCCCAAGTGAAAGCCAGGCTGTTGGAGAGCCTCGCCTCCGGCGCGGGAACGGTGACGGTGGACGTCGATCCCCAGGCACGGACGGCGCTGCACGTGGGGCTCGACCGCTTCGGCCTCGTCGATCTACGGCAGCCGGGGAGGCCCGCCTACGTGAAGGGGCGCAATCTGCGGATGGCCGCCACCGCCATCGCTCCCCTCGACCTCGCCGGTCCCGTCCCGGATTTCGACGCCACCCTCACCCTGCGGGACGCGGAGGTGCCGGACCTCACGGTCTACAACGCCCTGCTACCCGAGGGCGCGGGCTTCTCGATCGTCTCGGGGACGGGGCGGGTGGGGCTCGACCTCGTGCTCTCCACGGCCCGTCACATCACCCGCGGCACGGCCTCGCTCAGCTCCGAGGCGGCGCGTGTCCGTTTCCAGGAGCTGGAGATCGAGGGGCGCGTCTCGCTCGCGGCTCCCTTCTCCAGCCCGGACCTCCTGGGCCGCCATTTCGACCTCGACGGCTCCCGGCTCGACCTGGACCAGGTCACCTACCTCCAGCAGGGAGATGCGGCCCCAGCCGCGCCTCCGCCCTCCGGCTGGTGGGCGAAGGTCCGGCTCGGCGATGCTGCGGTGGATTGGGGGCAGCCCCTCTCCCTGCGCGCCGCCGGCCAGGTGGAGATGCGGGACTCGGGCCCCTTGATCGCCCTCTTCGCCCAGCACAGCCGGACGGTGAAGTGGTTCGACAGCATTTTGAGCGTCGAGGGCGTCACGGCCGAGGGCGTGGTGCGCATCGGCCAGGGCGTGGTGGCCATCGACTCCCTCCAGGCGACCGGCGGCAAGCTGGAGGTCCGTTCCCGCATGAGCTTCTCCAAGGCGCGCAAGCAAGGGGACCTCCTCGTCCGCTACGGGCACCTCTCGGCCGGCATCGAGCTGCTCGACGGCCGGCGCAATTTCAAGCTGATCAAGGCGAAGGAGTGGTTCGAGGGGCGGCCTCCCCCCTAAACCAATCCCCCGCCACTCGCGTAGGATAGGCAGAGAGAATTCGAGGAGGCCTATCGTGCGGGATTTCGTCAAAGACGTGTGGACCATCGTGCGCTCGCTGGTCCGCCAGCCGGAGCTCACTGCCGTGGTGGTGCTCACTCTGGCGCTGGGAATCGGTGCGGCGACGGCTCTCTTCGCTTATCTCGCGACTATCCTGTGGCCGACCATCGACGCGCCGGGAGCGGACCGCATCGTGTGGTTCTACACCGGCAGCGCCGACGAGCCCGAGGCGGCGGCCTCCTACCCCGAGTACCTCGACCTCCAGCGCCAGCAGGGCTCCGTCACCAGCCTCACGGCCTCCTCCCCCATGGGGACCACCGTGGCCAACGGCAGCACCACGGTCTTCGCCTGGGGGAACCTGGTCAGCGGCGGCTACTTCTCGTTCTTCGGCGCCCACCCCGCCGTGGGGCGGCTCTTCCAGCCCGGCGACGACCGGCCGGGAGCGGAGCCCGTGGCCGTCGTCACCTTCCCCTTCTGGAAAAGCGTGCTGGGAGGAGACCCGGCGGCGGTGGGCCGGCCGCTGCGCATCAACGGCCGTACCCTGCTCCTGGTCGGCGTCACGCAGGATGGGTTCCAGGCCCCGGGCATCTCCGCCTCGATCTTCGTGCCCGTCGTCCAAACCGACTGGATCACCGGCCTCGCGCGGCTCGAAAACCGTAAGAGCCGCTGGCTGAACCTCCTGGGACGCCTCTCTCCCGCCGTCAGCCTGCAGAAGGCCAACGCCGCCGTGGGGGTTGCCGCGTACAGCCTCGACCAGAGCGCACCGCTGCCGGACGGCAAACGGGTCTTCTCGCTCAAGCCGGTTTCCAGCTACGATCCGAATCCGCAGGTCGACCGGTACCTCGCCGCCGCTCGCATCCTGATGGCCGTGGCCCTGCTGTTCCTCCTCCTCGCCTGCGCCAACGTCACCAACCTGCTGCTGGCGCGGGCCACGGCACGGCGGCGGGAGTGGGGGATCCGGGCAGCCCTCGGCGCCTCCCGCCGACGGCTGATCGCCGGGGCTTTCACGGAGAGCCTCGTCCTTTGCCTGGCGGCGGGCGCCGCCGGCCTGCTGATCGCCGTAGCGCTGGCGCGCCGCATCGAGACCTATCTCCAGACCGCCCTCGGCGGCCTCGGCAGCATCTCCGCGGGGAGCACCCTGATGCGGCTCGACGCCCGGGCCTACGGTTTCGCGCTGCTCGTCGCCGGCGTCTGCGGGTTGCTCTGCGGCGTAGCCCCGATGCTCAACGCCCTGCGCGGCGACCTCCTGGGATCGGTGAAGGCGGACGCCGGCGGCACGGCCCAGTCGGCCGGGCTCACCGTGCGCCGGCTGCTGGTGGTGGTGCAGGTGGGGCTTTCCGCGCTCCTCCTCCTCGCCGGCAGCCTCCTCGTCCGCAGCCTGCGCAATGCCCAGCACACGGACCCCGGGTTCGACCCCAAGGGGCTCCTCTACGCCACCATGTACGTGCCGCGCAGCGCTGGCTCGGACGGGGTGAGCGCCACGGTCTACCCGCGCATCCAGGAGACGGCGGCGCAAGTGGCGGGGGTGCGCAGCGCCACTCTCGCCCTGGTGCCCCCCCTCGCCGGCTGGTCCCGCCCCAGCCGTTTCGCCAGCCGCGAGCACCCCGACCAGTGGCAGACCTCCGCCTTCAACATCGTCGGGCCCGGCTACTTCGACGTCCTGGGCCTCAAGATCCTCAAGGGCAGGGCGCTGGACAGCCGGGACCGCAAGAACACATCCCCTTCGGTGGTGATCAACGAGACGCTGGCGAAGAAGCTCTGGGATCGGGAAGATCCCATCGGCCGTTTCCTCACCAGCGGCGAGCCGCCGCGCACGGGCGAGCTGGGACCGGATTTCCAGGTGGTAGGAGTGGTGAAGGACACGCGCATGGTCTCCGCCGTAGACCTGCCGGAGCCCACGCTCTACTTCGCCTACGACCAGCACAAACATTCGCGGATGACGCTGGTGGTGCGCGCCGCCGTGCCCCCTTCCTCCCTTCTCCCCTCGCTGCGCGCGGCGGCCCGCTCCGCCCATCCGGACCTCGCCTTCGTGGACGTGACGACCTCGGACGAGCAGATGCAGCGCAGCCTCTTCCCGCAGCGGATGTACGCCGAGATCGCCGGCCTCCTGGGGTTCCTGGGCCTCATCGTGGCCGTGGTGGGGCTCTTCGGCCTGTTGAGCTACACGGTGAGCCTGCGCGTGCGGGAGCTCGGCATCCGCATGGCGATCGGCGCCCATCCGGATGACGTCCTGCGGCTGGTGCTGCGGCAGGGATTGGGCTTGGCGGCAGCCGGCGTGATGCTGGGAATCCTCGGCGCCCTGGCCTTGACGCACCTGCTCCGGAGCCTGCTGGTAGGCGTCGACGCCAACGATCCCTTCACCTTCGCGATCGTGGCGTCGATCCTGGCTTTCGTGGCGCTCTGCGCCTGTTACCTGCCGGCGCAGCGGGCCTCGCAGCTCGATCCTCTGGCGGCGTTGCGGCAGACATAGAAAAAGGGACAGCAGGGACTTCAGGGACTACAGAGAGCCCGTTCTTGGCGGCCCTTTATCTCCTTGAAGTCCCTGTTGTCCCTGAAGTCCCTGCTGTCCTTTCTTTCCTCGACCTGGCGGCCCCCGCCATGCCGCTGAGGATCGGTGCGATCAGCAACAGCCCCACGAGCGTCTGAACCGGGGCGCCGAAGAGCAGTGCCACGATCGATCCGAAGATCAGCCCGGCCAGGCCCAGCGGCCTCAGCCACCGCATCCGGAATCCTTGTTGGCTGTGATCGATCGTGGTTGCCATCGCCGTATCTCCTCGACTCGTTCCACCTTTAGAACGAACCAGGCGGCGATTTGTTGCAGGCTTACTCTTTCAACCCGGCTCGCCAATCCTCGGCCAGGATGGCCCAACGCTCGTGGTCGCGCCAGCGGCCGCAGATCTTGAGGTAGCGCCGGGAGAAGCCTTCCTGCACGAAGCCGAGCCGCGCCGCCAGGGCCAGGGAAGGGCGGTTCGCCGGCTGGATGTTGGCCTCCAGCCGGTGGAGCTTGAGTTGGACGAAGACATAGTGGAGGACGAGCCCCAGGCCCTCCGTCATGTACCCCTGCCGGGCGAAAGGGGCGCCGATCTGATAGCCGAGGTAGGCGCTCTGGAAAATGCCGCGGACGATCTCGCTCACGTTGACTGAGCCCAGGATTGCGTCGTCCAAGCGGCGGCGCAGGAGGAGGCCCGCATAGTCCGGCCGCCGGCAGCGCTCCAGGTAGCGGGCGAACCCTTCGGGCGTGACGAGGGGAGACGCCAGGCCGCGGTAGAACGTGCGGCTGGCGCGGTTGAGCGCCATGAGCTCCGCGCCGTCGCTCTCCTGGGGAAAGTCGAGGCGGACGCGCGGACCCCGGCGAGTGGGGAGAGGAGGCTCGGTCATCTTGGTGCCCCAATCTCCCGCAGCTCCTCCTCCGCCCGCGCCAGCCGCTCCGCGGCGCGGTCCGCCTTCTCCCGCGCCTTGGCGGCGGTCTGTTCGGCTCGCGCGGCCGTGCGGCGCGCCTCGGCGGCCTCGGCTTCGAGCTTCTCCGCCTCCGCGAGCAGGGGCTCCGCCTCGGAGCGGATGCGCTCCACCCTCTCCTCGGCCTCGGCGATCCGCTGCCGCAGGCGCTCCGCCTCTTTCTCGCGTTCGGCCTGCTCGGCGGCTTCGCGGCGCCGCGCCTCCGCGGCGGCCCGTTTCTCCTCCGCCGCCCGAACCTCCTCGGCGCTGGGCGGTTGCGGCATGTGCAGCACCTTTTTCCGGCGTCCCGGAGCCCGCCCCTCCTCCTTCGCCTCCTTGGCTTTTTTCTCTGCGCGAGGAGGCTCCGGAGGGCGCCGGCTCGCGAGGTCCACCACGGGGGAACCCGCGACCTGCAACCCGGCCAACACCTCGAAACCGGGAGGATCGAGGTCGCGGTCCAGCCAGCCGCGGGAGGCGGATTCGGAGGCCGCGGGGCTGAAGGCGAGGGCCTGGAGATTGGCGGCGATGCGCTCGACCAGGGTGCGATTGGGAGCGCTCCCCCGCTCGCCGAGGATGCGTGCGGCGTCCCACCGCAGCTCGTCCGCCAGGCCGCGGGCGAGGCGGATCGCTTCGCGCAGCGACTCGGCCCCGCGCCCCGAGATCGCCTCCCGCTGCGCCGCCCGCGCCCTTTTGCCCGCCGCGATCAGCGCGTCCATCTTCTGCGGCTGCCGCTCGAAGAGCGCGTTCACCGCCCAGGCGGACGGCGTCGGCTTGGGGAGCGGCTTGACCTCGGCCGCCTCGTCCTTCCGCTTTTCCTTGTTCAGGCGCGAGGCGAGGGCATTGCGGGCGGCGATGAACTCCTCGGGCGGGAGGCGGTAGAGGTCACGGATTTCCGCGCTCAGGCTCGTGGCAGGCGATGACATGTCTAGAGATCGTACAACGTGAGGCTCCTACTGCAATGCCGAGCGGCTTGCCAGGTTGGACGATCATGCAGATCGAGCACTCCGTCGCGCGAAGCAAAAATGCTTCGCTCGAGGACGTTTACACAAATTGCTACTACGTCTGCGAACGCTGCAACAAGAGCCGCGGAGCCAGCCCCAATCAGGACGACGAAAACAACGACCTCCTCAATCCCTGTGACGTCTCCTGGAAGGATCACTTCGAGCGCATCGGAGACGAGCTTCACACCCAGGACTACTCTCTCCCCGAGGTTCTCGCCGAGCAGACGATCGATATGGGTGACCTCCTCCAGCAGGCCAGGGCTCGCCGAGACAAATCGGGTGCCAGCGAGACGCTGATCCCCTGAAAACAGAGCCCAGGGCCAAAACGGCGCCGTTCGTGCGCCGCCGCAGCAACGCCCACCCTACCGCCAGCAACCCGATCGCCAGCGCCGCATCGCCCTCACTCCCTTCCAAAGGAAGACCTGCACGCCCAAGGCGGGCCCTGCGCCAAGAACGTTGGGAGGGCGGCGATGCCCTCACGCCCAAGAAGCGGGGCGGACCGTGCGGAACGGCCCGCCCCGGGAATAGGATAAGAAAGATGGAAGGTGGACGGCTGCGACGCCCTGACGAAAAAGTTTCACCAGGATAAGACCGCGAAGACTGTCTCAGTCTACAATGGAAGCCAGTGAAAGCCCTCAACGCTCTCCTCTTCCTGCTGGCCTCCGTCCCGGCCCATGCCGCCGATCCCGTGATCGCGGCCGCCGGGGACATCGCCTGCGATCCCGCGGATACCTTCTACAACGGCGGCCAGGGCACGGCCACGGCGTGCCGCATGCAGGCGACGTCCGATCTCGCACTGGCCGGCGGCTACGATGCCGTGCTGCTCTTGGGGGACAATCAATACCTCGACGGCTCACTGGGAAAATACCGCACCGTCTTCGGCCCCACCTGGGGGCGCCTCGGCTCGCGGCTGCGGCCGGCGCCAGGCAATCACGAGTACTTGACACCCGGTGCCGCCGGCTACTACGACTACTTCGGCGCCGCGGCCGGCGACCGCACCCAGGGGTGGTACAGCTACGAATTGGGGACCTGGCACGTGGTGGTCCTCAACTCCAACTGTGGGGAGATCGGCGGCTGCGGACCGGGCTCGCCGCAGCTCCGCTGGCTCGTGGCGGACCTCGCCTCCCATCCCCGGGCCTGCACCCTCGCCTACTGGCACCACCCCCGCTTCTCCTCCGGCCTGCATGGCAACGACGCCACCTACGACGCCTTCTGGCGCACGCTCTACGCCGCCGGGGTGGACTTGGTGCTGGCGGGGCACGACCATGATTACGAACGCTTCGCGCCCCAGGACCCGGACGGCCACGCCGATCCCGCGCATGGCATCCGCGAGATCGTGGCGGGCACCGGCGGCCGCGAGGTGCGCCCCTTCGCCACCGTGGAGGCCAACAGCGAGGCGCGCAACGCCACGGATCTCGGCATCCTGAAGCTGCGCCTGCGCGCCGACGGCTACGACTGGCAATGGCTCAACGCTCCGGGAGGCACCTTCGCGGACGCGGGGAGCGCCGGCTGCCACAACGCGCCGGACGCCACGGACCTCTTCCTCCGCCAGGGACGTTTCCAGGCCCAGGCGATCTGGCGCGACGCGGCCGGCAACACCGGCACCGGCCACGCCGCGGCCCCCACCGCGGACGGCTCGGGGCTCCTCTGGTTCTTCGGCCCCGACAACTGGGAGCTACTGGTGAAAGTGATCGACGGCTGCGCCCTCAACAGTCGTTTCTGGGTCTTCGCCGCCGCCACCACCGACGTGGAGTACACGCTGACGGTGACCGATACCTTGAACGGCCGCACCACGCGCTACGAAAACGCCCTCGGCCGGAGATCTCCGGCGATCACCGATACCGGGGCTTTCGCGACCTGCCCTTAATGGGATCTGTATAGAAACGAGGCCCTCCACATGGCGAGCGAGACGAAGGACACCTTTCAGAGAAAGGCCTACCGGCCGAACGAGGCGCGGACTCCGGGGTTCCCCACCGTCGCCGCGGAGAGGGCGGCTCCAGAGCCGGTGCGGGAGAAGATCGCCGTTTTCGCCTCCCACGGCATGGGGCAACAGATCCCCTTCCAGACCATGGATTCGATCGCCAGCGGGCTGCTGCGGGCCGCGGGCGCGAAGAACACGGAGATCGGCACCCGCACGGTGAAGCTCGGCAATCCTGCGATCACCGTGCAGCGAATCGAATTCGATGCCGACGACGCGGAGGGAAATCCCGTCGAAATCCACGTCTACGAAGGATATTGGGCGCCGCTGACCGAAGGGATGGTGAAGGGCAAGGAGGTCGTCTCCTTTTTCCTCGGCGGCGCCTGGAACGGCATCACCGAAGGGAAGACTTTCAAGCGCTGGTTTTTCGGCAGCTACAAGGAACCCCACAGAGCGCCCAACACCAGCCGCACGACGTGGCATCTGGCCATGGCGGCGCTCACGCTCCTCTCGCTCGTGCTGTTCAATGCCGTCATCGGCGCCGTGGCCATGGGGCGCCTGATCAAGCTGGTGCCCAGCAGCCACGCGTGGCCGAACGACGAGCTTCTCGGTGCCCTGACCACCGTGATCGCGGTCTTCAGCCTCGTGGCGCTCGTCTACCTGGGGCTGCTGTTGCTGGCTTCGTTCCTCAAAGGCAAAATGCCGCAGAGCCCGCCGGGGTGGTGGAAGGCCTATAACCGCATCCTGTGGTGGCTGTTCTTCTTTTTCCTGTATGCCACGGTGGCGACCGCGATCGCGGTCGTCTGGCTGATCGTCCAGGACCACTACTTTTCCTGTCCGGACGAAGTGCACTGTCCGCCGGAATTCGCGTGGGTCATCCCAGGGCTGGCCGGCAAGTGGCCCATCGTCTGGGGCCTGTTGTTCTTCGTCTCCGGGGTGGTCCGCGCCTTCGTGATCCAGTACGTGGGCGATGTCGCGGCTTACATCACGCCACACAAGCTCGACCGCTTCACCGAGCTGCGGACGAAGATCCGCCAGGCCGTCTTCGACGTCGCCCAGGCGGTCTACTCCGACCGGGACGAGAACGGGGACCTCACCTACTCGCGGATCGGGATCATCGGCCACTCCCTGGGCTCGGTGGTGGTCTACGACGTCCTCAACCGCCTGCTGGTCACCGACGATCTGAACGATTGCGCGCTGAAAGTGGAGGAGCGGACCCGCGTCCTCGTCACCTTCGGTTGCCCCCTCGACAAAGCCGCCTACCTTTTCGGCCTCCAGGGCAAGCAAACCACCGAAACCCGCGAGGCGCTCGCCGCGTCCCTCCAGCCGCTGATCCTCGACTACGAGCGGTTCCGGACGATGAAGTGGGTCAACGTCCACGCGCCGTTCGACATCTTCTCCGGCGCCTTGGCCTTCTATGACGACGACGCGGCCCCCGGCTACACGGACGAACGAAAAGTGGACAACGTCGTCGATCCGTACGCCGACGTCCCCTTGGTCGCCCATACGGAATACTGGCAGGGGACGACGATCTATTCGCACCTCTACCAGGGGCTCTCCACACCGAAGCCGGGCGGTCCCAGCGGACCGGGAAAGATCGTCCTGCCATGAACGACCCTGCCGCGATTCATTTCGAGGTCGTCCTGGTGCGCCTCTCCGTGGCCACCCTCATCGGCTGCGTGATCGGCCTCAACCGTGAGCTCTGCGGCAAGCCGGCGGGGATGCGCACGCACGCGCTGGTGAGCCTCGGCGCAGCCCTCATCACCATGACGAGCCTCGACCTCGCAGGCACGGACCAAGCGGCCGTGCTGCGCACCATTCAAGGCATCATGGCCGGTATCGGCTTCCTGGGTGGCGGCGTGATCCTGCGCGACGAGTCGCACCACAGCGTGCACGGCCTCACCACGGCGGCCTCCATCTGGGTTGTAGCGGGGCTCGGGATCGCCTGCGGCGCCGGCCAGTGGGCGACGTCCATGGTCGCTGTCGCCATCACCCTCGGCCTCCTGGTCCTGGGCGAGAAGCTGGAGCAGAAGCTGCGCCTGAAGAGCCGCCCCGCCCCGCCGGAGACCGGGGCCAGCCGGGATCAGACGCCGCTGGTGTGAGAGAACGGTCCGTAATCCCGTAGAGACGCCCCAGCCCGTCCACGACACCCTTTGCAGGCCAACGACGGCGGGACGTCTCCGCTGCGGAGACACCGGCCCGATCCTCCCAACCCGTGGGCGGCACCATTCCGGCGTTTTTCCGAGGACCTGATGTCGCCCCGCCCAAGGATGTCGATGATCGGAATGACGGCGCCGACCCGGAGACGTCCCGCCGTCGTGATAGATGAAAAGGTATCGCAACGGGCTGGGACGTCTCTACCGATACGTTATGGTTATGGCACCGGTGTTTCACGATCTTTCCTGAACGCCAACGCCGGCACCACCCACAAAGTCGCCAGCACGCATACTCCCAGGCTCAGCGACAAAAGCCCGCCCAGCCGGTGGTTCGCGGGCACTTGGGAGAGGAGGAGCACGGCGAAGCCGAGGATGCTGCTGCCGGAATCGATCAGGATGGCAGGCCCGGTAATCGCCATCGCCGAAGCGAGGGCGGTTTCATCACCCAGGCCACTGCGGCGGAGGGGCTCCACGCGGGCCAGGAGGTGGATGGCGTAGTCGACTCCCACGCCCAGGGTCATGCCCGCGAACATGGAGGTGGCGACTCCCAGGGGGATGGCGAGCCAGCCCATGGCCGCGAAGTTGAGGAGCACGGCGAAGGCCGCCGGTACCACGCACAGCCAGCCGCGCCTCGCGGAACGCGCCAGGAACGCCGTAACGGCGAAAATCCCCAGGAGCGAAAGGGCCAGGGATTCCACCTGCGTCGTCACCACAGCGCCGATCAAGGCCTGGCTCACCGCCACGTCTCCCGCGAAGCCCAGCCTCACCCCGGCCGGCGCAAGGTGCCGCTTCTCCCAGACGCGAACGTCCGCCATCAGCCTCCCGGTGCCGGCGAAGCTCGAGCCGCGGAGGAACACCGTCACCAGACCGCGGGAGTGATCCGCGTCCACGATCCGCCGCAGCCGCTCGGAGCCCAGCACCCGCTCGGAGTTGTTCCACAGGATTCGCGCCGTTTCGGGCGACTCCGGCAGACGCCGTGAGCCGGGGTCTTCCGGCTGCGTCAGGAAGGCGGCCGTCTCCAAAAACTGTGCCGGCCCCAGGGCCTTTCCTACCCCAGGCTGGCCGGTGAGGAATCTCTCCAACTCCCGCACCCGGTCCAACACCGCCGGTACCATGAGCGGCTCCCTTCGCAGGGTCCAGCTCACGCGATCCGCCGGAGCAGGAGTGAGCCAGAAGGCGGGCGAGCCTCCCTCGAGAGGCCAGCCGAGGACGATCCCACTCTCCTCCGTCCGGGCCGTCTTCACCCAGGACGACCACTGCCGGGGAGGCACGGCTCCTCCGCAAGGGCCGTCAACCTCCAGGAAACCGCCGAGGAGATCTGGCGCCGAAATCCCGGGGAGGGCGGGGAGCGTCAAGGTCCGGTCCCCGACGGCGGCTCCTGCCACCTCGCCGGAACGCTGGAGCAGCTTCGTCTCCACCGCGACCTGAAGCACGTGGGCGCCCGCGAAATCGCGGTCGAACCGGCGCATGGAGCGGGCGAAATCGTTCGCCGGAGCGAAGCCATCCACCCAACTGTCCTGCACGGCCACGCGGCGCACGCCGTCGAGAGCCAGCAGCGCCACCACGGCGGCCACGGCCAGCACGGCCCGGCGATGGCTCACGGCGAAGCGGGCGATCCGGCGGAAGAATCCACCCGGAAGGCTCCGCCAGGCCGTTTTCCCCGGCGAGATCCACCCCGGGGGAAGGAGCGCCAGAGCCGCCGGCGTAACCGCGAGGGATCCCAGCAGGCAGAGGAGGACGCCCGCCGCCGCGGCCAGGCCGAACACCCGCACCGGGCCGATAGGCGAAAGGGAAAAGGATAGGAACCCCACGGCCGTGGTGGCCGCCGCCTGGAGCACGGGCGCTTCGACCTCCTCCACAGCCGCGCCGGCCACTTCGCGGTTCGTCGCTTCTGGCCGCTCGCGATGGAGCGCGCCGAAACGGCGGAAGAGGTGGACCTCGCTCGCCGTCCCCACCGCCAGGAGAAGGACGGGGAGCACCGCCGTGGTGAGGTAGACCGGCACTCCGAGCCAGCCCATGAAGCCGAAGACCACGATCAGGCAGATCCCCACTTTCGCCAATGGCAACACGGCCGCCGCCGGCCGCCGGAAGCCGATCAGGAAGACCAGGCCCATCATCGCCAGCGACGCCGGGACCAGGCCGATCCGCCGGCCCGCGGTCTCCGTCTCCGTACCCAGCCACGAGGGTGGAATTCCCAGGTCGGCCAGGATGTGGCTCCCCAGCAAGGCCTCGGCCACCGGGGCACCCAGCACCTCGACGCGGTCAGGGCCTGCGTAGGTCATCGCGATCGAGCGTACCTGACGGTAGAGGGCCTGCCGGTCCGCCCCGGGGGGCACGCCGGCCACGATCGCCGTGGCCCTCCCACCGGCTCCGATCAGGATGCCGTCGTAGACTTCGATTCGCGCCAGGTCCGAGCGCAGCTCTTCCAGGGCCACGGGAGTCTCAGGCAGGGGTTCGAGGAAGGTGCTGCGCTGCAACGTCCCCGGGCGGAAGTGGAACCCTTGCTCCGTGGCGAGGCTGGTGACGTTCGCTGGCCCAATCCCGGGAATCCGTTCCAACGCCGCCGTCAGGTCGCGGACCCTGCGCAACGTCCCGGGATTGAAGATCCCCTGGGGCGAGCCCGTCCGCACCACCACCACCATGGGATCGCGGACGTGGAACCGGCGGCGCACCTCGCGGTCGTAGACCACGGCCGCCGCTCGCCGCGGCACGAGCGCTTGGCCGTCGGTGCGCAGCTCCAGGCGTCCGAGGCCGGGCGCCCCCACGGCGGTGAGCAGGGCCAAGGCACCCAGCGTCCGGACAGGATGGCGAAGCGCGGCTCGGGACAGGGGATTCACGCGACGGGGGTCTCTCTGCACGGCAAGGCCAGGCCGCGGTCTCGCAGCCCGGCCTCAGGGAGCTGAAGCCTCTACTGGAACGCCTGCATGTTCACCGTGCCGGTCGTAGTGCCGCTCAAGCCAGCCAGCCTGCCGCCCGAAGCGCCGACGAAGGAAATTCTGTAGCCGACGGTGAAAGAGCTGGTGACGTTGAAGGTGCCGTTCGACTGCAGGGTCAGCGTGGTCTGACCGGGGCTCGACAAGCCGTTGGACGTACCACCGACGACCGTCAGGGAAGCGAAGTCCGCATCGCCGGTGATTCCACCCTGGATGCTCTGCATGTCGTTCTTGAAAGTCTGCACCTTAGCCCCCAGCGTGCGCGGACCCGAGGCGATTTGCACCGCGATAGGAACGGAAATGACGCGGTTCCATCCCGCCAGAGCGCCGGTGCCGCTCACCTGGAATACCGCCGTGGAGTTGAAGTTCTCCGTCTCGCCGCCCAGAGGGCCGCCCGGAGTATTGCACGGCGGGAGGACCGCCGACGCGCCCTGGCGGCAGATGAAGTCCCTATGGATCGGCGCCAGGATGATCGTGGTGCCCGGCGGCAGACCGTTGATGATCATGTGAACCTGGCTGGGGCTCAGGTACTCGCAGCCCGCAGGCGGCAGCGTCACCGTACCCGTGCCGTTGTTCGGCACGTTGCATGGCGGCGGCGCGGCGAGGGCCGCTCCGCTGGCGAACGCCAGGGCGAGGGCCACTAGGGTTGCGCATTGAAGGCTCTTCTGAAGTTTCGTCATAGTCAATCTCCTAGACTGCCAGCCCGCAGGCCGGCGATGGACGGGACGTTGCCGCGATCCTGTATCGCGTCCCTAGAAACGTCCTTCAGGAGTACTGGTGCTTTACGTTCGAATTCGCGAGCCCTAGCTACTGAAAGAAGAGCTGAAGAAGATCCGGCGCCCCTCCCGGTGAAGCCGCTTTGGTAGACTCTGCCAGCTTCCAAACGGCCGCGGCAGGGGCCCCAACCGGAGAAGCAGGAGAGCCGAACGTCATGGAGTTCCGGAGCACCGAGCGCTACTACCTCGATCCCGAGTTGGGGGCCATCGTCAACATGGCCATCGCCATGGAGAAGCCCCTGCTCTTGACCGGCGAGGCCGGCACGGGCAAGACGCAGCTCGCCTTCGAGATCAGCCGCTCCCTGGGCATGGGCCTCGAGGCGCTGCGCTGCAAGTCCACCATCAAGGGGGAGGAAGCGTGCTACGTCCAGGACACGGTGCTGCGCCTGAACGACGCCCGCTTCGGCACCTCGGGGACGGGGCGCGACGTCAACAACTTCTTCGACTACGTCATCTGGGGTCCCATCGGCCGCGCCTTCCGCAGCGACGAGCGGGTGGTGCTGCTGCTGGACGAGATCGACAAGACGGAGTCGGACGTCCAGGACAACCTCCTCGACGTGCTGGAGGACTGCCAGTTCACCATTCGCGAGGTCAACGAGGTCATCGGCGCGCGCAAGCGGCCGGTGATCATCATCACCTCGAACGCCAAGCGCGAGCTCTCGGACCCTTTCCTGCGGCGGTGCTACTGCCACCACATCGCCTTCCCCACCCCGGAGCAGATGCGGGAGATCGTGAACCTCCACTTCCCGGACCTCGATCGCGGCCTGCTGGATGCGGCGCTGGGCATCTTCTACGAGCTGCGGGGCCGGGGCTACGAGAAGCCCCCCGCCACCTCGGAGCTGCTCAACTGGCTGGGAGCCCTGAACCACGCCCGGGTGACCCCGGACCGCCTCAACCTCCCCTTCGTGGGCACCCTCCTCAAAAGGACGGAGGACATCCTCTCCTACAGAAGCGGCGGGAAGCGGACGCGGGTGATCAATTAAAATTAAACAAGCGCCGGGGCGGGCGGGTCTTGCAGGGGCAGGGAGCGGTCGGCTGGCATCGATCTCTGATCTGCCAAGGAGGGAGTCATGGCCAGGCAAATCAACGGCCTGGGATTGAGCCTCGTCTGCGCCGGGCTGATGGCAGGTTCGCTCGCAGCGGCGGATCTCACCTCTCAGGAAAAGACATCACTCCTCTTGGAGGCTGAGACTCTTCAGTCGGAAGCTCGGCCGCGAGAGGCAGAGACGAAATACCTGGAGGTCTTGAGCGTTGCCCGGCAATCTGGAGATCGCCCCATGGAAGCCGCGGCCCGCAAGGGCTTGGGCTCGGTGACCGCCTTGGAGCGCATGGAAGGGCTCGCCCACTACCGGCTGGCCTTGCGTATCTACCAGGAGTTGGGAGATGCCGGCGGTGAGGCCGAGGTACTCCAAGGAATGGGAGAGATCTACGTGGGCGCCGGCTTCGGGAGCAAGGCGATAGAAGTCCTCTCCCGGGCGCTCGAGATCGAGCAACGCCTCACTGATCGGACGGCGGAAATCGAGACACAGTCCCTTCTCGGTGCCGCCTATCAGACTCTCGGCTTGCTCGAAGACGCCCTCGCCCACCTGGAGCAGGCCGGCCGGCTGGCCAACGAAGCTCAGGGAACGGGAAGCCGCGTCAGCTCGCTTCTTCGCCTGGGCAGCCTTTATCTCGCTCTCGGGCGCTATGAAGATGCCCTGCCCAAGCTCGAGGAGGCACGCGCGCGCCTGGAACGAGAGGCTCCCCCCAATCCGATCGAGCAGCTCGTCCGGATGATGGAAGCCACGGCAAACTCTCTACGGGAATCGGACCCTCTGGCGGCCGAGCCTGGTCCAGAGCTTGCGACACAGCCTCCGGATCCCGACCTGTTGCGGACCAAGCTCGAGATCTTCGCCGAGGAGTTGGAGGAAAGAAGCCGCTACTCGGAGCCTGCCACGGCGCCGGCGAATCTCGCGGAAGCAGGCGGAGCCGCACGGCGGAAGCGTTTCCTCGCAGAGTTGGGCCTCAAAGAAGCCCTTTCCCTACGGAACAAGTGGGTGGCCGGAATCGGCACCGAGCTGCGGCGGCGCATGGCGGAAGACAAGGTCCCTCAAGAGGACCTCGATCTCTGGGCCCCGTATTTCTCAGCTTGGCTGGAAGACGAAGCGACGAAATTCAATGAGGAGCTTCTGGCGAAAAACCAGGTGGATTCGCTGGAGCCCTCCTGGTTTGGCGGGCAGGCCAGGGAGCTGAGGCAACTCCTGGTCCGCCGGGGTTTCCACTCCGCCCCGCCAGCGGCAGCGTTCGCCCAGACGCTGGAGGAACGGCTCAAAAAGGAGCTGGCCCCCCTTCTTTCCGCCCGCACTCAGGAGGTGGAGGGATACCGGGTGCTGAGTCGCGACATACGCCTCTTCCTTTCCGCTCCCCAACAAGAGCCGAAGTCCCCGGCGCTCCAAGACATCGTGGCTGCCTTCTCGGGACCATTGAGCTTCAAGATCAAGCATCTGATGGGAAGCGTTCTGGAGGCGGCCCACGGCGGGGCCGGCGATTTGCATGCCGTTGCCGAGGCCCAACAGTATTGCTCCTGTTCGCTCGCGGCGTACGACCTGCTGGGGCTGACCTACGATGCCCTGGACCGCCACGAGCAGGCCAAGTCAGCCTACGAGAAGGCCTGGGACCTCTATGCGAAGACCTCCTTCCCGGCGGCTCTGTCCGGCGAGGCCTTCGAGCCCGCACGCCGCCACCTCCGGGAGAGTGTCGAGGCCGGACGGCAGCTCGGGCTTCCCGCTCCCTTTCAGCAGGCCAACCACTGTCTGCGGGCCGGAGTCCCGGCGTTCTACCTTCCCTTCGCTTCACCGGCCCATGCCGCACTCTGGGAGGGAAGCTTCCGTCTGGGCCGGGGCGAGGTCAACGACGCACTGTCCGCATTTCGCGATGCTGTTTCCGAACCCAACTTGGAGGTTCGCGCTGCCGCCCTCACCGGCCTGGGGGCGGCCCATGAGAAGAAGGGGCAAAAGGCCCTCGCCCTGAAGTCCTACTGGTCGGCTGTCGACGCCATCGAGCACATCCAGGGCACCATCCGTCTCGAGCGGCTCGCGGTACCGTTCGTCGCCCGACAGATCTCGCTCTACGACCGGGTTATCCGCCTGCTGGTGGATCTCGGTCAACCCGGTCTGGCCTTCGAGGAAGCGGAGCGGGCGCGCGCTCGCGTCCTTCTCAACCAGATCGGGAATCGTAGGATCCGCATCCGCCAGACCCCCCCAGAGCTCGCAAACGAGTGGTATACCGTACGGCAGCACCTTGTGGAGCTGCAGAGCCAGCGGCTGGCCCTACAGTCCGATTCATTCGCGGTCCTCGCCGCACGGCAGCTCGCGGAAGTCGCAGCCGAAGAGAAGACCACGCAGGCTCACTACGAGGCGCTGCTGGCGAACTTCCAGCGTCAGGATCCCGAATATGCCGCCTTCGTTGGCGTGACCACGAGCAGCCTATCGGAAATCCAGACCGAGAGCCTCGGCGCCGACACGACCCTTGTCGAGTACTTTGTCCTCGCGGACCGCGTCCTCGCCTGGGCGATCGACCGGACCGAGATGCGGATGGTCAAGCTGCCGGTAAAGGCCAAGGATTTGAGCGACAGAATCCGCTACCTGCTCGACCTGATCGCGGCACGCCAGCCAGCGACCGAGGCGGCCGGCAAACTTCGCGCGGACCTCTTCGCTCCCCTGGAGCCTTACATCCGCCATCGGAATCTGGTGATCGTGCCGCATGGATCGCTGCATTACCTGCCCTTCGGGGCGCTGTGGCAGCCTAAGACCGGGCGTTACCTGATCCAGGATTACCGGCTCACCCTCGCGCCCAGTGCCAGCGTGCTCCGCTTTGTTTTGAAGAAAAGAAATCCATTCAAGGGTCGCGTCTTGGTCCTCGGTGATCCGGATGGGTCTCTACCCGAGGCCAACAAGGAAGCCCGGGCCGTCGCCGCGCTTTATGGACAGGTGCCCCTTCTCGGGTCCGAAGCGCGGGAGATCCGCGTGCACGAGGCTGCTGCCGGATTGGACATTCTCCATCTTGCGACTCATGCGGTGCTCGATCCGCTCAATTCCCATTTCTCGAGAATTCAGCTCGCTCCCGGGGGCGGGGCCGATTCCACCGACGAACGGGCCGATGGATGGCTCCATCTCCACGAGATTTACAACCTTGACCTCGCTGAGGCCAACCTCGTTGTACTCTCCGCATGCCGCACCTCCTTGGGTGAGCACAGCGCTGGTGACGAGGTCGTCAGTCTCAGCCGGGCATTTCTTTATGCGGGCGCACCGGCCGTGATGACCTCTTTGTGGGAGGTTGACGATGCCGCTTCCGGAGCTCTCCTGGAGAGCTTCTACCGTCATTTGCGGGCAGGGCTGACAACGGCCGCTGCCTTGCAAGTGGCGCAGGTCGAAGCCATCACCAGCCAGAAGTGGCAAGCCCCCTACTTTTGGGCGGCTTTCACGCTCACCGGAGACCCGCAGGGTGACTGGGAGCCATTACAATAAGTGCCACCGGACGGGGTACCCTATAGGCCATGTTCCTCGACGACTTCATCCTCCGCCTGCGCGACTACGGCGTCCCGGTCTCGCTGACCGACGCTATCGACTTCTACAAGGGGATGGAGCGGGGCCTGGCGCCGGACCTCGACTCGCTGTTCCTCTTCGCCCGCCTGGCCTTCGTCCGCCGCGTGGAGCACGTGGACGCCTATGAGCGCGCCTTCGCCTTCCACTTCTATGGGCTCGACCTGCCGCGGGTGGCGGAGGGGGACCCGGAGCTCTTCAACACGCCGCAGTTCCGCGAGTGGCTGAAGGCGGCCATCCGCAAGGGAGAGCTGCCGCCCCATGCGCTGTGGACCTTCCCGCCGGACGAGCTGATGAAGCGCTTCTGGGAGACGATGCGCCAGCAGACCGAGGCGCACCAGGGAGGCAGCCGCTGGATCGGCACCGGCGGCTACTCCCCCTTCGGTCATTCGGGCAACGCCGGCGGCGGCGTACGCGTGATGGGCGAAGGCTCGAAACGCTCGGCGTTGAAAGTGATCGGCGACCGGCGCTACATCGACTACTCAGACGACAACAGCCTGAGCCACGCCAACCTCTCGCAGGCCCTCTCGTCGCTGAAGAGCCTGAAGCCGGCCGGTCCGCGCGATCAGCTCGACCTCGACGCCACGATCTACGAAAGCGCGAGAAACGGCGGCGAGATCGACCTCGTTTTCCGCCGCGACCTCATGGACCGCATCGAGGTCGTGCTGCTGATCGACAACGGCGGCTACTCGATGCTGCCGCACGTTGACCTGACGCGGCTCCTCTTCGCCAAGGTGCGGGACCGCTTCAAGCGGCGCGACACCTATTTCTTCCACAACACGATCTACTCCACGGTCTACAAGGACCCGCAGCGCCGCGTGCCGTTGCCGGTCGAAAAGCTCCTCCAGCGCTCGCCGGAGACCCGTCTGCTGATCCTGGGCGACGCCTCCATGGCTCCCGAAGAGCTCCTCTATCCCGGCGGCGCCCTCACCTGGGGCGCCGAAGACCCCGAGCCCAGCATCCGCTGGCTGGAGCGCCTCCGCGACCGTTTCCGCCACACCGTCTGGCTGAACCCCATCCCCAAGGAGAATTGGCCCGAAGCCTACGGCCGCACCACGCTCAAGAGGATCGGCGAGATCTTCCGCATGGAAGATCTCACCCTGGGCGGCATCAAGCGGGCGGTGGAATGGCTGAATCGGTGGTAGGCGCCATTTCCCAGAGCCGAGCCGGTTGGTTGCTGATGCTATAGTGGCTGAAGAGGGCTTACCATGCTGAAGGCCCGGGATCGAGACGGCCGGCGCTCAGAGCTTGCCCGGCTTCTTCCAGGACTCCCAATCCGCGTGGACCTCCTCGAGCATCTCCTTCACGGCGTCGTGCAGCCAGCTCTCGGGCCGGGAGACGAGATCGACGAGGAGTGCGGGAGCGCTGGCACTGCCGAGATGGACGTTGGCGGTCTCCCAGCCCATGGCGTGCAGGAGCTGGGTGATCTCGTGCTCCTTCATGAGGTCCGCGAGCTCGATGCGCGAGCAATCGGGCGCCAGCCGCCGCACGATCCAGCGCCTCTTGATCGCGATGAAGGGGTCCTGGCACCGGACCGCCGTGCTCAGGATCTCGCGGTAGACCTGCCGGGGCTCCGCGTCTCCACGGTGCGACCAGAGGAAAGCGGAGCGAGCCGCGGCCTTGGCTTCGCGGGCGACATTGCCGCCGCACCAGTCGGCGATGGCCACGAACCGCTGGCGGCCCAGGCTTCCCGCTCCTGCCGTCCGATGGGCATAGCGCACCATCGAGCCTTTTTCCGGGAGCAATCCGCTGAGAGCCCGGATCGCGCTCTCCGGCACCAGGTTGGCCGCGACGGGAGGCAGGGCTTCGAGCTTCTCCCAGAACTTGTCCGGGCTCTCCAGCCTGGCCATGGCCAGCCGCCACAGGGCGGGCCAGCGCTCGGCGAGCACGAAGGGCCGGCCTCCGGCTTCCAGCGCTTCCTTGTAGCCGGCGAGGATCGCGGCGTCCGCTTTCTGCGGGTCCAACGCCAGGTTCCCTTCGGGCGTTGCAAGGCGGGCGCTGACTGCCAGGCGGACGAGGTCGTACGTGTAAGGGAGCCGGCTGGCCTCGTCGAAGTCGTTGATTCCCCAGATCAGGCGCCCCTCGGCGTCGCGCCAGGTGCCGAAGTTCTCGACGTGCAGGTCGCCCACGGCGAGGACCTCTTTGGCGGACCGCACCGACTTCTTCACGTGCGGCCAGAGCTGCGTCCAGCGGTAGTAGGTGGCGCGCAGGAACAGGAACGGCGAGCTGCGCATGGCCTCGTGCTTGCGTGCGAGGTCCTCCGGCAGCAGCGGGGTCTGCTCGCCGAGCCACTTCTCGTAGCTTGTCGTCGCTTTCTGAATCGTCATCTTGGCTAGATTTTTCATCGGAACCCTCCCCTCGTGGGCGGAATCCTAGCAACCCGATGTGACAGCCCTTGTCGCCTTGGAGAGCGCAGGCCGGAGCCGGGCGGCTGACCCCACTCGAGCCGCTCCAAGGGCTCTAGGGCGCCGCGGTCGACCCGAGCCTCCAGTAAGATTGTCGCGAAACTCCTTGGTAAACACCAGGCCGTGGATGATCAAGATTACGAACTGCTGCTAGCATGGGCGGCCACCCAACGGCGCAAGAAAAGGGACGCTCTGCGCCACCTGGTGGCCTTGGAACGCTTGGCCATGCAGTACGAAGGGGCGAGAGGTTTACTTTTGGGGAGCCGTGATTCGAAAGAAATAGGAATGGCGGTAGGTCTTGAGCGATCGTGGGAAACAGCTATGGTTGGTGATTTTGTGCAATATCTGAAGATAGCTGCCAATATTACCCCCAGAGGATACGATGGTCGAGGCACATAGTTGTCCTCGATGATACTCACGGAGAGATGACTGGCTTCGCCTGCCTATGCCAAAGAGTTGGTGGCAACTCTGGAGATGGGGAAAGGACTGAGCCGGACGGTGTGGAGGACATGGAGGACCTCACCCTGGACAGGGTCAAGCGGGCGGTGGAGTGGCTGAATCGGCGGTAGATCTCAACTCCGCGGTGTTCGTGGGGCGGCGGGCGGCTCTCCGTCCGTCCCGCCGCGCCACGGTCTCGCTTCCAGGCGGACCCCTCAGCAGGTGCAGGTGTTTCCATAGGAGGGGCAGCCTGGGATGAAGGGGCCTGTGTAGACCGTGCAAGCCGTGTCCAGATCAAGAGTGGGAGGGATTTGGGGACCGCAGCGAGGGCAGAAGGAGTCGTCCGACCGCACACCTCCCGCCACGTGAGGCAAGCGCCCATCCTGCAGGCTCCGAAGGGTCTCCCGGTTGAGCTGCAACTTCCGCATGCGCTTTCTCATGGTGCTTCTCCTTTCTCAAAGCCCAGGCCGACGGGACCGGGCGGCTGCGGCTGGCATGGTCCGCAGCAGGATCCACGCTACCAATCCTACTCCGATGCCGCCTCCATGAGCGGCGGTTAAGGTTAAGCAAGTGGCAAGCGGCGAGGTGAGCCGGAGGACAAGGGGCGGTAGAACCCTCCGGGCCCGTCCACGTATTTCTCCCATGGAGTACGGCGGCCGTTTCCTCTTCGACGACTTCGAGCTCCGGGCGGACAGCGGCGAGCTGTTCCGCTACGGTGTTCCGGTCAAGCTCCAACCCCAGCCGGCCCGAGTGCTGGAGTTGCTTGCCCTGCACGCCGGAGAGGTGGTGACGCGCGAGGAGCTGCGCCGCCATCTCTGGGGCGAGGACACCTTCGTCGACTTCGAGCACGGCCTCAACTTCTCGATCCGCCAGCTCCGGCGTACCCTCGGCGACAGCGCGGAGGTCCCCCGTTTCGTCGAGACCGTTCCGCGGCGCGGATACCGGTTCCTGGTGCCGGTGCGATTCGAGGCGGCGCCGCTGCCGCGGGACCGGCCCGCCGGAAGGTCGTTCCGGGCGGTGAAAGCTGTGACTCTTCTCGCTCTTCTGAGCTGCCTGAGCGGGCCTCAACCGCCACAGCCGCCGCGAAACTCGCCCACGCTCCCTGGCGTGCCGGCCGCCGCCCGGCAGGCATACTTCGAAGGGCGCTATTTGACTCGCCCTGAAGCATCTCCCGCCGAGGTGGAAAAGGGCGTTGCGGCGTTCCAACGAGCCAGCCTGCTGGCGCCGCGGTTCGCTCCGGCGTTCACCGGTCTGGCCCGTGCCGAGATGAGAGTCGGAAAACACCCCGCGGAGAAGTTTCCGGTCGCGGAGGCCGCAGCCCGCCGGGCGATCTCGATCGATCCACGCCAGGCCGAAGCCCATCTCGTGCTCGCGCAGGTCTTCATCCGTGAGCTGGACGTCGTGCGCGCGGGCCAGGAGATCGATCTCGCGCTCGCGGCGAAACCCGCCCTGGCAGATGCTCAGGCTCTCCGCGCAGACTACCTGGCGGTCCTGGGCCGGCACGACGAAGCTCTCGCAGCCGCCGAACGATCGCGCGAGCTCGATCCGGAGAGCAAGGTCACCTCTCCCGACCTCCTCTGCTATCACTTCCTCCTGGCCCGGCGCTGGGACGAGGCCATCCTCTGTGGCGAAAGGATCGTCGCGCTGCTCCCGGCCGCCGATTACGACGCGCGTTTCGCTCGCATCTGGGTCCTTTACGCCGCCTGGAGAAAGGGTGACCTGGGGAAGGCTCTCGCAACGGCCAGAGTCCTGGCAGCGAGCTTCGAGGGTACCTTCCCGGTTCCCCGCCGCCTGCGGAACCTGCGGGATTTCTGGGAGTGGGACCTCGCGAGGCTCGGCGCGTACGCCCGGCAGAGCCCGCTTTCTCCGGCGCGTCTCGCGCTCGACTACGCGGCTCTGGGGGAGCGGGATCGCGCCCTCGCTCTGCTGGAACAGTCCATCCAGCAGCGAGACTCCTGGTTCCTCCTTTTTCTGGGGGCGGATCCCCGCGTCGATCCCCTCCGGGGCGACCCGCGGTTCGAGAAGTTGCTGCGGCGCATCGGCATCGAGGACCAGGTCAGGCCGAAGCTTCCGCCCACCGTTTTAGATTCATTAGCTGCCGCCGCATCATCACCAGGTCCCCCGCCGGCAGGACGAGGCGCATCAGCGAGCCCAGCGGCCCCCGGGGATAGCTGACGCGCAGCTTGGCCAGGAGGCGGCACTCCCGATCGCTGCGGGGAACGATCAGATAGCTCACCACCACGTCGCCGAAGAGACAGATGGAAGGCGTTGCCGGCTTGATGCGGCAGGTGAGGTGACGATCCGTCTCGAAATCGATCAGTTTGAAGATCCTCATCACCGTCTGGCCAATTTGCAGGTTTTCCAGCCCGGGGATGAGCTGCCTGGGACTCTGTCGCCCGTAGTTGTCGATCCAGTCGTAGCTGTAGGGGGCGGCGCGGAGCTGGCAAAGCCAGCGGAAGGTGGTGGCGGGCGGGGCGTGGACGGTCACGCCCCGGAAGTAGCAGTCCGCATCGAGCTCTTCGGGGAGATGATCGCAGGGGAAGTCGATCGAGGTCTCCGCGGGCTCGACGCCCCAGACGGCGCCGATCATCTCCCCACCACGGCCTTCACCTGCTCGGCCAGCACACTGGGCTCCACTTTCCTCCGCGCCATGAGTCCACCTCCAGTCGGTTGAGCACGAAAGAAGCATATCGCCGGATGGGACGGAATTGCCCCGTCGTTTGGGGTGGGGAGGGGACGCTCACCCTCCGCGCCTCGTTTCCTCGCCGGGGGCGTCGATTTCGGTTAAACTCTCGGCAAAACCTGACCGCGAAAGGAGATTCGCCGATGAATCGGACGAAGAAGAAGCTGGTGCTGTCCAGGCAGACGCTCCGCAACCTCACTCCCTCTGACCTCCACCTGGCCGCCGGCGGAAGTATCGCCGGGGATCCCACCACCGCTACTGGGACAGGATCGGTCTGCAACAGCTACGGCGGATGCAACGCTACAGCCCTGAGCTGCACGTGCACGATCCGCCGTATGCCCACCACTGATTTCGAGTAAAATTTCCCAATGCACCGTTCTGCGCGGCTGGCAGGCCCGGCCGGCCGCGCCGGGCGTCGCCGAGACGCCGCTCTCCACTTTTCTTTCCCGACAGGTGTATGCTCTCTCATACGCATCCAAAAGGCGGCGCCGACTCTCCCATCCCCTCAGACCCAGCGCAGGAATCCGCCGAAGAGCCGTGTTTTCTTACAGTTCCGCAGACTCCGCCGGCATGCCGGCCGCCCCGGGCACCGCCTTTGCCCTGAAACCCTCGGCGAAGCCACGCGCCATGACGGCCCGTGCCCGTCGTTGGAGGATTCTCAACGTGAGGACACGCTGGATCTGGGGCCTCGCCCTGTTCCTTCTGGCCGCTCTGCCGGCGGCGGCCCAGGAGGAGGCGTCCACGGAGCCCGTCCGCTTCCTGATCGAGACCGTCACGGTCGAGGGCACGAAGGAGGCCGTGGCCAATATCGTGCGGGCCGAGACGCTGCTGCGCGAGGGCGCCTCCTACGACGAGGAGCAGCTTCGGCTGGCCGTCTACCGCGTGCACCGCCTGCCGTTCGTGCTCGACGCCAGCTTCTCCCTGCGCAAGGGGAGCCGGCGGGGAGCCTACGAGCTGGTGATCACGGTGCAGCCCGCCCGCTGGTTCTTTTTCGATCAATGGATCCGCGCCTTCACCTTCGAGCACCCGCTGGACCTGGGGGACGAGACCTTCCGCGGCAACAACTCCAGCGCGTCGATCGGCGGAGTGGCCGGGGCGCGGCTCTTCGTGGGGCGCTCCGGAGAGCTGTTCGGCGCCTTCGACAGCCGCGACGGCCTGCAGTTGGGGTTCACCCAATACGATCTCTTCCACCGCGGCATCCTGGCCACCGCCGGCATTTCGCGCGAGCTCTGCTGCGTCACCGAAGTGTTGCCGCTCGCCCTCGATCCCACGTTCTCTTCCTGGCAGTTCGACTCGTCGCGCAAGGTATCGCTCGGGATGTCCGTGCCGCTCGGGGGGCGCCAATCGATCCAGGTCTCGCTGAGCGACCGCCGCGGCGAGCCGGGGAGCCATCGCGGCGTGCTCGAAGATACGCCGGACCGGGTGCGCCAGCTTTTCGATTCCTCGGGAGAGCTCGCCTATCAGCGGGCGGAAGCGAAGTGGGTCTACGACACGAGCGACGATCCATTCCTGCCCACGCGCGGCATCAGCGTTTCAGCCGGAGTCGAGGCCGCCCGCTTCACCAGCAGCAACCTGCGTGAGCTCGCGACGGACCCACCTTTCGAGTTCCATCCCCTCGCGCCGTTCCACTCGGAGCAGGTGGTGGCAGCCGTCTCCGGAATCTGGCACCTGCCGCTCTCGCCGCGGCAGACGGTCTCGCTGATGGGCAAGGTTTTCGGCGGACCGTCCAAATTGGAGAACCTGAGCCTGCGCGACCGGACGGTGGCGCAGACGAACGTCGATTCCTTCGGCGGCTCGGTGGGGGTCCAGCACTCGGTGACCTTGCGGCGCACGCGGACCGCCGACAACTTCATGGATTTGCGGCTGGAGAGCGGCGTCGAGATCGGCGTCGAGAAGACTTCACCGGACTACGGCCCCAGCCCGCTCAAGCGCTTCGCGGCCCACACCGGGCTCGTCTTTCGCAATCCCTGGGGACGGGTGCGGGTCGATTTCACCTACCTGGATTTGGGAGAGGTCGTGCCGTGAGGTGGCGCCCCGCGTTGTGGGCGTTGTTGACGTACCTGCCGCTGGCTCTCGCCGGCCGGCTCGAAGCCGTGGTCAAGACGGCGCCGCCCGCCGTGGAGGTGGTGCGCGAAGGATTGGTGCTGAGCCGCCTCCCCGCCATCCTGGGGGACGAAGAGGTGAGGAAACAGCTCGGCACCGGCCTCACCACCAGCTTCCTTTTCGAGGTCAAGACGCAGGGCGACGCCGGCAAGGCCCAGGGCGGCGCCCGTGTGGACGTGCGCTACGAGCTGTGGGACGAGGTTTACATCGTGACGCGGATCGATGCCACGGGGCGGCCGGTGAAAGTCAACCTGCCGACTTTCGAAAAGCTTTCCGAATGGTGGCGGGACCTGCGCCTGGTGGCCCTGCGCCCGCAGGCGGCGGCCACGGTGCACAGCGCCGAGGTGCACCTCTCGGTGATCCCCTTCTCGCAAGCCGAGCAGCTCGACACGCAGCGCTGGTTCTCGCAATCGCTCTCGGCGGAGAAAACAGGCAGCGCCGGAGCCGTGGCCGACGCCGTCGAGGATCAGCCCGAGTCGTTCAGCCAGGTGCTCAACCTGTTGATGGCGACCTCCATCGGCCGCAGGCCGCTCCTGGAGCTGCAATGGAACCTCGCCATTCCCAGCGCCAAGACGGGGAGGAAATGATGAACCTGCGCTCCGCCGCCGTCACCGTCGGCGGCATGCTCCTCGCCGCGGCCGCGTTGCTGTGGCTTTTCGAAAAACAGATCTCGGGTCCCTGGTTCCGGCTGGGGCTCCATCCCGAGATCACCGACGCCCTGGTGCAGTCCGAGGCGGACCAGCGCACGCTCGCGCACCTCGACCCGGCCCGGCGCGACGTGTACCGCAACCGTTTCGAGTCCACCGTGAAGCTGGTGAATCACTTGCGTATCCTGGAGACGAACCGGTTGGAGATCATCCGCCGCTGGGAGCTGATCGTCCTCTCCGCGGTGGGCGTGGTGCTGGCCGCGGCAGGCGGCGCCCACCTGCTGCGCCAGGGGCGGCAGGACGTGCGGCTGGAACGGTTGCGACTGGCGCTGGTGGCGCTTTCGGCCGGCGAGGAGGACCTTCAGATCGAAGACCGCGGGCGCGACACGCTGGGGAGGATCGCCGGCATGATCGAAGAGACCTCCCGCGCCATGGCACGCGACCGCAAGCGCCTGGCCTATCTCAAAAACCTTTCCGTCTGGCAGGAGACAGCCCGCCGCCATGCGCACGAGATGCGCACGCCGCTGACCGCCGCGCGCCTGGAGCTCTCCCGCCTGCAGCAGATCCTCCCCCCGGAAGGTCAGGACGAGGCGCGGCAGGCGGCGGCGAGCGTCGGCGAGGAGCTCGAGCGCCTGGGCAAGTTCACCCAGCAGTTCACCTCCTTCGCCCGCCTCCCCCAGCCGCGGCCGGCGGTGCACGACCTGGGGCCGGTGGTGGAGGAGTTCGTGACCACCTTCGCCGCGGCGTGGCCTTCGCTCACGTTGAAATACGAGCCGCCCGGCAAGACCCTGCCCGCGGCGCTCGATCGCGACATGCTCCGCCAGGTGCTGGTCAACCTCTGCGAGAACAGCGCGCTCGCCCTGCGCACGGCCGGCGAGGAGCGGGGCACCGTGACCCTGCGGCCGGGCGAGACAGCATCGGGGATCGTCCTCGACGTGGCCGACGACGGCCCCGGGATTTCGCCGGAAATCCGCTCGCGGGTCTTCGAGCCCTACGTCACCACCCGCAAGGTTGGCGAGGGGATGGGCCTGGGCCTCGCCATTTCGAAGAAAATATTGCTCGATCACGGCGGCGACCTGGAAGTGCTGGCAAGCTCCGGAGCGGGCACCACCTTCCGGCTATCCGTTCCACGCCCGCGAGAGGAGGCCGCAGCATGACACGCCTGATGATCGTCGAGGACGACGAAAAGATCCGCGGCAGCCTCCTCCTCCAGCTTCGCGAAGAGGGGTATGCGCCCCAGGTCGCGGGCTCGGCCGAAGAGGCCCTGGTCCATCTCGGGGACGGCCGCGCGTCCCTCCCCCACCTGCTGCTCTTGGACATCCGGCTGCCGGGAATGAGCGGCGTCGACCTCGTGCGGCGGTTGGCCTCGTTGCAGCGCATGCCGCCCACCATCATCATCTCGGGCGAGGCGTCGATCAGCGAGACGGTGGAAGCCCTGCGGCTCGGCGTTCACGACTTCATCGAAAAACCTTTCTCTCGCGAGCGGCTGCTCCAGTCGATCCGCAACGCCCTGGAGCACCAGGCCTTGAAACGCGAGGTGGCGACGCTCAAGGCCGACCTGGGGAGCGATCCCCCCATCCTCGGCTCTTCGCCTTCCGTGGCCACGCTGCGGCAGCTCATCGCGCGGGCCGCGGCCACCGAGGCGCGGGTGTTGATCGTGGGCGAGAGCGGCACGGGCAAGGAGCTGGTGGCGAGCGCGCTCCACCGCGAAAGCTCACGCGGCCAGCGCTCGTTCATCAAGATCAACTGCGCGGCCATTCCCCACCATCTGGTGGAGGACGAGCTCTTCGGCCACGCCAAGGGCGCCTTTACCGACGCTAAGACGGCCAAACCGGGCCTCTTCGAGGAGGCGGACGGCGGTACCCTCTTCCTCGACGAGATCGGGGACATGGACCTGACCATGCAATCGCGCCTGCTGCGCGTGCTGGAGGACGGCCGCGTGCGCCGCGTGGGGGAGACCCGCGACCGCCAGGTGGACGTGCGGGTGCTGGCCGCCACCCATCGCAACCTTCAGGAAGAGGTGAAAGCCGGGCGCTTCCGCGAAGACCTCTATTTCCGCCTCGCGCACCTCCCCCTCCAGGTGCCGGCGCTGCGCGAGCGGCGGGAGGACATCCCGCTCCTCTTCGATCATTTCCTGGAGCAGTTCTGCCGCCAGCACCGGGCGCGCCCGCGGCAGACCGAAGGGGAGGTCTACCCTTATCTTGAGCGTTACGCCTGGCCCGGGAACGTCCGCGAGCTGCGCAACCTCTGCGAGCGATTGGTGGTCTTCGGTGCCGATCCCCTGACGCCGGACCAGCTCCCCTCGGCCTTCTTCGAGCCCACCCAGGAGACGGGAACCGGCCTGCTCCTCTCCTCCACCAGCCTGCCCATCGTGCCGTTGCGCGACTTCAAGACCCAATGCGAGCGGGAATACATCGAGAGCGTCCTCCACCGCACCCGCTGGAACTTCACCGCCGCCGCCCGCCTGCTGGACGTGCAGCGCACCTACCTACACCAGAAGGTGAAGAGCCTGGGCCTGCGCCGCCCGGGAGCGGTGGAGGAGGGGGAGGAGGAGGGGTGAAAGACCTGCTCTTCGAGTGGGACGAGGAGAAAGCGAGGACCAATCTCCTCAAGCATCATGTCTCCTTTGAGGAAGCAAAGACTGTCTTTGGAGACCCCCTCTCGGTCACAATTGGAGATCCGGACCACTCCATCGGCGAAGATCGGTACGTCGATATTGGACGCTCGACAGGAGACCAGATTCTCGTAGTTGTCTATACTGAGTGAGGCCCGGCGATTCGGCTGATCAGTTGCCGGCAGGCGACACAGGCAGAACGGAGAATCTATGAAGAAGGTGAATGAGCCTGAGATGCGACCCGAGTACGATTTTCGCGGAGGCGTTCGCGGGAAACACGCCGCAGCCTACCGGCAGGGCCATACCGTCATGGTCCATAACTCAGATGGAACGGAGAAGATCCAGTACTTCACCTTGCAGGACGGCGCGGTGATGCTGGAGCCCGACGTGAAGAAGTACTTCCCCGACTCCGAGTCCGTGAACCATGCTCTCCGAACTTTGATCGAGCTGATTCCTGTCAAGACGAGGAGCCGGGTCAGGAAACACGGAGGGTGAGCGCTTCCCCCTACCTCACCTCCAACTTCCCGTCACCCCCCATCGCCGCCGTAGGCTGTGGACTGATCGCCGGCGTCGGCCGGGAGCGGTGGAGGAGGGGGAGGAGGAGGCGTAGGCGCTAACTTTGCGGAGAGCGCCCTACCCGAGGCCGCCCCCAAGACCCTCACCCCTGCCCCTCTCCCGCCCCCCGAAATCCCCCTCCCCGGGAGAGGGGAACCGGTTGGAGCGGTCTTGCAACTCTCCCTCGTCCTTTTGTCCCTGCTGTCCCTGATGTCCCTTTTTGGCTGTTCTCCCTCTTCTCCCGGGGAGGGGGATCTCGGGGGGCGGGAGAAGAGGGCCGGGGTGATGAGGGTCTCGGGCGGGCGGCGCTCTCCGCAGCGGCTCCCCCCTGACCTCCACCAGCAGGTCGTTGGGCCACTTGAGCCTGCACGTCCGGTGAGCTTTCCCGGTCATGATTTCAGCCCCGTAGGGGCGGCAGTCGCACCTCGTAACGAAGCTCCACCATGCCGCTCCTGTAGGCTTTGACCTCCGCGAGATGGAGGGCGATGTCTCGGTCGAGCTTCTCGAAGAATGGGATCCCATCACCAATCAAGATCGGCAGGATCGAATAGCGAACTTCGTCGGCCAGCCCGAGCCGAAGGCATTCGGCGGAGACCATACCGCCTCCAACAAACCAGATGGAATGGAACGTGGGCCGTAGGTGCCTATTCACGAACTGCGCGAGATCGCCTGAGTGGAGCTCGACGGTATCCCGGGTCCGTGGTAGATCGCGGCTCGTCAGGACGAAGGTGGGTTTGTCCCCGTACGCCCACCCCAACCCTTGGGCTTCAAAACGAAGCGCGGTCTCATAGGTTCGCGATCCCATCACGTAGCAGTCGATCGTCTTGAGGAACTCCTCGACGAATCCTGGGTCCAGGGTGTCCCCGCCTACGAATTCGTCCGAGGTTTCGAGCCAGTCGACGCGCCCGTCCTTTCGAGCGATGAAGCCGTCGAGGCTCGCCACCATGTGGATCGTTACGTGAGAATCAGCGTTTGCCATCGTTTCGTCCCGACGCTGCCGGTTATGCAAGCTGGCCACGCCGAGTGACCACAACGGACACGCAAGCGCCTGCATGACCGAGCATCTCAATCAAGCTATCGACACTAAAGCGGTCGATCTTTCCTCGCATGAGGTCGCTGACCCGTGGCTGAGTCACTCCGAGAAGCTCGGCAGCGGCGGATTGTGTAAGCCCCTGAGCCTCGATTACACTGCTCAGCTCAATCATTAGATCGGCCCGAATCTTGAGGGTCTCCGCCTCATCTTCACCAAACCCGAGATCGCTGAATACATTTCCGGTCGAGCGTCGAGCTCGGACAGTCATCTCCTTCTCCTTTCCTCGCGCCGGAGAGCTTCAACCTCCTTGAGGCGCTCACGTGCCAGGGTGAGATCTGTGTCGCGAGTCTGCCGGCTCTTCTTCTCGAAGGCGTGCAGCACGTAGACCGCCCCTTCAAACTT
>DASUEN010000014.1:0-10108 GCA_036275055.1 Thermoanaerobaculia bacterium
TTGCGGGGAGCGCCGCCCACCCAAGACCCTCATCACCCCGGCCCTCTTCTCCCAGCCTCCCCCCCGGCCGCCGGGAGAAGAGGGAGAACAGCAAGAAGGGACGAAAGGGACAACAGGGACAGCAAGGACGAAGAAGGAGAACAGCAAGACCGCCCCAACTGGGTTCCCCTCTCCCGGGGAGGGGGATGGGGTGGTCGGGAGAGGGGCAGGGGTGAGGGTCTTGGGTGGGGGTGCTACGAGCCGCACCGGCCGCTCGGGTCGATATTGCAGCCTTCCTCGCTCCAGAGGCTGCGGAGAGCACTCCAGATCTGCTGGAGGAGACCGAGCCCGGCCGGTGCGAGGGCCTGCGCCGGCCGCGCGCTTTCGGCCCGGGCGACGGTGGGGATCAGGAGGGACGAGATCAGGGCGAAGGCGACGACGGTTCGGCGCATCGGTGGATCTCCCCGCGGCGCCGGCGTCGAGCCTTCAGGGTCCGCGCGGCCGCGTCTCTAGGATCCATGGTGCTTCCGAACGGCTGGTGAGCGCGCCGGCCCGCCGTTCAGAAGATCGGCTTCAGAACCATCCGGCCGTACGCGATGAACGCCATGAGGAGGCCCAGCGCGCCGCTCATGACTATGGACGTGATCTCGCGGTACTTGGCGTGCACCCCGACGAACACGAGGCTCTCGATCGCCAGGACCGTGGCGGCCACCACCGTGAGCGCCGGCTGCCAGTGGAAGGCAGCGGGGACGATCAGCCCGACCGTGCAGACGAGCTCGAGGATGCCGAGGGCCATCCAGGCTCCCCGCGGCAACGCACCAAAGGACGGGACCTGCTCGCTTACCTTGTCGAACATGAAGACCTTCATGACGCCCGACGCTCCGTACAGGAGCGCGGCGAGGACCTGCAGGACCCACAACAGGATGTTCATCGTGTGCCTCCTCCCGGTTTCCGCGTCGGCGCGCGCAGGGCGGTTTCTCCCCGCGCGATCCACGATCTGAGCCCAGCGACGCACGCTCGACAGGCCCGTGCGTCATGTAGTCCCGCAATTTACACCACGGGAAGTCCGTGAGATCCTTCGCAATGCGGTCAGGGACGAGGGCGGTACCCGCGCACCGCTCGGCTCACGGCTCGCTGCCCGCCTAGCTGCAAATGCAACTCGCCGGGCAGGAGCACGAGGCGCAGCGGGGATTGGCACAGGTCACGGTGCAGAAAGACCCGTCTCCGCAGGTCGTGCTGCAGCTTGCGCCGCAAGTTCCGAGACCACCATGAGGCGGATCCGGGGGCGGAGTGAAAGGCGTGATCTGTTTGGTCCTCGGGCTCGGGCTTCGACCTTCGATGACGGCGAGCGCTCGTGGACCCTGTGCCGAGGTGATCCCGGTGACCGTGTCGATCCGAGTGAGGTCGTAGCCCGCCAGGAGAGAGTCGAGATCCGGCGTGCTGCGCACCGGCGGTCCACCGCCAGGCGGCGGCATGACCCTTCCGGGTTTGAAGCCGGGGATGGAGAAATAGAAGGCCTTTCTCTCATTCGCAGCTAAGAGGAGGACCTGGCCCTCCCAGTAGAAGAGGTCCGCCCTGACCGCTTTCAGGGTGCTCGGCAACGGCGCCGGGCTCGAGGTCTCCACGCGGAACCAGACAGCGTCCTTACCCGCAGGGCCCGCCAGCTTGATCACCACCGCCTGCCCCTGATTGACCAGATCCAACCGGCCGGAATGGGACTCCAGCACTCCCGGCTCGGCGCCGGTTCGGCCCTGCTGAGCGACGCCGACCGAACTGAGGCACAAGAAGGTAAGGACGGCTGCCAGCGTCGGCTTCATGGGCAAACCCCTTTCCGGTGACATGGGCACGCGACGACTCAAGCGAACATACTAAAGAGAAAGATGGCCCGAGTCAAGCCTGCCGCGGAGAGCCCACACCCAAGACCCTCATCACCCCGGCCCTCTTCTCCCGACCCCCAACATCCCCTCCCCGGGAGAAGAGGGAGAACAGCAAGATGGCCCCAGCCGGATTCCCCTCTCTCGGGGAGGGGGATGGGGTGGTCGGGAGGCGCTATGAGACAGCTTTCGAGCCACTACTGGAAGCCGCGGAAGCCGCCCGAGCGACGTGCAATGCGGAAACGGCCCAGCCGAAATGTTTCTCCTGATCTGGCCACCCTATAGAAACTGGGACTGCCCAAACCAACGGATCTTTAAGGAGAGCTCAATGAAGCGGACGCGCGTAATCCTTCTGCTCCTCGGCGCCATTCTTTTCGTCTTCACCGGATTCCTCTCACCCCAGAAGGCCGATGCCTTCCAACATTGCTGGGTCGAACAAGGCTCGTGCACGACGACCTATACAGGACCCCAAGGAGTGGAATGTTGTTGTTTTTACCATTGTCCTTCTGGAGGTGAGTGGGTGTGCCAAGAGGGAGCGTATTGCCCCGCCTGACCCTCTGATTCGAGCCGGCGGGCTCGCTCCCACGAGGGTCCGCCGGCTCGGCCTCGATATCGTGCTATCATGACGCATGGCTCAACTTCTGGTCCGACACCTCGATGATGACGTGAAGGCCAAGCTTCAGCGTCGCGCACGCCGTCACGGTCACAGCACGGAAGAGGAAGTCCGTGAGATCCTTCGCAATGCGGTCAGGGACGAGGGCGGTACCCGCGCACCGCTCGGCTCACGGCTCGCTGCCCGCTTCGCCGGTGTGGGTTTCACGGAAGGCGTTCCCGAGCTACGCGGTGAACAGGCCCGCCCCGCCGACTTCGGATCGTGATCGTACTGGACACCAACGTGGTCTCGGCCCTGATGCGGCGCGAGCCCGATCCGATCGTGGTGGCATGGCTGGACGGCCTGCCGCCCGAATCGATATGGACGACTTCGATCACTGTCTTCGAGGTCCGTCTGGGTCTGGAGATCCTCGCAGAGGGCCGGCGCCGCCGGCAACTGGAAGAGTCCTTCGCGAAGGCGCTCGAGGAGGACCTCGAAAGCCGAGTGCTGCCTTTTGACCAGGCTGCGGCTCAGGCCGCTGGCCGCATCGCCGCGGAGCGACGCCGCGCCGGCCGCACCGTCGAGATTCGGGATGTTAAGATTGCCGGTATCGTCAACATCCGCAAAGCGACCCTCGCAACCCGCAACACTCGCCACTTCGAGGGATGCGGCTTGGTGCTCGTCGATCCTTGGTCGGCGTGAGCCAATCGGGCGCAGCGCCAGGTTCTTTTGACTGGCGGCTCGCTGGGGGAGGGATGGCGCACCCTTAAGTTGAACGCCGTTCTCTCGAAAGGAGTTGTCAGGATGAGAAAGCTTCTGATGCTCGTGGGGATGCTGGGGATCTGCGCCTGCAGCCTCCTCGTCCAACCCGCCCTGGCCGCCAGCTTCCCCACATGCGCCCCCAGCTATTGCTCCAGCCACCCGGATGCGGCTTGCCAGTGCCCACCGGGTTCGAAGAGGTATCCAACGGGCGTCGCGCCCTGCGACACCTGGCACGCCGACTGTAATTTCCTCTAAGGCGAGCCCCGCGAGCACCAGAGAAATGGGGGAGATGGCCTTACCTCTGCATGAAAGGAGACCCGAATGCGTAAAAGGATGTTGCTTCTGTCAATCGCCGTGGCGGCTCTGATCGGAGCTCTCATGGCTCCGCCCTCGTCGGCGGTCGGCGGCGTCTGCAAACCCCGCTGCATCGTTTACTCGGACGGATCACAGTGCTGCGTCGATTGCTGGGGCACATGGCCCAACTGCGGCTGCACCAACAACTACTGCCCTCCAGAAGGCGGCCTCGACTAGCCTGTGGTGACCTTGCCCACGGCGAGCCCAAAGGAACGCTGTGGGCAAGGGCGGGCAGGATCGCGCGCGCTAAACCGCGGAACAGCAGGACTCTGAACGAAAGGAAGGTGGCCGATGTTTCTGAGAAAGCAGGCACTCCGGATTCTTCCCCTGGCACTGGTCCTCGTCTTCACGTCGTTCTCCATCCAAGGCCGGGGCACCGCGGAAGCGGCCAATCAGCTCATCGAGTGCGACTATTACAGTGATGCGACCTTCACGGTCGTGGTCGGGTCGTACGACCATCTCTGCAACGGCCAAATCACTACCTGGGGAACCAGGACCCAATACAGCCGTTGCCACAACGAGGGTTGCTAGACCTGAAGGGCCCCAGGCTCCGCTTGAAGGTTTTGAATGGCTCGTCGGAAGCCTCGGCCGGTCTGTCGGCTATGCCTTGGACATTGCTTGGCCTGCGAGGATGACGTCCCCATCCAGGGCCTTGTCTCGTGCGGTAGGCTGACCCTGCTCCGCCACCCAAGCCCCTCATCACCCCGGCCCTCTTCTCCCATCGCCCTCCCCCCGACCGGGAGAAGAGGGAGAAAAGTAGACGGCTCCAACCGGTTTCCAACGTCTCGTTTGCCTCCTTGCTCGAAAAGATTCTAGAATCCTATGGGAATTCTAGACTGAAGAGGGAACGCCGTGGGAATCAGCATCAAGAATGACAGGGCCGAGAAGCTGGCTCGCCAGCTCTCGGCCGAGACCGGAGAAAGCCTCACGGAGGCCATCATCCACTCTTTGGAGGAGCGTCTGGAGCGCCTCAAGGGGCGGCGGTCCGGGCCCGTCCTGTTCGAGACACTAATGGAAATCAGCAGGCGTTCCAGCAGTCTGCCCGATCTCGACACACGGGAGGCCGATGAAATCCTGGGCTATGACGAGAAAGGCGCTTTCCGCTGATGGTCATCGACGGGATGTCCTGCTTGACAGCAGAAACCAACCTTCCTACCATGACGCTTCAACCCAATCCTCCAGGGAATTCAGCCGACCCTGGAACTCAACGGCAGGCTGTTTCGATTGTACCGATGCCAGGTCTGTAGCGTAGTCGTTCCCGCAAACACCCCCGCCCATCGAATCGTCGTTGAGACGCGACCCCGGGAGTACCCCTTCCGGAAGAAGGCAAACCTTTTCAGGAAAGACGGCCGTCCGAAGGAAACCGACGATCCCGGAGGCGTCGGTTCCGAGATCGTGCGTGAGATCGTGGTCTGTCCGAGTTGCTTCGGCGAGCCCTCGGCGCTCCTCTCCGAGGACGCGTATCGGCCTCCCGCCTTGGCTGTGGCCGCCTGACCCTCTGATTCGAGCCCGGCGGCTAGCTCCTACGAGGACCCGCCGGCTCGGCCCTCAGTACCCTGCTGCCTGGCCGTCGTCACGGCCAGGCACGTACGACGCAAGCTGGCTGATTCAGGAGGCGGCCTTGCCCTGACCGGGTGTCACCGCTCCGAGCACACGGAAGAGGACTGGAAGGCCGGTCGCGAGCGCGGTGAAGAACGCGATCGAGATGTCGAAGGCCTGCCGCTGCGTGATGAAGATGAAGGCGGCCACACCTAGCAGCACCAGAGCGAATGGCGCTCGTATCCGTCCCCAGGCGCTCACATCGGCTTTCCTTTCCAGGTTTCGGACCTCGTGCTGGCACATGCCCCTCGCGACGAAGCGCCGGAAGCTTTCGTTCATGATCTGGAACGAGGGATCGCGCTTGACCAGGCCGCGCTTCATCAGCATCTTGAGCGCGCCGGCGTTCTTCGCGTTCACGAGTGCGCCTTCGGCCAGTTGTACGAGGATCACCTTCTCCGCTTCAGTGCACATCGCCCACAGCGTGCGGTAGTAGGGCTCCGCCCTTTCCCGCAGGTCGTCGATGAACAAGTCCCGGGAGAGGTCCTGGAGGTGCTCCCGGACCAGCTCGCCGGCGAGTTTCTGGAGGGGCTCGCTGTCGCCGCTCTCTTCGCGCGCCACGGCCAGAAGCCGCTCCAGGCGCCCTTGGCTCCGGGAGCCGTCCTGGATCGAAAGCAAGTTGATTTCCAACTGTCCGGCGGCGCGGTTCCGGCACACCCAGAAGACGAAGCGGCGCAGGAGGCCGCGCCAGCGCTCCTGCACTTCCTTGCGTTCCTTCTGCAAGGCCTCGAGCCGCTTGGCCGCTTTGTCAGGATCGAGCGCCTTGTCCTCGGCCACCGGCGCCGGCGTGCGATCCAGCAGGTACCAGGCCGGAACCACGTGGGAGAGAACGATCACCGGCTTGTCGCGGCCCAGGATCAGCTCCTCCATGAGCTCGAGCTTTAGGAGATTGTGCTCCTCATCCTGCAAGCGGTGCTCGAAATGGTGCAGGCAGATCCGCGTGCTGCTGGCCAGGTCCTGGCGGCTGAGACAGTCGAGGAGATCCTCCCGGCCGTCGAGCGTGCTCAAGTCGATCAGGGCCACTGTCCCCTTCTTGGCCAGATTCTGCGCCAACTCGTCGATGAGCGGAGACACCAGGATGAAGTTCTGGTTCGAGACCGAGGCCATGCTCATGGGGTCCACCACTTCGGGCGTCGGCAGGCCGAAAAGAAAGAATTGCTTCGCGACGAAGTACGCCACGCCGGCCAGGGCCCCGCCGAGGAGGAGCAGGCTGACGGGCCACAGCACGGAAGCGCCCTGCATCGACACGGGGGGGATCGTCGAGACGATCCCCAAGGGGGGGACCGCCGAGCGGCGCCTCCAGAAAGACCCGGGCTGGAGCTCGATCTTCGTATGCCCGGCGTCCGGGTGAGTCCACTTCCAGGTGTCGTCTCCGCTCTTGTCCTCGGTCAGCCGGCGGATCCGGACGAAGTCGTCGTTATAGAGCGGGAGGATCTCCTCGAAGACCCGCGGCAGCATGGGGGGCTCCCACGCCTCCTCGGGGTCTTTAGGAGGCCCAGCGCCCCCGGGGGGCGGCAGGATGGCCCTGGCCGCTCGCTTCAGGCCATAGTCACAGTCCGCCGGCGCCGGCGGGAACCTGGTGCGGAAGAAAAAGCAGGAGTAGCGGTCCCAGGTCTGCCCCAGCCGGTTGTCGATCATCTTTTGCACCGTGGGATCGTTCTGCGGATGGCCGTCACGATTGAAGGCGGCGTAGCTCGTCCGCACCCGCTCGTCTCTCTCCTTGCGCCCTTGCGCCAGCTCGATCTGCCCGCGCTTGATCATGGCCTCCAGGTGAGCCCGATGCGCGACGCAGAAGAAAGCCGCCGCGGGCATGGCGGCCGTGAGCGCGAGGAGCAGGGAGGCTGCGGCCACGTACATCCATCGCGGGGGACTGGCCTCGAAGCGCGACGGCTTGGAAGGCAGTAAGAAGAAGACCAACAGGCCCACAAGGACGGCCAGGAGGAGGATGCCGCGCCGCAATTCCAACCCGCCCCCAGCGATCAGCCTTCCGCTCCAGGGCGTCAGATAGATCAGCAGCAGGGCCGCGGCTAGGCCGGCTCCGAGGAGCAGCTTCCGCTTGGCCGTGATCCCGCCGGCGCAGAGACGGTAGGAGACGAGCAGGACCGCCCATGGAAACAGGAAGGCGAACCAGAGCAGGTCGACTCCCTCGAGCAGCCGGATCGCGGCGACCGAGGCGATCAGGCCCAGCAGGTAGAAAGCGGTCAGCCTGAGGTGAATCTTCTCCCTCTCCTCACCCTTCCTCTCGGGCCACAGCCAGCCGGCGCGGTAGCGTCCGTTCACGGCGCGTAGCGACCCGCAGCCGACCATGTAGACGAGGAGGTGAAGGATCAGGAGCAGCATCGCCGTGGTCACCACGTCGACGTTGAAAGCCCGCTGCTCCCCCCGGTCGCTGAACACGACGAGGCTCCACGAGAGTGGCTTCAGTGTTGTGTCCGGCGGCCCCGGTGGGTCGATCGGCTGGACCCAGAGGCGGTGCCCCCGTCCGGTATAGTTGGTGCTCAGTCCGCCGCCGCGCCGCGCGTAGACCAGGGCGCGCAGCTCGCGGTCGTTGTCGACCTCGGCGAAGAAGTCTTCGTTTCCGGCGCGCCCGGGCGCCGAATGGAAGAGGACCTTGCCGTCCTCGTCGATCACGGCGAAGCCGTAGCCCTGCGGCAGGACCGGTGCGTTGAGCGAGCTCATCTCGATGCCGAGCACGCCCACGAAGGGCTGCTTCCCGCTGTCGATTCGTTCCGAGAGGGCCACGACCGGGCTGCCGGTCGCCCAGGAGACGATTGGCTCGACGGCCGCGCCGGTGTCCATGGCCTCGCTGAAGTAACGCCGCTGCCTGACGTCGCGCACCAGCGGATCCGAAGCCTCGCCGAGCGACCATTTGAAGCATTGGGTCCCCTTGAGGTCCGTCCAGGTGAAGCGCTCGAAGTCGGTGTAGAGGTCCGCGACCGGCGGCTGCCGCTGCCAGAGGAAAGGCCTGCGCTCAAAGCGCTGAGGCGGGATGCCCGCGGACCTTTTGAGATCGTCGCAAGTCTCGGCGCTCGCCAGCCCCGGGCCGATCCCGTTCTCCGCTTCCTTGTTGAGCCTGTCGAGCTGCGCCCAGGCCGCTCTCAGCTCATCACTCATGTTTTTCTTGATCTCACAGGCCAGCTCTCCGAGGCTCTTGTCGATCCCGGCGGTCAGCCCCCGATAGGCGTGAAAGTCCAGCAGGAGCAGTGTCAGAAGCCCTATCCCCAGGATCGCCGTGAACCCGATCCAGAGCGCGTCCGCCATCCGCAGCTTCTCCTTGGCGCCGATGGCGAGGAGGCGCAGGAACGGCAGGCAGAGCAGGGCCAGCACGAAGAGGGCGATCAGCGTGATCCCCATCGTGAACGAGATCGACCAGGCCTGCGTGGAGAGGGTGGACGCCGGGACGGCTCCTCCGACCACCACCCAGTCGGGCGATTTCCCGCCCGGCTCCCAGATGCCGCGGCAGCAGGGGCGCAGGAAGAGCTTGTAGGGCGCGCCGGCGAGGCGTACGTCGAGGCTCGAGGTGCTCTGGGAGTAGGCCGCCAGGTCCAACGGCTTGCCGTCCTCGCCGACGAACCTCTTCACGTTGACGATCCGCAGCTCCCGGTTCCGGTTTTGATTCTTTTGAAACAGGACGGTGCCGTCCATGCGGGCCACGAAGAGGGTCTCGAAGTCCGGCGGCAGGCTCCGGATCAGGGCGAAGGGCTCGAACCGGAAGACGACGGTAGCGAGACCCTGTTTCCAGCCGGCATAGATCCAGACGTGTTCTCCCTCGAGCCGCGCCTCCTTGGTGATGTTTCCGTCGGTGAACTTGAAGCCCTTCGGGGGCGACTTCTGCAGCTCGAGCCCGGGAACGCTCTTCAGGACTCCGGCCTTGACGAGATTCACGTCGTTCTGGTAACTGTCGAAGACGTTCTCGTAGGCCGAGAGCTGCCCTTGGATCTGGGAGCTCTCGACGGTGAGCAGCCGTACATACCGATGCGCGAAGTAGTCCTCACGGCTGCGCACGTAGAAGAGGTAGTACCCTACCAGGAGGGCGAGCAGCGAGACGAGGGTCATGAGCGGGAAGGTGCGATTGGCGAAAAATCGTTTCACAGTAGCCCCCACGAAGATTCCTTCTCAGGAGGAACTAGACGGATGCGGAAAGGCTTTTCCGCAATCTCGGCGAAAGTTCTCCTTGAAATACTGGCGATCGTAGGGAGTTTTTGTTACAGGGACCGCGAGAGGGGGCTAAAATCAAGCCTCTTCTTGTCTTGAGACAATGACGTCCCCATCCAGCGCCTTATCTCCTGCGGTCGGCTGACCCTGCTGCCGAGCTTTCGCCCACAGGACCGCCGCCTGGCGGATGGCGGCCGTTGACAGCGGCAGGTAGTGGAGTAGACCGGCCAAGGCGTCCAGCCTCTCGATCCCTAGGGATGCGGCTTGGCGCTCGTCGATCCTTGGTCGACGTGAGCCAATCGGGCGCAGTGCCTGGTTCTTTTGGCTGGCGGCTCGCTGGGGGAGGGATGGCGCACCCTTGAGTTGAACGCCGTTCTCTCGAAAGGAGTTGTCAGGATGAGAAAGCTTCTGATGCTCGTGGGGATGCTGGGGATCTGCGCCTGCAGCCTCCTCGTCCAACCCACCCTGGCCGCCAGCTTCCCCACATGCGGCCCCAGCTATTGCCCCAGCCACCCGGATGCGGCTTGCCAGTGCCCACCGGGTTCGAGGAGGTATCCAACGGGCGTCGCGCCCTGCGACACCTGGCACGCCGACTGTAACTTCCTCTAAGGCGAGCCCCGCGAGCAGCCGTTGGTGGGAGGGCAGAAAAATGGGGGAGATGGCCTTACTTCTGCATGAAAGGAGACCCGAATGCGTAAAAGGATGTTGCTTCTGTCAATCGCCGTGGCGGCTCTGATCGGAGCTCTCATGGCTCCGCCCTCGTCGGCGGTCGGCGGCGTCTGCAAACCCCGCTGCA
>DASUEN010000015.1:0-57209 GCA_036275055.1 Thermoanaerobaculia bacterium
GTGGAAAGTGCCCTACGACAGCGATCTCGTGGTCCACATGCAAAGCCGGCCGTTCCTCGAGTCCATCGTCCGCGAGCGCCTGGCGCGGCTCGGCAACGTGACCTTTCGCTATCAGAAGGCCGTGGGCGGGCTGGAGGTCGAAGACGGCCGCGCCGCCGCGGTGCGGGTACGAGACACCGAAGGCGAAGGCGCCGGGGAGGCGGTGGCGGCCGATCTCATCGTGGACGCCACGGGGCGGGGCTCGTCGCTCGTGCGGCTGCTGGCCGCCCACGGCTATCCGGCACCGCCCGAGGAGCGACTGGCCCTCGACATCCAATATGCCTCGCGTCTCTATCGTCCGCGGCCGGATGCGGCGAGGACGTGGAAGGCCATGCTTCTTTACCAAAAGCCGCCCGCGGCGCGCCGCCTCGGCCTCATTTTTCCTGTCGAGGACGGGCGCTGGATCGTGACGCTGGGGGGTTACCTGGGAGAGCACCCGACAGCGGGCGAGGACGGATTCCTCGACTTCGCCCGCAGCCTGGAGCAGCCGGACCTCTTCGCCGCCATCCGCGACGCCGAGCCGCTCTCGGAGATTCAGACCATTCGCTTCCCCGCCGCGCGCTGGACCCGCTTCGACCGGATGCGCGGTTTCCCCAGGGGGCTCTTACCGGTGGGCGACACGGTGTGCAGCTTCGATCCCGTCTTCGGCCAGGGGATGTCCGTGGCGGCCCGCGGCGCCCGGCTGCTCGCGGCCCACCTCGCGCGCGATCCATGGGCCGAAAATCCTCGCCCCTACCTGCGGGCCCTGGCGCGGGTGGTGGCCGCGCCGTGGCTCCTCACCTCGTCCGAGGACCTGCGCTACGAGGGAGTGGAGGGGAGAAGGCCGCTCTGGCTCCCCTGGCTTCAGCGCTACACCCGCCGGGTTTTCAAGCTGACGGGCACGAGCGTGCCTGATTACGACCGCCTGCTGCGCGTCCTCCACCTGCTGGCGCCGCCGCCGCTGCTCTTCCACCCGGCGACCTTGGCGCGGGTGGTCTTCGCGCGATGATCCCGTAGTATCCTCTGGAGTTCAGGAGGACAGGCCATGAAGAAGAAGCTACGGAAGCTGACCCTTCACCGCGAGACCCTGCGCGCCCTCTCCACCCCCGAGCTGCGCCTGCCGGTCGGAGCCGAGACGCAGGACACCTGCCGCCTGGACTACAGTGGCCCCTGCTTCGCCTGCATCACGATAGAATTCCAGAGCTGCGATTCGTGCGCGAATTGTTGACGCGCGTCGCGGGGAAGATGGACCCCGTGGTATTCTGCTGACCATGGGAATACTTGTCTACCACGTTCAGGCAGATTGGGATCCCGAGGCGGGTGTCTGGGTAGCCATCAGTGAAGATGTCCCGGGGCTGGCGACCGAGGCCGGAACCATTGAGGCTCTCAGCGAGAAGCTCCGGATCATTATCCCCGAGCTGCTGGAAGCCAACTGCATCAGCGGATGCGGTCCCGAAAAGTTCTGAGGAAGGTCGCTGAATACTTCTTCAGATCACTCCAAATTTTCGCTTCGCTTGATCCGCTTCTCACATTCGGGGTCGATTTCCCAAGCACCCCAAACATTGCCGCGTAAATCATTCTTCTCAAACGTGCCGCCACCTCCTTCCACTATCAAGATGGCCTGGGACCCATTGTCAGTGATGCGGTTTCGCCGTAGGACGGGTCCTACACCCTTCCAAATTACTACGCCCTCCAAGGAATTGGCCGTGATCTCGTTATCTTCTATGATGCCTTGACCGCCCTCTAGGAAGACAATGCCACCCCCCTTGTTGTCGTGAATGCGGCTTCCGTGCAACGCCAAGTTGCCCCACGCCACTTCGATCCCTGCAGATTGGTTGTCGAAGACATCGTTCTTCTCAAAAATTCCCTGGCTCTCACTGCCGATCCGAATTCCCTCCCCCTTGCCGCCATAAACTCGATTACGTCGAAAAATGGAATTCCCCTTATCCTCGATGACCACGCCAGCTCGCCTATTACCAAAGATCTCGCAATCCTCAAAAATGCCTCGCCCATCTCGGCATACGTAGACTCCAATGTCGTTGTCATGAATTCGGTTATTCTGCGCAACAGGGTTGCCGCCTTCTGAGACTTCAATCCCCCAGAGGCCATTACCGAAGATCTCATTGTCTACCAAGGTACCCCGGCCGTGATCACTAATCGATACGCCACTAAATTTTCCATCATGAATGCGGTTGCGGCGGAGAAGGGGATCCGCGTCTCCGGAAATGGCAACACACGTCGAGTTCTGACTAGTGATATCACAGTCCTCCAACTCTAACCGTCCTTGTGTAATGTAAACGGCGAACCGCCGCTCACCAACCTGCCGCAGAGTCAAATTCTTAACCCGACCCATGCTTGTCTGGAAAACCAGGACGCTTTTTCCTGCGGCTTGGACGACTATCTCTTCCCGCGGTCCGTCCCCAAGGATCTCCAGCGGCTTCTCCAGGATGAGGCCTTCCGAATAGAGTCCCGGACGAACTACGATCCGGTCACCGGGGCTGGCGGCTTTGATCGCGGCTGAGATCGTGGGGAAATCACCGCGATGCAGGGGGTCGACTACGTGGGTGGGAGGCTCTTTGGGGACTCTGAAGCCCGCCGCAGGATGTTCGCTGCCGACGACGCTCTCCCGCGTTCCTGACCGCCCCGGTGCTGCACTCTTAGCTCCCGCCTGGCTCCCGCCAGTCGCCGTGGGCTGGCTTCCGTCAAGAGCGTCACGGATCTGAACGGCCATCTGGGCCAGCCGCCTGCCGACCTGCGGATCGGTCCACGGCTCGTATCGCAGGTTGCGCCAGTCCGTATACTGCCGAGTGGCCAGAACCTCGGCCAGCGGATCAGACACCCGGCGGACGGTGTCGTTGAACAGGAGGGTATCAACGTAGTAGATTGGCAACACGAGGTCGCGGCGTCCGAGCTTCCTCTCCCGCTCCAGGAAGGTCTCCAGTTCCTCTCGACAGTAGCGGCTCTTGAAGAAAGCGGGCGTCAAGACGGGGATGAAGAAGGTCGCGGCATCGAGAGCCCCATCGATCCGGCTCTTCCATTCGTCTCCCCACCCGATCTCGCGATCCTGGAAGATCGAGAACTCCTCCCCCAGGTAGACCCGGACCTCTCCTTCCAGACGGCGGCGCAACTCGGTGATGCGCCCCTCTTCGTGCTGATCGACGAATCGGACGTAGCTGAAGAATGCTGCTGGTGACCTGGGCATTCGCCGGACTTCCTCTCTGCGTGTCGAGGAGCTTCCGGGGATTCTATCGCGAGATCGGGTCCTGCTCGAAGTCCTTGGCTACCGCGGTGTATCCTGCATCAGGCTTCCCCAGCTTCTTCCAGAGCCCGACGATAGAGCGCCGGGCTGACTCGAAACCCTGCTCTGGTGTGTAGGTCTTCAAGAACGGGTTCGACCTGTGTGAGGAGCCCCTTGCGCTTGGCGTCCAACAGGATACCCAAGACGCCCAAGACCTTCAGGTCGAATCTGGAAGCGACCCGGCGACCCCGCCGTTCGTCTATCAAAACCAGGTCGGCCCGAAGCTCCACCGCCAAGGCTATGGCTTCAGCCTCTCCACGGTCTAACTCGCCCTCCAGCGCTCGTGGCAGAAAGTCGCTTCCGAGAGCTCGCGAGACAATCCAGTCCGCAGCCTGAACTTCGGCCGCCCCGGGTCGCTCCAGACCGGCTGCCGTGATTTCCTCGAGGACGGCAAGAGGAATTGAGACCTCACCGAAGAGCTGGCGGAGCAACTCGATACGGCCAACCGCACCGAGGCTGATGAGAGGCGAGGCGTCGCTGACGACGATCAAGAGCGGCCGAGATCCCGCAACGTGGCAAGATCCTGCTCGAACTCTTCGAGATCGTAGTGCACCGAGATACCACGACTGGCCACGAGATGCTGGAACCGTAGGAGATCCATTGCGGCGAGATGGCTGGCCTGCGCCAGGGTAAGCCGTTCCTGCTGGAACAGCAGAATCGCCAACTCCTGCCGCAACTCGGTATCAGACATGTGGGCTGCCTCAAGGATCTCGTCTGGAATCGTCACGCTCATGGTCGCCTCCCTACTAGCTCAATGTAGCACGGCAGCACGCCGTTCAGCTCTTCCTCACAACAACCGCATCTGCTCCGGCCGCCGCGGCCCCAGGTCCGGCTCCTTCCGCCTCTCCAGCAGCGCCTCCGCGAGATCCGCCAGGAAGGGCGACGGCTGGGTCTCACGGGTCTCACCGCGCAACGTCCGCTTGCGGCTGTGGAATAGGAAGAGCCGCGATCGGGCGCGGGTGATCCCGACGAAGAAGAGGCGACGCTCTTCCGCAAGGTCCGAGGGCTCGGAGCCAGGCCAGGTCAAGGGAAGGAGGCCGTCTTCGCAGCCGACGAGGAAGACGACGGGCCACTCCAGGCCCTTGGCGGCGTGGAGGGTGAGGAGGGAGACCCGCTCGGCGCGCGGATCCCAGGTGTCCACCTCGCCTCCCAGGGCGGCTTCGGCGAGGAAGGCGTCGAGATCGCCTCCGCAACGCAGGGCCAGGGGACGCAGCAGCTCGGCGGCGGCGAGGAGGGCGGTGCGGTCGGCCGCTCCCAGAGCGCCTTCCACCAATTTCAGGACGGCTTTTTCCAGGCGCGCCTCGACGCTCGCGCCGGCCGTCTCCGGCAGGAGCGGCAGCAGGGCGCGGGCTCCCGTCTGCTCCGCCAGCGGCCGATGGGATCGCTTTTGAAAGGGAATCCCCGCGCGGCCCAGGGCCTCGATCAGCGGCGGCGCCTGGGCTTCCGTGCGATACAGGATGGCCACGTCGTCGAAGGAGAGCTGTTCGATGCCTCCGCCATCCCCCGCCTCCACCCGGTCGCTATCGAAGGAGAACAAGGACGTGCCGCCCAGCAGCTTCTCCAGGGTGTGAACGGCCAGCTCCGCCTCCGCCCGCTCGCTCGCCGCGGCCTGGACGATGATCCGCTCTCCCGCTCCCTCGCGCACGGCCACCAGTCGCCGGTCCGCCACCAGGCTCGCGGGGCGAATCGCCTGCATTGCCGCCTCCACCACGGTGCGGGTGGAGCGATAGTTGCGGGTGAGATGGATCACTCGCGCCCCGGGCCAGTCCGCGCGGAAGCGGAGGAAGAAGCCCACGTCCGCGCCGCGAAAACCGTAAATCGATTGGTCCGGATCGCCGATCGCGCAGAGGTTCGCCTCCGGCGGCGCCAGGAGGCGGATCAGAGCGTATTGCAGGGGATCGACGTCCTGATACTCGTCGATCGAAATCCACCGGAAGCGGTCGCGATAGAACGCCGCGAGGTCCGGCCGTTCCTGCAACAAGGCCAGGGGGCGGAGCAGGAGGTCGTCGAAATCCACCAATCCCCGGCGATCGAGGGCCTCCGCGTAGAGAGCGGTTCGCGCGGCCAGCTCCAGCGTTTCGGGATCGGCTTCCGGATCGGTCCCCCACGCGCGGCGCACGCGCCCGATCTCCTCCAGCAGGCGCTCGGCTTTCGCGGGAGGAACGTCGAAAAGCCCGCGGGCGATCTCCGTTCGTTCGGCGGCGGTCGCCACACGGAATCCGGGGGCCAGCCCGGCCTCCGCGGCCCGCTCGCGCAGCAGCGTCAATCCCAGGCCATGAAACGTGGAGATCAGCACCCGCCGGCCAGCCTCGGGCATCGAGGCGATGAGCCGTTCCTCCATCTCCGCCGCCGCCCGCCGGCTGAAGGTGACGGCAAGACAATTCTCCGCCGGCACGCCCCGCTCGCCGATCAGATATGCCAGGCGATGCGTCAACGTGCGCGTCTTCCCCGTCCCCGGCCCGGCGACGATCAAGAGAGGACCGTCCACGATCTCCGCCGCGGCGCGTTGATCAGGATCGAGGCCGGCGAGGCCTTCACTCCCACCTGGAACGGTCTTGCTGTTCTCCCTCTTCTCCCGGCGGTCGGGGGGGAGGCTGGGAGAAGAGGGCCGGGGTGATGAGGGTCCCGGCGGCACAGCCTCGGTCCGTTTTTGCACGGCGGTCGAATCGGCCTCGGCGCGCCCAAACAACATCCCCACCACCGCCCGCTCCCGGATCTCCTCCGGCTCGAAGAGCCGGATCACCCCATACTCGCCGTCATAGCCCGCATCCCTCCGGACGTTGCCGGCCCGCAGCCGCGTGAGCGCTTCCAGAAAAAGCGGATGGTTCGCCTTGGCCACCTCCTCCAGGGGCAGGCGCTCCAGGATCTCGAGCTCCGGCCCCAAGCGAGAAATGAGCTGCGCCATGGACTGCTCCACGGCCTTCGTCTTGGCTCCCACGCCGTGGATTTCGCCGAGGATCTCCGGCAGCGGCACGAGACAGCGGTAGGGATCGACGCGCGCCTGCCGTCCCTCGGTGGGCGCCTCCTCGGTACGGTCGGCCAGCTCTTCCACGCGGTGCATCACGCCCACGGTGAGCGGTTTGCCGCACGATGGGCAGAGCCCCTCCAGGCGCCGGGTCTCGGGCGGCTCCAAGCGGACGTTGCAGGCGCGATGGCCGTCGAGGTGGTACTTCCCCTCCTCGGGGAAGAACTCGACGGTGCCGCCATACCCCTCCCCCGTCTCCAGGGCTCGCCGGAGGGCGAAGTAGTCGAGGTCCGTATCGAAGGCGCAGGCCTCGCGCCCCAGCATCGGCGGCGAGTGCGCGTCCGAGTTGCTCACCAGGGTGAAGCGGTCGAGCCCGGAGACCCGCCAGTTCATGGGCGGATCGGAGGAGAGCCCCGTCTCCACGGCGAAGATGTGGGGCGCGAGGTCACCGTAGCATTCCTCCACCGAGTCGAAACCGGATTTCGAGCCCAGCACCGCGAACCACGGCGTCCATACGTGGGCGGGGATGAGGTAGGCGTCCGGCCCGCTCTGGAGGGTGATCTCCAGCAGGTGGCGCGAATCGAGCCCCAGGATCGGCCGGCCATCCGAGGAGATGTTGCCGATCGCGCCCAGGCGCTCGCGGATGCGCCCCGCCGTCTCCAGGGTGGCGGCGTAGAGGAGATGGTGGATCTTCCGCGTCCGGTCGCCCTTCTTGTAGATGGTCGAGATCTCGACTTCGAGCAGGAAGCGGACGGGGCCATGGCAGGACGGAGGGAGCTGCCTCTCCACCTCGCGCTCGATCTCCGGCCGCAGGCGGAAGAGCCCGGGCTCGGCGGGCACGAGCTTGTCGCGGATCTCCTGCCACCAGGCGGGATGGGTGAAGTCACCGGTTCCCACGACGGTGATCCCCTTGCGTCTCGCCCAGAGCGCAAGGTGCTCCAAATCCGCGTCCCGGCTCGTGGCTCGGGAGTATTTGGAGTGGACGTGGAGATCGGCGTAGAAGCGCACGGCACGGATTCACGGAACCATGGAGAACCATACACCGTTGCCGGAGTTCTGTCTATCCGTCCTGTATGGTGCTTTTTGGGTACGGGGGATTGCCCTCGCAGGGACGGACACGGACGACACGGACAAAACACGGACTGACAGGGACGACAGCCGCCGGACTTTCTCCGTGTCCTTCTCGTCCGTGTCTGTCCGTGTCCGTCCCTGCTCAGCCCGCCCTGGGGTGAGGGCTTGGCCCCTTTCCCTTCGTCATAGAGAATGGAGGCACGCAACTCCTCCCAAGGAGGGCTCTATGTACGACGTCCTCGTGATCGGCGGCGGCCCCGCGGGCTTGAGCGCGGCCCTGGTCCTCGGCCGTGCCCGCCGGCGCGTGCTCGTATTCGACTCGGGGCAGCCGCGCAACGCTCCCTCGCCCGCGGCGCACAGCGTGTTCACCCGCGACGGCACCCCTCCCCTGGAGCTGCTGCGCATCGGCCGCGAGCAGCTCCGCCCTTACGAGAGCGTCGAGATCCGCGACGCCGAGGTGATCGACGCCGTGAAGGAAGCCGACGGCAGCTTCTCCGCGGTGCTCGCGGACGGCTCCCGCGTCGCCGGCCGCCGCATCCTGCTCGCCACCGGCATGATGGACAAGCTCCCCGAGATCGACGGGCTGCACGAGCTGTGGGGAACCGGCGTGCTCCACTGCCCCTTCTGCCATGGCTGGGAGGTGCGCGATCAGCCCCTCGCCCTCTACGCCCGCGGCGAGACCATCCTGGATTTCGCCGCCTCGCTGCGGGGATGGAGCCACGACCTCGCCGTCTGCTCGAACGGCCCCGCGGGGCTTTCCGTCGAGGAACGCCAGAAGCTCGACCGCTTCGGCATCGGCCTGTGGGAGGAAATCATCGTCCGCCTGGAAGGGGAAACCAACGGCGCGCTGGAGCGGATCGTCTTCGCGAACGGCAGCGCCCTGCGCCGCCGCGCCCTCTTCGTCCGCCTCCCCCAACGCCAGCACAGCCCCTTGGCCGAGAGGCTGGGGTGCGATCTCACCGATCGCCATCAAGTGGTCATCAACGCCGCCGGCAGGACCTCGGTGCCTGGCGTCTACGCCGCGGGAGACCTCTCCCGGCCCTTACAGCAAGTGGTGCTGGCCGCCGCGGACGGCACCGTGGCGGCGATCACCCTCACCCATGAGCTGTTGAAGGAGGAGTTCGCGTGAGGTAGGCCAGGGACAGCAGGGACGACAGGGACTTCAAGGACTGAAAAAGTTTTCCAAGTCCTTGAAGTTTCTGCTGTCCCTGTCGTCCCTGCTGTCCCTGGAGTCCCTCGGCCCCTCTCACTGGCTCGCAAACCGCCGCACGAAGATGGCGCTGGACTCAGGAAACGCCGTCGTCTGGGCCGCCCAAGTCACGATCCATGAGCTTCCCGACCATGCCACGGCACCTTCGAGCGAATCCTGATACGGATCGCTGACCGCGCTGCCCACGCTCTCCCGCGGCCCGAGAGGAAGGCCATGGGGATCGAGAAGCTGGAGCTCGAAATCGGTGACGCGGAAGCCCTTGCGCTCGCCCCAAAGTACGAGGAGGTTCCCCGCCTCGTCGAACGCCATGGACTCGATCCACTCCGTCGTCGCACCCTGAATCTCGGGTCCCAGGGGCTGGCCGGCGGCATTGAAGAGGCGCAGGTAGGGAGTGAAGGTTTCGTCATTGCCGCCGTCGAGCAGCCACGCGACGGCGAATCCCCCGCCAGGAGCGGTGGCCACCTTGGCGCCGAGACAGCCCTCCCCGGCAGGAAAGCTCGTGTTGAGGTCGAAATCGGGTCCCAACGCCTTGGCCGCCGGTGAGAACCGGCGCGCCCGCACCACCGGTACGACAGGGAAGCCCACGGCGCTGATCCCACACCACGTGGCCAGAAAACCTCCATCGGCGACGGCAAGCAGGCGCGGTTGCTCGTTCGTGTAGAAGGGCCGGCTGGCCAAGCTCAGCAACGGGCCTGTCAGCCGGCCGGAGGACGAGAGGCGCTGGGCCACCATGCCGGTGGGCTGGCTTCCCACCCGCCACAACAGCCAGCCGGCCAGGAACCCGTTGCCGCGGACCTGCCAGACCCACGGGGTGATGAATTGGATCCCACCGAGCCGCACCGGCTTGGCATCGGGAATGCCATTCAGGCCCAGATGGCGCCGGTAATGGAAATCTTTCCGCGATCGCTGGTCGCGCCAGAGCACGTCGAAACCCGTCGGCTCCGCCGTCACGGAGTCGATCAATGGCAGGAAGCCCTGGCCGATAACCTGCACGGCGTCCGTGGGCGTGCCATCCGCGGCCAAATGGCGAGCCGAAACGAGCTGATTGGCCACGTCAGGACCTTCGGATTCCCACACGATCTCGGAGTCGCCGCCAGGCTGGGCGGCCAGCCTGAGGGAGAAGAGAAAGTGATTGTCCACCGTGCTGACGAGGACCTCCGGCCCCAGCGGCGCCGGCTGCGCCGCGAGCTCCTGCGGGCCTGCCGCGCCGAGCCAGGCCGAGCCGAGGAGAAGAACGAGAGCGATACGCATCCTGTTCATCGATGATCCTCCGGCAGAATTCGTTTCGTTTCATTGGCGCGCGAACCGCCGCACGAAGATGGCGCTCGGTCCCTGAAGGTTCGACTCGGCTGCCCAGGTGACGAGCCACGAGCCGTTCGCCCACGCCACCTTGCCGGTCAAGGGCTGCCCGAAGGCGCCGCTCGCCGCGCTGGTCAATTCCTCCTGCGGCCCCAGGGGCACGCCGCGGGAATTGAAGAGCTGGAGGTGGAGATCGAGGAGGGGAATGCCGGAGAGGGGTTCCGTCGCCTCCTCCATCCAGAGCAGCAGCAGGTTGCCCGCGTTGTCGAACGCTATGGACGCGGGAGCGATCCGATGGTCCGGCCCTACCGTCACCACGGGCGACTCGGGCACCTCCGCATGGCCGGCGGCATCGAAGACCCGCACGTAGAGCGTGTCGTCCAGCGTCCAGGCCACGCCGAAGCCGCCGTCGGGGGCCGCCGCCACCGCGAAGGTCTGACCCAGGAGGGGTGGCGTCCCGGCCGGACCCGCGGGGATGGTGTTGAGGTCGAAATCGGGTCCCACGGGCTCGAACTGGCCGCTGAACCGCCGCGCCCGCAGCACCGGCTGCGGCGTGCCGCCCGCGGGCACCACCGTCGTGCCCTGGATGACCCCGACGAAGCCGCCGTTGGTGAGCGGCACGACCGCAGGCACGGGGGAGGTCAGCTCCGACGTGTTGATGCGCCGCTCCTGCAGCGTCGGCACACCGTTGGGTGAAATCTTGCGCAGCTCGAGCGTGCCGATCAACGACAAATAGTAGCCCCCGGCGAGGCCGTCACCGGCAGTGAACCACATGTAGCTCATGAAGGGCTTGCCGACCTTGAGCGGCTTCTTGCCCAGCGGCACGCCGCGGGCGTCCAGGTGGCGGGTATAGAAGGGCGTCGGGACGCCGGGCCCTCCGATGACGTGCCACAGGACGTCATACCCCTTGCCGGCCTTGACGATCGCATCCACCTCCGGCCAGAACCCCTCGCTTCCCAGGAGGACCTGCGAGGCGTCCGTGGGACGGCCGGCGGCGTTGAAATGGCGGACGTAGATCGCCGCCGGCTGGTGCGCCCCGTAACTCCAGGCGATCTCGAAAGTGCCGTCGCGCTGCACCGTCAGCATCGGATTGCCGGGGAATTGGTCCCCCGCCAGGGTATCGACCCGCGTTTCCGGGCCGAGCGGCGCCGGCTGAGCCCCGGCCGCGCCGGAACCTGCCACAAGCAGCGCCGAGCTCAGGAGAAGGGAGAGCGCAAGGTGTTTTCCGTTCATCGGAGAGTCCTCCTGCGGGGCTCGTGCGCCGCCCGCTTGGTAGATCGTTCAGTCAACTCTTCCAAAGCATATCGCAAAACAGCATATCCAGTCACCCCCTGATACCGATCCTGGGAAGCGCCTGGGCGGCGGGGTCGAGACGAGGGCCGGGTTGATGAGGGTCTTGGGAGGGGTCGCCAGCTCCAGGAGCCGTAAAGGGGTACACTGCCGGTCAACCCTGAAGGAGGAAGCGATGACGAGGAAGCTGCGTTCCGTGCCCAGGACCACCCTACCTGCCCTCGCCCTGGGCGTCCTCGCAGCCCTCGCCACCGGCTGCGCCACGGCTCCCCCGCCCGCGGCGCACCCGGAATCCGTGCCCCGGCCGGAGCCCCTCGCCCCCGCTCCTCTGCGCACCTGGGTGGAGCTTGGCTCGGAAGGGCCGATGGTGCGGGCGATCGTCACCGATCCCCAGGCGGGCTGCCCGGGCATCGAAGTCGAGCACCCCTCCGTCTCCCGGCATTACGACATGCAGGTGCGCGCGGAGCGCCAGCAAGGCTTCGAGGTGCTGGTCTGCGAAGAGCAACTACCCCTGGACGCCAAGTCGGCGCGCATCGGGGGCATCCGGCTGCCGTTGCCGCCCAAAGAGTTGAAGAGGATCGCCCTGATCGGCGACACCGGCTGCCGCATCAAGTGCGACCCCGACGGCAAGTGCGACGTCCAGAACTGCAACGATCCCAAGAAGTGGCCCTTCGCCAGGGTCGCCGCGCAAGTGGCGGCGGAGCATCCGGACGTGGTGATTCACGTCGGCGACTATCACTATCGCGAAGCTCCCTGTCCCGCCGGCGAGCAGAAGAAATGCGGCGGCAGCCCCTACGGCGACAACTGGCCGGCGTGGCAGGCCGACTTCTTCGATCCGGCGGCGCCGCTGCTCGCCGCCGCGCCGTGGGTGGCCGTGCGCGGCAATCACGAGGATTGCAACCGCGCCGGGAACGGATGGTTCCGCTTCCTCGACCTCAAGCCGCTGCCCGCAACCTGCAACGAAGATCCCGAGCCCTTCGGAGTCTCGCTCCCCGGTCTTCACCTCCTGGTGCTGAACACCTCGGCCGCCGACGACGAGCCCGCCGGCTTCTACACCCAGGCCTATCAGGTCCTCAACGGTCTCGCCGCCGCGAGCGACGATCCGTCCTGGCTCCTCTCGCACCACCCGCTCTGGGGATTCGTGGAGAGCAAGGGCTCGCTCATTCCGGTGACCGACGAATTGCAGCAGGATTCGAAAAACGACCTGGACGCGAAAGTGCGGCTCGTGCTGGCCGGCCACATTCACCTGTTCGAAGCCCTCGCCTTCGCTCCGGCTCCCCAGCGTGCCCCGAGCGTGGTGGCGGGGATGAGCGGCACCGAGCTCGACAAACCGATCACGAAAAATCTCGTGGGGCAATCGATCGCCGGCACCAAGGTGGCCACCGCGAGCACCACCGACGAGTTCGCCTACTCCCTGCTCGAGCCCCAGGGGAAGGGTTGGAAGATGACGGTGCACGACGTCAAGGGAAGAAAGGTCCTGGACTGCGAGATCGAAGGCGAGGCGCTGACGTGCAAGAAGTGAGGTCTCCAACCCGGCGGATACAACCCTACGGCAAAGGCGTCACCGTCCCCGCTACCACCACCGGTTGCCGCCGCCCGACCCGGCCAATGTGTTGCAAACTTCCCCTCTCCTCTCCCTTGACCCGCGGGTCGAGCCGCAAGACCCTTGAAGTGTGCCGCAAAACCCACGAATTGTGCTGCAAGACCCATGGGTCGGGAGGCGCGACCCAGGATTTCTGCTGCGAATCTGCTGCCTGTTGTCGCAAAACCCCTCCAACTTGCTGCCAATTACCGCTAGCCTCCTGCGATTTGCGGCTGTTTGGCAACAAACTCGAAGCAGCCGGCCACCAAGAGCTCGGGTTTTGCGGCAGAAACCTCGGGTCTTGCGGCTCAGACCTCGGGTCGGATGGCTGGAGGCCCCGAAGCCTGCGGCAGGCCGCCCCCAATTTGCAACACATTTCCCGGGCCCGCAGAGCCGCCTGCCGGGTCACGCGGCAGGAACTCTTGCGCCGGTGACGCGGAGCGGCTATGATGCAATACCATAAGGCGAGCAACCTTCTGACGATCGAACGAGTCTGGGCGGCGCGGCCGGCGGCGGGCTCCCCTTCCCGCCGCGCGGGCCGGTGTTCCGGGTGCGGTAAAGCTGCGGCACCGCCTACTTCTTCGCAGGGCAGTCCTTCGGCGGCTTTTGCCCCGTGTCCTTGGTGAAGATCGCGTTGATCACCTCGTACTCCGCCGGCGTTCCTCCCTGCCACAAGCCGTTCTTGCAGCTCGAGGGATTGCAGTTGCCGCCCTGGGTCTTGAACTCCTCGCTGTCATAGATGATCGGGCAGGTGCAGTGCGCGCGCTTCGGGTCCTTCGCGTCGATGATGCAGGGATAGCCGAAGCACACCGTGCGCGTGCCGCCCTTGGGGCAGGTCAGATACGAGCTCTTCAGCGCATAGGAATAGGTGGACAGGATGTACTCGCCCTTCGGCCCCGTCGGCGTGCGATCGGAGCACGGGCCGGGCCCGAGGTTCTTCCCCTCCTCCACCACACAGGAGCACAGGGCGTGGGAAGGCTTCACCACCGGGGAGCCCGGAAAGCTCTTCTGCTCGGCGATCGGCGTACACGCCGCGGCGTCGCACAGGGCGTACTTGCCCGTGCACATCTGCAGAATGCTGCCATTGCTGCGCAGCAAGGTGTCGGCAGCCCAGGCCGCACCACAGAAACCAGAGACCAACGCCAGCACCGCAACGCATAGAGCCAGACGCACCGCGAAACAGGATCTCGAATCCTCCGACATGACGTCCTCCTCTTGGAAAAGAAGCTGGATTGGCCCGATTCTACACTCCGAGAGGCTGAAGGGTGCAACAACGTCGTGAGGATGCCCCGGCCTTGCCGTTCTCCCTCTTCTCCCGGCCGGAGGGAGGGCGATGGGAGAAGAGAGAGAACAGCCAGACCGCCCCAGAGCCGCGTTCCCCTCTCCCGGGGAGGGGGCGTCGGGGGTCGGGAGAGGGGTAGGGGTGAGGGTCTTGGCGGGGGAGACGCGGTGAGGCGCGAGAGTCTGACAAAGTAGAATCAGGAAGGGGGAAGGTGCTGCGAAAGGGCCGGCGCAGAGGAGTTTCCGGCGCCAGGAGGCGGGCAGGCTTCGCAGGCACTGGGCCAGGACCCGCCGCAGGGGCATTGATGGCCGGTGCCGTCCAGGCGGCAGATGCCGTCGTCGCAGGACTGGCTTTCCGAGCACTCACCGCAGCTCACCGTGCCGAGCCCGCAGCCGCGATCGATCATCCCACAGTTGCGGATGCCGCATTCCTGGGGCCGGCAGCCGTCCTCGACGAAACAGACCGGCTCGAGCGCCGAGCGCCCTTCGCGAGCACGGCTGGCGGCCGCGGACAGCAGCAACAGCGCCAGGGTGACCAACACGATCATGGAGAGGAATGATTTTTTCATGACGTCCTCCTTTGCCTCGCGGTTGAAACCTCACGAAACCGGCAGCGCCCCGATCTGCTCCAGCAGCCCGAGCTGATCCATCTGCATCCAGCTCTCGGCGATCCTGCCGTCTGCGATGCGGTCGATGCGGATGCCTTCGACGCTCACTCGCCGGCCGGAGGCGGGCAGGCTCATCAGCGGCCCGTCCTGAGTGCCCTCGAAGCGCCAGCGGGTCACCACCTGGTCGCCGTCGGCCATTGCGTCCTCGAAGACGATCCGCAGGTCTGGAAACGCGCGGAGGTAAAGGTCGAGGAACTGCGCCATCGCCTCCGGTCCTCTGCGCGGGCCCGGCCTTGCCTCGCCGAGCTCGTGATGGACCGAGCCCTCACCAAAGAAGTCCGGGGCCAGCCTGAGGTCGCGCTCGTTGATCATCCGCTGCGCGAACCGGCGGCAGAGCAGGAGGTTTTTCAGCGTTGACATGGTGGCTCTCCTTTCATCGCTGGAGCCCAGACGCGTTGGATGCTCTCTGGGCTTCGATGAAGAGCTGTCGCGAGAGGCCTTGCTATCTCACCTGGCGGGAGATCGACCTCGACCGGTACCCCGGGGGTCGTCGCTCACCAGGATCGTGGTCGGCCTGATCACGATCCTGATGTTCGCCGCGGCGGTGGGGAAGTTCGTGTTCTGAAGGAGAGCGCTACTTCTTGCGCGGCCGGCCGCAGACGTTGGACACGCCCCCGCCGCCGCAGGTTTCGGGTCCCTTGCAGGTGCCGCAATCCACCTGTCCTCCACGGCCATCGTCGATCAGACCGCAGTTCTTTCCTTTGGCGGCACAGAAGGAGAGAGCCCGCGGCTCCGTAAACGGACAAATGCCACAGGGCGGGCATTCTCCGCAGACGCAACGTGGCACCCCTCCTCTGCATCCGGTCCCGGGTTCGCAGTGGCCAGCCATGCATTCCTGACCGGCCGGACAAGAGCCACAGCTCACCGGTGGCAGCCCGCAGCCGGGATCGATCGCCCCGCACTGTCGCTGATCACAACTCTTGGGTTTGCAGCCGCAGACGTTGGGAACGCCGCCGCCGCCGCAGATATTAGGGCTCGTGCAGGGACCACAATCTATCTTCCCGCCGCAGTCGTCGTCGATCGAGCCGCAGTTCTTTCCTCTGGCGGCGCACAAGGGGGGAGTCTTGGCCGGCGGCTCGGTCGCTTCCGCGGCAAAATCGATCGGCTGCGGCGTCGAAGTCCATTCACTACAGCGGCTGGCGTCCGCGGTCAGCAGCACAAGGGCGATCAACAGAGGCAGTGAGAGCAACTGTTTTTTCATGGCATCCTCCTTTACCTTAAAGCTGTCGTCAGTGGGCGTCCTATCTCACGGGAGCTCGCGAGCCAGGACGCCACGAAGCGAGAGCGTCACTTCCTGCGCGGACGGCCGCAGACGTTGGGTACTCCTCCGCCGCCGCAGGTGCTTTTGCCCTTGCAGGTGCCGCAATCCACCTGTCCTCCACGGCCATCGTCGATCAGGCCGCAGTTCTTTCCTTTGGCGGTACAGAAGGAGAGAGCCCGCGGCTCCGTGAACGGACAAATGCCACAGGGCGGGCATTCTCCGCCGCAGCAACGTGGCTCCCCGCCTTTGCAGGTGTCGGGGGGAGGAATCGGTTCGCAGCGGCCAGCTACGCACATCTTGTTATCGAAGCAATCGCCACAATCCTTCGTGGTCCCGCAACCGAGATCGGTCTCCCCGCATTCATTGGTGCGGCAGGCCCTGGGCGTGCAGCACGGGCCACAATCCAAGGGTGGAAGATTGCAGCCAGGAGTGATCGTCCCGCAATTCACTCCGGCACAAGTCTTGGGTATGCATTTCTTGCAGACGTTGGGAATGACATTGGTGTCGCAGGTGTCGCTGCCAAAGCACATACACACTTTGGGCCCTTTCTCACAGCCTTGATCGATCGTCCCACAGACCTTCCCGTCACAATCTTTAGGAGTGCAGCATAGGCCTTTGGCAGTACAGCTCTCGCCGGGCTGGCAGTTGCCGCAGTTCAAGGTGTGACCGCAACCGTCATCGGGCGATCCACATTTTCGGTCGCCACAGGTCAGAGGAGTGCAACCACATTTGCCGTTGCTTCCGCAGGTTTCAGGGGCCTTGCAGGTACCGCAATTGAATTTCCCTCCCATTCCCTTGTCGTCGTCGATACAGCCGCAATTCTTGTTTTTTCTGGCGCAGAAGTTGAGGGGAGCCGGGGGCGCATTACACGGCTCGTCTGCGGCTGCACTCATCGACGCCGACAGCGAGAGCCAATCACTGCCGTAGCTGCGGCCCACGCTGAGCAGCGCCAGGCCGATCAACAGAATCATCTGGGGATAGAGACTTTTCATGGCATTCCTCAAATTGTTGGCAAGGATTCTTTTTAGGATTCCTACGGATCTTCGCAGATCGCGTAGACCGTCAAGCTCCCGGGATTGGCGGCCCACGTGCAAGTCCAGCCATTGTCGTTCCAGGGCTGGCTGGTCTCTGCGGCCGCGCTGTTGACGAGATCGTCTCTGCCGCTGCAGCCGCCGGACACGATTTTCTTGCCCGCCGGGCATTGCACAGAGGCAACGTTGTTCATCCTCTCGGTCTTGCTATTAACCTGTACATGGTTGATGCTCTTGCCACAGATGGCGAAGGCAGTAAAGTGGCCGTTACCACTCTGCCATGTACAGACCCAGGCTTGGTTCGCCGTGGGGAAACTGGACACCAGGACCGCATTGTTGGTGTCGTCGCGGCAGCCTCCCCCCAGAACTATGTTGTCGCCCCGGCAAGAGATGGCGGCGAAGTCGCCCTTGATGAGCGTCCCGCTAAAGATCTGATAGCCCTTGCAGCCATCCGCCGGGAGCGCGGCGCACTCGGCCCAGGCGGTCAGGCTGCCAGGGTTCCTCTCGAACGAGCAGCTCCAGGACGAGTCGCCCTGCGGGGCCGAGCTGTGCAGGCGGGTGCCGGTGGAGTCGTCGCTGCAGCCGCCGCCCAGCACTTTGAGCCCGGTCGGGCAAGAGACCGAAACCGTGTTGCCCGTGGCCGCAGTGTTGCGGACGATCTGCGAACGGAAGGGCCCACAACATCCCTGGTGGAGGTCGCAGCCACAGACGTTGTCTTTGCCGCTGCCGCCGCAGGTATCGGGGGCCGTGCAGGTACCGCAATTCACCTTCCCTCCCATTCCCTTGCCGTCGTCGATGCAGCCGCAATCCTTGTTTCTTCTGGCGCAGAAGTTGAGGGGAGCCGGGGGTGCATTACACGGCTCGTCTGCGGCTGCACTCATCGGTGCCAAGAGCGAGAGCGAATCACTGCCGTGGCTTCCGCCCGTGCTCAGCAGCGCCAAGCCGATCAACAGAATCATCTGGGGATAGAGACTTTTCATGGCGTCCCTCAAAATTGTTGGCAATGATCTTTTTTGGATTCCTACGGATCTTCGCAGATCGCGTAGATCGTCAGGCTTCCCGGATTGATGACCCAATCGCAGAACCAGCCATTAGCGTTGGGCTGGCTGGTCTCTGCGAATGTGTCCGTGAAGTCGTCGCTGCAGCCACCGGAAACGATCTTTTTACCCTCCGGGCACTGCAGGAAGGCATTGTTGTTCTTGAACTCCCTCTTGCTGTAGACCTGGACGTGATCGTTGCCGTTGGCGCAGATGGCGATGACCTCGAGGGAGCCATTCGTGTCCTCCCACGCGCAGCTCCATTCGTTTTTGGCCGAAGGGTAGGTCGACTTGAGCAAACGGTTGCCGAGGATATCGCGGCAGCCACCACCCAGCACAACCTTGGTGCCCGGGCATTTGACGACGGCCGGGATGTTGTGGAGCGGAGTGCTGACGATCTCGTAGCCCTTACAGCCAGCCGGGGGGAGCGCGGCGCACTCGGCCCAGGCGGTCAGGCTTCCAGGATTGCTCTCGAACGAGCAGCTCCAGGCCGAGTCGCCCTGCGGAGCCGAGCTGCGCAGGCGGGTGCTGGTGAAGTCGTCACCGCAGCCGCCGCCCAGCACTTTGAGCCCGGTCGGGCAAGAGACCGAAACCGTGTTGCCCGTGGCCGCAGTGTTGCGGACGATCTGCGAACGGAAGGGCCCACAACATTCCTGGGTGCAGCCACAGACGTTGTCTTTGCCGCCGCCGCCGCAGGTATCGGGGGGCGGGCAGGTACCGCAATTGAACTTCCCTCCCATTCCCTTGTCGTCGTCGATGCAGCCGCAATCCTTGTCTCTCTTGAAGCAGAAGTTGAGGGGAGCCGGGGGTGCATTACACGGCTCGTCTGCGGCTGCACTCACCGGTGCCAAGAGCGAGAGCGAATCACTGCCGTGGCTGCCGCCCGCGCTCAGCAACGCCAAACCGATCAACAGAGTCATCGAGAGACAGGGTCGTTCCATGGCGCGTTCTCCTTACCTTGAAACTGCCGGCAACGGTCCTTCTATCTCACCCGGCTCGAGATCATTCCCACTCGTACCCCAACACCAGGAAGACCTCTTCCACCTCCGAGGCCTGTAAGCGCCCGTCGTCGGGACCGATCATCTTCAGCTTCCATGGAACTGGCGCGCCGGTCGGTTTGACCTCGATAGCCAGAGTGGTAACGTCCATTTGACTGAAATGCAGGTTGCCGTACTGTTGAACCCGAGCAAGTGTCATCTTGTTCGGATCGTCTTTCGGCGGCACCACCGGTTCCGGCACCGGTAGCGGAGGCTCCAAGACCGCCGTGTAGTTTTTATCGTTGGTGCAGCGCGCCAGCAGCCAGATCGTGGTGATCTTCAAGGTTTTCCCCTGGTCCAGCAAGGGGAAGAGGCGCGGCTCCATGGCGAGCTTGAAGACGTTTTCCGTTTCCGAGCTGATCGGATTCAAGAACTGACTCCACTGCGTCGGGAACTCCTGCCGCAGGTTGAACAGGCGCAGAGAGGGCGTCGCCTTTTCTTGATGGAACTTGAGATAGTCCCGCAAGTGGGCCACTGCGCGATTCTTGAAGAGACCGGCGTCTTCCCGCGCCGTGTACTTGACGTGCAGGATGGCATCCGAAAGGGTGCTGTAATCGAACTGGCGCAGCGGCTTGCCGAAGTCAGGTTTCGCCGGGTCCGGGTTGTTGGCAGGAAGGTCGCTGAACAGCTCCAGCGACCATTCGCTGATCGCACCCGCCCCTTCGAAGGGCAGGTAGCGATCGTCCCGGAAGCTCAGCTCGAACACGCCGCCGTCGTTCTGCGCACTGCTGGCAGCGATGGCCTGGACGGGGACGTTGGTCTCGACGAAACGAGGATCGTCGGCGGGCAGCCCCTGGTCGTCGGTGTTGCGGGGATAGTCCTGGTTGCCTTTGGCCGTATTGATCCGCAGGCTGCTCTGCAGCAGCCGCAAGGTGCAGGAGATCGTCGTATAGGGACCGGCCACGCACGGCAGAGTGAGATTGACCGATTTGATGCGGCGGAAGTAGTGGCCCGGATAGTCGAGGTCGAAGAGCTCCTCCGGCAGGCGGAAGAAGCAGCGCCCGGTCTCCCGCAGCTTCACCAGCGCGAGCGGATCGAGCTGGAGCAGCGAGACGTGCTTGGTGAGCTCGAATTCCCGGCGGTTCTTCTCCAGGTAGGCGGTCTCCAAACGGCGCAGGTCGTATTGCAGCTTCTCACCGGAGAGCAGTCCTTTCTTGAGACTGTCCCAATAGCCGAACTGGATGTAGCTGCTATCCTGCAAACCCAGCTCGAAGCGGAAGCAGCGCTCCGCCCGTTTCGCCAGGTCGTACGCCAGCTTGTAGCTCTCGAAAAACACCCCCGAGATCTGTCCCACCTGCCACTGGTACAGCTCCTGGCTGGTGTACTTCGAGCGCAGGAAGGTGTCAGTGGACTTGGCGTTCTCGATCTGGAGACGTTGGTTGTCGAGCTCCTGCTCGGTGATCGTGACGCGCAGCTCGGCCGCTGCGATCGACTTCTCGAGCTGCTCGATCTCTTTGGCGGCCAGGTCTTTTTGAAAATTCCACTCGTCCTGGCGGCGATGGTAGGAAGCGACCGTGGTCGCAATGCCGGCGGATTTGTCGAGGATGGTCGAGATCTGGTACAAGGACCTGGCAGCCAGCTCGACGGACTTACTGAAACTGGAGCCTCCTGTTTTCGCCGTGGCCACGGGCGATCCGCCAAAACCCGAGGCACCGACGGTGAAATCCGGTACGCCCGCTAAAGCTCCACCCAAGATATCCATCACCGTGCCCACGGCATGCACGCCCAACGAAACGCCAGACAGCACCATCGCAGCGGTCTCCCCCGCGTTCATGAACTCTCTGCTTTCGTAGTACGCTTTCTTGACCTCGGCGAGCTCCTTGCTTTTCTTCACCCCCTCCAGGCTCTCCTTCGCCTCCGCGAGCTGCGTCTCGCGCACCGCCTTCACCGCGTCCAGCAGGCGAATCTCCTGGTTCTGGCGCAGCAGCCCCAGCGCTTCGGCGTCCTTCTTCTCGAGTGCCGTGAGGAGCGCGCCGCCGAGCGCCTTCACGTCGTTGCACACCTCGTTGGCTTTTTGCAATAGGACGTTGAAACGATAGAGTGGCAGCGGAGCGTTCAAGTCCGCCAGGGCGGCCCCGATGTCCACCCCGCCGGCGACGGCCTTGACCAGGGCGGCAGGGTCGATAGGCGGCGCGAACAGTGCCAACTGGCGCACCGCGCCATCAAGGTTCATGCAGTGGCGGATCTTGTAGAGCCGGTCGGCCACGGTGTCCCAATAGCCGAGCAGTTTGTCGTTCTGCGGGATGCAGAAGTAGAGCGTCAGGGGCGCGGGGCCCCCGCCCTCCACTGGTTTGCCCGACGCGACCGGGATGAGGTTCTCCACCTGCACCAGGGCGCTGGCAAAATCGTCGAGCTTGCCTTCGAGCTCGTTGAAGCTCTCTAAAGGCGGCTTGTTCCGCGGTGGCACGGTCATCGGGCGGGGGCCCAGGATCTCCGCTGCGAGGACGTAGAGCTGCGTCGCCTCGTTGATGCTCTCCATGGTGTCCTGCCGGAAGAGGCTGTCTCCCCAGGCGATCAGGTTATCCAGGTACTTCATGACCACGGTCTTCTGGTACGCCACGGTGCGATAATTGGCGATGCGGTGCGGCTCGAAGGGGTTGGTTCGCCAGTCGGAGACCTGGCCTTCGAGGCTACTCTTCAAATCTGCCGAGGCCTGGTCATGGCCCGCCAGGATGGCCAGGAGATTCTCGATACGCTGCTGGCGGTATTGATCATCGGTAGTCTCGAAAAACGGCTTGGTAAGCCAATACCGGTTCATCAGAGAAGTCTTCGGCGCGTCCGGGGGAGGCGGAGAGGCCGGAGGAGGCGGCGGAGACGGAGGCGACGGCGGGGGCGGCGGCTCCACGCCGATCGGGTTGAACATGAAGTGGTACCACTCGCGCGCCTCCGCAAAGCGCTGCTCGCGGCTCAACGAGTCGGCGATCAGCAGCGGGGCGTGGAAGAACAGCTCCCAGTTGTAGGGCGAATAGGCGCCGTCGGGCGAAAAGTCGACGTTCTCCCGTGGGTAGAGCGGGGAGTCGTGGTCGTTCGGATCTCCGATGACGAGGTCGGTGGGCTGATAAGTGCTGTAGAACGAAAACCCGGAATCCCGCAACTGTGTCGTCCTGCTCATCAGGGCCGGAATCCCATGCAAGGGACTCTGCGCCAACCTGCTGAAGTCACAGGCGAAAGGATGATAGAAATTCTTGAAGAAAAAATTCGCTTTTGCGAAGGATTCTACTTGCGGCCGGGCATTGTCGAGATGGCTTTGCTTCATCCGGGAGCGTTTGAGCAGGACTTCGAGCTGCTCATTGGAGTACGGCGATGGCGGCTCTTCAGGGAATTCGCTCTCCATCTCCTCCTCCACCGGCGCGCGTTCCGCCTGGTGCTCCGGAGTCGACCACTTTGTGATGTCCGAATCTATGACCTTCTGCACGGCGCTCTCAGCGAGCGCTTCATCGTCGAGGACAGCTCTCTTCAAATTCGAGTAATAGAATAGAGGCTCCGGCGTCAGGGCGGGTAGCACGAAGAAAATGCGTTTGTTGTCGCTGTAGAAACAAGGTATCCAGGTGCCTGTGCGGATGGGCCCGCTAGCGTTGGGGCTGTCGAGCAATAGCCGGTCGAAGAGGGACAGTTGCCAGGGCGGATCTATCTTGAAGGTCCCTGGGGTCAGTCTCAGTACCGTGTTATCTTGAGAGTCTTCTTTCTGCGGACTGTTATGGACCTGGAAAGTGAGGTCATTGGAGCCGCTGTCTTCCCATTTCAAGAAGTTAGTCGAGCTATCCTTCAGAAGCAGAGCGGACGCGAAACCGCCAACCAGCGGGTGAGTCGTTTTCTCCGGTACGCCCCTGCAGCTTGAAATCTCGAACCCGTACTGTTGGAAAACTTTCCCTGTTCCGCCAAATTCGCACTGCACGGTGAACCGCTCGTTCAGTGGCCTCTGGTCGACCGCCCAGAATTTGAAGCCAAAGTTGGCGAGCTCGCCGGTGTACGCGGCCTCGGGCACGATAGCGTCCTTCGAGATTTTTTTCGGCGTCCATTTTCCGTTTCGGTATTCGCTCATCGCCAGTTGCAACTTGAGCTTTTTGCTGGTTGGTTTGGCGTCGTACGGTGTATGATCTTTATCGGCAATGGGTATCGGAATTCCCTTACTGTTTCCATCCGCGTCGGGTACCTCGGTGAATACCGGCCAGAACAGGAACAACCGGCCGTTCATCACCGCCGGGATGAGATAATCGCCCTGGATGTCCAGATCGACCTTCTCCCAGGATGTCCATTGGCGGTAGTCGTAACGGCGGTAGTAATAGTGGTGGGGCTCTGCCTCACCCGTTCGTCCGAAGCAGTGGAGGATGGTGTTGTCGCCGTCGTCTTCCTGGTAGAAACCCGCGATCTCGAGGTGCGCCACGCCGGCCAATTTCTCCAAGTAGCTCGTGAACGACGCCTCGACGGTATCCTGGTGGATCTCGTTCTGCATCAGCTCGTTCTCGAGGTCCTTGAAGAATGGCGATTTGTCCTTCCGCAGCTCCGGCTCGATGTAGTTCTCGGGCCAGACGAACACCTTGCGGTTGGCCTCCCAGAGCCGGTACCTGCTCATCCAGCTCCACCAGCGCCAGCCGCTGTCCCCGTCTTCGCCGTCGTCGACGACGACTTCCGGCTCGAGGCCCATGAAGCAACGCTGCACGAACAATTGGACCGACCCGGACGCCTGCACCAGGCGGCTGGTCTGTTGGCAGGCGCCCATCTCCACGTCCAGCAGGTAGTAGGCGTAGAGGTCGTTGGGGCTCTCCCATTTGCGGCTGGGAGCCACGGATGTTTTGTCTTGTGTGAGCAGGTAGGCGGTAAGTGCGTCCCGCTTCCGCTCCCGCAGGACGTTCTGGATCTCGGCACTCATCGTCAGCCAGGTCTCGGTGCCGAAGCGGGCGCACAGCAACTCCTCGAGCGTCCTCGCCTCGGCGTCGGTCATCACGGCGGCCGCAAAACGCTTGACGACTGCAGCACCGGCATTGAGGTTGGCGAAGAAGTCGAACGCACGGCGCAGGCGTTCCCAGCTCTCCGCCAGCAGATAGCCGCTGGGCTCGTCGGGTTTGGGATGTTTGTCGATGTCCAGCGAGCCGATCAGCGTCTGCACCTCCGCGGTGGGCCAGGCACTGTTCAGGCGCTCCACGTCGGCGGCAAAACCATTGTAGATAGGACCTGCGTTCAATTTTCCCAAGACCTCGAAGAGAGTGATCTCGCTCTCGGGCAGGTTCTCCCGGACCCGGAGGAGACGGCTGGTTCTCGCGAAGCGCTCGGCGGAGGCCATCGGCTGGGTGCTGTCCAAGGGCAAGGTCAGGAAGTCGATGAGTTGCGCATTGACAGTCAGCTCGAGGATCGGGTCGAGGTCGTTCAGGACGATCTCCCATCGTCTCCAGATCGTCGCCACGCGGGTCGCCCAGAACAACCGGTCGAACGTGGATGTCAGAGTTGTGTAGTCCACCACGCCCGTGGTCTTGGAAAAATCATCTGTCAGGTGCTTCAGCAGCGTATCCGACGGCAGGGAGAATCGAGTCAGCAGGTAGCGGGTGAGCGCCGCGGTCAGCTCGAGTCGGCCGCTGCACTGTTGCACCACCGTGTTTTCCGCGGAGGTCTGCGACAGATAGGTGAGCGCTTTCCTGGCGGCGTTCGCCAGACGCTTGGCCAGGGTGTCGCTGGCGTTGCCGGGCGTCAAGTCAGCGTTCGTGAGCCAGACCCGCGCATCGGACTCGGCGACCTCTCCCGGCTGCTTCACGAGTCTGTCGATGGCATCGTGGTAGGCTTGCTCCGGAGCGGAAACCAGACCGTCGAGCAGGGTCCTCTCGGCTTGGCTCAGGATGCCGGTGCAGCGCAGCACCCGCTCCTCCGCATCGTAGGTGATCCTGGCGGCCAGGCCGGCCGGCAGCGCTTTGAAGTCCACAGCCGCCGGCAACGCGGCGAGCGGAGCCGTGAAGACGGGAGCGTAGAATTTCACCCCCAGACGTGGTTGTTGGAACAATTCATCGATCGCCGGACTGGGGTTGCCTCGCACCTCCTTGAGCGCGTTCCGTTCGGCCTCCGTCATCAACCCGATGAAGCGGAGCTTCTTGGTCGTTGCGCTGAAGACGATGGGAATCGACGGTTGATCCGGCGGCAGAGCAGGCGCGGCAGTCGCGTCGACTTCGGTCACCAGGAAATTCTTCGGCGCTGCCAAGGCTTGCTGGAACAGGTCCGCGATCGCGTTCTGATAGGAAGAGCCTGCGAGCACCGATTTGAGCGAATCGTCGGTCAGCAGGCTCAGCAGACTCGTCCGTTGCGCCTCGGTCATCAACCCGGTGAAGCGCAGCGACTGGCTCGACTCGTCATACTGGATGGGAATGAAGCTCGGAGCGGCAGTGATGGCCGCGGGGAAGGTGAAGCCTGACGGCAGGCCTTGCACCGGAGCTATCAACAGCACCCCTACCCGAAGCGTCGCCAGGAAAGCATTCACCGCGGGTTCGTCGCGGTTGAGCTTCTGCAGCAGCGTGGTCAGCAGCGCCGTGAGCTGCGCCTCGTCGGCCGGCGGAGTGGCCACGAGAAAATCGTACTGTTCGGCGGCGAATTCGCTCCTTACAGCTTGCAGCTCCTTGCGCAGACCGAGCAGGAACTTGGCTGCGTCGTCCACTGCCACTGCCGCCTTCGCAGTGCGGTCGGCGGCGAGCAGCCAGTTGAGCTCGTCCGGCGTGAAACCGGCAGCTTTGAGGTAATCAACGTTCTCGAGATACTCCAGGGCGGCCCGCGGGCTGGCAAAAGTCGATACGTCCTGGTGGAGGGCCTCGAGTACGATCACCCACTCTTCCAACTTGAGTCTCAGCGACTTCGCGAGCCAGACGTGGCGCCAAAGGAACGAGAGGTTGGTCAGGGTGAGATCATCGTTGATGTAGGCCGTTTTGCCATCCGATTGGTGCAATCCCGTGAGGAGGGCGAGATCGGCCTCCCGGATGTTCAGGGCCGCGAGCACGGCTGGCCGGTGAGCGGAGATTTTTCCCGTGGGCAAATCTGGCGGGGTCACTTTCACCTTGGCGACCTCGAACGCGGGATCGAGCGGCTGGAAGATCCGGCGGTTCAAGAACAGGCTCTGATAGAGGCCGTCCGCCCGCTTTTCGTGCAGCCGGGTAAAATAGGTCTCCGTGCTGAGCTCGCCAAACAGGGCGAGCATCTGCTCCACGGTCGCCTGGCCCCCCCAGCGGTTCCTCAGCTCACAGAGGTAAAAGAGATCGATCAGGAGCTCTTCGCCCAGCACTCCCTGGCGGAGACGCCGGATGGCGAGGTCGAGCTCCCACATCTGCCAGCCTGGGAGCTTGCGCCACAGCCGCAGGAAGCGGTGGATGCGGTCGAGCTTCTCTGCGCTCAGGGCGGTGAGGATTTTCTTGTCGAGATCGCAGGATTCGACCTTATCCTGGTTGGGCTGGTCGGGCGGGGCGGGCTTGGGCTGGATGGTGACGTCGCCTGCCGGGTTGATGAACTGGAGGTCGAGCAGCGCCAGGAGATCGGTGTATTCCAACTTGGTTTTCGCAAGGAAATTCTTGACGATGGCCACCGAGTCCAACCACGTCGGGTTGCCCTCCTTCTCTCCCCACACTTTCCGCTGGCCGGCGTCCGTCGTGTCGGCAGAGAGGATCAAGCCTTTCTCCCCGGCGGCGCTGATCGCGAAGTACTCAGCGGCGATGTCGCTGTCGGTGGGCGTGTCGTGCTCTGGCCCTCGCAGGGTGCGCATCAGCTCCCAACGCCGGAGGTTGGCCTTCTGCATCGCCGCCCGGACTTCCTCACCCGGCAGGTCCATCGGCAGCGTCGTCATCGGGTATTTCGCCTGGCTGAGCTTTCCGTAAGCCTTCGGATTGACGTACTGCGGGTACGCCGCCAGCTCCTCGGCGCTCGCTTTGGTGTTGCGCAGGAGCTCGGCGAAGAAGTTTCCGCCCGCTGTTTTCTGCTTCAACAGGTAGGTCGCTTCGTCGCCGTGTACAACCCATTTCTGTGGGTCGGTGTCCTTGGTCTCCTCGGTCTTGATCTGGGTGAGGGTAAAACTCGTTCCCAGAGGGGCCAGGGGGGGGTTCACCGCGGCCAGCTTGTCCGCCACCCGCCTCGGGTCATCCGTGGGTATCGTAGGGAAGTTCGCGAGCTCGGCGTCGCTCTCCTCGCCGGCAATCGCGGCTTCCAGCACCTCGCATACCACGTCCACGTAGGGCAGCGGGGTCGAGGCGTTGGCGCAGTTGAGCTCGAGGTAGCCCAGATCGGGGCGACGGCTGAAGAGTACGTCCTTGGCCTTCAGGGGGGGTGGATCTGGGGTGGCTCCTTCAGTGGCGGCAGGTTTCTTCTTCTTCTTCGCATCGCGGTCCTTGAGGAACAGCAGCAGGTCAGCGAAGTACGCAGCGGGGCTGAACAGGGAGCGGCAGTGCTCACACTCGCAGAGGTCGCCGGCCTGGAACAGGTCGTTCCAATGCGGGAAGGTCGCCGGCAGCGTCTCGGTTTTACTGCTCTTCAACACCATGGGGAGGGACTCGGCTTCGAGCGACTTCAAGTCGCCGACGATCGTCAATACCGCGGCATGGGTCTCGGCGGCACGGTTCCAGGCGCGGCGGGCGCTCTCGACAGTGAAGCCGGGGCGGTCCGCAAAGGTACGGACGAACTGCGTCTCTCCCATGCGGTAGATCTTCTGGGCGGAGTGGAGATCGTCAGCCAGCAGCGTTTCCGTCGCCTCGAAGGTCGGAGCGAGCTTGAACACCCGCTGCACCGCTTTCATCTCCAGCTTGAGACCCTCGTCATCCTGGGCCAGTGCCAAAAATTGGGGCTGAGCGTGATTCTTCAGGAAGTCGTCGATCGACGTTCTCAGCAAGTCGAAGCCCGGATGGCTCTCCAGAAACTCTGACAACTTCTGGGCGTGACGCAGCCCCCGAACGCCGCCGCTCGATGCCGCCGCGCCGTTGCTCTGTAGCGCCCGCGCCAGGCCACCGGCGAAAGCCGCGGTGGAAAATGCCTGGCGGAATCGCCGTGCGAGCTCCTTGCCGAGCTTCTCCGCCTCCGGCCCCGAAACGGGCACGTTCCCCTCCCCCACTTCTTCCTTGGACTGGAACTCGAGGGCACCAGCAGCATGGCCGGCGACCACCCATTGCACCCATTCGCTCTCGCTCATCTTGGCCAGCTTGTGGACGTCCTCCGGCTGGTGAACGGAAAAGTCTTCCCGGATCTTCTGGACGACCGAGAAATCGCTCTGGGTCAAGTCCGCAAGCTGGAAGGACGTGCGCAGGTCGTCGATCTCTTCCGCTGTGAAGGAGGGATCGTTTTGCAGGCTGGCGAGCATTGCCGGCGTGAGCCCCCGGTGCTCGCTGAGCAGGCGGGCAAATTGCTTCTTCCTCTCCCCGTCGTGGATTCCGGCCTTTGCAACCGCGGCCTTGACCAGCGTCATCGGCGCGTCCGGGCCCACCGCGCGGCTGGCGGCGAAATCCAGGAGGTTTTCGATCCACTCGGCCTCCTTCTCGCGGAGAGATTCGCTGATCTCCCCGCTGTTCCAACTGCGGGCGAGCGCTTTCCGTACGGTTGCGGCATCGAGCGAGGAAAGCCTGTTCAGTATCGCTTCCCGCTGCGCGGCGAGGTCTTGCGTCTCGTCGATTCGTAAAGCTCCGCTGCCGAGAAGCGCGAACCAGAGCTCCCGTGGGGGTGACTCCTGCGCCAATTGGTGCGCCAGCACGAAGCGGAACAACGTCGCTTTGTTGAGACCGGTGTCACCGGCCAGGAAGGTGAGGTCCTGATGCTCGCCGTCTTCGGCTAGGTTCTCCACGCGCATCCCTTCGAGCAGCGGCGTCACCCTCTGTTCGATAGCCTCCAGGCCTGTGGGTACACTAGCCGCGGTAAGGGTCAGGTTCACTTCCGCGTCGGCCGGCGCGTTGTACCAAACCGAAGAGACGGTCGGGAGCCAGCCCGCGACACCTGCGACTTTGACGGCAAGGTCGGCGCTCCCATCCGTATGGGGGTGGAGACTGCTGACAGGGTACCGGATCTCGTACTGCCCCGCCGCGTCGGTGGTAGCGCTGCCGAGCAAAGACTCGCTGCGCAGGGCGATTTCAAAGGCCTGCACGGCGGCGCCGGCCACGGGCGCTCCGGTGGTGGTGATCCGGCCGTGGACGCGGTGAGAGGCCGGCTCTGGGAGAGGATTGCTGCTGTTGGAAACGTTGGGGTCTTGGGGGTTCATAGGTCACCTTTGTTTCAAGACAGGTAGTACATGATTAGTTCCCGCAGAGACGCAGCTCGTGATGCAGGAGCGAACGTTGTCGGCTCCGCTTTGGGCAGTTTGCCGATGGTCCTCAGCCCGCCGGCCACCTTGCCGAGGGCGTCGATCAGGTCGGTGAAGAGTTTGAGTTCCATCCCTTTATCGCACTCCTGTTCATGAACCGACGGGTAAGAGAAGCTGTTTGATCTTCTCTATGGCCGCAAGCAGAAGGGTCGTCCGGTAATCGTGAAACGTCACACCCGGAACACACAAGCGGGAATTGAGCTCGCCGGCAGGGATCGTGTCTCCGGATCGTTCTAGCTTCTGCGCGATCGTTGACAAAAGACTCGCAAACTGTTGTCGCGCTTTCTCGCCAGCAACAGCTAGTTCAAGATTGAGGTCTATTGAGCCAGGCGAGTAGTTCTCGCAACAGTCCCGCCATCTTGCCGCCATCGACACTAGTAGAGGGTAGGAACTGGCATTGCTACCCAGCTCCTCGCTCATGAGCCTCATGAGCACTAGAAGGTCAAGGTCGTTAAAGACTTCTGATCTATCTCCGAACACCTGGATCGAGTGTGCCATGGCTACTCCATAAAAAAGATTTTCTTTGTGGTTCCTGCTGTTCTAGCGTTTATCAAAGACTTCAAGCTCGCGCCTTGCTCGGCAGACAAGCCCGTTGCGTCAACGAAAAGAGCACGCGTCGCCGTATTGTATTGGGCGTCCTTGATTGCAGCGTTAGCAAGGCCTTCGACGCTGCCACGAGACGGGATCGGACCTTTGAGGCTGATCGGACCCAATACGTCATCCACAAAATCCGCCGCCTCGTCGGCACTGCGCCGGATTGTCCTGCCTAACGCCTGTTCAATTCGCACTCCTCCAGACCCTTCGGCGGCGATAAAGCCACGCGCTGGATCGGTTCCCAGCTCAAGTTGCCGCGCCCTCAGCCGGAGAGTGTCGACGAGGCGATCTCTTACTGTCGTTGCGGCTCCATCTGCTACTTCCCTCCCGCCTGCTGCTTCAACGCCCGCTCCAGTTTCTGCGAGCGCACTTCCTCCAGATGAGCCAGGAAAGGCCCGCTGGGCGACTCGCTGCCCGACTGAACGGCCCGCTCCTTCAATCGCCTGAAGCCCGCGACCAGTAGCTTGCGCCGCGGAACGCGCACCCTGGAGCACCTGCCTTGCTCCGGGCTGTCCTGCTATGGCACGCGCGGCTTGCCCGGCTCCACGCGCTACTGCGGTTGCAGCGCGACCAACGGCAGAGGCCGCCACTTTGCTTACTGCTGTTCTTGCCGCCCCAATCACGGCTACACCGGCTGTCGTACTTGCGGCACCTGGGATCGCCGCCGCGGCCAGCGGAATTGCGGCTCCGACGGCACCACCAATCGCAGCCCCCTTGCCCGCCTCCCTAAGGATTCGGCCCCCGCTCAGCTGCTCACCGTGAACAGCCTGTCTCGTCGTTTCGCCGGCCGCTCCAGCGGCTGCTCCGCCCACTGCACCTGCCACGGCTCCAACAGCGACCCCTGTGGCAAGAGTGGCGGCAGCTCCTGACAGTCCAATACTTGCCACTGCTGCTGCTGCAAGCGGTGCTGCTGCACCCGCAGTCGCTGCAGTTACGACAACCCCAACGGTTACTGCTGCCGCGACGACTGCGACCTGCCTCCAAGTCCAAAGCCCGAGCGGATCGGTAGCGTTAACTGGACTGCTTTGCGTGTAGCAATAGCAATTGATGTGGTCGTCAATTCCGATCGGATCGCAGCTTATCCACACACCGAGCCAAGGTGCGTAGTATCGGAAACCGTGGTAGTATAATCCGCTTTCCTCATCCCGCTCCTTACCGGTGTACCGGTAGCGCTTCGGCGTCTCGGTCTGGCTGCGCACTGCTTGGTACGAGGTGCTACCGTAGGGCATGTACTCCTCGTAGGAGATGATCTGCGCTTGGTCGTCCAATTCCAGGCTGGCCGAGCCGAGGTGGTTACTGAGCTGGTAACGAATCAGTGGCGTCGGCGTGAATGGCGGCAAGCCAGTGTCGACAGTCTTGGTCTCCACCAGGGCGATGTGCCGCTTGTGGTCCATGACGTGCAGCGTTTCGCACTCCAGTGTCACCGTGCTGCCGTCCGGACCGTACTCGCGGTAGATTTCGAAGCTGCCCAGGTAGATTCGCTCCCTCATGCGGGTCGGCTGCTTCCCCACTTCAGCCGCTGTCACCTCACGCTCGGTCACCTTGCGCACGCGCTGGCCTTGGGCGTCGTAGACGTACCAAGTCGTTTCCGGGGTGCCGCCGGTGATCACTTGCTTGGCCGTGGCTTGGAGCTGATCGCGATCGTCCCATTGCATCAGCGGCAGGCTCGACATAGAGGTGATGTTGCCGTGCAGGCCGGCGGAGCCATCGTAGTGATAGGTTTCGGTGGTCTCTCCCACGGTGGTACTGGTCATACGGTTGCTGAATGTGGTCTCTTCCGGTTGACTGAGTTGACTGATTTCGTTGTAGGTGTATCCACGCTTCCAGCCAGGGTTTGCCGGGTTGCTGCCACGGTGCTGCATGGAGAGGATGTTGCCCACGGCGTCGTAGACGTAGCTCTCGAAATAGGTTCCCATCACGTTGCCGTCTCCCGGATGAGCGAGACCAGTATGGAAACCGTTGAACGCGTCCGGCGCGGTGGGCGGGTTGGGTTTGGGGTTGCCGACGGTCTGCCCCAGGTGCTCACGGCCCCTGGCTTCGATCAACCGGTAGGTCGCGTCGTAGGTGTAGTCGTTGCTCGGCTCAACGCGCTGATTGCGGAAGTAGACGGTCTGCTGCGCGTCGTCGCGGATGTGGGTGACGTTGCCCACTGGGTCGTAGGTGTAGTGGAGGCTCTGTACCTCGCCGGGCCGATCCGTGCCGTCGAAAGCGGAGGCATTCCTGGTCGTCGTGAGATGCATCAGGCGGAAAGTCTTGGGATCGTAGAGATAGGTCGTCGAGATCCCTTGCCCGTCGCTCGTTCTATAATCGATTCGCGTGCGCTGGCCTTTGGCGTCGTAGTCGAGATTGGTCACAAAGGGAGTGGCAGCCGTGGCGCCACGCAGATTGACGTCCACTCGTTCCAGCAGGTTGGCTTCGTTGTAGGTAGGGTGGATGACGCTGGGCTGCATGACAGGAGTGTGCGGCGTGGTCAGCGTCACCGGTCGGTTGAGCGCGTCGTAGGTCGTGCCACTGGTGTAGGTGTCGGCTTCCACTTGGAGCGCGAGAGATGTCTCAAGTGCGACGGGGTCGAGCAGCGCTTTGGCGTCTGTCGGCAAGGCGATATGGTTGGCGTCGACGGAGCGCCAGTCCACCGCTTGCCTGTACTGTGTTCCGTTCGTCAGGCGGCGTGAGGCGAGCAGCGGGTTGCCCTTGAAATCGTGGGCTTCAGTGGTGACCGCGCCGGCTTCATCGAGATGGAGGTAAAGCTTGCCGCGGACGTTGCGCCGCTCGGCTTCCGGGTGCTGCTCGCCGTAGACCAGCCGCTCGGTCAGCAGCTCCTGGTTGGGGTTGGCGGGGTCCGCTCCAGTGACAAAGGAGCGAAGCAGACGGTGTAGGGGATCGTACTCGGTACGGAAGCTGTGGCCCCGGCTGTCCCAGGTGCGCATGGGCTTGCCCGCGACGTCGTTCAACGTCCAGCGCTCGCCAGCTTCCATGCTGGCCTGGTGGATGCGATTGCTGAGGATGTCGTAGTCATATTTCATGACGACGCGGTTGTTGGCATCGCGGACCTCTCGCTGATTCCCCTCGATGTCGAAGACGATGCGCGTGCTGAAATGTTGTTCCTCGATCGGCGGCTTGTCAGGCAGTGGGCCGCTCCGCTGGAACCGATTGTGCGCGACGGTGAGGAAGGTGCGACCGAGCGAATCGAGGTGAGCGATCGTCGGTGTGCGCCGGTGAATGGCCGCTTTTTCGGCGGCGTCCTGTTCTTGCGCGCCGAGCGCGCCCGCTTTGCGTTGCGTGTGCCAGGTGGGGAGATACTCTCCGACCGGCAGGCGGCGGAAGAAGTCGCCGAGGTCCGGATCGGTCTTGGGATCGTCCGAGTCCTTCTCGAGGTCGGTCCCCAGCACGGTGTCGTTGACGTCCCAGGTCTCCTGCCGCCAGGCGTCGAACACTACTTTTTCCCAGGTGTGATTGGGATGCAAGGTACCGATCACGCGCTCGAGCGGATCGTAGAAGAGCACCGGGCTGACGCCGATACGCACGTCGAATTCGAAGCGGTGGGTATCGGTGAAAAACGGCTCGTATTGGCGGACGGGCTTGCCCTTGTTGTTGAACACCGTCCAGCCGCTGCCGACCCAGCGCGGGCTGACCGCGGATGGCGTCATCTCCGGTTGGCCATCCGACTCCACGATGACCTTGCCTTCCGCATCCCGCTTGGGTACTGGCCCTGGCTCAGCCTGAATCTTTTTCTGGATCTCTCGGCCGAAGCCGTCGGAGTAGGAGAAGCTGTGCTGGATCTTGGTCTTGACGTCCGGTGCCAGGTCGGCGTCGTGGGTTTCACGGACCAGGGTGTAGACCACCGCAGGTTGCGCGAACAGGTCGTAGACCAGGCGCGTAGTGGCGTGCTGGAGGAGGGTGTACGGATCGGCGAGCGGGTCCGCGAGGTGGACGGCGATGACGGCGTCGGTGAGATCCGGCGCCAAACCGTCGAGCCGGTCGCCGCGCGCCGGAAGGTCTTCGGGTTTCCCCTGGACCGCGGTGCCCACGACCATGCCGAGCGCGTCGAAGGCCACGGCGGAGCGATTGCGGTTGGCGTCCATGAGGAGCGCGGGTTGCAGCACGCGATAATCCTGGCCATGACGTACGAGCGGCTTGGTTAAATCCACGTCGCGCTCGCCCACGGTCGTGCGATTGCCGAGAGCGTCCTGCGTCTCCTCCAGCAACAGGTCGTAGGAGTCGTAACGGAGGAACGTCTCGTTGCCGAACGGGTCGCGCGAGCGGAGCGGCAAGAAGAAATGCTCCAGCGCGTAGGCCAATTCCGGGGCCGACGCATCTCCCGATCCACGGGAATAGAAAACCTGCCCGGAGGGGATCCACCACTGGGCGTCGCCTGCGCTGTGAACGTAATGCCCCTCGTCCGTGAGCATGGCGTCGGTGAGGCGCGTGCCGTAGACCTGCGTCACCAGACCCGGCGTGAAGGCCAGCTTGTAGCTTTCGAAAGGGAGAGCCCGCGATTCCAACTTGCCCGGCTCCAGCGGACCGGAGAGGTCGTCGTGCCGGTACAGCGTGCGCACCTGCTCGATCAAGCGCCCTTGTTTACCGCTGGTGGCCTTCTCCTCGTATTTCAATTCGCTGCCGAAGACGTGGACCAGGCCACCTTCAGTGATCGGCTTCACCAGATCGGAGGCCTGGAAGCGACCTCCGGCGCCGGAGCTTGAATGCCCGGTGAGCTCATAGGTGCGCTCGTCACAAGGGAGCGGCGTGCGGTAGTCGTCCCCGCTGTCCACCGCGTTCGTGAAGTCGTGCTCCGTGTAGGTGATCAGGAGCTCGCCCTGCTTCGCTTGATCCCCTGCTTCCAGAGTTGCATCGGGATGGCGCCGGCCGTATCCGACGGTGGCGGATTTCGTCACGTTACCGTACGGGTCCACCTCCAGGGTCAGCGCATGGCTGACGCGTGGCTCTGCCGTGCGCTCATAGTGGTAGGTGATCGCTTCGTTGGCATGGGCGAAGAACACTCCGTAGCGGTTCCTGCCCTGCGCCTGCAACCGCACGACCGTGGAATTCTGCTCGGTGATCGTGTAGAGGAGCTTGCGGAGCTTTTCTCCCTCGCCTTCGAGCGCGTAGACCTCCTGGCGCAGCATCGATCCCTTGAGGGCACGGCAGGCTTCCCGCTCTTCCTCGGCGGTCAAGCCGGAGGGGAGCAAAGTGTCCTCCAGGAGCAGGTCCTCCGTTTCCTCTTCGCTCAGGCCCGGTGGACGGTAATATTCCCTGGCGTAGAAATTGGACACGCGATCGCGGCCGAGGTACACGCCGGTGTGGAACCAGGTGCGGGTGAGGACGGGCGGGACGTGCGACGCTGCGTCGAGGTTCGTCGCGGTTGGCTGACTGCCTGCAAGGGCTTCGAGTTGCTCGGTATCCCACTGCTCCACCAAGCCGAAGCCGCGAAACTCCCGCTCCACGCCATCGAAATAACCATGGTGATAGGCGTGGCGGGTGACGAAGAGGTTGCCGCTGATGCGATCGTAGGTCTCGACGCGCTCGACCACGTGCACGGGGAACGGGAGCTTGGTGATCCAGGGCGTGCCGGCGAGCTTGTCGGCGAGATAGAACTTGGTGGACGAGGCATAATGAACCTGGGTCTCGGCGCCGAGGTTGTTGACTGATTTGACGAGCAGGTGCGGCTTCTGCCCACCCATCAGGTCGATGTAGCGCACGGGCCGGCGCACGTCGCGAGGCAGGGGCGACGACCAAACCAGGCAGGCGGTGCCGTTGCCCAGCAGATCAGCGGTCAGGACCGAGGAAAGGTTGTCCGTCGGCGGAAACTGCGTGAGCTGGCGCGACGCGCTCCAGCGGTTGCCCGACTGGTTGAAATAAATCCGCGCGCCGTCCCGGCCCAGGTAGACGACGTCGTTGGTCCCCGAGCCGTCGACGTCGGCCAGGCGTACGCGCTGTTGACTGAATTGATCAGGGTTGTCGAACCACGGCGCGTCGTCCATGGTGACTTTCGCCCCAAAGCGGCCATACCCGATGTTCGGCCAGTAGCAGATCTCGCCATTGCGGATGCGCACCAGGTCGGTGAGGCCGTCGCCGCACATGTCCGCCAGATACATGGCCTGCACGCCGTCGGAGTGCACCAGGCGTGGGCCTTTCTCTTCATCCAGCGGCTGGCGCACCTGCCGGCCGGGGGCGAACCCCTCCTCCGCCAGCGATGGGTACCAGGTGAATACCTGATCTTCGGTGACGAGCACGTCGGCGTGGCCGTCGCCATTCAAGTCGATGAAGCGGAGGTCCGGATCGTTCCAGGCGACGTTGGGCAGACTCTCGAAGGCTTGGAACGGTTTCCAATCCCCGTCCTCCGTGCGCTCGTAGAAGCCCGGGGCCGGGCCGGCGAAGGCCACGAGGTCGAGCTGGCCGTCGCCGGCGAGGTCAAGCAGTTGTTGCCGTTTGCCGCTCAAATCGGCGAGCGACGGCAGGGTGGCAACTTTCTGCAGCGGCCCGAAGTGGCCCTCTCCCAAGTTCGGTTTATAGAACCAGGCGCCAGCCTGCTCCGTGAGGATGCCGGAGACGCCCTCGCCGTCCAGATCGACCCACTGATAGGCTGCACCGTCCAAGCCCGTGGGCAGGTTTTCCAGGCTGGCCGCATCGAGCTCGCGGACGTCGTCTTGAATCACCGCCTTGCTGTACTCGAATTCGAGCGCCGGCAGGGACTTCTTGAGATAGGTGAAGTATTTGTGGCCGCCGCGCTCCACCACCGCCTGCGTGTCGTCGCGAACGAAACCCGACTGCGTGACGGCGCGCAAGAACGAGGCGAAGCGGGTGCTTCCCTGGGTGGCGAGCTCGTCCTCGACGGTGACGGGTTGGGTGTAGTCGAGGTCGCCATACTCGAATTCGGTGGCCCGCACCAGGGTGGGCTCGCTGCCCAATTCGGAGAAATTGTGGAACGTCAGCACGCGATGGCAACGGCGATAGGTGCGCACCTCGAAGCCGGAGCGGTGTGAGGAGAACGGGTCCAGACGGGCGCTCCAGTGGCCTTCTGTCGAGGAGGAGGCGAGGACGTACCGGTGGTGCTCCGCCTCGGGCCGGACCCGTTCGAGATCCTCGTAATAGTCCTCGTCGTAGTCGAAGACTACTTCGAACATCCACTGCATGGTGGTGAGATCCGGATGGCTCAACCGCGAGGCGCGGTTGCCATAAAGGATACGCTGCAGGTACCGCTGCGCCGTACGCACACGGTTGCGCTCGTTGGCCTGGGTCTGATCGACGTTGTCCGCGTTCTCCGCGGCGTAGCGATAGACGATGGCGTTGCCTTTGTCATCGTAGCTTTCGCAGATCAGCCAGGAGAAAACCTTGCGGGGATCGTCCGGATCGGCGATGCGGCTTTCCGCGCTCTTGCCGTAGTGAGTGGTGACGTTGTCATGCGAGATCGATCGCCAATGGACCCCGCCGCTGGCCTGATCGGTCCAGCGCTCGATGCGGGCAAAGAGCCCCTCGACGCGGGGGCGGTAGCGATGGATGGTGAAATCCGGCGCCTTCGTGTGACCTTCGAACCGGTCGCCATTCTCCAGCAGGACGGGCACCAGGTCCTCGGCGCCGGAGAGGATGTAAACGTCCGACTCCTCGGCATCGCGATATTCCGGCAAGCCTTTGTCGGTCTTGCGGGTGATGGAGGGAGTGGAGAGAGACCAACCGAAGCCGAAAGGTCCGTTGCCGGAGCCGGAATCATAGGAAAGGGAAAGCTGGGGACCGAAACCGGAGCGGCCGGGGCTGACGGCCAGGGGCACGGACATCGAGCCCGTGCCGGTGACTGGATTGGCCGCGAATTTTTCGCCGATGCCGCGGATCGCGCCGCCCCCTTTGGGCAGCGACAGCGTGCTGTGGAAGCCGGCGGGGCTTGGACTGCTCTCTTTCCGCTCTTCGCTGCGCGGTGCGCGTGGCTGATCCATGATGCGGGGTCTCCTGACTTTTCAGGAGACTGTCGCGACGGGGGCGGGTATCTCACTTGGGAGAACAGCCAAAAAGGGACGGCGGGGACAGCGAGGACGAACGGCAAGAGCGAAAACTGCGGTCCCGCAGGGACTACCGTGGGTAGCCGGGGATTTCAATCCCCGGCGGGGCAGGCGGGACGGGCGCGCCTCGCGTATGGTAAACGTCCGCGGCCCCCGTCGCCGGGGATTGAAATCCCCGGCTACCCACGGTGTCCCCTACGGGGCCCCAAAAACTGCGGTGGGCTACCGCAACGCTCAGGCTCTTCTCACTGGGGCACAGCGTGGAAAGGGAACCGCCCAACTCCCGCGGCGGTGAGGGTGTAGTCGCCAGGGGCAAGGAGGGAGGAATGGAAGGCGAGGTTCAGGGTGCCGGTGTTGTCGGAGAGGAAATTGCCGCTCCAGATTTCCTTTCCTTTCGCGTCACGCAGGACCACGTGATAGCGATGGTCCTGCTCGACGGACAGGTTGAGGACGACCAAGCCCGGTGTGGCGGGAAGGTACAGGACGGGCACGTTTCCGCCGACGCCGCGTTCGACGCCGAGTTGGAGGATGGGGACGTTCCCCTGCGGCTGGAGGGCCTGCTTCAGCTCCTCCACGGCTTTGGCGTGGGCCTTACTCTCACGGTCGAGCTCGCGCTGGATCGCCTCCCGCTCGGCGCTCGTGCGCCCGGAGGCGGCGGAGCGTTCCTGGCGTTCCTGCGCCAGCTCGCGGTCGCGATCGGAAAGTTTTCGCGCCGCCCAACCCCAGGGAAGGAGGACGGCGACGAGGAGCGTCATCACCAGGACAGCCGCCTGGCGCGAGCGGCCGAGGCGGAAGAGCCAGGCCACCAGGGCGAGCTGGCGGACGGCGGCGACTTTCACGGCATCCTGGCCGGCGGCGCGCTGGAAGCCCCGCTTCATGGCCTCGGCGAGGTCGAGCTGGTCGAGACAAGTCTGGCAGGAAAGGTAGTGCTCCTCGAAGCGCGCGGCCTCCTCGGCCGGGAGCGTCCCCCTCACGTAGCGGTCGACGACGTGCTGCTCTTCGATGTGGGCGTGATCCATGGCTCCACTCCCCTCTCGGCTCACGAAGTGCGGGGCGTCGGCCCCTGCTGCGCCTGGAACCGTTCCAGGAGCTCTCTGAACCGTTGGCGGGCCCGGAAAAGAACACGGTTGAAGTGGAGGCTATCCAGGCCAAGATCAGAACAAATCCTCTCCTTCTCCTCCTCGGCAACGTAGAACCGCATGAGAAGCTGCTGGTCGCGATCGGTCGGCAGCTCGCTGATTAGCCGCCGCACGATGTTCGCCTCCTCGTCGAGGAGGACGGTCTGAAGCTGGCCCGGCGCGGGATGGACGGCCTGCTCCAGCACTTCGGGGTCCGCCTCCGTCCGGCGCCGCCCGGTCTTGCGGTGCTCGGCAGCGGCCAGGTTGCGCGCCGTACCGCGGAGGAAACCCGCGAGCCCGGCGGGGTCATCGAGCTCCCTCTTCCGCAGCCGCTCCAGCACGATGCGGAAGGTCTCCTGGTGCAGGTCCTCGGCCAGCTCGGGAGACGAGACCAGACGCCGCAGCAGGTAGAGGATGCCCCGGCTGTACCGCTGGACGAGCTCTCCCTCCGCGGAGGTGTCTCCCGCCGCAATCCGCCGGACGAGGTCGGTCGCAATCGCAGCCTCGTCCGGCTCTTGAGCCGCATCGGTGCTCATGGCGCCCCTTGCGCCTCGGACCGGGCGGTGCGGCACGAGCCGCCGCTCCGGAGATCTTCCGAGGAAGGGGCCTATCATACCTGACCTCGGCACGTCGCATACCAGGAACACCTTTCGTCTCCACTCCGGCTCTTCCGAGATTCAGGCTGCCCTCTCCCTTTCCCTGTGAAAGTGGCTTCCGGTCCCGACGTCCTCGGCGGTCGTCCACGAGCCGGGAGTGCCATCGCCGTCATGATCATCATGAGGCCGAGGATGCTCTCCCTGTGAACCATGGCCGCGGTGGTGGGAACCCCCGAAGTGCATGGAGTGCTCCACAGGCCCGGAAAGGACCCCCTGCAGACCTCCATTCACACACGTGATCTCAAAGGACCAGTCCATATTGCTCTTGACCGTTCCCGCGATTTTGTCCTTTGTGTCGTTGACCTTGGCGAAGATGCCCCAGGGGGAGCCGTCTCTTTTTGTCACCGTATTCTCATCACTGTGGTAAATCACGACATCACCCGCGCCCAACCCCCCTGTATCGTGCGTGGTCCCATTCACTGACCAACCTATGTCACTCTTGCCATCATCTATCCAAGTCTGCAAGGTTCTCATACCCAGCTCCTTTCTCGGGAAGATCAGCATCCACCCATAGACTGTCGCCGGGTCGGCAGGTATCTCACCCGATTTCAGCGCCAGTCACCCTGCAGGACGAATCCGGCCCAGGAGTGGGGATCGTGGTACAGAGGGTCTCTGCGCAACGACCGTTGGGCAGCGCGCAGGGCGGCCGCCGGCGGCAGGTGGTCCTTCCACAGAGCCTGGTAGAAGCGGGCCATCAGATCTGCCGTCGTGCGATCCTGGACGCGCCAGAGGCTGGCCACGACCCGCGGCACGCCGGCATAGAGGAAGCCGCGGGTGAGCCCCATGATCCCTTCACCGCGAACCTCCTTGCCGAGCGCGGTTTGGCAGCCGGAGAGGACCACGAGGTCGGCTTCGAAGTCGAGCTCGTAGATGTCGGCCAGGCTCAGGAACCCTTCCCGGGGCTTGCCGGCGGAATCGACCCGCGAGAGCATCAGACCGGAAAGCTCGGGATTGCGAGTGTCCGCCAGCCCGTGGGTGGCGAAATGGAGGACCCGATAGTCGTGCAGCCCTCCGGAGAGCACCGCCTCGCGGCTGGCCGCCAGATCGAGGGCGGTCCACACCGTCTGGCCCGCAGGGGCCAGGGCCGCGATCTTTTTCGCCTCGCGCCGGGTGGCTTGCAGGCGCTCGAAAATCGGGACCGAAGCGTTCTCCGATGTGCTCCGGGCGAGTCTGCGCGGTGCCGAAGCCTGCCGGCCGGCGACGGACGGTCCGGCCAGACGCGGATCGTCCGGGGCGAACACCGGATCGGCGAGCACCGCCGCCCATTTCGGAGCCGGAGGCCGATGCTCCAATCGTTGCCGCTGCAGGGCCAGAGTCGTGGCCGAGGGCACGACGACGATCTCAAGCGTCTCGAGCAGAGGTCTCCCGGAGCCTGGAGCGGGCAGCGCGCTGAAGGGAAGAAAGTGGAGCGCCGCGTCGGGCACGATCACCAGGCGGCGGCAGCGCGACGCCTGGGACCACACTGGGCCGAGCAGGTTGCGGCTCAGAGTTGCCCCCGCACTCTTGCTCTGGCCGGCCCCGGCTTGCACCGTGCTCAGCTCCTCGTAGAACCGACGTGTCAGGACCTCGATCTCGCGCTTGGGCGGAAGGACGAAGCTGCGCAAGGAGCCGGCTTCGACCGCCCAGAGATAGCTGCGATCCTCGCCGAGCGAGTATTCCAGGAGGAGGGTCCGGGGATCGAGCAGCTTCGCGATCTCCTCGACGTTCAGGGAGGGCGGCTCGGAGACTGCCGCATACTGCGGATCGAGCCGGCGGATCTCGGCCTCCACACTGTCGAACTCGGTCAGGAGAGCTTCGATCTCCCGTTGCTGCGCTTCGGTCTTCTCGCCTCCCGTGCTCCTTTGCTTCAGTTGTTGATCCGCCTTGGCGCTCAGGCGGTAACGCAGAGCCCGCCGCCGTTCGAGCAACTCGGCCGGGGCGGTGCTGCTGGCCCGCACTGCGTTGCCGGAGTAGAGGACGTCGAGCAGGCTGCGCGACCGCGCCCGTTCGCTCACCGCGAGAGCCGCTCGATCGTGGCCGCTGCTCGGGTCAGCGATGTGTTGATCCATCAGCAGGTCGATCCGAAGGGCATAGGCGCGGTGCTGGGTGGCGAGAAAAGCGGCGCGCAGATCCTGGCCGACGAAGCTGGTGCGTAGCTCCTCCACCCTTGCCACGGCCTCCTCGGCGTGAGAGCGCGCCGCCTCCGCAAGGCCGAGAGACCGCTCCGTCGCGGCCAACCTCTGGAGCGCCTCGGCCCCTCCGGCACGATCACGCAAGGCCTGTCGCCGCGCCAGGACCTCCTGCTGGAGCGCCAAGGCCTCCTGCAGCCGGCCGGCCAATGCCAGCGCGCGCCCTTTCAAATCGAGGGCCTGCAGCTCTCCGAGAGGGAGACCTGCCGCCCGCAGAGCGGCGAGCGCCTTCTCGAGTTCGAGCAGCGCTGCGTCAGCCTTTTTCCGATCGAGATGGACCTCTCCGAGCCCCAACCGGCTGACCGCCTCCTGCCGCTGGTTCTTGAGGTCCATAGCCAGCTTCAAGGCGCGCTGGTGGTAGTCGAGCGCTTTGTTGGGATTGCCGAGATGGCTCCAAACTTCACCGAGGTTGTTCAGCGCGATGGCCTCGCCCAGCCGCTCCCTTGTCTCATGGCGCAGCTTCAGGGCGTCCTCCAGGAAGGAGCGAGCGCGTTCCGACTCTCCGATCTTGTCGTAGGTGAAGCCGAGGTTGTTGAGCAAGGCAGTCTGCTGGGAGTGGTCTCCGAGCTCGGCCAGGATCTCTCTCACCTGGCCATAGATGCGCAGGGCTTCCTGCCACTCGCCCAGCAGGCGGCGGGTTGTCGCGACGTTGATCAGGGTCTGGGCTTCGCCGTCGCGATCTTTGAGCATGCGGCGCAACGCGAGAGCTTGCTCGAACCGAGCCAGTGCCGCGTCGGGTTTACCAAGTCCCTGGTAGACGCCTCCGAGGCCGTTGAGGATCCTCGCCTCGCCGCTCTGGTCGCCAAGGTCCTGGTAGAGCCCGAGAGCTTCTTGATAGCAGTCGAGCGCCGCCGGCAGCATGCTGCTAGCCTGCTCCACGAGGCAGAGCTCATTGCGGCTCGCCGCTTCACCGCTCCGGTCGCCGAGATCCTTCCAAAGAGCGAGGGCCGCCTTCTGGGCCTCGCGAGCAGCTCCATTGTCCCCTGACTGGGCGCGAGCCGCCCCGAGCCATTGCAGAGAGGCCGCCTTGCGGTGCGGTTCGGCGAGATCGTCCCAGAGGGGGAGGACTTGCTGGAAGTCCTCGATCGCCCTCTTCCGATCTCCCAACTCCCTCTCCAGGAGGGCGATCAGATAGAGGGCTTCGGCCTCCCAGCGGCGATCACCGAGCGTGCGCCACGATTCGAGAGTCTCGCGATAGATGGCCAAGGCCTGGCGGCGGCTTTCCTGCGGCCCCTGGGAAAGGTAGTTGGCGCGGCACATCGCTGCCAGGGCGGCGAGGCGCCTTGTCGCTTCCGCCGTGGCGGTTGGCAGCGCCTCCACCCGGATGGCATAGCGGCCCGGTGCCGCGAACGCCCCTCCGGGATGAACTTCGAGCCGGTATTCTCCTGCCGCTCCGGCCGGCAGCAGCAGGATCTCGGGGGCCCAGCGGCCATTGAGGGTATCCGTGGTCGTCGCGTGCTGCTCCGCCGGACCCAGGGATTCGATCACCAGATCGATTCCCTGCTGCTCCACCGTGACGAGCTGTGGAGCTCCCGTCACCGCGACTCGGTAGACGTGTTTCTCCCCGGCCGTGATGGGACGCTCGCGGACTTGGCCGGGCAGCAGGACCTCGCCTTCCTCCCCCACTCCGTTGAGGGCGGTGGGCACGACCAGGGACAGGACCGCGAGCAGAAGGGCCGGGCGGCTAGACCTCACCGTGGACCTCCCGCTGTCGAAGACGGGAGCCCGTTTGGGAGCATAGACGCAGAGTATACTGCTTTTCTTTGAAACGGGATAGCCGGACTCCCCCTTCACGTCAAGCGCGTTGAGAATTGTTCCAGATGATCTGCCGCTCGTGCCCTTCCCAGTAAGGTTTCCGGCGGTTCCGTTTCAGGATCTTGCCGACGGCGCTCTTCGGAAGCGGCTCGGTCCGGATCTCGAGCTCTTGGGGCATTTGTAACCTGCACTTCCTTGGCGCGATCCACCGAATGCCGCATGCTCTCCGGGCCTCGCCGAATCGCTGTCGCGGGAGGCGAAGGTTCCGGGGAGGGCGGCGAAATCGACGCTTGCAGACGAGGTCAGGATTGTGCTAAGTGATAATGGTCACCTGCTGCATCAGAGAAAGGGATCGTCATGCTTCGACGAAGGCATGGACTCGTTGCCGTGGCTGTGGCTCTGATCCTGGGCGCTGGCTGTCGCACCGTACCCGATGAGGCCGCGATGCATGCCCTGCCTGCCCCACCGCCGGGCGCCGCGCACTACTCCGACTACCAGCCGGCTCACCCCTTCCTGCCCTGGCAGGACGGCGTCGCCCGGCGGTTGGTTTACAAGACCGATGCGATCGAGAATCTGGGAGGGTTGGCGGTCGAGGTGCGCGACTTCTTGGTGTCGTCGATGCAGACCAAGTCAATTTTCGCCCTCGACGGCGCCGCGGTCATCGAAGTACGGCAGGGGTCCGGAGAGGTGATGGTGGGCGAACAGAAGCTCAAGCTCCTCTCGGGGACCGTCTTCACGGTCGGCAAAGGTGAGCCATTGAGCGTCATCTCGCACGGTGAGCCGATCACGTTCCGAGCCTGGATCGTCTCGCCAGGGGGGCAGCCATGAACGCACCGAGGTTGCGCCACGCCTTGATCGCGCCGGCCCTCATGGCCCTCGTTTCCTGCGCCTCGGCCGACTGGCCGGCGTTCCGCCACGACGCTCTCCGCACCGGCGCGCAGCCCAAGGCGTCGCCGTTGTCCGATCCGGTGAAGGTAAAAAAACTACAAGTCGTATGGCGTTTTCCGAAGGAGGGAGAACCGAACTTAGGTGAGGGATTCCGCGCTTCGCCGATCGTCCACAAAGGCCGAGTCTTCATCGGCAATGGCAGCGGTTTCTTCTACGCACTGGACGCCAAAACCGGGGAGAAAATCTGGCAGTATCCGCCCGTCGGTTCGCTGGCGCTGGATTCGCAGTTTCATTGCAATCCTTCGAGTCACGGTATCGCCTCGAGCGCTACGATCGCAAAGATCCGCGGTACCGATGCCGTGATTTTCGCCGCGCCTGACCCGTCTATTGGCAAGCATTTTGGCGATGGACGCCTCTTCGCGCTCAAGACTCGGACGGGGGAAGTGATCTGGAAGTCGCCGCTGATCGCGCGGCTGAATGGCTGCACGAAAGAGTGTAAGAGCGAGTTCCACGAAAACCTCGGTCATTCATCACCGCTGGTTCTCGGCGATAAGGTTTACGTCGGCGTCGGCGACCATTGCGATAATCCGATTCAGAAGGGCAGGGTCGTTGCGGTCTACCTCAGAACCGGTCTCATCGTCAGCAGGTTCCGCTACTGCAGCACCGGGAAATGCAACGACACCGATACTACCCGCGGCGGTGGCGTTTGGAGCCCGCCGGCTGGATTGCAGGACAGCGTCTACATTACGACTGGCAACACGCAAAGCGGACAAGACTTCGAGCCTTATCCAAACTACGGTCTCAGTCTACTGCGTCTCGACGCTGCCACCGGCAAGGTTCTCTGGTCTTTTCAGCCGGTGCCGTGGAATCTCGATGGCGATCCCGACTGGGCGGCGGCTCCGACGATCATGTCGACCAGTTGCGGATTGGTGGTCATCTCGACGCAGAAGGATGGCTGGACGCACGCCGTCAACGCTACCGATGGCACATGGCGCTGGTCGTTTCCTCCCCGACCCTCTCCCCCGTTTCCCCCGTTCCGGTGTGGAGACGGCACGTGCCACGGCGACCTGCGCTACATGCGCAGCGGGGCCGCTTGGGGGAACGTGTACGTGACAATGAATGGTGGCGCCGATCTGACCACTTCGAATGATGGAACCGGTGGCTATCGTCGCCTGCACGCCTTTAACGTCTGCGAGCCTGAGGAGAAGAACCGTCTGCGCTGGGTGATCGACGTACCGGAGACTTGCTGCGCTCTGGATGATCAAAATTGCGACTGCTGCTTAAGTTCTTGTTGTGGCTCGGATTGCAGGTACCGCCTCGGTAATCCGACCGTCACCCACGGTATCTTCTACATCGGTACCCACAAAGGTCACCTCTTGGTGATCGCCGACCCCGCTGTCGCCTCGCATGCCGGCCTGCGCTGTTCGAGTCCTGACGTGCAGAACGAGAGCTGCGACCTTATGGGCTACCGTCTCGTTCCGCAACCGCAAGTCCTGAAAGACATTGCACTCCACGGCTCCATGGCCTACACCGAGCCTGTGCTGGCAAATGGGAAGGTCTACGTCTCAACAGACGCCAGCGCCAGCCATGAGGGCGGCTACGTCTACATGCTCCAACCATGACTGAGAGGAGAGACGATGCGACCCGTAATCTTTACCCTATTCCTTACCATGCTCTTCGGGCTGCCGGTTATCGCGCAGCAGCTCTCTCCAGCAGCCGCGATTTGCCCACGGGACAACCCTTGCAAAACGGACGATCAGGCGCCGCCCCAAATCTGTAACCGCTACAGTGGATCGCTCTCGTTCAGGCCCGCCGAAGGTCCCATCCAGGGAAGCGTACTGATGCAACAGTGGCAGATCGCCAACGACGAGACCGCGGAGATCCCGCATCAAGGATTGCTCATCGTCAATCTCCGCGCCGGCGTGTTGGTCACCGAGATCGAAGGCGAGCGAAAGCAGTGGCGCGAAGGCTCGTTCTGGAGTGTGCCGGCGGGCAAACGCTTGATCGTCCACACCGCAGGTGATTCGGTGGTGCTTCAGACTGTGGACTTCATTATTCAGTAGAGCACCGCACGCGGAAGCTTCACGGCGGTACAACGGCCGAGGTCAGTGGCGCCCTCGGCCTCATCCAACTCGATTCCTACGTCAATGTTCATGGCGCTTCCTCTTCGTCAGCACCCAAGTCCTGTGACACCCTGCCCCCGCTGCGGAGTCGTGGGTTCAAGGATCGCTTCTCCTCCTCCACCTCTCTACCCGCCTTCCGTTGCAGTCCAGGTGGTTCCTCCAGAGGGCACTGGGCCAGTCAACACGTAAATGGCTTTACGCGTGAACTTCCACGTTTTGTTGTTTTGATCCAGTACCTCGAGAGTATCGTCGTGGTTATACTTTTGGATTGTGCCCCAATCCTTTGTTGTCCCGCTTCTTGTTAAGCTTACTTTCATGTTAGGCATATCGATAGTCAAGACGTCTCCCACCGTAAAAAAGCCGCCGTCCTCCACCATTTTCCAACCATTCGTGCGACCCCAATCCGCCTGCATAGCCATATCAGTCTCCTTTCTCCGGGCTACTCTCACAAGGTCTGCTTCCTCCCCCAAACTGTCGTGAGGCGAGGAACTATCTCACCCAACGCGAGGCGCTCAGCGCCAGTCGCCCTGCAGGACGAAGCCGGCCCAGTAGTAGGGCTCTCGGTACTGGAAATTGCTGCGCAGCGACCGCTGAGCTTTGCGCAGGGCTGCCGCCGGCGGCAGATGGTCCTGCCAGAGCGCACGGTAGAAGAGGGTCATCAGCTTCGCCGTCGGGCCATCCTGCACGCGCCACAGGCTCGCCACCACCCGCGGCACGCCGGCATAGAGGAAGCCGCGGGTGAGACTCATGACCCCTTCCCCAGGGACCTCTTGGCCGAAACTGGTCCGGCAGCCAGAGAGGACGACGAGATCGGCGTTGAGGTCGAGGTCGTAGATGTCGGCCAGGCTCAGGAATCCCTCTTGCGGCTTGCCGGCGGCGTCGACCAGCGAGAGCACCAGCCCGGAAAGATCAGGACGGCGGGCGTCGGCCAGGCCATGAGTGGCGAAGTGGATGACGCGGTAGTCACGGAGCCCGCCGGAGAGCACCGCCTCACGGTTGGCTGCCAGGTCGAGCGCGGTCCATACCTGGCCGGAGGGAGCCAGAGTCGCGATGGTTTGCGCCTCGGTCCGCGTGGCCGGCAGGCGCTCGAGGGCAGAGAGAGGAGGAGCGCCGTCCGGCACGCCCCGCTCGGCTCTGGACGGTTGGGAAGCGCGCCGGCTGGGAGCAGACCGGGTGGCTACGGATGGGCTCGCGGCGAGGCGTGGATCATTGGGTTTGAATACCGGGTCCGCGATCACGGCGGCCCAATGCAAGGCCGGAGCGCGACGCTCCAGACGCTGCCGTTGCACATCCAGCGTGGTGACCGAAGGCAGATAGGCGATCTCCACCTGCTCGAGAAGGAGGCGACCGGAGCCCGGATTGGGCAATGCGGCAAAGGGAACGAGGTGAAGCGCGCCATCGGGCACCACGACCAGCCGTTGACTGCGAGTCACGGCGGACGCCACCCGACCCAGCAGGATGTGGCTCAGCTCTGCCTTCGCGCTCTTGCGGCGGCCGGCTCCGGCTTCGATCGTGGTCAGCTCCTCGTGAAGCTGGCGGGCCAGCATCTCGATCTTCTTCTGGGGCGGGAGGACGAAGCTGCGGACGTGGCCGGCTTCGATCGCCCAGAGATAGCTGCGATCCTCACCGAGGCAGTATTCCAGGAGAAGGGTGTGAGGATCGAGCAGCCTGGCGACGTCCTCTACACTGAGGGTGCGCGGCTCGAAGACGGCGGCGTAGCGCGGGTCGAGCCGGCGGATCTCGGCCTCTACGCCGTCGAGCTCGGGCAGCAGCGTTTCGCTTTCTTTCCTCAAGGCCTCGGCGGCCGCTCCGGTCTGCTTCAGTTGCTGATCGGCCTTGGCGCTCAGGCGGCGGCGCAGGGAGCTCCTTTTGTCGAGCAACGCGGCGGGAATGGCGCTCGTGGTGTGGACGGTATTCCCGGCTTGCAGGACGTCGAGCAGACTGCGCGCCCGGGCCCGCTCGCTGATTTCGAGGGCCTCGCGATCGTGCCCCTCGGCCATCAAGAGATCGATCAGGAGTGAGTAGGCGCGTCGCTGGGTTGCCAGGAACGTGGCGCGCAGCCCCGGGCTGACGAAGCCGGCGCGCAGCGCTTCCACCTGGGCTACGGCTTCCTGGGCATGGGCGTGCGCCTCGCCGAGACGGCCAAGGGATCGCTCCGATATCGCCAGCTCGTGGAGGGCATCCGCTTCGCCGGCACGGTCGTGCAGGGTCCGGTGCAGGTCCAGGGCCGCATTCAGCGCCGTCATGGCGTCCTGCGGCCGTTTCGCCAGATTGAGCGCATGCCCTCGCAGATCCATGGCCAGCACTTCGTAGCGGCGGCTTGCGGTCTTGTGGAAGTGATCGAGCGGCTGGTCGAGATCGCTGAGCGCGCCGGTGGCATCCCCCAGGTCGGCCTGGGCTTCAGCCAGCCGAAGACGGCTGATCGCCTCCTGCCGCGGCTCGGGTGGCGCCAAGGCGAGAGCCAGGGCTCGTTGGTGAAGCTCGATCGCCTGCTTCGGATCGCCGAAGTTGCGCCAGGAGCTGCCGAGGTTGTTCAGCGCGATGATCTCTCCTACTCGGTCGCCGGTCTCCCGGCGCAGCTTCAGGCAGGCTTCCAGGAAAGTGCGGGCGCGCTGCGGGTCCCCCAGGCTGTTGTAGGTGAAGCCGACGTTGTTGAGCCGCGCGGCCTCCACCTTGCGGTTGCCGAGCGGCGCCAGGATCTCCCTCGCCTGATCATAGAGACGCAACGCTTCCTGCCATTCGCCGAGAGCGCGGTGCACCGTCCCGAGATTGTTGAGGGTCCTGGCCTCTTCGAGGTGCTCCCCGCCCTCCTGCCGCAGGGCGAGGGCCTTGCCGTAGGACTCCAACGCGGCGTCGGGTTCTCCCAGGCCATCGTAGACGCCGCCGAGGCTGTTGAGGACGTTCGCCTCCTCTTTCCCAAAACCGAGATCGTGGAAGAGCGGGAGGATCTCTTCGAAGCAGGTGCGCGCGGCCTTCAGGTCGTTGCTGGCCTGATCGAGGGCACACAGGTTGCTGCGCGTCTCCACTTCCTCGAAGCGCTCTTCCAGGCGCTGCCAGAGGGTGAGCGCGCTCTGGAGGGCCTCGCGGGAGGGTCCGAGCTGTCGCATGTCCGTCCGGGTAATACCGAGCCCGTTCAGAGTGGAGGCCTCCAGGGGCGTCTCGTTGAGCTCCCGCCAGATCGCCAGGCCGCGCAGGAAGTCCTCGGCTGCGGCCGGGAACTCCTCCCTGTCCCTCTCCAGGACGGCGATGGCATACAGGGCTTCGGCCTCCCAGCGGCGCTCTCCGAGGGCGTGCCAGGCTGCCTGCGCCTCGCGATACAGGGTCACGGCCCAGCCCCGCGACTCCTGGGTTCGCTGGAAAGCCTCCCGGCCGGCGCGGCTCATGAGGGAGAGGGCCGCGCGGCGGTCATCCGGCGCAGCCTGCAGCTCCTCCACCTCGATCTTGTAGCTCGCTCGCCCTACGAATCGTTCTTTGGGGCGGACTTCGATTCGATATTCGCCGGCGCTCTCCAGCAGCAGGACCTCGGTCCCCCAGCCATGGTTGCCTGCGTCGGCGGAGACCTTCGCCCCTGGCCCCGAGGCCTCGACCACCAGATCGAGACCGAGTTGCGCGACGGTGACGAGGAAAGGAGGTGTGGTCACCTCGACGTGGTAAACGTGCTTCTCGCCCCCCTTGATCGCGCTTTCGCGGACCTGGCCAGCTTGCAGGAGCTCGCCTTCTTCCCCCACTCCGTTGAGGGCGGCGGGCACAGCCAAGGTCAGGACCGCGAGCAGGAGGGCCGGGCGGCTAAACCTCACCGTGGTGGACCTCCCGCTCCCGGGACGGGAGCCCGTTTGGGAGCATGGGCGCAGTATATACGGCTTCTCTCCGAAACGGGCGTACTCCGGCCGGCCCCCACCCAAGCCCCTCATCACCCCGGCCCTCTTCTCCCATCGCCCTCCCCCCCGACCGGGAGAAGAGGGAGAACAGACAAGAAAGGGACGGAAGGGACTGCAGGGACAACAGGGACGAACAGCCAGAACGCCCCGGCCGGGTTCCCTCTCCCAGGGAGGGGAAATAAGGGGGCCGGGAGAGGGCAGGGATGAGGGTCTTGGACGGGGGGAGCTCTAAGGGAAAATTAGCGTCTACCCCCCGCCCCCTCCCGCGTCAAGCGGGCAGCGCGGCGGAGTCGATCAATCCGAGCATCTCGCCGCTCTTGTTGTGATAGGTCCAGGTGGCGCCGGTGTTGTGATCCGCGACGAGCAGGTCGAAAGCCACGTTGGTGAGCCCGCCCAGCTTCACCCACCAGTGGCCGGCGGAGCTGCCGTCCACCAGGGTCAGGACGACCTCGGGGTTGTTGCGATCGAAGAAGGTGAAGTAACCCCAGGTTTCGGCGACCTTGGTGGCCGCGGCGTGAGCCGTCGTCTGGGTGCGGGGATCCATGAAGGTGACCGTGGCCACGAAGCGTCCATTGACGAGAGACAATTGATCCGGAGCCGGCGGCGGAGTCGTCGTCGCCGGGGGGAGGCTGGAGGAGACCGGCGGAGACTGCGCAGGCCCGACCGGCTGGCCCGGCTCGAGGCCTCGGTTGAAGGGCTTGACGACTAGCTCGGTGAAGTTGACGCAGGCCCGCAGGTCCTGGTCGTCGGTGTAGGACAAAGGCCCGGAGAAGCCGAGCTTCCTCTTCGCGTCCTCGGTCGGGGGTTCGAGGTTCTCCTCCTCGTGGAAGCCGAAATTCGCGGAGTCCTCGGTGGGAATCCGCGAGATGGCCGGCAGGACGCTCGTGTCGAGCTTCCAAGGGAGCCCGAACCCGTTGCCATACCGGCTCACCATGATCGCACTGCGAGCCTGCGGAGTCGCTCCGCTGTCGATGGCGGCCGTGGAAGGATTCAGCCGGCCCCGAAGCTCTTGCCGAGCCCTGTACACGCCGGGAACCTCCTGGGCGATGCACTGCGTTTCCAGCAGGTTGAGATTCGGAAAATTCTGTGAAAAACGTTGAATGATCTCGCCCATGGTCGCCATGGTATCCCTCCTTTTCTTCCGTGGATTGTACCTCACGCCGTCGCGAAGCCCGGCCCCGGGACGTCGGCCTTCAACGTCTCGACTGTCGCGAGGGGGCCGGTTGTCTCAGCCGAGGCGCTCAACTGAAGTTCTTCACCCGCGGCCACATCACCGCCAGCGGCGCCTTGGGCCCGCGGCAGATCCACACTCCTACGCCGTTCTCGTACGGCATGCACCGCCCGCAGGCGGTGCGACCGTGCAGCTCGACGGAGGTGAAGCTGGCGCGCAGCCTCGCCTCGTCGTTACTCTGCACGATGACCACGTTGCCCGTAGCGCCCCGCGGCCCCCAGAGCCAGTAGTTGACGTGCCCGCTGATGGCCTTGGGGAGCCCTCGCGCCGGGCCGAAGTGGTCGATCGCTCCCGCCACGCCATAGTCGCTCGCGAAGATCACCGCCGTGCCCCGCTCCTCCGGCGGCAGGGCCTTCCAAGCGCTTTCGAACGCGTCCACGATCTCGGGCCACCCTTGCCGGTCCGCCCATTGCTGCGGCAGGTCTCCCATGGTTTTCCGCTCTTCCGTTCCCGGCTTCTCGCCGAGAGCCTGCTGGTAGCGCACGAAGCTCTCCACGGGGAGGACGGGGATCACGAAGGGAGCCGCCACCACGCCAAAGCCGACGAGCCCGAGCGCCAGCAGGCCGGTCACGATTCGCCGCAGCGGCCGCGAGGAGATCTCCGCCAGCGCCACTCCCCCGGCGGCGAAAACCCACGCGTAGGCCGCCGCCGGATAGCTGGCGCGGCTCGTTCCGGAGAGCGCCAGGAAGAGCCAGACGGCGGCGAAGGCGGCTCCCAAAGGGCGAAGCGGCTTGGCCCGCGGCGCGAGCAGCAGCCAGAGGAGACCGCCCAATCCCAGCAGCAGGGCCGCGAAACCGATCGCATGGACCTGCTCCCAGGCGAACTCGAAAAGCGAGTGGTGGAGCATCTTGACGGCCGTCGCATTACGCATGAACTCCAGCGTCGGAAAATCGTGCGCCCCGTTCCACAGCACGTAGGGGAGAAAGATTACGCCGGCCACGATCCCCGCGAGCCAGAGCCCCGGCGTCGCGAGGAGCCGGCGCCGGCCGGTGAGGACGAGCCCCGCCGCGACTCCCGCTCCCAGCCAAAGGACGCTGATCTTGTTTTGCAGCCCCAGGCCGAGGACGGCGCCGAAAATCGCCCACTGCCGCAGCGACGGCTCCTCCGTGAGCAACAGGTCCGCCAGCAGGTACGCGGCGACGGCCCAGGCCAGGAGGTCCAGCGAGTTCATGGAGAAATAGTTGTCGAGGGCCAGCTCCATGGGTGCGCACAGGGCGGCGAGCATCGCCATCTGCTGCGCCAGCCGGCCGCCCCCCATCCGCCGCGCCAGCAGGCCGATGACGAGGACCGTGAGCGCGCCGGCCAGCGCCGCCACGGAGCGAATGGAGAGGAGCGACGTGCCGAAGACCGCCGTCCAGACCTTCAGCACCAGGATCGACAGCGGCGGATGGTCGACGTAACCGAAGGCGGGATGGTCCGCGCAGGCCAGGTAGTAGAGCTCGTCACGGAAGTATCCATACCCACCCGCCGTCGCCAGGTGAAGGACGAGCTTCACCAGCGGCAGCCCGAGCAGGGAGGGATCGAAGGCGCCCCGGCGCTGCGGTGGGTTCGGCGGATCGGGCATCGAGGGCGAAGCCTAGCACGGCCTTTGGAGAGCTCGGGCGAAGAAAACGGGGCGGCCTGCTCAGGCCGCCCCGCAACGGGAGTTGAGAAACCGCCCTAGTGGACGAAGGAAATCACCGGCTCGCTGTTGACCTGTGTACAAGTCTTGCCAAGGAGCTGGCAGAGGTCGACGCGGCGGCGATCGATGTCGTTGAAGTTGTGGGAAATCCCGCAGAAATCGGGGACCCCGTTGATGCCGGTCAGGAAGCCCGAGAGGGTTGAGACGGCGCCCGCGGCGCGCGGCTCGACCTGCTTGAAGGTCGTTCCGGTCTCGGGAAGCCCGTGGCAGCCGCTGCAGGTGTTGACCGAGAAAGAGAAACGCGCGTTGGGGTTGGTGATCGTGGAGCAGACCGGCAGCGGGCCGTCCCAGCCCAGCTCCAGGTGGTTCGGCGCCGCGCCGCCCCGGAAGGGAGCTCCGTTCCAACTCAGGGGCACGACGTAGTTGTTGGCCAGAATGGCTGCGGCATTGGTGTTGACGAAAGTGGAGATCGCCGTCGTCTGGTTGAGGCTGCGGGCCGGGGTCTGGGCGACGGTGTTCTGGGTGAGCGGCGCGATGCTGCCGGCGGGGAGCGTCAGGTTGGGGATCGGCTTGAACTCGCGAAGCTCCCAGAGCGTCGACCCGGGCAGGACGAGTTGGACCTCGTCGCTGCGCACCTGGTTGATGGCGCTGCCGTTCGGCTTGCCAGGCGACGCGCCGATTGTCGCGAAGCGGTCGGTGACCCCCTGCAGCGCCGCGTTGTAGGCCGGCCCGAAAGCATTGGAGCCCAATCCGTGCCAGAGATTCGCCCAGGCCAGCACCGCCGTGCAATTGGCGGCGTCGAGCCCATACTCGAAGATCACCAGGAACTGGAGCGGATTGCCGTTCGCGTCGATCAGGCCGTAGACGAAGCGCCCTTCTCCAGCCGAGGTGCCCCCCGAATAGCCCGCGTTCTGCCGCAAGTCGAGCCGCGCCACGATCGCCAGCAGCCGGAACGGCGCCTTCTTCATGTCGAGGATCTTGCCGCCGCTCGCCGCGAGCCACGGATCGATGACCACCGACTGAATGTTCGGACGCGCCGGCACCAGGTCGCCATTGATCGTCTGGTTGTTGGACCAGCTATGGAGCCAGTTGAGGGTGAAAGTCGACAGCGTGGCCGGATCGGTCGTGCCGGCGACCGATGCCATCCGGGTGCCGAACGTCCAAGCGCCTTGGGTGGCGGGGGCCGGCGAAATCCCAACGCAGGGGCCCCAGGTCGTCCGCAAGCAGTCTTCCACTACCGAGAGGTCGGTGACGAAGAGCTCCTTCTCCGGCACGACGGTGCACGTCGAGCGGATCGGTAGCGTCGTGACGTCGCGGCTGGTCCGCACGGCGGCTTGCTGATCCGCCGTGCCGAGCTCGGTGCGCGAGACCCCGGCCGCGCCGAGGGTAAGTAGCGATCCGCCGAGAACCACCACGAACAGGGCCAGGACGATCCTTGGGCTGAGGTGCGAGCGAAGATGACTCATGCTTCCTCCTTGCAGGCGGCTCCTCCCCTGAACGGGGATTTACGTTTCCTACAGAGGAAGGTGCCCTCCCGAGACTCCGGCGAGACAATTACGCATGCCTTGCAACGCTGCTGTCACCCGCGGGATGCGTACCAGGCCCTCGGCATCATCTATGCCATAATCCCGCCCTCCCATGCCGATCCTCGATCTTTCCCCCTGCGTCGTCGTCGTGAAAACCCCCGTCCTCTCCCGCAGCGGAGAGCCGGCGCGCCTGGCCGAAGCCGGGAAGGCGAGCGCGCAGCACCTGGTGGCGGCGGCCCGCAAACATGAGGAATCCCTTGCCGCGGTCCTCGCGACCCTCGCCGGGCATGGCATCGCTTACCGCCAAATGCAGGTCGAGGCGCTCGGCGCTGCGGAGCGAGAGGCGATCGTGGCGGCGCGGCTGGTGATCTCCGTGGGGGGCGACGGCACCCTGCTCACCGCTTCCCACTGGGTGCGCGGCGGCCTCCTCCTGGGCGTCAACTCCGCCCCGGGGGACAGCGTGGGCTTCTTCTCCCTGGCCACGGGGGAGAGCTTCGCGGCGATCCTCGACCGCATCGCGAAGCTCGAGCTGCGCCCGCTCTCCGTGGCCCGCCTCGCCGTCACCCTCGACGGGAAATTGCTGGCCGAGCCCGCCCTCAACGACGTCCTGGCGGTCCACGCGCACCCCGCTGCCACCAGCCGCTACCTACTGCGGGCGGGCGACAGGGACGAAGAGCACCGCAGCTCCGGCCTGTGGATCGCGGGTCCGGCCGGCTCGACCGCGGGGATCGCCTCCGCCGGCGGCCACCGCATGCCCCTGCGCTCCCGGCGCCTTCAGTTCCGCGCCCGCGAGCTGTACCACGCCCCCGGCCGCATGTACGCGCTGGCGAGCGGCTTCGTCGAGGCGGGAAAGACGCTCCTCGTCGAATCCCGCATGGAAGACGGCTGGCTCTTCCTCGACGGCGCCCGCACCAGCTATCCCTTTCCCTTCGGCGCCAGGGCCGAGCTGCGCATCGCGGAAGCTCCCTTGCGCCTCTTTGCAGATCCGGCACGGTGGCCTGGGTCACGGTATAATCGCTGACAAGAAAACAGCTCACCGAAATCCCATAGAGAGGAGATGGGTGATGAACAGAACGGTCCTGATCCTGGCGGCCCTCGCACTTCTGACCCTCCCGGCGCTGGCTTTCGCCCAATCGGATTTCGATCGCTACGTCGACGAGATCCGCAAGTCCGGCATGAGCGAAGACGCGGCCGGCTCGATCCGGATGGCGGCCGGCATGCTTTCGGGAGCCACCATCTTCACCGTGACGAAAGAGCCAGACGGCAACCTCGGCCACTCCTACATGAGCGCCACCTGCATGCGGCCCACCAAAGACGAGGCGACGCGCGAAAAGCAGCGCGCCCTGCGGGAGAAGATCGAAGCCCAGCAGGAGCTCTGGGTCACCTTTCTCAAAAAGCAGGCCGACACCGACGGCTCCGGCTTCGTCACCAAGGAAGAAGGCTGGGCCCTGCGGCGCCTGGTGGAATTGGGCCTCACGGCGGCCCAGGTGAAGGACTTTGCCGGCGTGGACGACCTGGCGCGCGCCGTCCACCAGGAGCGTCCCGAAGTGCTCCGCCAGCTTGCCGCGTTCGCCAAGCTGCAGGCGGACTTCGCGGCGGCGGGGCTCGAAGGCGCGCCGGTCCTCCCGAAGCAGTACACGGGTCTGAAGCAGGCGGCGGCCGGCGCGGCTCCCAAGCTTTGAAGACCACCGCCGCCTGGGAGCGACGCTATACTCCTGGCATGGACCTGACGGCTTTCCCTGGCGGCGACCTCGTCCAGGAGGGATTGGCCGACCTCGGCCGCGGCGTCGAGTCGATCCCCTCGCTCCTCGTCTCGATCGGCGCTCCCCGCTTGCGGCGGATGGGCTTGCCCGTTCCGGACGGCGTGATCGCCTCGCCCGAGCATCGCCTCTACGAAAAGCTGGCGGAAACCGATCCCGACTCCGCCCATTCCCGCTACAACGCCCTGGTCCGGCGGCTCGTCAGCTTCGAGAACGCAGCGGAATGCGCCGGCCTTTAGACGCCGACCGAATCCGCCTTCCGTCGGCGGTGGAGGAGGCTTTGCGGTGAGAAAGCGCGTGGGGTGCGCTGTGAGTAGTGGCCTGGGAGGACAACCGCTGGAGCAAGCCTGCAAAGGTGGCGTCACCACAACGTGTCGGTAGAGACGTCCCAGCCCGTAACGATTTCCTCGCCGCTCACGGGAACGGCGGGACGTCTCCGCGGCGGAGATATCGATTCGAAAATCAATACCTTGGGACGGGGCGACGTCGTCGCCAGCTGGGCGATTCCCGCCGGACGGCATTGCCGTCCGGGAGAGACGTCCCACCGTTACCATGAAG
>DASUEN010000016.1:0-36346 GCA_036275055.1 Thermoanaerobaculia bacterium
CCCTCTTCTCCCGGTCGGGGGGAGGGCGATGGGAGAAGAGGGCCGGGGTGATGAGGGGGCTTGCCGCGCGACGGCGCCTCACCCCTTCCCCTGCCTGCGGTGTCTAACCCTGGCAAGGGCTAGTGTCAACCCGCTGGAGGAGGAATGACGACAGAGCACAACGACCTGCGGGAGCTGTTGGACGGGATTCTGGAGACGGTACCGAGCTCGCGATCGATCTGGTGCACGGCTTCTCTCCGATTCGAGACCACGGTCGCGCGGCGGCGTGGCCTGCTGCTGGGGGGCGCCTGGGCGCCGCAACTTCTGGGCGAGGCCTTGGATTTGTGGCCGGTCCCCTGGACGATGACGCTCGAGCAGCCGCGGGTGCTGGCCATCGAGCGAGTTACGGCGCCGTTCTGGAAGTGGCTCCCCCTGCTGGAGGGCGCGGCCAAGGCCGAGGAGGCGCTGGTGGTGGCCGCGGAGGAAATCGGCGACGACTTCCTGCGCACCCTGGTCGCCAACCTGGAACGCCGGACGATCAGGGCCTCCGCCGTGCGATCGGGAGCCGGCGCCTCCTGCCTCTTGGGCAACAAGGCCGGAGCCGATCCGCCCGGCGATCACCGCTGCCTGCCGCGGGCGAAAGAGGCGTGGATCCGCAAGGGCGCCTCCGTGGTCTTCCCCTGGAACGACGCGGACTGGGCCAAGACCTCCGAGATCGCCGTCATCGAAGTCGGCGGCGAGGACTGCGAAGACCAGCGCGCCCGCCTGCGCTTCCTCGCCGGGGCCATCCGGGAGGCGGACCGGCGCGGCTAGTCCGGAAGATTTCAGCAATTCAAGATGGGGGTGAGGGTTTCCCGTTCTCTCCAGCGTCTCAGTAGCAGATGAGCTGGGGGCCCGCCCCTTCTTCGTCTGGACCCTGGGCAAGCTCCTGCCCGGAGGGGGCCGAGCTGGCGGGGGGAGCAAGAGCGCGCACCACGGATTGAACGGGCACAATGTCCTCTTGGGAGGCCAGCCGTCTCCCTGGAAGGCCGGGGTGGCATATCCTCCTCGGAGATCCTGCGGGAATGCTCCCTGCATGGAGCGGCCCGCAGACTCTCGGGAGACGATCATGACGATCACGTTCCTGACGTTGTTCTTCGGTCTCGTCTCGGGACCGGTCCCCGTCGAGATGGCGGTCAGCGCACCGGTGGTGGCCGTCGAGCTGACGGTGGACGACGGCGCCCCTGTCCGCCTCGGGGCGCCGCCCTGGAAGACGACGCTCGACTTCGGCGATGCGCTCATTCCCCATCGGGTCGTAGCCCGGGCTCTCGACGAGCAGGGGCACGAGCTGGCGCGGACCGAGGAGTGGGCGAACTTCCCCTATCCCCTGGCCAAGGCCGAGATCGTCCTCGAAGCGGAGAAGGGCGGTGCGCCCCGGGCCGCGCGGGTGGCGTGGACGGACGTCATGGCCGAGGAGCCGGAGTCCATCTCCCTGACGTTCGACGGCAAGCCCCTGAAGCTGGACAAGGCCGGCCGCGCGGAGCTCCCCGCCCACGACCTCAAGACGATCCACATCCTCACGGCCGAGGTCCGCTTCAAGTCCGACCGGACGGCGCACAAGGACGTGGCCTACGGCGGCGAGTACGGCAGCGAGGTCGCAAACGAGCTGACGGCGGTGCCGGTGCGCGTGCCCTCCGGATCCCTGCCGCCGCTGCGCGACCTGCGCGGCTGGTTCACGGCCGGCGGCCGGGAGCTCACGGTAACGGCCCTGGAGAATGGACAGGCCCAGCTCTTCATCGTCCGCGTGCCGAGCTCCTACGAGGACACGAAGAAGATCGGCAGCCGGGGGCTGCTGGCGGAAGACTTTCAGCTCGAGATGCGGCTCGACAAGGACGCCCGGATCCGTTTCGTCCCGCCCGTCTCCGAGCGGGTGGAGGGCGCGGATCAGGATGCCGACCTGTTCCACATCTCCGGCGAGGCCACCTACGACCACGGCGGCCTCCCCTTCCTGATCCGGGGCAAAGACGACACCGACAAGAGGAAGCCGAGGAAATACGTGCAGGAGAAGCCGGTGGAGCGCGAGCTGCGGGTCGCGGACGCCGTGGCCGTGGCCGGTCTCCAGGCGATGGCGGAGAACCGACGGCGCGCCATCCTCCTCGTGCTCAAGGGCGACGAGGTCACCGACAACAGCCTCTATGACCCGGAAACCGTGCGGCGCTTCCTGGCCTCGATCCACGTCCCCCTCTTCGTCTGGACCCTGGGCAAGCCGGTACCCGGCAGCCTGGCGGCTGCGTGGGGACCCAGTGAGCGGGTCGATCGCGTGATGAACCTCTACCGCGCCTCGGCGCAAGTGCGTGAGGAGCTGCTCTCCCAGCGGATCGTCCTGGTGGAAGGCCACCATCTGCCCCAGTCGATTGCCCTGGGACCGGCGGCGAAGGGGGTCGAGCTGGTGAGGGGAACGGGAGCTACCAAGCGTTGAGACTTTGGGTCACAGGGCCTTACCCCGTGGAGCTGGTCGAAGAGGGACCACGAATGAGGAGCCTCCTATGATCGCGTTCGTCACCCTGTTGCTCGGCCTCATCTCCGGGACCTATCCCATCGAGGTTACGGTGGGCGGCCCCGTCGCCTCGGTGGAGTACGTGCTCGACGGTGCGCCGGTGGCCGAGGTCAAGGGGCCGCCCTGGACCGCGAAAGTAGACCTGGGGCCCGAGATCCGCCCCCGCGAGCTGACCGTCCGCGCTCTCGACGCCCAGGGCCAGGAGATCGCCCGTGTCACCCAGTGGCTCAACCTGCCGCGGCCGCCGGCGGAGGTGGAGATCGTGCTGGAGAAGGGGACGGACGGCGTATTGCGGGCCGCGCAGCTTACCTGGCAGAGCATCAGCGGTGTCAAACCGACCTCCCTCCGGCTCACCCTGGATGGCCAGCCGTTGCGGGTGGACGGCGAAGGCCGGGCTCCGCTCCCTGCGACCAACCTCAAGGTGCTGCACGTGCTTGCGGCCGAGCTGTGGTTCCCGCCGGGCATCGCGGCGCGCAAGGACGTGGCCTTCGGCGGCGAGTACGGCAGCGAGGTCTCCACCGAGCTGACGGCGGTGCCGGTGCGCCTTCACGCGGGCACGGCCCTGCCCCCGCCCGGGCAGCTCCAGGGCTGGTTCGCCGCCGGTGGCCAGGCGCTCCCGGCCGCCGCTGTCGAGGATGGCCCCGGCAAAGTGATCATCGTCCGCGTCCCCAACGGCCAGGAGATCTTCAACCGTTTGATCACCCCTCAGCTCCGTCCCATGCTCCGCCGCCTCCAGAAGGAGATGCGGCTGAGTGAAGACGACGGCGTCCGCTTCCTCTCCCTGGCCAGCAATACCTTCCGGACCTCCCGGGTCCCCGCTTCGCTGTTCGACATGTCGCAGGAGCTCAAGACCGTGGACGGCGGGATGTTCTGGCTGCTGACCAGCAGCCGGCTGCTCAAGGAGAGCAGGACGAGCCGGGCCAAGGCGGCCCTGCGCATCTCCGACGCCGTGGCCGTGGCGGGCCTCCAGGCCGCGGCGGAGAACCATCGCCGGGCCGTGGTGCTGGTGCTGGGCGATGAAGTGAAAGACTCCAGCCGCTACACCCCCGAGTCGGTGCGCGGCTATCTCGACTCGGTGCACGTCCCCCTGTTCGTCTGGAGCCTCAACGGCCCGCGGTCTCCGGCAGCCAAGGCCTGGAGCGGCGCCGAGGACGTGTCGACCGTGGAGAAGCTGGAGCAGGCCGTGACCCGCCTGCGGGCCGAGCTGGACTCCCAGCGCATCGTCTGGCTGGAAGGGCGGCACCTGCCGCAGGCCATTGCGCTGACGCCGGAGGCCCGGGGAGTGGAGGTGCTGGCGGGGCGGGTTCCTTAGGGCCTGGGCAATCGAGGACGAGGGGAGCCCCGGCGAAGCCAGGGGCGAGCTCGATTGGCATCCTCCGGGTTGACAGTCACTGGCAAATCCGCAAAGGCGTGTCCTACGGCGCGTCGGTCACGTCCGATGGAGCATCGGTCATGCCCGATTTCAAATCGGCCAGGGCGGCAGAGGACCTCTCCAGCCAAAACTGTGCGCGAGGGTCTTCGCCGTGGCGAACGAGGCGGTCCCGTCCTGCAGCCCTTGCAGCACCTTCTCCTTGGGGCCCCATGGTGAGGCCCCCGATCCCAAGGAGATGACCGACCGTGAAGAAGACCAGGATTCTACTGCTCGTCTGCATCTGTCTCCTCACCGCCGTCGTGACCCGCCCGGCGAAGTCCGAAGATTGTGTGTCCGTCAAGGTGTGCAGGGATTGCAACGTCATCACTCCCACTCCTGAAAAGCGACTCTGCACCCAAGTTCTTTGTGGGGGTGTCGCCGTGTCCGAGTCCTGCGGCGCCTGCATGATCCAGTGCCTGCTGTAAGCCGGATTAACCAATCTCTCGAGGAGGTGAAAGGATCATGAAGAAGACCAGAGCTTTCCTGCTCGCCTGCGCTTGTCTCCTCATCGCTGCCGCCGCGACTCGCCCGGCGAAGTCAGATTCATGCCAGTTCTTCCACATGTGCGAGCCTTGCAGCAACCATCAGGGGACCCACCTCTGCACGATTACGGTCTGCGGTATGACCACGTCCGTGTCCTGCCTGGCCTGCTCCGGCGAGTGCATTCTGCCGGGGAGCTAGGAGAAAAAGACCGGAATTCAGCCTAGGAGCGCCGGCGCCCCCTGTCCCATGGGCGCTGGAGCTCCTAGTCTCCTCCCTCCTACCATAGATCAGCCAGGAAATTCAGCTCGTAGGACGGCTCTCGGTCGAGAAACACGCGGCTGTCCGGCTCTCCAGCCGGAGTATATCGCAGAGCCGGAAGGCCTCAGCAATCGGTCACATTGATGGTGAGCCCCTCGCGCACGTTGTTATCTTCCTCGCGGGACTCTTGGACCTCGTGGAACACGTCGACACCGTGGAAGACGAAGAACGTGCCGACCGGCAGAGCGGGCATCTGGAACGTGACCTGCCGCGTGATCACCGTGTTGGCGGGGACCGTGCTGCCGCCCAACTGAAAGATCGTGGTCCCGCCGTTGTGCGCCTGATTGCTCGTGCTCACCCACCAGCGTTCGGTCTGCGTTGCGGTGATGGTGCCGTTGTTGCCGGCCGTGGAGAAGAGCGTGATGGTGTCGCCGCCCTTCGAGCAAACGGTGATCGTGCCGCTGTTGTTCAGCACGATTTTGTCCTTCGAAGTCCGGCGCTGGGCCGAGGCAAACAGGTTGACCTCGCCGTTACCGGTCGGGTAGAGGAAGCGGCCGCCTCGCGCGTCGTCCGGCAGCACGTCGATGGTTTCGTTGGGCCCGCCCACCAGTGGCCGCGGTTGCGATGCACGCATGTTGTTGAAGCCCTGAACGTGGCCGAGACCGTGCGCATGGCCGAGCTCATGAAGGAAGGTGGAACGTCCCGACGTAGCGGTGATGGAGTCTTCGTCGACGCGCCCGAACGTGAGATCGTTCGCCACCGCGACGTCCGCTTCAATCCACGACGAGCTGAAGACACAGAGGTTATGGATCATGAAAGTGATACCGCTGTTGCCACCGAGCTTGGCCCGGCCGGTGGTGGCGACGTCATTCTGGCCATCGCCGATGGAGAGGCTGCTCCCGGTGGTGACGAACGGAGCTTTCGACACCATGTTCACCATGCCCTGCACGCCGTTCCAGCGGCCGATCGCGTTGTCGAGAGAGGACTCCGGCGTGCTTCCGAAAGGGATGCTGAGCGTGTTCTGCACCATTTGGAAGGGGCTGCCCCAAACGACCGGGTTCCCATTGCACGTAAAGATGCTGAAAGCGTGGACGTGTGAAGCCATGAGAAAACTGCTCAGCAGAACGGCTCCGGCGAGACTGCTTTTCCTGTTCATGACGAATATTCCTTTCCAGGCTCAGTGGCTCAACGTGGGTTGGCGTCGCGAAGCGGCGCTGCCTCGGCGGTGATCTGATTCCAGACGCGGTCCCGGGCCGGGGAGCTGCGGAACTCGCCCTGGAGCGGTGCGGCCTTCAGGAGAACGCGAACGGCGTCCAGGAAGTCCTGCTTCGACATGGCGGTGGCCAGTTGCGCGGCTGCTCCGTCCCGCAGGCGAGGCTTGGCGTGCGGGTTGATGAAATCGATCTGCGTGTCCATCACCGGCTCCTGCGAGAATTCCAGCCCGTCCGCGCTCAGGCCCACGACCGCTCGGCCGGTCGGGGCGATGAGGACGTCCGTCCCGCGCTGCGGGTCGGTCTCGAGCCGGAAGACGTAGTTCTCGACCACCGGGCTGAAGAACCAGTCCGCATTGGTCAGGAAGACGAGATAGCGCGTGTCGTCCGTGAGCACTGGCAGCTCGGGAATGAACAGCTCCTGCGTTTCGGAAATGGGGCCGCCGAGCGTGGCCAACGGGAGTGTTTTGTCGCCCAAGAGCCCGAAGTCGGCACTGGCGTCGGCGAGCGTCGCCACGGTGCGGGGGCCGACCACAGAGTCGAAGGTATAGGTGCTCTCCCTGACCGTTCCTTCGACGATCGCCGCCGTGCTGGCCAGCGCGTCGAGTGGAGTTTCGACGGCCCGGATCGAGTCCGCGGTGGCGCCTGTGCTCGCCGCCACCACCAGGATTGCGGTCAGCAGAAGCCAGATGAATTGCGGCCGCCGCCGCGCCGAGGTCGCTTGTTGATAACGCATGTTGCCTCCTGTCGAGTGAGCCGGTCTACGCCACATGCGATCGAGGGTGTCGCAAGCAGCAGCCGGCTGTACTGAGGGAGACGGAGGAAGCGGCGGCGGGTATTAGTTCTAGCGTCTCCCCCGCCCAAGACCCTCACCCCTACCCCTCTCCCGACCCCCGACGCCCTCTCCCCGGGAGAGGGGAACGCGGCTCTGGGGCGGTCTGGCTGTTCTCCCTCTTCTCCCGGTGAGGGGGTAGAGGGGTCGGGAGAAGAGGGCCGGGGTGATGAGGGTCTTGGGCGGGGGAACGGATCGGCGCCGGAGAAGAATCCCGCGGCGAATCCTTGCCCCTGCGGCGAATCTCGGCCATAATCTCCGCAGGTAGTGCGGAGAATGTATATCCATGAGCTTCAGGACTGGCCCCGGTTCCACTGGAGCCAAGGGAAGCTCGCGGAGCCTCTGGCCTCCGTCCGCCACCGGCAGGGCCGGCTCATCGGGCACATGGAGGCGCTCGGTTTCAACCTTCGGCAGGAGGCGGTTCTCCAGACGCTGACCGGCGACGTGGTCAAGAGCAGCGAGATCGAAGGGGAGAAGCTCGACGCCGAGCAGGTCCGCTCGTCGATCGCCCGGCGGTTGGGGCTTGACATCGGCGCCCTCGAGCCGGCGGACCGCCATGTCGAGGGGATCGTCGAAATGATGCTCGACGCCACGCGCCGGTTCGACCAGCCACTGACCGCCGAACGGCTGTTCGCCTGGTATTCATCGCTGTTTCCCACCGGGCGTAGCGGCATGACCCGGATCCGGACAGGGGTGTGGCACGACGACAGCAAAGGACCCCTGCAGGTGATCTCCGGTCCGGTCGGAAAGGAGCACATCCACTTCGAAGCGCCGAAGGCGGAGCGCCTCGACTCCGAAATGGGCGCATTTCTGGATTGGTTCGAGACGGCCACCGGGATGGATCCCGTGTTGAAAGCCGCGCAAGCCCACCTCTGGTTCGTGACCATCCACCCGTTCGAGGACGGCAACGGCCGTATCGCGCGCGCCATCGCCGACATGGCCCTCGCGCGCTCGGAGGGCAGCCCACAACGGTTCTACAGCATGTCGACGCAGATCCGGCTGGAGCGCAGGGCCTACTACGACATCCTGGAGCGGACGCAGAAGGGAACGCTGGACATTACGCCCTGGATGAGCTGGTTCCTGGGATGTCTGGGGCGCGCCATCGACGCCGCGCAAAGCACGCTGGGCTCCGTCCTCGCCAAGGCACGCTTCTGGGAGCGCGCACGGAACGTCGCTCTCAACGACCGCCAGCGCCTCGTCCTCAACCGCCTGCTCGACGGCTTCGAGGGCAAGCTCACGACGTCCAAGTACGCGAAGATCGCCAAGTGCTCCCAGGACACCGCCCTGCGGGACATCCTGCCGCTCGTCGAGAGCGGAATCCTCGTCCGCAACCCGGAAGGCGGGCGCAGTACCAGCTATTCTCTCGCGCCGGAATCGAACGCCTGCTGACCTACCGCGCCACCGCGATCTTGAAGGAATTCTGATACCGCGCCTCGATCGCCTGCGCGCCGCGTTTTCAGCCCCGAAGGGGGCGACAGCGTGGAGCCTGGGGCGTAAGCCCCAGGTAAGAGACCTTTCCATAAATCAAAAGCCCTGAAAGGGCGGCAGAGGACCGTATCTGAACGTCTGCCTCAATGCAAAAACTCACCGCCCTGTTGTTGGAGGGACTCCCCGCATTAGGCCAGCTCCCCAGCCTATTGAAAAACCGCCTCGTCTCAATAGAGGAGCGACTCACCCTAGTGTTGCGTGGTTCCAACCCATTGAGGTAGCGCCCAAACCTGGTGTGGGAAGCGCCAGCAACAATGTGGGAGCGTTGCCCAACACTGGGTGAGCGGAAACGAATTGCAGATCGACCCGAATCCCCAGCGTTGGAGAGCTCTGCTGCATTACAGTTGACCGCTACCACAATAGGTCGAGAAGCTTCTTCAATGAGCCGAGAAATTTTCACAATAGGTTGAGAAATTTTCACGAAGCATCGAGTCGCTTTCACAATGCGTTTGGCTCCGGCAACATTGTTGCGGAGACTCAACTCAGCGTTTCTAGAGCTTCCACCTGACCAGGCTGCGGCCCAGACCTCCGGCAACTGCGGCGAGCTATCGGGTGGAGCTAGACCAGTCGACTGGCTGAGGCGCGGCGATCGCGGTGCGCCTTTCCCTATCGGCAGCTTCCCGCCAGCGCTGCCCTTCGTGGCCGGATAGCGGCCAAGCCGCCGCTCTTTGACAGCCTCACCGCCCGCTGAGGGCCAATCCACTGAGCTCCGCGCTCACTGAAGGAGAGGTGTATCGCTCCAAGGCCCAAATGTGAGCCGCTGTGTTCCTTATTGCCAGGAGTGATCTTCGCGCTGCTCGATGCGCGAGTTCTCTCCTGGGCGAAACCTGAGACATCAGCCAACTCGGCCTGCGTGACGCCGAGTTGCTGCCGGAGCGCCAGAATTCAACTCGACGATCTGCTGCTCGACCCAGGTGGCATTAGCCGCCTCAGCCGTGGCGGACAGTGGCCGACGTGCCTTCACTTCCGCCCAGGTCTTCAGCTTACGGTTGGCCAACGTCTTCCTCCGTACTGCCAGGTGCTTCTCAGGTGGTGCTTCTTGGGGCGGGCTAGGCGGCTCGCTCAAAGCGCCGGTTGGTGCTCGCGGCTCGCATGCCAGAACGCGAGGACATCGAGAGTACCGCTTTCAGCCTTGTAGTAGATGAAGTACCCGACACGGCCGAGAAAGAGACGCCGAACGCCCGGAATCGCGTGCCTTCATACTTCGCTCCGATCCCCGGCTGCTCGGCCAGAAGGGCGACGGCTTCACCGAAGTCCGTGCCGATCGCCCCGGGGGCGCCAGGGCGATTCTGCGCCCACCACTCGGCCGCGCCTTGCGAAGTTGACTTGCTGCGCGAGCGGAAATCTTGATCCGAAGTTCCATGCTCAGCCGTGCTTCGGCAACGACTGCAGCAACTCTTCGAGGGTAACGTATTCACCCTGCTCGATCTCTGCCATGGCAGCCAGAAGCTCGCTCTCCTGAGCCTCCGTGAGCGAGAAGGTCTCGTCAGCGCCGCGAGTGACAACTGCGACGACTGCTCCCTCCGTGAGAGAGACACCTTCCACGACGATTTTCCCATCGACGACGGTTCCGGTTGCGACTTGCATGTCCCATACTACTCCGAAAACCGCCCTGGGAGGCTTGGGGAGCCGCTTCCTGGGGCTGCCGCCGCTAGGCTGCATGCTGTCGCTCCCTGGGGGACTGAACTCCAGCGAGGTGGCGCAGTTCGGCGAAGCCGGGAGCCGCCCTTGCAACGTAGGCGTGACAGCCTCCTCCATCCCTCCCGCACCTGTGTCAGGATACCCCCGTGGCGGAAGGAGGTGCCGCCCCCAAAAGCGTCTGGCGCTTTGTGCGCTGGGAGGTCAACCGCCTGACCGGTTGGCGAGGCCCCCGTCTTCGACCGGCGCTACGAGATGACCGTCGTCACCGATGAAGAGGCCGCCCAAGTCGAGCGCTTGGCGTATACCGGCGCAGTCGGTCAAAGAGAATCTGGTCGAACGGGTCCGTGATTGGCCGGGAGTCCACCGCGCCGGAGCGCTGATCGACGGTACGCCCCTCACGGGTCACTGGTACAACCGGACCCTGGAATTCGCCGCCCATCTTCGTGGCGAGGCTGTCGGTCCGATGCGCTACGCCGCGGTCGAGACGGTCACCCTCTCGCCGATACCCTGCTGGGCTCACCTGCGCCCGAAGTGTATCGGGCCCGCGTTGCGGAGCTCGTCGAGCCCATTGAGGCTGAGGCTGCCCGGGCTTGAGAACGCACGGGAGCCACCATGCTCGGCGGCCAAGCGATCCTGTCACGAGATCCGCAACACCGCCCCGCATCCCTGGCCCGCTCGCTCGCGCCGTGGGTCCACGCCGCTACCAAGGCAGCGAGAAAGGCGTTCTATGAGATCTACGCCTCGTTCGTCGCTGCCTTCCGGGAGGCAGCCGATCGCCTGAGGCGCGTGACCGCGGTGCGCCCTTCCCTGTCGGCAGCTTCCCGCCGGCGCTGCCCTTCGTGGCCGGATAAGCACCACAGCCGCCGATCTTTGACAGCCACACCGCCCGCTGAAGGCCAATCTACTGAGCTCCGTGCTCACTGAGGGAGAGGTGTATCCCTCCAAGGCCAAAACGTGGACCGCCATCGTTCCCTACTGCCAAAATCGCAGCCTTGCCTCTCGACCAAGCCGCCTACGCCGCCGATTTTCAAAGTTGCCCTGGCACCTTTTCGGTACATCTGTTGACACGGCTAAGAGGGTGCCGCTAGGATGGCGTCGATTCACGTCAGGTGCACGCGTCAGGTGCATGCATTAGGTGCTCTAAGCAAAGGAGGGCGTTAGTGCGAGTCATTTGTACACTTCGCGAACTTCAGGAAGAGATGAATTTATCGACCAATGATCTGAAACGCGAGCTAGATATGGATGCACGGACCATCGACAAACTCATAGCCGATAGCGAATCTGACCCTTGGAGACTCAAACGAGCTGCGCTGCACAGACTATGCTTATTCGCTCATAGCCATGGGGTCGACGCGTTTCGAATCGAACCGCACCCTATATGGAAGGGCTTCGAGAACTCGGAGGCCCTCCTGTTTCGAGGCCCGAAGAAATCGGATATCCCCGTTGAAGACCACTTAGTAAAGTACTTCGAGAGACTCACTTGCGAGGTAAACTCCTCGACTAGTTTCTCGGGACTCGATGAGAAGATGAGAGAGCATAACTGTGTGATTATTGGCTCGCCGAAGGCGAACCGGGCGAGCGAGCTGGCCTTAACCTTACTCTGGGGCGCGGAGCCCTTCGACAGTAGTGCCAAGAATCGCGAAAAGATTCCGATTAGCTTTCTCGGCATGCAGACAGACAGCAAAGAGCCTAGTGCTCTTCTCCAAGAGGGTACACGGCACGGCCTTAGCATCCTACCCTCAGGGGCAAAAGAGAAAAGCTTTCTTAAAGCCGACTGGTTACCGCCTGAGAAGTTTGGACCGTATAAAGGAACCGGGCAAGATGCAGCCGTTCTCGTTGTCTGCAATCGGCCGCTGGGGACCAAAAACGATGTTACAACCGTCGTCATTGCAGGCTATACAGGCTTGGCCACTCTAGTTGCGGCGCAAGAGGCGACATACAAGGAGATCCCGGACCTTCAGCCACACGAAACGCCAGGCGAGCCGGTATTTGCAGCCCTGAAGTTCCGCTATAAGAAAAGAATACAGTACAAGCGGATGCTTGACAACTTGCGGACTCTAGAAGAGGGGTCTACTAAATGGGCTCCCCCTTGGCACGCCGCCTTCTTTTTGTAAACCTGCCACTGAAAAACCGGGGACGAAGCCCCGGACCTCGAAGATCACGCGCCAAGCGCACCTGATGCAGGTACCTGCTGCGCGCATCTGGTGCAAGTGGCGCCATCATACCAGCGACAGCTTTAGGCGCCACCGCTAGATGTGTCGTACACAAGTGCACACTTGGCGCCTTGAGTAGCTGAAAGCCTCAGAAACGCTTGCATTGAAGAAAAAGAGCTGGGATATTAGCGCCAAGTTGGCTTGGTAGGCTGAGAGGCGCGCCACCCTGGCCCTGAGTGAGGGAGACGCCCCCCTGGCTTTCGACGGGTGCTATGGTGGCCCTCGACCAGGCTAGTAGCGAAGAGTTGCTCCATAAGCGCAACTCGTGAACTCAGGGCGGAGCTACGCACCCTTTTGACCTACAAGACTTAATAACAGGAGGTTATCTTAAGCCAACCTGATCCAACATCCAGCATGAGCCGACCAAGAACCATCAATTAACTGACCAACCATAATTCGGGAGGAGTTATGGCTCTGTTTAAAAAAAGCGCTAAGAGCGTACTTTTCAACCTTGAAGGTGCCCTAGAACCAGCTACCCTAACAATCGCCCAGCTCGCTCTCTCTATCGTTTCTGGCGTTACGACCTATAGGGGGTTTCTCCTCGTCTTGAACCAGGAATGGATGGCTGTCTTAGCCGCCATAGGCGTTCAGACCTTGGTCTTCTGGATACCGCGTCGACTCCGCCAGCATCATGCCCCCATCCGCGCTCTTGGTAACATCTCCTTGTTCTTATTGGGCATGGCCATTTCGGTAACTTTCTCTTATCAAGCCTTTTTCGACATCCTCATCCCAGAGAATCTAAGGGAAGCAAAAACGACCAGCAAAGCTTTCGCTGATGCAAGAGATTTCATGCTCAAGTCGAGGTCTGCGATCAACGCGGCCCTCAGCGAAGCCAACACCCAGTTGAGCAACACCACGAATCTTGCAGACCTTGAGGACAAGCAAGGCGTCACTTCCAACGGAAAACCAGGACAAGGGAGTGCTTACAGGAGCTTACGAGTGGACGAAGAACGGATTAAGGCCGATGCCCAGGGCCTGACTGCGCTCCAAACAAAAGCAGAGAGTTTCTTCGCCGAAATGGAGCACCTCGAAGCCAGCGCAGGAAATGCCAGGGACAAGCGAGCAAGCGTTAAGTCGCTGGTCGACAACATGGCAAGCGTAGTGAGGAATCCACTTATTAACGACTATATAGACGGCGTAATACTTCCCCAAGAGCCACCGGAAATTGAAATTGATGCACACTTGCAGGACCAGAGCTTGGCTGCGAAGAATCACTTCATGCAGGGGATTGCACTAGCCCAGCTCGTATTTGACGCAGACTACCAGGCAGATAAGCTTGGGGAGGGCATCGGAAAATTCAGGGCTGGCGCAGCCATGGCGCTATTCTTAGCCGTTGTCATAGACTTACTGATCTTCATCCTTGGTTTTGCCGGCGCAACTAAGGGTGTACCTTATGACATGGAGGAGTGCGTAGAGGTGCTCGCAACCAGCGAAGACGGCAAACAAAGCAAGCTCATAAGCTCTCTCGGGCGACTCGACAGAAAATTATCGCTCCGCGTGCTAAGAAACAAAAATGGAGAAGCCACCGACTTGAGCCCGCGACAAGAGCTTGCTATGCAAATGCTTATTAATGCTCATTACTTGCATCTACAGAAGGAAGAAAAAAGGGATAAAGAGGGAAACTGGACAGAAAGACTTGTCTTGGATGAGAAGATCGTTCCTATAGCAAAAGAGGCTATGGACGGAGTGAACGCAGCAGCGGTGCCAGGAAATGTTCTGGATGTCTCTGGAACGACTCGCCCTCGCTCGCCAAAGGCTCTCAGCGATCGGGCAGGGACGCGGACCCCTCGGAGCAAGACGGCAGCGTAGTACCGAGGAGCGTGGGAGACGAAGGTGGGCGGCCCCTTCAGATCGCCGGAGGGGCCGATGACCACTTACGGAAAGCCCGAGAGGGCGTGGAGCAGAAGGGCAGAAATACGGCGAATCGGCTAGGCCCGGCCAGTTATCCGCGTGATGCCGAGTTGTTGCCTGAGCGTCTGAAGATTCAAATCGATCTGCTGCTCGACCCAGGTAGCATTGGCCTCCCCTCAGCCGCGGCGGAAAGTGGCCTGTGTGCCTTCACCTCCGTCCAGGTCTTCAGCTTACGGTTAGCCATCGGTGTCCTCCTCCATCTCGGCGAGATACTCTCTCAAGATCCTTTCGTCATGCTCCCTCAAAAGACCTCCCTTGCAACAAAGGCGTGACACCCCCCTCCCCCCACCTGTGTCAGGATACCCCCGTGGCGGAAGGAGGTGCAGACATGCCGGAATCCAACGAAGGGCCGCTCTCTCTCGATCTCCTGCGGCGGATGGACGCGTGGTGGCGCGCCGCGAACTATCTCTCCGTGGGGCAGATCTACCTGTTCAACAACCCGCTGCTCAAGAAGCCGCTGGAGCTTTCCGACGTCAAGCCGCGCCTGCTGGGCCACTGGGGGACGACGCCGGGGCTCAACTTCCTCTGGACGCACTTGAACCGGGTCATCCGGCAGCACGATCTCGACATGTTCTTCGTCACCGGCCCGGGCCATGGGGGCCCGGCGGTGGTGGCCAACGCCTATCTGGAGGGGACGTACAGCGAGTACTACCCCAACGTCTCACAGGACGAGGCGGGGCTGAAGCTCCTGTTCAAGCAGTTCTCGTTCCCCGGTGGCATCCCCAGTCACGCGGCGCCAGAGACTCCGGGCTCGATCCACGAGGGCGGAGAGCTCGGGTACGCCCTCTCCCATGCCTACGGCGCGGCGTTCGACAATCCGGGCTTGATCGTCGCCTGTGTCATCGGCGACGGCGAGGCCGAGACGGGGCCGCTCGCCACGAGCTGGCACTCCAACAAGTTCCTGAACCCGGTGCACGACGGCGCCGTGCTCCCCATCCTGCATCTGAACGGCTACAAGATCGCCGGTCCCACGGTGCTTGCCCGCATCCCTCATGAGGAGCTAGATAGCCTGTTGAAGGGTTACGGCCACCATCCCTATTACGTCGAGGGGGACGATCCTGATCTCATGCACCAGCGCATGGCGGCGGTGCTGGACGAGGTGATCCCGGAGATCCTCCGCATCCAGGCCGAGGCGCGGGAAAAAGGCTTTCAGGAGCGCCCCCGCTGGCCGATGATCGTGCTCCGCTCCCCCAAGGGGTGGACCGGACCGAAGGTGGTGGACGGCAAACCCGTCGAGGGGACCTGGCGGGCGCACCAGGTGCCGATGGCCGAGATGGGGCATCCCGGGCACGTCAAGATCCTCGACGACTGGATGCGCAGCTATCGCCCGGAGGAGCTGTTCGACGAGACGGGCCGGCTGCGGCCGGAGATCGCGGAGCTGGCGCCTCAGGGGGAGCGGCGGATGAGCGCCAATCCCCATACCAACGGCGGCTTGCTGCTGCGCGACCTGCGGGTCCCCGACTTCCGCGAGTACGCGGTGGACGTGCCCTCGCCCGGCGCCACCGTGGCCGAGGCCACCCGGGTGCAGGGGAAGCTCCTGCGCGACGTGCTGAAGCGCAATGCCGACTCCCGCAATTTCCGCCTTTTCAGCCCGGACGAAACGGCTTCGAATCGCTGGAACGATGTTTTCGAGGTCACCGACCGGGAGTCCGTCGCCGAGACCCTGCCCACGGATGAAAACGTTTCTCCGGATGGACGAGTGATGGAAGTGCTTTCCGAGCACCAGTGCCAGGGGTGGCTCGAAGGGTACCTCCTTACCGGCCGCCACGGCTTTTTCTCCTGCTACGAGGCGTTCATCCACATCGTGGACTCGATGTTCAATCAGCACGCGAAGTGGCTCAAAACGACGCGGGAGATCCCCTGGCGGCGGCCCATCGCCTCGCTCAACTACATGCTGACCTCCCACGTCTGGCGGCAGGACCACAACGGTTTCAGCCACCAGGACCCGGGGTTCATCGATCACGTGATGAACAAGAAGGCCGAGGTGGTGCGCGTCTACCTGCCGCCGGACGCCAATACCCTGCTTTCGGTGACCGATCACTGCCTGTGCAGCCGGCAATACGTCAACGTTATCGTCTGCGGCAAGCAGCCGGCGCCGCAGTGGCTGAACATGGATCAGGCGGTGAAGCACTGCACGGCGGGGATCGGCATCTGGGAGTGGGCGAGCAACGATCAAGGGGGCGAGCCCGACGTGGTGATGGCCTGCGCGGGCGACGTGCCGACGCTCGAAACCCTGGCGGCCGTGGACCTGATGCGCCGCGAGCTGCCGGACCTCAAGGTGCGGGTGGTCAACGTCGTCGACCTGATGACGCTGCAGCCGTCCTCCGAGCACCCCCACGGCCTGCCGGACAAGGAATTCGACGTCCTCTTCACCCGCGACAAGCCGGTCATCTTCGCCTTCCACGGTTATCCGTGGCTCGTCCACCGTCTCACCTACCGGCGGACGAATCACGACAACTTCCACGTGCGGGGCTATAAAGAGGAAGGAACCACCACCACTCCCTTCGACATGGTGGTGCGCAACGACCTCGATCGCTTCCATCTCGTCGAGGAGGCGATCGATCGCGTGCCCAAGCTCGGCCCCAAGGCCGCCTACTTGAAGCAGGCGCTGCGCGACAAGCTGATCGATCACAAGGAGTACATCGAAAAGTTTGGGGACGACATGCCGGAGATCAAAAACTGGACCTGGAGCGGCGGCGCGGGGAGCAAGGGGGGTTTCGGCGACGTGGCAGGGACGGCGGGGGATCAGTAGAACTCCCTCTGCCTCACGATATAGGTTGGGGAAGCGGCAAATCCCCGTAGGGAAGATGAGCTTCCCTACGGGGAGAGCCGGGCTCAGGCGCCAACGGCCGGTACGATCAGCCGCCGATCGGCCACTCCTGAGGCGGGATCACCGGGTAAGGAATGCAGAGCGCGCAGACCGAGTGCACGGTGTTGGCCACGATGATACTGGTCGTGCCCGGGGCGGTGGCGCCACCGGTGACGGCCTGCATGTCGAGTGCGGTCAGGGTCTCACGGCGAAGGGTCAGCTTGCTGGGCTTATTCTTGGTCATCTTCGTTGCTCCTCGTTAGGTGACGCCCTCGATCGGGCTTCAAGGAGTAAGACGAGGGGAAGGCGCAGAGGTATTAGATCGAACCGAGCGGTTTCACCTGCCGCGGTGTTTTCCGGCGGGCGGGGAGCACCGTACGCGGAGGGGGAAGGGCCCCTTCTACCCCTCCCAATCCCAGAAGAAATCCTTGTTGGTCAGGGGGACTTCCTCCTCCTTCACGCTCTCCTCGGTGGCCAGCAGCTCGGCCTCCTCGGGAGTCGCCTCGCCGCGGAGCACCGCGAGCTGCTCTTCCAGGTCCTCCGTCTCCCGCTGCCAGTAGTCCGGAGTGCCGAAGTGCGGCCAGGCGGCGGGGAACGCCGGATCGTGCCAGCGCTTGGCGAGCCAGGCGGCATAGTGGACGATGCGCAGTGCCCGCAGCGGCTCGATCAGGTTGAGGGTCGAGCGGTCGAATTCGCGGAAGCTCTCGTACCCGGCAAGGAAAGACTCCCGCTGGGCGAGCGCCATGGCGTCGCGGCCGGGCAGGGCCAGCCAGAGGTCCTGCACCGCCGGGCCGAGGACCATGTCGTCGAAGTCGAGCACGTTCAGCAGGCCGTCGCGGAACAGGAGGTTGCCGAGGTGGAGGTCGCCGTGGAGGCGATGGACGGCCACCCCCTCCATCCTGCGGTCCGCGATCTCCGCGATGGCGAGGGCGGCGTCGAAGTAGCGCTGGCGCACGTGGCGGGGGATGGTGTCGTGGGCGTCGAGCCAGGCCACGGGCTCGCGCACGTAGGTCTCGGCATCCAGGTGCAGTCGGTGGGGGGCCTCGCGGCGGACGGCGACGTTGTGCATCCGTCCCACGAGCATCCCCAGGCGGCGGGCGGTTTCGTCGCTCAGCTCGTCAGGGGCGCGCCCGCCCCGGCGATCCGAGAGGCTGTAGAAAATACCCTCCGTGCGGCGCAGACTCCCTCCGCCGGGGAAGGGGCGGACGGTGCAGACGGGGATCTCCTCGGCGGCGAGGTCGGCGAGGAACTGGTGCTCCTCCAGGATCTGCTCCTCGCTCCAGCGCCCCGGGCGGTAGAACTTCGCCACCACCCGCGTGCGGTCCGCGAGCTCCACCTCGTAGACCCGATTCTCGAACGAGTTCAAGGGGTAGCAGACGGGATTGCACTCCAGGCCGCCCGCCTCCACGGCCGCCAGCACCTTCTCGGGCGTGAGGGAGAGGAAGAGGTCGGTCGCAGGCGCGGCGGGGTCCGTCATGGGGCCAATGTAGCAAAGAAACTAGAATGAAGGAGAGGAGGCTCCCCTGGCCATGCGAATCGTCGATCAGCGCATCATGAACCAGCTCTTCGCGGTGACGGACGAGATCCCCCTCGACCGCGAAGCCCTCCAGGTCCCCCTGCTGATGGAAGGCGAGGGGAAGGTCGAGCGGACGAAGAAGGGGAAGATCGAGATCACCCTGCCGGATGTGGACGACCTCGGGCCGTTCCTGGCGGCTTTGCCGGAGCGGGTGCGGGGGATGGGTTTGTAATACTTCGCACCTTGGCCCGAGTCAGTTACGGTCGACGAGACGGGTTCGGTGAGACCCTCTGAGCCGCATTGAAGGAGGAGGCTCATGGATACGCTTTTCCCGCTGCGCCAGAACTATCACCTCCTGCGTCTGACCGACCAGGACGTGCTGCGCTCCACGGATTCTCTCCGCTTGTTTGCCGAGCAGTTGGCCCTCAACGACGAGATGTACCCCACGATCAGGGAGTGGTTCCGCGCCAAGGTGATTCCCGGGCTGCGAGAGGGATCCCGCGTCGCCTATCTCGGCTTCGAAGGGGAGACTCCGATCCTCACGGCGGTTCTGAAGAAGGGAGAGCAGGCCAAGCTCTGCCATCTGCGCATTGCTCCGGAGCTTCAGGGTCTCAATCTCGGAGAGGTCTTCTTCTCGGTCATGGCGCTCGAAGTCCGGACGACCGCCAGGGAAATTCACTTCACGCTGCCCGAGAGCCTGTGGAGCCGGAGCCGGGAGTTTTTTTCGAGCTTCGGCTTTCGGGACGTGACCCGGGCACACACGCAGTACCGGCTCTTCGAGGAGGAGCTGCGGACCTCTGCCCCCTTCTGGGACGTCTGGCGTGCGGTGCGGCAACGGCTGCCGAAGCTGGTGGACCGATTCCAGGTCAACGGCTATTCGATACCCCCTTCCCTCTTGCTCTCCGTCAAGCCGGAGTTCGCCGAGCGGCTCTTGAGCGGGGAGAAGACCATTGAGGTCAGGAAGCGCTTTCATCCCCGTTGGCGTGGAGCGAGAATCGCCCTCTATGCCTCCAGTCCGGAACGAGCCCTCGTCGGCGAAGCCACCATCGGAGACGTGAGCGCAGCGTCTCCTAGCGAGATCTGGGAGCGCTACGGGGATCGGGTAGGCTGCTCTCGGAACCAGCTTCTGGCCTATGCCGGAGAGAGGGAGGAGATCTTCGCGCTCCAGATTGGAGATGTGACGCCCTACGCTTCGAGAATGCCCCTCTGCCAAATGGAGCACCTTCTCGAAGAGGGCCTCAAGCCACCCCAGTCGCACTGCCAGCTCCGACAGGAGCATCCCTGGAGCAAGGCGATCTCGATCGCCGCCCTTCTACACGGTTGTCAGCGGGCGGCGGGTCAGAGACCCGGTCCGACCGTCCTCTGACTACACGCTCCCGGTCTGTTATTCTCCTCTCCCCGCCGTCACTACTCACCCAGACAAATGTGAGACGGGAGCCCGCAACCGACCGCTCGGGCCGGGAGCCGTTTCCATTCCTCAGGAGGAGGGGAGTGCCATGCCAAGTTTCAAATCGTTGCGATTCCTGTGTGCGCCGCTGCTGCTGCTGGCGAGCTCCGCCTTGGGTCAGGCGGTGCCCGAGCTCGCGCCCGATAGCGATCATCCGCCGCTCTACGACCCCGAGCCCTTGCGCCCCACCCGCGGGGTGCTCTCGGCGACCTTGCGGCTGGGCTACTCGAAACAGACGATCGGAAAGCAGACCGTCGAGCTGCGGACCTACAACGGCAAGGCGTTTGGCCCGACCTTCTGGGTCGCGCCGGGGGATACCATCAAGGTCCGTCTGATCAACGACCTCCCCTGTCCGACCGGGAAGGTGTGCAAGCCCACCCCCATCCCCTGCCTCACGGGGAAGGAGGAGCACACCCTGCACGCGCACTTCGAGACGCTGGCAGGCTCGCCGGATCCCAAGGGATTCAACACCACCAACCTGCACACGCATGGCCTCCACGTCTCGCCGAATTGCAGCAGCGACAACGTCCTCCTGAACCTCGATCCCGGCGGGCACGGGTTCCACTTCGAGTTCAAGATCCCCAAGAACCACCCGTCGGGGACCTTCTGGTATCACGCCCACGTCCATGGCTCGACCGCCATCCAGGTGAGCAGCGGCGTCGAGGGCGCGCTCATCGTCTCCAAGCCCGGAGGCTTCGACGACGTGCCCGGGATCAAGGGCGCCCGGTCCCGGATGCTCCTCTTCCAGCAGGTCCCCTACAAGTGCAACTTTGCGAATGCGAAGGACTGGAGCTGCAAACCCGGCGAGGTGGGAAAGGTGGAGGACTTCGGCCAGCAGTTCGGGCCCAACGCCTGGAAAGATTCAGGCCGGTACACGACGATCAACGGCCAGTTGCAGCCCACGATCGACATGCGGCCCGGGGAGGTCCAGCGCTGGCGGCTGATCCACGGCGGCGTCAGGGAGACCATCATGGCCGCCGTCGGCAAGAAGAATGGCGACGATTTCATCGTCGAGAAGGGATGGCTCCACGAGATCGCCCTCGACGGCCTGCCCACCGGAACGGTGACGGAGCGCGACCGGATCGAGCTCGAGCCGGGCTACCGGGTGGACGTCATGGCCAAGGCCCCGATGACCCCCGGCAAGTACTACCTGATCGACGAGCCCTCGGCCCCTCTGCTGGTGCCGTTCGACGTCACCCCCGAGGCCGCCCTGAACGCCGCGCCGGAGCCCCGCAAAGTCCTCGCCATCATCGAGGTCGGCGATAAGCCGCCCTGCACGGACCCGCGCTCGCCCTGTCACCGGAGCCTCCCGGACCCGGCGAAGTTGAAGCCCTTCCGGCTGCCGGACATCACCGCTCGCGAGGTCGCGGGGCGGGAGCCGCAGAAAGTCGAGTTCGACATCGCCGGCAATCCCCTCAAGTTCATGATCTGCGGCAAGGACTTCGACCCCAAGATGCCGCCGCGCAAGCTGGAGTTCGGCAAGGCGGACACGTGGCTCATCAGCTCGAAGCGGGCCAATCACCCGTTCCACATCCACGTCAATCCGTTCCAGGTCAAAGACGAAACGGGGCAGTGGACCTGGAAGGACACCCTGCTCATCAAGCCGGGCACGACCTACGAGGTCCGCACGCGGTACGAGACGTTCCGCGGTGACTTCGTCCTCCATTGCCACATCCTCGACCATGAGGACGAGGGGATGATGGAGCTGGTCCAGATCGCTCCCGGGCCGCAGCCGGTCAAGGCGTGTCCGCAGCCCTGAGCGAGCCCCCAGCCGTTCTCTTCCCGTGCGCCGGGGGTGACAGTCCCCCGGCGCCCTCCCGCCTGCGATACAATCCGCAGTCTGGCAGCTCGTCTTCCGCTGCTGAAACTCCAAAACAATACGAGGAACCGTCTCCATGTCCGAGCAGTACATCTACGTCATGAAGGATCTCCGCAAGATCTATCCCCCGAACCGGGAGGTCTTGAAAGGGATATGGCTGTCGTTCTTCCCCGGCGCCAAGATCGGCGTCGTGGGGTTGAACGGCGCCGGCAAGAGCACGCTGCTGAAGATCATGGCCGGGACGATCACCGAGTTCGGCGGCGAGGCCTGGGCCGCCAAGGGCGCGCGGGTGGGCTACCTCTCCCAGGAGCCGCAGCTCGACGCGGCCAAGGACGTGCTGGGCAACGTCGAGGAAGGGGTGGCCGAGACCCGCGCCCTGCTCACCAAGTTCGACGAGATCAACGCCAAGTTCGGCGAGCCCCTGTCCGACGACGAGATGGACAAGCTCATGGCCGAGCAGGCGCGGGTGCAGGACCAGATCGAGGCCGCCGGCGCCTGGGACCTCGACCGCACCCTGGAGATCGCCATGGACGCCCTGCGCCTGCCGCCCCCGGACGCGGACGTCACCAAGCTCTCGGGCGGCGAGCGCCGCCGGGTGGCCCTCTGCCGTCTCCTCCTCCAGCGCCCCGACCTCCTCCTGCTGGACGAGCCCACCAACCACCTCGACGCCGAATCGGTCGCCTGGCTGGAGCGCCACCTCCAGGAGTACGCCGGCACGGTGGTGGCCATCACCCACGACCGCTACTTCCTCGACAACGTGGCGGAGTGGATCCTGGAGCTCGACCGCGGCCAGGGAATCCCCTGGAAGGGGAACTACTCCTCCTGGCTGGAGCAGAAGCAGGGGCGCATGGCCCTGGAGGAGAAGGAAGCCTCGGGCCGGCAGCGGACCCTGCAGCACGAGCTGGAGTGGATCCGCATGAGCCCCCGCGCCCGCATGGCCAAGGGGAAGGCCCGCATCAACGCCTATGAAAGGCTGCTGGCCGAGGACCGCGAATACGACAAGCGGGCCGATCCGAACGAGATCCACATCCCCGCCGGCCCCCGCCTGGGCGACCTGGTGGTGGAGGCCAAGGGGTTGCGCAAGGGGTACGGCGACAACCTGCTGATCGAGGACCTCTCCTTCTCCCTGCCGCCGGGTGGCATCGTCGGCGTCATCGGCCCCAACGGCGCCGGCAAGACCACACTCTTCCGCATGATCGTGGGGCAGGAGAAGCCGGACGCCGGCGCCATCCGCGTCGGCGAGACGGTGAAGCTCGCCTACGTCGACCAGAGCCGCGACAGCCTGGAGGGGGACAAGCTCGTCTGGGAGGCGATCTCCGACGGACGCGACGTGGTCACCCTGGGCAGCCGCGAGGTGCCGGCCCGCTCCTACGCCGCGGCCTTCAACTTCAAGGGCTCGGACCAGCAGAAGCGGGTCAAGGACATGTCCGGCGGCGAGCGCAATCGCGTCCACCTCGCCCGCACCCTGAAGGCTGGGGGAAACCTGCTGCTCCTCGACGAGCCCACCAACGACCTCGACGTCGACACCCTGCGGGCCCTGGAGGAGGCGCTCCTCGCCTTCGCCGGCTGTGCCGTCATCATCAGCCACGACCGCTGGTTCCTCGACCGGCTCGCCACCCACATCCTGGCCTTCGAGGGGGATTCGCGGGTGGAGTGGTTCGAGGGGAACTACGAAGCCTACGAAGCGGACCGCAGGCGCCGCCTGGGCGCCGAGGCCGACCAGCCCCACCGCATTCGCTACAAGAAGCTCACTACCCGAACTTGATGGGATCGCCGAGGCTGTCGAGCGAGAAATTGGCCATGATCTGGTGGCCGTTGAAGTCGAGGACGCGGAGGTCCTCCACTCCTTCGAGATCCTTGGCCACGGTCTCGAAGGAGTGCTCGTAGCGCTGCTGGACGGCCTCGAGGTCCACCTCGTAGGCGATGAACTTGTCGATCCCCTTGTAGCGGAGCTTGTCGACCAGGCGGACGTCCGTCAGCTTGGGGTACGTCGAGAGGAGCAGAATGGGGCCGCTGCCGGTGAAGACCAGGTAGGCTCGCATCGACCGCTTGGGCATCGTCTCATCCTCTCGCTTGGGAAATCAGGCCACGAAGTAGGCGCTGGCGCGGATCTGCAGGCGGGCGCGGGGCTCGAAGCCGCTGCCGACGACGGCGAAGGCGCTGGAGGTACCCAGGATGGGGAGCACGATCCAGCCGTCGAAGCTCTCGCCGCCGGCGTACGGGGGGACGACCGGCTCGATCTCGGCGATCTTCGTCCAGTGGTCCTCGTCCGGATCGAAGGCGGCTCGCAGCTCCACGTAGGCGCGGTCGAGGTCGATGGTGCGCTGACCCGACGGATGCCAGATGGAGAAGACGAAGCGCACCTCGTCGTAGGCGCTGGTCCCCAGGAAAGCCTTGCCGGCGACCGCCAGCGGGAAGGTGAACGAGCCTGCGCTGTCGGTCGCGTAGATCTCGGGGGTCGGGTCGAAGATGACCTGCCGGGGCGGCGTCGGGGTCGTGCTCATCGGTTCTCCTCATGGGCCTCAAGAGCGGGGTCCTGTCCCCGGGCCAGGGCCAGGGCGCGGGCGACTCGCCGCCGAGCCTCCCCTTCGTCGGGTCCGACACCCAGCAGGGGCGCGGCCATACCGAAGGCGGAAGCGCCGGCGCGGGCGTAGGCCGGGATGTCCTCGACGCCGAAGCCGCCCGCGGCGAGCATGGGGACGTCCCCCAAGGGACCGCGAATCACCTGCAGGTACGCGGGTCCGCCAACGGGCGGCAGGGGGTAGACCTTGACCAGGTCGGCGCCGAGCTCGTGCGCGGTGACGATCTCGGTGGGCGTCAGGGCGCCCATGACCAGGAACATCCCGGCCCGGCGCGCCTCCTTCGCCACTTCGGCGTTGACGTTGGGGGTGACGAGGAACTCCGCACCCGCCTCCGCGGCCTCGCGGGCACGGGCGGCGGTGGTGGCCGTGCCCATGCCGAAGAACGGCGGGCCGTCACCGCCGCGGGCGGCGAGCAATTCTTTCAAGAGACTGGAAGCGCCGGGTACGGTGAAGGTGACCTCGACCAGCTCGACGCCGGATGCGGCCAGCATCCGGGCCTGGGCTGCGGCCTCCTCGCGGGTGGAGGTCCTCACTACCCCGATGATGGGGGAGCGGCGGACGCTCAGGGCGACGCGGGAACGGTTCTGGATCATGGTAGCCATGAGGGGGTGGAGTCTATCATTTCCCTCTGCAAGCCCCGCTCTTCCCTTCTCGCAGCACTTAGGAGGAAACAGGTGGAAGGCAGAAATCCCCGCCTGGGTGGGAAAGACGGCCCTTCCGGGTTATCATTGCCCGGCGCGAAAGACGCGGAGCTAATAGCAGCAGGGAAACGAACGGCAAATGGCAGTGTCGGACCAACCGGTAGGCAGAGAGTCGCTGGACCAACTCCTGCGACGACTTCGCCCGAGGCTCAAGCAAGTCCTCGGCCGGTATCGTATTCCGGCCCACGACGCGGAAGACCTCGTCCAGGAGGCCCTCATCTCCACGATCCAGAAGTGGGAGGTCATCCAGGATCCCGAAGCCTGGCTGCTCGTCACCTTGCGCAACCGCTGCGTCGTCTACTGGCGCAAGCGGCGCAACAACCTCTACAACTCGGTGGACACCGCCATCCTGGAGCTCCTCTCCGAGCCGGTGGCGGCGCCGCAGGAGCGGGCCGAGCTCCTGTGGGACCTCAACAACCTCCTGGAGGAGCTGCCGCCCCGCTGCCGCAAGCTCCTGCGTCTGCGCTACGGCCTTGGCTACGACTCCAGCGAAGTGGCCGAGCGCATGGGCTACCATCCTTCGAGCGTGCGCAAAGTCGCGCGCCGCTGCATGGCCGCCCTCACCTACCAGATGGTCACCCGGGGCTTCACCAAGCTCAACCTGGCCCCGGAAGACGACGACTCCGAAGTGAGCTGAAGCCCCTCCTCGATGGGGCCACAGGCGCTATCTTTGCGGGGAGCGCCGCCCCGATAGGGTCATCCCTGGCATCGGTGTTGCACCGTATCCCTGCCGTTAGCGAGCGGCGGGCGGGGAGAGGAGCTTCGATCGGCGCGCCGAAACTCCAAGAAATCGAAACCCTCTCCCCCCAGCCGCCGCAGAGTTGAAACGGAGGAACCCTCATCCGGGTTCCTTCAGGGAGCGAACATACGCTCAACAACCAGGAGGAGCTCGACATGAAGCGCCAAATTCTTTCCCTCGCCACGGCCCTGGTCCTCACGACCGCCGGTGCCGTCTTTGCCCAAAGCTCGCTGAACACGCCCGCCCCGGGCCCGTCGCAGGAGACGAAGCCGGGCCAGACCAACAACAACCTGCAGAATCCGGGCTCGCAGATGCAGAGGCCTGCGACTCCTCCAGCGAGCGAGAACGGCACGGCCACGACGACCACCACGACCACGGCACCGCCCACCGACACGACCGCGCCGCCCGCCGACAACACCACGGGCACGATGAACAACGACACCACCGGCACGATGAACAACGACCAGACCGGCACGTCCCTGGCCCCGCCGGCCGTCCCTCCGACCACGACCACGACGACCGGCAACTCGACGGATACCTCCAGCGTCTCCACTAGCACGGGGACCCAGAGCCTGCCGAAGACCGCGAGCGATCTGCCCACCGTGGCGCTGCTCGGCCTGCTGGCCCTGAGCGGTTTCTTCGCGGTGCGCGTCTACGCCAAGCGCAATGCCTGATCGGCACTTTGCCAGGCGTAGGACGTAGTCACGGTCACCTGGCGCTTTGCGGCGCCAGGTGATTCTGTCTTGGAGAGGTAAGCATGGAGAAAGTGGCCGTCAAGACCAAGACCTCCGCTCTACGCTGGCTGGAGCGGGCCCTGCTGCTGGTCGCAGTCTTCTGCCTGGGAGGCTGGGCCTGGGCCTGGATCGACGCCACCTACACCCAGTACCGCGACTCCCGGATCCTGGACGAGGCCCGCGAAGCCCCTGCGTATCAGCAGGCCTCGCAACCGGCTCAGGAGACCGACCGCCTCGACAGCTTTCAACCGGCCAATTCGCCGCCCCCATCCGTGGAGCGTCGCCCTGCTTTGGCCGAAGGCTCCCTGGTCGGCCGCATCGCCATTCCCCGGCTGGACGTTTCCACCATCGTCCTCGAAGGGGTGGATGCGGCGACCCTGCGGCGAGGCGCCGGCCACGTTCCCGAGACCGCCCTCCCCAGCGAAGGGGGGAACGTGGCCATCGCGGCTCATCGGGACAGTTTCTTCCGTGCCCTCAAAGACATTCAGAAGAACGACCTCATCCGTTTGGAGACCCTGGAGGGGACCTTCACCTACCGGGTGGACTGGACTCGCATCGTCATGCCGGAAGAGACCGAGGTCCTCAACGACGACGGCGTCCCCGAGCTGACGCTCGTCACCTGCTACCCCTTCCACTACGTGGGAGCGGCGCCCAAGCGGTTCATCGTGCGCGCTTTGCGGGAGTCGTAGGCGCCCCGTAGGCGCCTCACGGGCACGTTGCAAACGCCCCCGTATCCTGCACCGGCTGGAAGGCCTTTCCCTGAGGATTGTCGTAGGTTTTTACGGCCCCCGTCTGGGTATCCGTCACCGTGAGGTGGACCTGTATGTTGGTGAGGCCCCCCGCGAACACCCAGAAGCGCTGGTTGAAAGTGCAGGCGTCGAGCACCTTCAACACCACCTCGACGTTGGTGGCGTCGAAGAACCAGAAATATCCCGTATCGGGAGTGAGCGCCACGGCGTGGCCGGGCCCGTTGCCGGAGGTGGTCGTCCAGTGAGCCTCCACCTGGAAACGGCCGCCGGCAAGGCAGAGCCTCGCATCCCCCGGCAGGCAAACGCCGGTGCCGCTCGACGGCTGCCAACCGAGCTTGACGACCTCGAAGTCGCCCGCCGTCAAGCTGGCGAAGGCGGGATTCAGCACGTCGTTGTCCCAACGGGTGTCGTAGGTGCCGGTGATGAACATGTTGGCGCCGTTGTCGGCGACGATCAGCCCGTAGGTCTTCATCGCCTGGAAGATTTTGCGCACCTCCGGGGGATAGCCCGAGAGGTCCTTGCCCGCCTTGAGGCGCAGGCGGGCGCCCATGGGTAGGGCGCCGTTCGTCCCCCCGGCATCGTGGGACGCCGGGAACACGTGGCCGTTCGACTCCTCCACCGTGAAGCGGAAGGCATGCTGAATGGGAGCCGCGCCGAAAACCTCGTCCCAGCGCACCAGCCCCGGGAGGATGGCGAGGCCCGCCGCGTCCGCGCTCGTCCACCCCTCCGGGCGCCGCAGGTTCGAGGTCAGCGGGAAGACGGCGCCCGAGCCGGCCTCCCAGCGCCCCCGGGTCTGGTTCCAGTGAGCGTGGTAGAGCTCGTAGAGGATGCGGTTGTCGCGGTCCACGATCAGCATGTGGCGGTCGCCCCCCACCTCCGTGCCGGGCTGGCCCCCCTCGATCCAATGGGCCTGGGTCTTCGCCTCCGGCGAAATGGGATAGCCGGCGGGCCTCCCCGGCGCTCCGGCGTCGCTCTCGTTGCCGAACTCCACGAAGGTCACCGGCACCAGTGGCTGGCTCCCCGGCACCGAGAGGTAGACCATGCCGTAGATGTCCGGAAAGGAGTCCGCGTTCCCCCCGAAATCCGGATGGAGCCCCACGCCGCGTCCGATGAAGTCGATGTAGCCGGCGCTCCCCGGATCGACGGGCGCCGCGCTGACGTCCACGTTCCACCAGTTGTCGGCCGGAAAAAGCGGCAGGGGATTGGGGAGTGGGCCGCCCGGCTGAGCGAGGGCGGCGGCGGCGAGCAGGCCGAGGGCCAGGGCGAGGGGAAGGACCCGGACGTTTCCATTCATGGTTGACGATGATTTTATCATCTCTCGCCTTTCCGTCACCTCCCCGTCACACCCCGTGCTACGATTCCTCTCCTTGCAACACGTCACAGTGCCCCGCTCTCGCGGTGGCACGGCCAGGAGGGTTTCGCGATGCTCAGAGGGCGCGGTCTACTTCTCTATCTGCTCGTCTCGTTGATGCTGGGGGCCGGTGCCGCCTTCGCGGCGGAGACCGGCTCGATTTCGGGTGTGGTGCGCTCCGCGGATGGCTCGGGCCTGCCAGGGGTTACGGTGACGGTCAAAGGGCCGTTCCTCCCCGCCGGCCGCTCGGCGGTGACGTCTGCCGACGGCGCCTTCAGCTTCCAGCGCCTTCCTCCCGGGAGCTACGACGTGACGGCCGAGCTCCAAGGGCTGGGCAATGCCAGCCGGCCGGCCGTCGTCGAGCTCGAGAAGGACACCCAGCTCGAGCTCACCCTCAAGCCCACCCTTCAGGGGGAGATCACGGTCAGCGCCGCGCTCCCCACGATCGACGTCAAGTCGACCGAGGCGCAGGTCAACTTCACCGCCGAGCAGATCGAGGAGCTGCCGATCCCGCGTACCTATAGCGGCCTCTTCGAGCTCGCGCCGGGGGTGAGCCAGAACGGGCGGCTCGCCCCCAACGCCGGCGGCTCGCGCCTAGACAACACTTTCCTGGTGGACGGCATCAACGTCACCAATCCCGATTTCGGCGACATCTTCCCGGACATCACCCAGCTCGACATCTCGGAAGTGAGCCTGATTCGCGGCGGCATCTCCGCCGAGTTCGGCCGCGCCGGCGGCATGGTGGTCAACGCCATCACCCGCGCCGGCACCAACCGCTTCGGCGGCGAGGCGCGCTACGAGTACCAGCCGGCGAGCTTCGTTTCCGCCAACAAGAATTCGACGGTGAAGAACACTACTGACCAGGACTTCGCCGGCATCTCCCTGGGCGGTCCCCTGGTGCACGATCACTTCTGGTTCTATGGCTCGGCCAGCCGGCCCTCCATCACTACCACGGACCGCACGAACAACCTCGGCTCCGTGCCGGACGAGAAGCTGATCACCAAGGAGTATTTCGGCAAGCTCACGGCCAATCCCACCGAGCAGCACTTCCTCACCTTTGGCCTGCGCCACCGCGACCGCACGGACGAGAACGCCAACATCACCTCCACCTCCAGCCCGACCGTGGGGAGCAACGACTTCCGCAACTACAGCCTCGGCACCTTCACCTGGACCTGGACGCTCTCCGCCGACACCTTCACCGAATTCAAGTACAACCGCGACCGGGAGAACAACGGCACCAACCCGCTCGCCGACCTCGGCTACCAGCCGGCCTTCAACGCCGCGCGCCCCGATCTCGTGGGGAACTTCACCTCCACTCCGGACTTCCCGGTGGGCGGCGCCACCGGCGTCGGCCAGTCGGTGGGCGGTGCGAGTCTCGCCGTCAACAACCAGAACTTCCAGCGCGACGAGCTGCGGGGCACCTATCAGACCTTCAAGGAATTCGGCTCCACGCGTCACGACCTGCGGGCTGGCGGCACCTACGAGATGGACCTGGAAGAGCTGGAGCGGCGCGCCAACGGCTGGGGCACGATCACCTGGAACCCCACCACCAGGCAGTTCACGGCGAGCTACGTCTCCGCCCAGCCGCCCCACACCGGCCGCGGTCGCTCCTACGGCGTCTTCGGCCAGGACCAGATGAGCCTGGGCGAACGGACGACGATCACCGCCGGTCTGCTGGTGAACAAGGACGAATACTTCGGCGAGGTCTTCGGCGCCATCCCGAACACCAAGCGGGAGAAGAAGATCCTCGACTTCGACTGGGGCCAGGAGCTCCAGCCGCGCTTGGGGATCGCCTTCGTCCCCAGCGTGCAGCGGGGGGACAAGCTCTACGCCAACTTCGGCCGCTACTACAACACCGACAACAAGTCCCTGGGCCGGGCCGGCTCGCCCACCCGCATCTTCACCACCCGTGCCACCTTCGACGCCGCCGGGCACCTGATCTCGAGCGTCCCGCAGGCCAACACCCAGACCAAGACGATCGATTCCGGGCTCGACCCGCAGTACACGGACGAGTTCCTGGTGGGTTATGCCCGCCCCCTCGGCAACGCCTGGACGGCGGAGCTCTGGGGGATGTACCGCAAGGTGGGGAACATCTTCGAGGACATCTCCGCCGACGGCCTGGGCAACGGCCCCTTCCACGTCGCCCAGCTCCCCGGCGCCTACCGGCGCTACAAGGCCGTCACCCTGGAGGCCACCCGCCGGCCTGTCTCCGACCGCTTCTTCCGGCCGTGGATCAACTTCAGCTACACCTGGAGCCGGCTGACGGGGAACTGGGACATCGACTTCGGCGGCGACTCGCCGTTCTACAACTCCTCCTTCATCCAGGACGGCCCGGGCGTGAAGATCACCGACAACCGCGACGGCATCCTGCGCGGCGACCGCACCCACGATGCCAAGCTCTTCGCCACCATCCACCCCGTCGAGCCGTTGACGCTGGGCACCTTCATCCACTTCCAGAGCGGCGGCGCCTGGGAGGCGCGGGGACTGCCGGACCCGAACGTCTCCAGCAGCTCCTACGTCCGCTACCTGGAGAAGGCCGGCTCGCGCCGCATGCCCGACTGGACGAGCGCCGACCTCCTGACCTCCTGGGACTTCAAGCTCGGGGGGATCGGCCTCCAACTCGAAGGGCGGGTGACCAACCTCTTCGACCAGCAGGTGCCGCTCGCCGTGGACGACCGGCTGATCCTCGGCCGCCCCGCGGACAACAAGCCCAACAACCCGAACTTCGGCCAGGGGACCGTCTTCACCTCGCCGCGCACGTTCGTGCTGTCGGCGATCGTGCACTACTGAGGATGGGACTGTCGTAAACTCTCGCTGTGGAGGACGATTCCAGGAGAAGAGGTGGCACCATGGAAAACTGCGAGGAGCGCACAATTCACGCCGTGGCATTTCAGAGCGGCCATAATTGGGTAGCTCAATGCCTGGAGTACGATATAGCAACCCAAGCCGCTACGCTGGACGCGCTGCTTTACGAGCTGGAGCGTATAGTCCTGGCACATGTCTTCGTGGCAGAGAAAGAAGGCGTCCTTCCGTTCGGTGACATCCCGAAAGCCCCCAAGCGCTTTTGGGAAATGTACCGGCGTACCCGGTCCAAGGGTTACAGGGTGGCAGCCCCGGAGCTTCCGGCTCCAGCCAGTCAGCGCAGGCCTACGGTAGTCGAGGTTGCATTCGCTGATGCCGCCTGATCATAGACAATCATCGAAGTCGTCGTCGTAGGGTTCCTCCGCCAAGAGACCCCAATCCTCCGGGGGAACCCTCATCCTACGGCAAAGACTCCCGGTCGTAATCTCATCGAGCATGTCGTCCATGGCCAAGTTGCCAGGCAAGTGGATCACCCTGCCGTCCGGATTCTTCAAGTAGGGAAGCTTGATAGCAAGGTTCCCTTGAGGATCGAAGACTTCCATCTCGCAAAGGGTGTAGCCGAATTCGGAGCACACACGGCTGAGAAAGTCTCTGAGTGTGAGTTGCCAAGGATGACCCTCTCGGAGCCGATCCAGTTGCTCCAGCTCCTCCTTGGTGGGCTCCACCAGCTTGAGACCCCTTCTCCGGGTGTCTTCGCTTTCGGACATCGAAACACAATATCATGATAGGTCATGGCCGCCCTCCCCAATCCCGGCAAGCTCTTCCTCTGGGCCGTCCGCGCGGCGGCCCTCGGAGTCCTTCTCCTCGGGCTCGGGGCCGACCTGCTGGGGATCGGCGAGCCGGGGTTCGGCGAGCGCCAGTGGCTGATGGTGATCGTGGGCGCCATGGTCCTGGCGGTGAGCTTCCTCGGCACCCGGGCGCGGGCGGGCCTTCAGGGCTTTCGCGCCGCCTGGGTGAACGCCGCCGTGATCGTATTCAACACCGCGGTGGGCTTCCTGCTGCTCAACCTGCTGATCGCCCTGGGGATGAGGCTCACGGGCCGGGCCCAGCCGGCCGGCGAGGGGATCGATTCGCCCTGGATGAGCATCCCCCTGGTGCGGCTGACCCACATCGCGGGGAGCCGGGCGAAGGTGCCATCCCTCGCCCTCCCGGACGCTCAGCTCGCGCAGATCTACCCGGGCTGGACCCGGCGGCAAGTGGAGGATCTCCTGGCCGAGAGCTGGGGACGGTCCCTCCGCTTCCATCCCTACACCGGTCTCGCAGAGCAGCCCTTCCGTGGCCGCTACGTCAACATCGTCGAGCCGGGCCTGCGGCTGATTCGAGACCCTGGTCCCTGGCCCATGGCGTCGGGAGCCCACAACGTCTGGGTCTTCGGCGGCTCCACCACCTTCGGCTACGGCCTCGCGGACTGGGAAACGATCCCATCTCATCTCCAGGTAACCCTGCGGCGGCGCTATCCCGGCGCGCCCATCCACGTCTACAACTTCGGCCAGGGGTACTTCTTCAGCTCCCAGGAGCTCGCCCTCTTCCAGTCGCTCCTCGCCTCCGGCAGCGCGCCCCCGGAGGTGGTGCTGTTCATCGACGGCATCAACGAGCACTTCCAGAATCCTTTCTACACCAGTCACCTGCAGAAGCTGGTCCGCTCCCCGTGGACGGCTCCGCAGATCCCGGACGAAGAGCCATCGATCCCCCGCGGCGAGGACGTGGTCTCCCGCTGGCTGCGCAACAAGCGGATGATCGAAGGCGTCTCGGCTGCCTATGGCATCAAGCCCCTGTTCATCTGGCAGCCGGCGCCGAACTGGAAATACGACCTTCGCCATCACCTCCTGTGGTGGAACGGGAAAGAGAAAATGCCGGCAACGAACGGACCGGTCTACGGCGACTCCCCCCACTACGCGGCCATGGACCGGCTGCGGATGTCGTCGCCGGAGACCCTGGGGAAGGACTTCCTCTATCTCGGCGACCTTCAGTTGGGCGAAACACGTCCGCTCTACGTCGACCGCCTCCACTACACGTCGGCTTTCGCGCAGAAGATCGCCGAGCAGGTGGCGGATCGCATTCAGCAGGGGCTGTGAGCATGGAGATCCGGGATTTCGCCCGTACCGTCCTGTTGACGGAGGACATGAGCGTCAAGCTCGCGCCGGCCCCGGCGGCGCTGACGGATGCCGATCCCGGTCCACCTTTCCGGGCGCCGGGGCCGGGCCGTCCGCCCCATCTGCGCTTCAGAAAAGTGGAAGTTCCGTCGATTGAAGGGATGGCCGATCCGGCTCAGCGCCGCCGCATCCTCCATGCCCTGGCGAACCACGAGCTCCAGGCGGCCGAGCTCTTCGCCTGGGCCCTGCTGGCGTTTCCTGACATGCCGCCCGAATTTCGCCACGGCCTCTTGAAGATCCTCGACGACGAGCAGCGCCACACCCGCATGTACATCGCCCGCATGGAAGACGCGGGAGCCCGCTTCGGCGACTTCCCGGTGAACGGTTACTTCTGGGGAAAGGTGGAGACGATGACCACTCCCCTGCGCTTCCTCTGCGCGATGTCCCTAACTTTCGAGAACGCCAACCTCGACCACACCGAAGAATATGCGGAAGCGGCGCGCCGGGCCGGAGACTCGAAGACGGTGGCGGTAATCGAGCGGGTCCATCTCGACGAGATCGAGCACGTCCGCTTCGGCTGGACTTGGCTCCAGATTCTCAAGAGGGAGGACGAATCCGCCTGGGACGCTTATCGCGCCAATCTCACCTGGCCCCTGCGTCCGCTCCGGGCCCGGGGAAAGACTTTCTTTCGCGCCGGAAGAGAAGCGGCGGGGCTCGACCTCGATTTCATCCAGCGATTGGAAGAAGGCGAAAGTTGATAAATATCAAACCGCCAGGTGATTCTTCGCGGAACCACCTGGCGGGATCGGGAACGGCCGCCCCCCCTTTGAGCCTCCGGTGAGCCTTCCCTTTGCCCGGCCGGAGACCGACTCCCCCCAAACAAAACGACAATAGATGTTGCTGCCATTAGAGTGGCGCCAACCCCCCGCAGCGGGACAGCCGCGAGGGACGATCCGTGTGACAGACTTCACCATGCCCGACTGCCGCCGCATCTTCGCCAACCTCCTCTGGGAGGACGACCTCGTCCATCGCCGAAACCCGCGCCGCACCGTCCTTGTAACCGGTTCCAGCTTGGGCACCCTCCTCCGCGCTTTTGCCCGCGAGGGAGACCGTCTGTGGACCCCGGTGCCCGTCGATCCCGAGCGGGTTCTGGAGGTGCCGGGGCTGCCGCGGCCGATCCTGGAATCAGGTCCGCTGGAGGAGCTTCTTCCGGTAGAAGAGACCCTGGCCTGGGGTGCTATCGAAGAGGCCGCTGTCGCCATCGCCGCCGCCGTCCATCATCGCGCCTTCTGTCTCCAAGTCGCCGAACAGATCGGCTGCGCCCTTCCCGGAGCGCGGATGGTGGAATCCATCTCCGAGCTCAACCGGCTCCTCGTCTCTCCGCATGCGCCGCAAAGCTGGGTGGTGAAGTCGCCCCTCTCCGCGTCCGGCCGTGAGCGCTACATAGAAAGGAACGGACCGGCGATCTACGCGCCCAAATTCCGGCGGACCGTGGAGCGCCTCTTCGCTCGCCATGGCCCTCTCCTCTTCGAGCCCTGGATGGATCGCACGGCCGACTTCGGCGTCTCGGCCCACCTCATGGAGACCGGCCTCCGCATCGTCGGCATCCACGGCCAGCGGGTGGACGTCAAAGGCCAGTTCGCGGGGATCGATCTCCAGCCCAACCTTTTCCCAGCCGAGCTCGATCGGCTCCTGGAGACCGTCGAGTCCGTGGCCGCTGCGCTGCGCCGTGCGGGCTATCGGGGATTTTTCGGTATCGACGCCTGGAGGTATCGAAAAGAAAACGGCGAGGAGACCCTCCATCCCCTGGGAGAGATCAACGCCCGCATGACCTTTGGACTGGTTGCCTGGACTTTGGCCGAGCGCGTGGAGGGAGCCGTCCGCCTGCTCTTCGGCCGCGACCTGCCGGCGAGGCCGCTGGAGAAGCCTGCCACGATCCTTCCCCTTCTGGCTCCTGGGGAGCAGCCGAGACAGGCGGCGTGGCTGGAGCTCTAAGAGGGCGCGCGGCTCGAAACCGAAGCCCTGAAGCTCCCGGAGGAATGGTATGGCTTTTGACCGATCCGCTGATTTCGATCTAGGAGCACTGTATGCTGCGCTCGACGCGCAGCGCCTGGCGCGAGGGATCAGTTGGCAGCAGGTGGTGCGCGAGATCAATGCACTGTTCGAGCACGTGCCTGCGCGGCCGATCAGCTCGTCGACTGTGACAGGGATGCGGAATCGAGCGGCGATCGAGGGGAATGGTGTCTTGCAGATGCTCCTCTGGCTCAATCGAACACCGGAGAGCTTCGTCCCCGGCTATCAGGAAGCCGCAGCGGAAGCACTGGGGTTGCCATACGTTGGCCCGCACCAGATCCTTCGGTTCGACACCAGGAAATTGTATTCGGCACTGGACGCTCAACGGATCGAAAGGGGTATGACTTGGAAGCAGGTCGCGAGCGAAATCGGAGGTTTCAGTGCCGCGAGTCTGACCCTCTTGTCGAAGGGAGGGCTAACCAGTTTTCCGCATGTGATGAGGATTATCAGATGGCTGGGGCGCCCGGCTGTGAGCTTCACACGAATCTCTGATCGGTGACTGTGTGGGGCCGCCTAATCGTTGATCAAACGCCTGCTGGTTCATTGCATCTCACTTATGGTCGTGCGCCGACGCCAACAGGCAGCGCATCAGCGGCGAACGAAGAGACGACGCCGATGAGCGAGTCCGCTGCATGCGCGTGTTCGGCCGCCCCTGTGCCACCATACCTCCCGCCTGCGCTACCGCTTGCCCACGGCGAGCCAGGAAATGTCGCGGTAGGACTCCGCCACCACCCAGCCGCCGGCCGTCAGCGCCCAGGAGACGACGAACTCAGAGGCTGTGAAGGAATCGCAGATCAGGGGTTAAGTTCGTAAGGGTGCAGGAGCCTCGGCGAGCCCGAGTTGCGGCGGGGGCGGTGAACGGATGGCGGCTTGGACGCGGCCGGAACCTCAGAGAGGGGCGAGACAGG
>DASUEN010000017.1:0-4446 GCA_036275055.1 Thermoanaerobaculia bacterium
AGGAACGGCGCCGAGCAGGGAGTGGCCATCAGCGTCGCGAACAGGCCGGAGGCGAAGTGCCCCGCCATTCCCTCCCGGGGGCCGGAGCCGGCGAGGTTCGCCAGCTTCCAGGGGAGCGTGATCTCGAACAGCCCCCAGAGGTTGAGGCAGAAGAGCACCACCACCACGGCCAGGAAGGCCACGAACCCCGGCCGCTGGAACTGCACTCCCCACCCCACCGCCGCCCCAGCCGTCCGCGCGCCGATGGCGGCGAGCGCCAGCGCCCAGAAAGAGACGAGGATCCCCGCCGCCGTCGCCAGCGTCCCCCGCGTCACCTCGGCGCGGCCGTGGGCGGCGCTGCGCACGAGGCCGAAGATCTTGAGCGACAGCACCGGCAGCACGCACGGCATGAAGTTGAGGATCAGCCCGCCGAGCGCCGCCAGGAGGAACATCCCCGCGAGACCGGCGCCGCCTCCGGTCTCCTGGGCCTGCGGAGCGCTTCCCGGGCCGCTCGCCTTCCCCTGGAACAGATCGGAATGCTGCGCCTTGCCGTCCGGCCCCACCGTGAGCTGGATCTCCGCCTTCGCCGTCACCGGCGGCAGGCACTGAGAGTCGTTGCACGCCTGATAGCGCAGGGCGCCCTGCACCGGGTAGGTCCCGGGCTTGGTGCCGGCGGGAACCTGGAGGTTGGCCACGATCACCACGTCGCCGTCGTAGACCGCGAGCGGCACCTTCTCGAACGAGAACCTCTTCATCGCCGCCGCCGGATACTGCGTCTGCTCCTGCGGCCAGCCGGCGGGGAGGGTCAGCGTGAGCACCGTGGGGATCAGGTACTCGAACGTGGGTTTGTGGGCGTTGACGTGCCAGCCGGACTCGATGGTCACCAGCGCCGCCAGCCGTGCCGGCTTGCCGGCGTCGTAGGCCGTGCGGTCCGAGTTGAGGACGAACGAGGCCTTCTGCGGGCGCGGGATCTGCGCTCCGGCGGGAGGCGACAAGGCCGCTCCCAGGCAGGAACAGGAGAAAATCAGGATCGCGGATCGCAGAATGTGCCGTCTGGCCATGGGAAACGCCCTCTCAGTCTGTTGACACGGAACAGCGGGCAGGGAGATTTTATGCCGGCACCTCCAGTGATACCATCCGCGCCCGTGAAGCTCTCGGCCCGCGCCTCCGCCATCGGTGAGTCCGCCACCCTCCGGGTGACGCGGCGTGCCGCGGAGCTGCGGGCGCAGGGCGTTTCCGTGGTGGACCTGGGAGCCGGCGAGCCGGACTTCCCGTCTCCTGCCGTGGCGGTGGAGGCGGCGCGGCGCGCCCTGGCCGAGGGATTCACCCGCTACACGCCGGGGAGCGGCCTCCCCGCCCTGCGCGCCGCCGTGGCCGATTCCTACCGCCGGCGCTACGGCACGCCGTGGAAGGCCGCGGACTCGGTGATCACCGTCGGCGGCAAGGCCGCCCTCTTCGAGATCGCCCTGGCCGTCTTCGACGATGGCCAGGAAGTGGTGCTCCCCTCCCCCTACTGGGTCACCTTCCCGGAGCAGGTCCGCTTCGCCGGGGCCACCCCCGTCTTCGTGCCCACCTGCGGGGAGGACGGCTTCCGCATCCACGCCGCCCCGCTGATCGCGGCGGTGACCGAGCGCACCCGGGCCGTGCTCGTCAACTCGCCGTGCAATCCCACCGGGGGCGTGATGGGCGCGGACGACTTGCGCCAGCTCGTCACCTTCGCCGCCGGCCGGGGGATCCTGGTGATCGCGGACGAGACCTACGAGCGCTTCTCCTACAGCGCTCCCCACGCGAGCGCCGCCGCCCTCGCCGCCGAGTTCCCGGAGACCGTGGTGCTGGTGGGCTCCTTCTCCAAGACCTACGCCATGACCGGCTGGCGCATCGGCTACGCCCTGGGGCCGGCGCCGGTGATCCAGGCGGTCGAGAACATCCAGAGCCACGCCACCTCCAATGCCACCTCCTTCGCCATGGTGGGCGCCCTGGAGGCCCTGCTCCACGCCGAGCCCGAGGTGGAGGTCATGATGGCCGAATACCGGGCGCGGCGCGACATGCTGGTGCCCCTGCTCAATGCCATTCCGGGCTTCCGCTGCCGGCCGCCGGAGGGCGCCTTCTATGCCTTCCCCGACGTCTCGGCCTGCTTCCATCCCGGCCGCGCGGACTCGATCGCCCTCGCCGAATACCTGCTCGAAGAAGCCGGCGTGGCCACCGTCCCCGGCGCCGCCTTCGGCGCCGAAGCCCACCTGCGCCTCTCCTTCGCCTGCTCCCGCGCCACCCTGGCCGAGGGGCTGGAGCGGATCGCCGAGGCGCTGGCGCGGTAGGCGGCGCTCCCCGCAAAGTTAGCGCCCTTCGTAGCGCCCTTCGTTATACTTCACTCCTTTTTGCGGAGGAACCTATGAAGAGTGCGTTCGAACCTTTTCGCCTGCCTGCCCTGATCCTGGCGGCCGCCGGGCTCCTGACGATGCTCGCCGGCGCCCCCCTTGCGGCCGCGCCGACCGCTCCCAAAGCCAAAGCTGCCAAGGGAACCAAGGGCGGCAAGCCCACCGAGGCCGAAGCCCGCAAGTTCCTCGCCGACGCCTCGGCCCGCTTGTTCGACCTCGCCGTCGAGGCCGGCCGCTCCCAGTGGGTGCAGGAGACGTTCATCACCGAGGACACCGAGATCCTCGCCGCCAAGCGCAACGAGGCCGCGATCACCGCCGGGGTCGAGCTGGCGAAGAAGGCGAGCCGCTTCGACAACGTCAAGCTCGACCCTGACACGCGGCGGCAGATCGACCTCCTGAAGCGCGGCCTGACCCTCGCCGCGCCCAGCGATCCGGCCAAGACCGCCGAGCTCACCCGCCTCGCCGCGTCCTTGGATGCGAAATACGGCGCCGGCAAGTACTGTCCGCCCGGCGGCGGCGAGTGCAAGAGCCTCCCCGACCTCGAAGACGTGATGACCCACAGCCACGATCCCAAGCAGCTCCTGGAGGCGTGGACGGGCTGGCACTCCATCTCGCCCCCCATGCGCAAGGACTACGTGCGCCTGGTGGAGATCGCCAACGAAGGCGCCCGCGAGCTCGGCTACAAAGACACCGGCGCCCTCTGGCGCTCGAAGTACGACATGCCGCCCGATGCCTTCGCGGCCGAGCTCGACCGCCTCTGGGGACAGGTCAAGCCGCTCTACGACTCCCTCCACTGCTACGTCCGCGCCAAGCTCAACAAGCAATATGGCAACGACGTCGTGCCGCTCGACAAGCCCATTCCCGCCCATCTCCTGGGCAACATGTGGGCGCAGACTTGGGACAACGTCTATTGGCTCGTGGCACCCCCCAACGCCGACCCGGGCTACGACCTCACCCAGCGGCTGGAGGAAAAGAAAGTCGATCCCAAGGGGATGGTCAAGTACGGCGAAGGGTTCTTCACCTCCCTCGGCTTCCCGCCGCTTCCCGACACCTTCTGGGAGCGCTCGATGTTCGTCAAGCCGCGCGACCGCGACGTCGTCTGCCACGCCAGCGCCTGGAGCATCGACTACAAAGACGACCTGCGGATCAAGATGTGCATCAAGATCACCGATGAGGATTTCCACACAATTCACCACGAGCTCGGGCACAACTTCTATCAGCGCGCCTACGACAAGCAGCCCTTCCTTTACCAGGACAGCGCCAACGACGGCTTCCACGAGGCCGTGGGCGACACCATCGCCCTCTCCGTCACCCCTGAGTATTTGAAGCGGCTCGGCCTCATCGATCAGGTTCCCGATCCGTCGAAAGACCTCGGCCTGCTGATGCAAAAAGCGCTGGAGAAAGTCGCCTTCCTCCCCTTCGGCCTGATCATCGATCAATGGCGCTGGAAGGTTTTCTCCGGCGAGATCAAGCCCGAGGACTACAACAAAGGCTGGTGGCAGCTCCGCGAGAAGTACCAGGGCGTGAGGGCGCCGGTCGCCCGCAGCGAAAACGATTTCGATCCGGGCGCCAAGTACCACGTGCCGAGCAACACCCCCTACATGCGCTACTTCCTGGCGGACATCCTCCAGTTCCAGCTCCACCGCGGCCTCTGCCAGGCGGCCGGCTACAAGGGTCCCCTCCACCGCTGCTCGATTTATCAAAACAAAGCCGCGGGAGAAAAACTGGCGAAGATGCTGGAGATGGGTCAAAGCCAGCCGTGGCCTGAAGAGCTCGCCGTCGTCACCGGCCAGAAGCAGATGGACGCCACCGCCATCCTCGACTACTTCGCGCCCCTGAAGACCTGGCTCGACCAGCAGAACAAGGGGCAGAAGTGCGGCTGGTAGATTGAGGTTTCCTCAGGGCGCCTGATAAACGGACCGGGAAAGGCGCAATCGGTTGCAGGACCACGCCGGTTCCTCCCCACTGTAGAGATGGGATGAGAAGGCCAACCTCCTGTGACGCAGTGTCAGAATACTGGCCTGCAAACAGGGTAATCGCGCGGCTAGACGCGAAAGGAGGTTGACCGTGATTGAGCTTAGCAAAGTGGAGG
>DASUEN010000018.1:0-18249 GCA_036275055.1 Thermoanaerobaculia bacterium
TACCATGAAGTGCAGCGGTATGGTGGGAGGGCTGGGAACGTCTCTACGAACACGTTGACGCGCAGGGTCAGGTTGGCGCAACGCCAGGTTTTTTTGCCATGTGCCATAGTCCCGCCTCCCATGCCGATCCTCGATCTTTCGTCTTGCGTCGTCATCGTGAAGACCCCCGTCCTTGCCCGCGCGGTGGCCCGCGATGCGGTATCATTCCGAGCCGGCGGATCGCCGAAGCTTACGAGCGCATACCGTAATGAAGAAACCCATCCTTCTCTCCTGGAGCGGCGGCAAGGACAGCGCGCTCGCCCTCCACGCTCTGCGCTCCTCCCCCGACTTCGAGCCCGCCGGGCTACTGACCACAATGACGGAAGGTTACGACCGCATCAGCATTCACGGCGTGCGCCGTGAGCTGCTCGAGAGACAGGCGGAAGCGATCGGCCTCCCCCTCCGCAAGGTCTGGATCCCCAAGGACTGCTCGAACGAGATCTACGAGGCTCGCCTGGCGACGGCCCTGCGCGAGGTCGAAACCGAAGGAATCCATCACGTCGCCTTTGGAGATCTCTTCCTGCGGGACGTCCGGGATTATCGGGAGCAGCAGATGGCAGCCCTCGGCCTCGAGCCGGTCTGTCCCGTCTGGGGTATCGACACCGCGGAGCTTGCCCGCGACTTCCTCCGGCTCGGCTTCGAAGCCGTCCTGGTCTGCGTGGACACCGAAGTCCTCGATCCCGCTTTCGCCGGCCGGTCTTTCGACGAGGCCCTCCTGCGCGACCTGCCGGCCGGCGTCGATCCCTGCGGTGAGAACGGCGAGCTCCACACCTTCGTCCACGCCGGGCCGATCTTTCGCCAGCCGCTCGCGATCAAGGTGGGACGAGTCGAAGGGCGGGGGCGATTCTGGTTTCACGATCTGGAGCTTTCGCCGGAAGGTCAAGCCCAGCCGGTGGATGCCGCGAAATCGATGCCCCCAGTGTAGGGACGCCTCGCGGGAAAGCTCCGCGGAGCCGTCTCCTCGGCGGCTCCGTACCCGCCCAGTTTCTGAAGCTTCCCCGGTCATCTCCGAAGGTTCCCCGGTCCCTTCCGAAGCTTCCTCGATCGCCTCCGAAGGTTCGCCGGTCGTCTCTGAAGCTTCGCCAGTCGTCTCCGAAGGTTCCCCAGTCATTTCCGAAGCTTCGCCGATCACTTCCGAAGGTTCGCCGGTCATTTCCGAAGCTTCCCCGGTGACTTCCGAAGCTTCCCCGATCGCTTCCGAAGGTTCCCCGGCCATCTCCGAAGCTTCCCCGATCACTTCTGAAGGTTCCCCGGTCGACTCCGAAGCTTCGCCGATCGACGCTGACACTCCCCGCAGGCGGCGGCTCTCCCGAGCCAGCCGGGGATTGAAATCCCCGGCTACCCACGATAGTCCCTGCGGGACCTGGAGTTTTCGCGACCCCGTAGGGGACACCGTTGGTAGCCCGGGATTTCAATCCTGGGCGAGGCTTTGGGGCTACTTCATCTCAAGTGAAATATCACAGCCCTGCGCGCCATGGAAGCGCTCCCTGGTCTCGCGCCAGATCTTCCACCGCTCCTGCGGCCGCAGGGCGCCGGCGAAGGGGCTCGATTGGCGGAGCTCGGTCGCCAGCTCGCTGCGTTCGACCAAGAAGGCCGCGACGGCGGACGCGTCGCCCTTTAGGATTTCCGCCCATTTCCCAGCGTAAAAGCGCGCGCCATCGCTGGACGCCAACCAAACCTGAACGCGGCGGCGGGCGTTTTCGAGGATCTCCGGATGATCCCGCAGGCGCTCGGCGATGGCGCTGTGGTAGGCGACGCTTCTCTCTTCGGCCAGCCGGTGGAGGTCCATGGCGAGAAAGACCCTAGCTTTTAGGGCCGGGTCTGCTTCAACTCAGCACGGAGCCGAGCCAACTCGGCCTCAGCCGCCTTGCGGGCTTCCGTCTCCCGCGCAGCTAGTTCCTCGGCCGCCTTGCGGGCCTGGATTTCACGGAGGGCCGTCTCCTTGGCGCGCTCCGCCTCCTCCTTGGGATCCAAGAGACGCTCACCCGTCTGGAGATCGAAGATGAGAGGGCTCTGGCCGTCCTCCCCCACTCCGAACAGCAGGCTCGTGGTCTTGGAGAGCAAGCGGCCATGGGCGTCCGGCTGGATCTGCTGATACTTCCCGTCGCGACCCAAACGGTAGCCGAGCAGCAGCAGGCGCCCCCCGGTGACCGGCGTCGGAGGGTCGAGAATGATGTATTCCTGAATCCCCACCTTCTGGTAGATCTCCACCTTCTTCTCATAGTCGTTGCGGCGGATCTCGGGGTCGGTGGCGGAGACGACTTCAAGGATCAAGCAGGGGCGCACTCCTTCCTCGACGACGTCGAAGCTGGTGCGGGCCGGATCGATCTTCCGGCGCACTCCAGGAATGACCGCCAAGTCGGGAGACGGTTCCTTCAGACCGGGAATCCTCCACAGCATCTTGAGGTCCACGGCCAACGTCACGTCGTCCCGGACCTCGTAATACCAGTCGAGAATCCGCGCCAGCAGAAACAGCATCTCCCAATGCAGTTGGCTCTGACCCACTTGGTCTCCAGGCTGGGGATCGAGCAGGTCGTCCGCCGTCAGCGGGACCTGTTCATCAAGGACTTCGCCGCTGGGTAAATGGACGGTGCGCCATCTCCACCCGTAGCGGAAGGGATCAGGCTGGCCGGGAGTAGCCTCGCGCTCCCAGTCGGCCGGCATCTTGCGGAGGGGCACGCCCATGACTGGAGTATAGAGAGGTCTTGGGGACTGAGTCAAATATGGCGTCTTCCGAGAACTCACCGGGCGGTGGCCTCTTACCCTGCGACCTCGACTGCACCTCGCGACCCGTTTATACTGACAGTGGTCACGAATAAAACGCGAGCCCACCTGGTCGCAGAGGAACATCCATGAGGCACTACCTCGCGTCTGCTCTTCCCATCGCGCTCTTGCTCCTCATAATCCCGGGCACTCTGGCAGCGCAGGACGATCCGGACATGCCGGCGGCGGCGGGCCGCCACCTGAACAAGGAAACCTATCTGCGCCTGCGGGCGGCGCACACGGCGACCCTGCGCGGGCTGAAGACGCCGGTGCCCCCTTACGCCCGGATCAAGGCTATTCAGTTGCTGGAGAAACAGGAGCGCACCCTGAAGGCCAGTTCGCCCATCTCCAGCCAGGCGTGGCAACCGATCGGCCCCGCCCCGATCCCCAACGGACTGGCGTACTCCGTCGACATCCCCACCAGCGGCCGGGTCACCGCCATCGCGGTCCATCCCACGGACGCCAACAAAGTCTACGTGGGGACCGCGTACGGGGGCGTCTACCGCTCGCTCGACGGCGGCGCCACCTGGGCCCCGATCATGGATCAGGCGCTCTCGCTGGCGGTCGGCTCGTTGGCGATCGACCCCTCGAACCCCACCCGCCTGTGGGTGGGGACGGGCGAGTCCAACTTGAGCGGCGACAGCTACTACGGCGTCGGCCTGTACCGCATCACCAACGCCGAGTCCGCCGCCCCGACGCTCGAGGGGCCGTTCGACCTCGACGCTGGCGGGAACGACGTGTTCACGAACACCGCAGTCGCCAAGGTGCTGATCCACCCCTCGGACCCCAACACCGTGTTCGTCGCCACCGGCTTCGGCTCTTCCCCGTTCGGCGGCTTCGGCCCGTCGGTGCCGCCGCTCGGCCTCTACCGGACGCAGAACGCCCTCGCGGCCTCGCCGCGGTTCACGCGTCTCGCCGTGCCGCCGGGAGCGACCAGCACGGAGGTCGGCGACGCCATCTTGGAGCCGGGGAACCCCGACCACCTGCTGTGCTCGACGCTCGAGTTCTCCAACCCAGCCCTCAGCGGTGTCTGGCGGACGACCAACGCCAATGCGGCCGCGCCGTCGTTCGTCCGCACCCTGCCCCTGCCGCTGTCGGCGCGGGGGATGTTCGCCGCCAACAAGATCGGGTCCACCGTCAAGATCCTGCTCGGCGCCGGCGATCCCGCCAACTCGGTGCGTTGCCCGACCACGGATACCGGCACTCTGCGCCAATCGACCGACGGTGGCCAGACGTGGAGCGAACCGCTCCCCGCCGCGGCCGGCTTCTGCGGGGGCTGCACCTACGACCAGGCCGTGGCGATCGACCCCAACAACTCGAGCCAGATCTACCTGGGAGGGGGCTTCGACGGCACCAATTGCTCGATCACCTACACCCGCTCGACCGATGGTGGCCAGACCTTCTCCGCGGCGAGGACGATCGACAGCACTCTCCATGCCGATACGCATGCCATCGTGCCCGCGCCGTCCAATCCCTCGATCGTCTATCTGGGCAGCGACGGGGGGATCTTCAAATCGACCGACCACGGGCAGAGCTGGGTCCCTCTCAACAATTCCCAATTCAGCGCGACGCAGTTCTACAGCCTCGCCCTGCACCCCACGGACCGCGAGGTGATGATCGGCGGCACCCAGGACAATGGCACGCTGCTGCGCCAGACGGACGCTTCGTGGACCCTATGGGTCGGCAGCGACGGAGGCTTCACCGTCATCGACAGCAGCGCCTCCAGCAGCACGGTGTTCGACCTCTATGGAACATTTTTTAACATCGTCGGCTCGATGGGCTTCCTGCGCGCCGGCAGTACGACTTGTGCCGCCCAGCAGAGCTTTGCGTTCCGCGGCTGTGGCTTCACACCTTTCAACGCTCTCAATTGCGAGGGTGTCCCCTACTACGCCGCGAACGGCCTCAACTGCAACGACTCCGCCGTGCTCTTCTTCGCGCCGCTGGTGAGTGGGCCGGGGCGGCCGAACCCGATCTATTTCGGCACCGACCGGCTCTATCGCTCGAGCAACCGGGGCGAAACCATGACGCCGGTAAGCCAACAGCTCCAGTCGGAGGTGGCGGTGAGCGCCATCGGCATCGCGCCCAGCGACGACCGCGTCCGCCTCGTCGGTCTCGCCAACGGCCGCCTCTTCCTGACCACCAATGCCAGCACGACTCTCACCGACGTCACCGGTGCGATCCCGCCTCTCTTCATCGCCCGCATCGTGATCGATCCGAGCGATTCCGCCGTGGCCTACGTCACGCTCGACGGGTATACCTTCAAAACGGGGCAGGCAGTGTGGAAGACCACCAACCTGACCTCGGGCCACCCCACCTGGCAGCCGGCCGGCAACGGCATTCCCGACATTCCGGTGAACGCCTTCACGATCGATCCCGCCAATTCCCAGCACCTGTTCGCCGGTACCGACATCGGGGTCTACGCCTCTCTGAACGGTGGCGCGCAATGGCTCCCTTTCAGCAACGGCCTGCCGCGCGTGCCGGTCTTCGACATCGCCTTCCAGGGTACCCATCGCGTGCTCCGCATCGCCACCCACGGCCGGGGGATTTGGGAGATCACGCCGCCGGTCGCCGCTTTGCTCCCCTGCGTACCGGGTCCCACGGTGCTGTGCCTCGACGAGCAGGCCGGGGACAAGCGGTGGAAAGTGCAAGTGGCCTACGACGCCGGCGCCAGCGGCTCGGGAAGCGGCACCGCCGTGCCGCTCGCCAGCCTCGGCGTGAGCCGTGGCGGCCTCTTCTGGTTCTTCAGCGCCGAAAATCCCGAGATGCTGATCAAGGTGCTCAACGCCTGCACGTTCAATCAGAAATTCTGGGTGTTCTACGCCGCCGGCACCGACGTGGGGCTCACCACCACGGTCACGGACACGAAGACGGGAACCTCCAAGACGTACACCAACACCCGCGGCCAAGCCGCGCCGCCGGTGGAAGACACCAGCGCTTTCGACTGCCAGGCCGGGGATGCCCTCACGGCCACTGACGCCGAAATGCATCAGCCGCTCCCGACCCTCAGCGCTGCCGCCGGCTGCACCGCCAACGCGACGACGCTCTGTATCGACGGGCGTTACAAGATCCAAGTGACCTATCAGGCCAGCTCGCTCTCCGGCTCAGGGAACGCGATCCCCCTGACCAGCCTCGGCGTGACGCATGGCGGCCTGTTCTGGTTCTTCGGCGCCGAGAATCCGGAGATGCTCATCAAGGTCCTCGATGCCTGCACGTTCAACCAGAAACATTGGGTGTTCTTCTCCGCCACCACGGACGTCGGTTTCAGGGTGACGGTGAACGATACGATGACGGGAGCCACGGCCACCTATACCAATACCGAGGGCACGCCCGCGCGGCCGGTGCTGGACGTCGTGGCGCTTCCCTGCCCATAAACGGGGGTAAACGGGTTCAGGAGGCGAAGAACCTGCGGAAAGGTTTCCAATACCGCGCCGCCAGGGCGCCGCCCGCCAATGCCGCGGCCGCCACCGAGGCCGCGAAGCGCGTCCACGAGCCGGCGGGGCCGAGCCAGGCGGCGAGGCCGAAGAAAGGGAGGGGGATGAGGTAGAGCTGGGCGAGATCCGCCAGGAGGGTCTTGAAGCGGGGGCCGAAGACGCGCGCTACTTCCCAGGCCATCACCACGTTGCCCACCAGCAGGTAGTTCGCGGCGCCCATCCCCGGCGCGCCCCAGCGCTGGATGAGCCAGACGCCGAAGCCCACGAGGGAGACGAGGTTGAGCAATTCGATCAGCAACCACTCCCGGTCGCGGTGCTCGGCTTTGAGCATCTCGCCGCCGAGGATGGTGAACTGATCGAAGAACGGGATGAAGGAGAGCACCCGCAGGATGGGCGCCGCGGGCAGCCATTCGTCCTTTTTGGAGAGGATCAGGAGCACCCGCTCCGCATTGAAGAACAGGAAGTAGCTCGCCAGCAATTGGAGCCCCAAAAGCTGGATGGTGCTCAGGCGGAAGAATTCCACGAAGCGCGGACGGTCGTTCTGATATTCGACGAGCGTGGGGAAAAGCGCGCGCGGATAGACGAGCGTCGCCACCAGGAACACCAGCCAGTACGCTTTGGTATACAGGCCGACCGTGGTGGTATCCAGGAATCCGTCGACGATGAAGGCGTCGATGTAGGTGACGAGCTGTAGCGTGAGCCAGATCAGGAAGAGGGGAAAGCTGCGGCGCAGGAGGTCCGGCACCAGGTCCCGCTCGATTTTGAACGGCACCTTCCCCCACGCCTTCCACCAGGAATAGGCGGCGAGAAGAGCGGCGCCGGCCAGGTCTCCCGCGACGAAGCTCCACACTCCCCAGCCGCGCAGGGCGAGCCCCACGGAAACGATCGCGATGACGGCGCCGCGCCAGATCTCCGGCGCCACCAGGTTGCCGATGGTCAGCTCGCGTTCAAAAAATGCTTTCGGAACCACGGCTAGGCCGTCGAGCAGCACCCAGATGGCGAAGACGCGCAGGACGGCCGGCAGCTCGGGCTCGAGCTGGCCGAAGAGAGGGGCGATCCCCACCAGTCCCAAGGTGAGGAGGGCACCGGTGACGGCGGTGAAAAGGAAGACGGTGCCGTAAGGACGGCGCGGATCACGCACCAGGTGATACGGCAGGCCCACGTCGCGGATGGCCGAGGCCACCGTCACGATGCGCAGGGCGAGCTCGTAGACACCGTGCCCTTCGGGAAGGATCAGCCGCATCAGGGCCACCTTGGCCCCGAAAGTCACCGCCAGGCGAGCGAGCTGGATAACGTAGGAGGCGACGGTGGAGCGCAGGATGCGCTGCTCGGTCGAGCCTGCGCCTAGAGCAGATTCGCCCATCGCGCCCACCGTTCGGTGAGGTCCATTCCCGTGGCGAAGTCGAAGGCTGGCTGGTAGCCAAGGAGACGCTTGGCTTTGGCGATTCGCACGCGCGTCCTGGCGCGGAAAAAACCGATCATTTTCGGTGCCAGCGGGTGGATGGGAAGGTCGCGGGAAGGTAACGCCGGGGGACGGCCTCCCCCGGAGATCCGCGCTTTGATCTTCTGCTGCCAGCTTTCGGGGAGGACGGCGCTCGCCAGCTCCCGCAGCCAAAGCACTTCGCGGGTGTTCTGAATGCGCTCGCGGATCTCCCGCTCCCCCTTCAAGATACGGAGACCTTCGCCCACGGCGCGGGGCCGCCGACGCTGCCACTGATGCCAGTAGGTCAGGGCTTCGGCTTCCGTCATATCGACTGTGCGGCGCTCACTGCCCAGCATCCGCTCGAAGCGGCCGAACATCTCGCGCCAGGTGATCGCCTCCTCGCCGCAGACGAGGAAGGCCTCCCCCACCGCTTGATCTTTCACGGCGGCCAAAAACATGGCGCTCACCAGGTCGTCCACGTAGACGGGATTGGCCATGCCCTCGCCGCCATCGATCAGGATCTGGCGGCCGGCCTTCAAGCTGCGCAGCACGGTCTCCGTCCACACGCCGCCCCAGGGGCCATAGACGGCGGTCGGCTGGATCACGGCGACGGGGAGGCGCCCGGACCGGGAGAAGTCCAGGGCGATGCGCTCGGCTTCCAGCTTGCTGTCGGAATAAGGGTTGCCAAAGCGGCGGCGGGGAGCGGTTTCGTCGAGGTCGCCGTCCCCCGTCTGGCCGTAAACCATGAGGGTGCTGAGGAAGATCGCCCGGCTGGCCTTGGCGTTCCGGGCCGCTTCCAGGAGCCGGCGGGTCCCTTCCTTGTTCACCCAGGCGCGGTGCTTCTGGCTGCCGGAGGTGCCGTAGGCGCAGTGGAAGACGAGGTCGCACCCTTCCGCCGCGGCCGCGAGGTCGGCAGGGTTCGTCACGTCGCCGCGGATCACGGTCACGGGAAAGCGCACGAGGCGGGAGGCGGCAGCCACGTTGCGCACCAGGGCGCGGACGTGGGCTCCCTGCTCCAGCACCAGCCGCTCCGCCAGCCGGCCGCCGATGAAACCCGTAGCGCCCGTGACCAGCACAGTGCAGCCGGCCAGGGCGCCTTCGATCGAGGCGAGGCTCACGAAACCCGCTCCCGAGGCGTGGCCACCACCGCCCAGGGCAGCTCCAGCGGCTGCCGGCGGGCGTAGCACTCCGCGATGAGCGCTTGGGAGCGCCGCCCCTCGCGGCCGGGGACGTGGGGCTCGCGGCGCTCGCGGATGGCGGCGGCGAAATCGTCGATCTGGCGTACGAAGGCTTCCAGGAAATCGACGCCGGGGCTTTCGGGCCGCCGGGCCCGGCCGTCGAGGACGACCTCGCGGTCCCCAAGAAGGAGGCGAATCGACGGGTCCGCGTCCCAGATCCCCACTTCCAGGCTCGCCCGCTCGCCTTCGAAAAGGCAGGTGTTGGCGAGGTTGCGGGTACGGCTGATTTCAATTGTCCCCCTCACAGGCCCCGTCACCGCCCCCGTGGCGCCGCCTAAGGCGAGGAGGAGCTCGCAGTCGGACTCGATCCCCCCTTGGGCGTCGTCGCGGTATTCGACGTCCGTCCAATCCCCCAGCCACCAGAGGAGGAGGTCGAGGACGTGGACGCCGAAGTCGGCGAGCACGCCTCCACCCGCGGTCTCCTTCTTCAAGAGGAAATCGGTGGCGAAGGGCCAGCGGGGGATCACGCCCTGGTGCATCTCGAAGCGGCGGATCTTCCCCAGCAGGCCGTCGTGCAGGAGGTTGCGGACGAAGAGCGAGGAATCGAAGAAGCGGAATTCCAGCCCCACGGCGAGCACGGAGCGGGCCGCCTCGGCGGCGGCGATCATGGCGTCGCACTCCTGGACGTTGAGCGCCATGGGCTTCTCCACCAGCACGTGGACGCCCTGGCGCAGCAGGTCGATCGAAACCGGCGCATGGAGGCTGTTGGGCAGGGCCACGACGGCCGCGTCCACCCGGCCGGGGAGGGAGCGGTAGTCGGTCTCCGTCTCCGCGACGCCGAAACGGGCGGCGAGGTCTTGCGCCCGCTTGGGATCGGCGTCCACGAGCACCACGGCCTCGGCGCCGCGGCAGCGGGAGATCGCCGGCAGGTGGTGGATGGCGGCGACGGCGCCGCACCCCACCACGGCAAGGCGGAGCTTGCGATCGGTATCTTCTTCCAAGCGTTCCATGCGGCGGCGTATGTTAGCAGGCGTGTTCGCGGATCGCCGCCGCAAGCTGATCCGGGGTTCCGATGTCGCGGTAGGAGCCGGCCGGAAACTCGACGCCCTCCACGTGGAGGCCTGCGGTTACGGCGCCCTGGACCACGGCGCCGATCTGAAGCTCGCTCTCCCCCGCGGGGGCGTCCCGCACCGTTTCATGGAGAAAACGGGTGAAGACGGGACCCCAGACGGCGATCAGCCAGTTGCAGCGCAGCGTCGTGGTAGCGGGACGGATCTCGACACGGAGCACCCGGCCCTCCGGCGTCAGCTCGACCATGTCCGTCGAATGGCACCGCTCGGTGGGGAATAGGCCGAGGACGAGATCGGCCCCGGTCGCCGCCTGCCGCTCAAGGAGCTGCGCGTAGGCGTCGGCCGGCTGGAAGATCACGTCCGGAAAGCCGAGGGCGACGATGGCATCCTGAACGAACGGAAACGCGCGATCGAGGGTCTCCGGCACGCTGCGGGAGCCTGGGATGGAGAGATAGGCCAGGTCCACCCCCGCCATTTCGCCGGTGCCGAAGTAGCGGGGAACGTCCCACTTCGATTCATGGAGCACCATGAACACCCGGCGCACCCCGCCGGCCCGGAACCGCTCCAGCAGATAGTGCCCCGCCACCTTGGGCACGGGGCCGGAAGGCGTCTCCCGGAAGCCGATGGGAAGCAGCTCCTTGCTGCACGGGAGAGGGCCAAGGCGCAGGGCTCTGCCGGCGGCGGGGATGAGGCCGAAGAGGGGGAGGGGGGTCAAGGCTTCGTAGGAAGAAGGCCGAACCGGGCTCGAACTTCGTCAACGCTCGAGACGCGTCCGGCGTCGGCGTCGCGGATGCCGGCTTCGATCGATTCGCGAACGTAGGTTTTTTTTTGTCGCGAGAGCCGCAAGGAACCGTTGGTGCTCCTCCTCAGGGATCCGATCGGCAGCGGCGGCGATCTCCCGCGACCATGTTTTGATGTCTGCGGCGTTAACCTGCGGCTCTGCGGCATCAACCTGGTCCGCTTCCGCAAGGGCAGCTTCGAGGCGGATAAAATCCTCAGGCGGGATCGCAGCAGCCAGAACATCCATGTCGCGGGACCATGTGTCCAGATCGTTCAGCTCTTGAAGATCAAGCGGCTCGCCCGGCACGCGACGAGAAAACTGGTTTCGATCTAGCGCCACCGATTCCACCTCGGTGACGTCCTCCTCGGAAAGATCCTCGTAGACCCTATGCCATTCCGCCAACTCGGCAGCAGACTTCTTTTCGCCAAGCTCCTGGACCTGAACTAAGAAGTGGTGATTCTCAGGCAAGCCGGGATCCTGAAGAGGCTTGAGAACGCCATCCTCGTAGACCGCATCGAAGAGGCGGATCGCCCCTGCCCGTGACTGGTTTCCGATCCTGGTATCCGTCAAAGCGTACTCCTTGCCTGCTACAGGTGCCGTAGCTTACCACGGTCCCGGGGATGGACGCTCGCGGCACCCTCTTCTTTGGGGAGACTCGACTCCTCAGCTCCCAAGGAGGTAGAGATGCGAATCAGGCTCTTCTTGCTCGCCAGCGCCATGGTCCTCACCGTCGCCGGACTCGCCGCTCCCAAGGCCCAGGCGGCCTCCCGCTGCTTCATGCCGAGTTGCGGCTTGGAGTGCTGCACCCTGCCCAGCGGGCAGGTGAAATGTATCAACGTCTTCTGCCAGGGTTGACCTGCCGGTCAGCCCTTCGGCGGCCTGGGGCGGTCCCGCTGTAAGATCCCGCCCCATGGCCGCCCCTCTATTGCCAGCATGTAGAATGTCACAGGACATCGGGAGGCGCCATGCGAATCACCTCGAAAGGGTTCGACTCGGCAACGAGAGTGGACTCGCCTTGACCGGCGTCAGCTCGGTCGTTCGCGGCTACGCTTGGAGCCAGTTCTCCTTGCGGATCTCGGGTAGAGCATCGAAGTCGCCGTCCGTCGTCAACACTTTCAATCCCATCTGGTAAGCCAGAGCAGCGATCATCATGTCCACCTGAGAGAGGACTCGTCCCTTCTTGCGAAGCTTCTGATGGAACTCACCGTAGAGCCGGGCCGTTTCCTGGTCCAGAGGCCAGATGCTCACGTACCGAAGTAGGCGCCTCAGATTTTCGCGGTATTCGTCGGGACGGCGAACCTGTTGGACGCCGGCCTCGATCTCACAGAGCACCGGAATGCAGGTACCGAATCTCACTCCGGTGATGCGGGCCTGGTCGATCCTCAACCGCACGGAAGAGTTGCGTGTGACGGCGCTGCCCAAGTGATTGGAGTCGAGGAGAAAGCCGCCCTTCAATCGAGCCCCCACGCCCGCCTCACCTGCTCCTTCGCCTCCTTCCTCACCTCGGTGAGGGCCGCAAGGAATCGTTCGTGCTCCTCTTCAGGGATCCTATCGGCGGCGGCGGCTATTTCCCGCGACCACGCCCTGACGTCTTCAGCGTTGACCTGCGGCTCCGCAACGTCAATGACCAACGGCTGGTCTTCCCTCCAGGTCTCCGGAAGGTCTTCGGTAGGCTGAATCAACCCGGCTTTGAGAATCGCTCTGACCATTGGGCTCTCCTGGTCTCTCAAGTCAATCCTTTTGACCCCAAAGACAAGAATAGCACGGGTCTCGGGTTAAGATCCCGCCCCATGGCCGCCCCTTCCCCGCCACCGGCGATCGGTCCCGCCGAGACCTACGGCTATCTCACCCGCAAGGAGGCCGACATGGCCTTCAAGCGGCGCGCGTGGACGATCTTCGAGTGGCTGGGGGACACGGACGGCCAGACGATCCTCGACTGCGGGTGCGGGCGCGGGTTCTATCTCAAGATGCTGCGCCACCTGGGCACGGCGCGGCTGTTCGGGGTCGACCTGGAGCTCCCCTATCTGCGGAAGGCGCGCCGCAACACGGCGGACCTGCCGGCGGTGCTGGTCGGCAACGCCTCGATCTACGACCTCCCCTTCCCGGACGCGACCTTCGACGCCGTCCTCCTCTCCGAGATCCTGGAGCACGTGGAGCGCGACGTGGATGCGCTGCGCGAGGTCCGCCGGGTGCTCAAGCCCGGGGGACTCGCCCTCCTCACCGTCCCCCACGCCGATTATCCGTTCTGGTGGGACCCGATCAACAAGACCCTGGAGACCCTCTTCGGAACCCACATCGGCCGCGGCCCGCTGGCCGGGATCTGGGCCTTCCACGTCCGCCTCTACGAGCCGGAGGAGCTGTGCCAGGCGGCTCTGGCGGCGGGATTCCAGGTCGAGGAGGAACGCTCCTTCACCCACCACGCCTTCCCCTTCGTCCACAACCTCCTCTACGGCCTGGGCAAGCCGCTCCTCGAATCCGGGCTCTTCGGCCGCGGCTTGGCGGACGTGGCCGACCGCGGCAGCTTCGACCGCGACGGCGGCAGCTCGCTCCACCCCGTCACTCTGGGCCTCAAGCTCCTCAACTGGATCGACCGCCGCAACCGGATGAACGAGCCGGCGGGGCGGTCGACGGTGAATTTGTGCTTGAAGGCGCGGAAGGGCGCGTCTCAGAGCGTGTTTGGAAAGTTCGGTCGCGACGCCCACCTCCGCCCGGGCATAAATGCCAGGGCTAGGAACGACGCCGGATGAATCCGGCTTAAAGTCCCCTTCAGGGGGCGCAGTTCATAGCCCCGGTATTTATGCCCGGGCGGAGGTGGGCGAGCGCCTGACTCCCTGGACCTCGTTCCTGGCATACAGCGCAAACAGCCGCTCGTACCCCTCCATCGTCTCCTCCTCCGAGAAATGCCGGCGGATCTCCGCGACGGGTTTTACGAAACAGTCACGGTCGCCAAGGACTTCCACGATCGCCTCGCCCAGGGCTTTCCAGTCGTCGCGGGGGACGATCTTGCCCATGCCGGTGAGCTGCACGGGGACGCGCCCTCCCGGGGTGTCCGTCATCACCACGGGGGTGCCGCAGAGCATGGCTTCCACCTGCACCAGGGCGAAACACTCGGTGTCGCTCGGCAGGACCAGGAGGTCGCAGGCGGCGTAGAAGTCCGCCATGTCCTGGGGCGTGGGGACGACGCCGAGGAAAACGAGTTGCTCGCGGTAGCGGTCCACCAGGTCCTGGTGGCGGGGCCAGTAGGTCTCGTAGGGGATCTGGTGCTGGCCGGCGAAGACGACGCGGGCGTTCGGAAAGGTCCGGTTCACCACCTCCAGCGCGTGGATGAGGAGGTCCGGGCGCTTCTCTTCCACGAAACGGCCGGCGAAGCCGAGGATCGGTCCCCCCGTCAGCGACCAGGCGCGGCGGAGCTCACGCACCCGCTCCGGGTCCGGCCGGGGGACGTCGACGAAGGGAGGGATGACCACGACCTTCTCGAGGTACGGGCTGAGATAGCAGGAATGGCGGGCGTAGTCCGCCGTGTGGCAGACCAGGGCCGGCGCCGACCTCGCCATGAGCCGATAGAAGCCGAGCATGGTCGCGGTGATGAAACGGTTGAAGGCGCCGGCCGGGAGCACCAGGTCGCCGTGGTGGGTGACCACGATCTTTCGCCCCGTGAGGCGCGCAAAGAGGCTGATCAGGGCTGTCTCCAGCATCGGCGTGTGGAGGCTCACCACGTCGTGCTCGCGCAGGAGGCGGAAAAGGGCCCGCGGGTAGCCCGGCATCACCATGCCGCGGCTGACGGCGACGGGGAGCGGCTTCAAGCGGACGACGCGAACGCCGTTCTCGATCGACTCCCCGAGCGGCGTCTGCGGGGAATGATGGGCGCAGAGCACCGTCACCCGGTGGCCGCGGGCCGCCAGCCGTTCGGCGAGCTGCTGCACGTAGAGCGTCAGCCCAGTGCGGTGGGGCGTGTAGTACAGCAGGCAGACGAGGACGGCGGGCTTGGCGCCGCGATGGTGCTCTGGGATGGGCTCTGAGGTCGGAAGTGGCTGCACGGACGTGTCATGCTACCATCCGCCGCAAATTCCGGGCAACCGATGAGCTCATTCCCGGCCCCACATAGGTGCTAACTTTGCCTCAGCCCCCCACCCAAGACCCTCATCACCCCGGCCCTCTTCTCCCGCCCCCTCCCGATCCCCCTCACCGGGAGAAGAGGGAGAACAGCCCAAAGGGACATCAGCGACGGCAGGGACAACAAGGACGAGGGAAAACAGCAAGAACGCCCTGGCCGGGTTCCCCTCTCCCGGGGAGGGGGATTCGGGGGTCGGGAGAGGGGCAGGGGTGAGGGTCTTGGGCGGGCGGCGCTCTGAGGCAGCAAAGTTAGCGCCTATGGAGGACAGGGGTGAAACCCCGCGCTGGATCGCCTTCGCCCTCGCGGCGGTGATCCTCACGAGCCTTGCCATCCGGACGTGGGACGCGAGCCAGGGGCTCTACTCCGGCCGCCATTTCGACGAGCGGGTCACGTTCAAGAACGTCTCGGCCATCCTCAAGCACGGCGACTACAAGCCGCGGCACGCCTTCTATCTCAGCCTCTCCTACCTGCCGCAGACGGCCGTGCTGGCGGCGAGCGAGGCCCTGTACAGGCTGACGGGTTCCGAGCGATTCTCCATCTTCGGCGATTCGCAGGACGGCAACTCCCCCACCGCCTACTGGCTGGCGCGGATGGTCAACGTCCTCTACGGGTGCCTGAGCCTGTGGGTGCTCTTCCTCGCCGGCCGCCGTCTCTACTCGCCCGAGGTGGGACTGCTGGCTGCATCCGTGCTGGCGGCCTTCGGGCGGCACGTGACGAGCTCGACGGAGTTCAAGCCGGACATCCTCGTCATCTTCCTGACGGTGGTGACCTTCTATTGGACGCTCGCCGCCGCCGCCCGCCCGTCCCTCGGGCGCTTCCTGCGCGTGGGGCTGGGGGTGGGGCTCGCCGTCTCCACCAAGTACACGGGGATCGCGAGCGCCATCCCCATCACCGCGGCGGTGCTCAAGAACGGCTGGCGCGACCGCCGCCAGTGGCTCTGGCTGGGGCTCGCGGGGGTGACCTCGATCGTCACCTTCGTGATCCTCAATCCGTTCCTGGACGTGGTGTTCCGCTTCATTCCCCTGCTCGTGCGGGGCTACGCGAACAAGGGCGTCGAGGAGCAGAGCAACCACTGGGTGGTGTTCGAACGGCAGGTGGGATTCCTGATCGATCACCACGGCCCGGTGGTGGCGGCCTTCGTGCTGCTGGGGATCGTGGGGCTGCTGGCGCGGATCTGGCGCCCGGCCCCGGAAGATACCGAGGAGCGGCGTACGGGGTCGATGCTGGTCCTCTCCGTCCTCCTCGGCTACTCCCTTCTCCACTGCCTGGGGATGACCCTGTTCCGCAGCCAGAACTATCTGCCGGTGGTGCCGTTCTCGTCGCTGGCCGCGGCCTGGGCCATGGTGGAGGCGTGGCGGCTCGTCTCCCGCCGGTGGACCTCGCCCGCGTGGAGGCCGGCGTTCGCGGGTCTGGCGACCGCCGTCTGCGCGGCGCTGATGGTGCAGGAAGCCTCCGTCGTCTACTTCCGCGTGGTGCCCACGACGTTCGTGGCGGTCAACGACGCGCTTTTGACCGGCTTGGAGCCGCCGGGGCTGCGCCAGGTGGTCTACGAGACCTTCCTGGGGGATTTCCAGTGGGGGGACAAGCCCCGCCGGCCGCTGCTGAGCCCGGTGGAAAAGCTGGCCGGCGTGGATCCCCACGTCCTGGACTTCGCGGACGTGGAGGTCTTCCCGGCGAGCCGGCTCGACGGGCCGGACGCCCCCTTCTACCGCGGCCGTCTCTCCCGCGTCCCCAAGCCTCAGGTGGAGATCGTGGACGGCCGGTTCCTCCGCCGCCGAGGAGAGGCCATCGTGCTGGTACACCATCCCTGGGAGCTCGAAGGGAGCGTCGAGCTCGACCTGCGCCGGCCGGAGGGGAACCCGCCGTTCCTCGCGGGGAGCCTCCCTGCGGGGCACTATCAACCGGGGGACCTCCTCTCCTTTCAGGTCTGGGTGCCGAAGACGGCGAGCGAGGACGTCGACACCGTGCGTTGCGAGCCGGGGGACCGCGAGATCCGGCTCGCCGAGACCGGCCGCCACCGCAACCGGCTCTTCCGCACCAGCCCGCGGTTCCAGCTCACCGGTGGGGAGAGCGAGGTGCGTATCCCCGCCGCTCCCGAAGATTCCGCCGAAGGCTTTCGCATCGAAACCTACCGCTGGCGCCCGGCGGCGCCGGCCGTGGCCAGCCATTGAAAGAAAAGCGTCTCCTCCCGGCGGGTCTGCTCGGCGGCAGCGTCGTGCTGCTGGTGACGCTCAACGTCGCCAACGGGCTCCATTTCGCCTATCACATCGCCATGGCGCGGATGCTGGGGCCCGCGGGCTACGGGGCGCTCTCGGCGCTGCTCGCCATCCTGTACGTGCTCAACGTCTTCGCCGAATCGGTGCAGACGATCCTCGCCCGCTACGCCTCCCGCGAGCCGGACCCGGGGCGGCTGCACGACCTCCTGCGCCGGGCGCTGCGCAAGGGGGGTATGGCGACGCTGGCGATGACGGCGGCGTTCCTCGCTGCGGCGGTCCCCTTGGGAGTCTGGCTGCGCATCCCCTATGCGCTGATGGTCCTTTTTTCCCTCTCCATGGTCGGCGTGGGGCTCCTCCCCATCCATCGCGGCGCCCTCCAGGGGTGGAAGCGGTTCCGGGCGCTGGGGGAGAACATGATTTGGGAGGTGCTGGCCAAGCTCGTCCTCGGCGCCGGCCTGGTCTGGCTGGGCGCGCGGGAGTACGGCGCCGTGGCGGGGGTGAGCCTGGGGTTCTGCGCCGCCTTCGCCCTCTCGCGCCTCCCCCTGAAGGACGTCTACCGCACCCCTCCCTCGCGGGCGGCGGCGCCGGACCTTTATCGGTACAGCCTGCCGGTGTTCGTGGTGACGGCGACGGTGATGGGCTTCTACAGCCTGGACGTGCTCCTCGCGCGCGCCTTTTTCCCCGATGCCATGGCCGGCGGCTACGCCGTGGCTTCGTTCCTGGGGAAATCGATCCTTCTGGGAACGGCGCCGGTGACCAAGGCCATGTTCCCCTTGTCGGCGCAAGCCGCGGAGCAGCGGGACGGCGGCGGCCGGCGTCTCCTCGCCGGCACCCTGGGAATCCTGGCAGCCTGCGTCCTCCCCGTCCTCGCCGCCTTCGTGCTCATTCCGGGGGCGCTGGTGCGCGGCATGGGGGGGAAGGTCTATCAGGGCGCGGCGGAGCTGGTGCTCCCTTTGGGAGTTGCCATGGTGCTGATGGCCTTCAGCAACGCTTTGCTCCTCTACCGTCTCTCGACGGGAAGATTGCGGTTCTGGGCGGCGTTGCCGTTGCTGATCCCCCTGGAGGCCGCGGCTTTGGCCATGTTTCGCGGCTCAGCGGTGGAATTCGCGTGGACGGTGGCGGCGATGAATGGGGTGTTCCTGGCGGTGGCGGTGGGGCTCGCCGGGGTGCCTCATAGGCGCTAAGGGCTCGTCACATAATAACTGCACCAGTTCCTCTCGGAGCTCAGTCCTAC
>DASUEN010000019.1:0-68522 GCA_036275055.1 Thermoanaerobaculia bacterium
CCCAAGACCCTCATCACCCCGGCCCTCTTCTCCCGCCCCCTCCCTCCCCCCTCACCGGGAGAAGAGGGAGAACAGCAAAAAAGGACGAAAGGGACGGAAAGGACAGCAAGGACGAACAGCAAGGCCGCTTTAACCGGGTTCCCCTCTCCCGGGGAGGGGGATGAGGGGGTCGGGAGAGGGGCAGGGGTGAGGGTCTTGGGTGGGGGCGCTCTGAAGGGACATATCTACGGTACGATCCCCATCCGCTGACGTTTCAGGAGGTGCTGACAATGAGACCGAAGGGGTTTGCCTCGCGTTCCGCAGCCGTGGTCCTGATCCTCGCCGCCTCCCCCCTCGCCGCGCAGACGACGGCACCTCCTCCCTTGCTTCCCGAGCCGGCTGTGCGGGCCCTCGCGGCCGAGGTCTCGGGGACGGCGGCGAAGCGCAATCTTCAGGATCTCACCCTGTTCCACCGCATGCGAGGCTCGCGCGGCTTTCGGGCGGCGGCGGAGCGGGTTCGTGACCGCGCCAAGGAGTATGGCCTCTCGGAGGTAGAGATCGTCGAGCTTCCGGCGGACGGCACGATCTTCTACGGCACTCAGCGGTCACGGCCGGCTTGGGATGTCGATTTCGCCGAGCTGTGGGAGCAGCGTCAGGAGGGGACCTCCTGGGTGGACGGTGAGCGCATCGCCTCCTGGGAGGCGCGTCCCATCGTGCTGGCGCAGGACAGCGCCAGCGGCGAGGCCGCCGCGGAGCTGGTGGACGTGGGCGCCGGCACGGTGGAGGCGGACTACCAGGGGAAAGAGGTGCGCGGCAAGCTCGCCCTCGTCTCCTCCCAGCCGGGCGCCGTCTATGCGCTCGCCGTGGACAAGCTGGGGGCCTCGGGCATCGTCTCCTACGCCCAGAACCAGGTGACGGGGTGGTGGAAGGAGGACGAGAATCTGGTGCGCTGGGGGCATCTCGACACCTTCCCGCCGCCGAAGACGTTCGCCTTCATGGTCTCGCTGAAGCAGGCCCGTGCCTGGCAGGAACGGCTCGTCAAAGGCCAGTCCGTGCGGCTGCGGGCCAGCGTCCGCGCCGGCCAGCATCCGGGGGCGTACAGCATCGCGACGGCGGTGATTCCCGGCGCGGACCGCGCGCACGAGATCGTCCTCTCCTGCCACCTCGATCACCAGCGGCCTGGGGCGAACGACAACGCCAGCGGCTGCGTCTCGATCCTGGAGACCGGGCGCACGCTGGCGAAGCTCATCCGCGAAGGGAAGCTCGCCGTTCCCAAACGAACGATCCGTTTCGTCTGGCCGCCGGAGATCGAGGGGACGACGTCGCTCCTCAACGCCCGGCCGGATTTCGTGGCCCGTGCTCTGGCCGTGATCCACATGGACATGGTGGGGGGAGATGCCGAGATCACCAAGGCGGTCTTCCACGTCACCCGCTCCCCCAAGAGCCTGCCGACTTTCGTCAACGACGTGGGCGCGGCGTTCGGGCGCTTCGTCAACGAGCAGTCCTATGCGCTCGCGGCCACGGGGAGCGCACCTTATCCGTTGGTGGACCCCGAGGGGAGCAAGCGGGCGCTGCAAGCCGAATTCGTCGACTTCACCGAGGGGAGCGATCACCAGGTATGGAGCGAGGGCTCGTTCCGCGTGCCGGCGATCTATTTGAACGACTGGCCGGACCGCTACATCCATACTCACGCCGACGGCGTCGCCAACATCGACGCGACGAAGCTCGAGCGCGCCGCCTTCCTGGGAGCGGCGAGCGCCTATTACCTGGCGGGGCTCGACGAAGCCCAAGTCCCCGCGCTCTGGCAGGAGGTGCGGCGGGGGAGCCTGGAGCGCACGGCGGAGGCCCTGGCGCGGGCGGACCGTCTGCGCGCCGCGGGCGAGCCGGCCGAAGCCGCCAACCTGCTGCGTTTCCATCTCGCTTACGAGGCGGCCGTGGTGGATTCGATCAACCGCTTCGCGGCGCCGTCGGCGGAGGTGCGAAAGGAATCGGAGGCTTTCCTCATTACCTTGCGGAGCCTGGTGGGGCCGCTCCCAGCGGGGAGCCCGGAGACTGGAGGGGCTGTGGTCTATCGCCGCGCGGCCGAGCCCAAGGGTCCCATGGGCGGTTTCGGCTACGACTGGTTCCAGGACCACACGGCGGCGAAGGGGATCGCAGCACCCGCCCTGCTCAAGCGGACGGGGCTCTGGGGAGGCGGTGGCGATTATGTTTACGAGGCCCTGAACCTGGTGGACGGCCGGCGGACGGTGCGGCAGATCCGCGACGACCTCGCGGCGATCTACGGCCCGCTCCCTCTGGCCGAGGTGGCCGAGTACCTGCACGACCTGGAGGCGATCGGCGTAATTCACCGCTGAGGGGAGTCTCTATGCTGCGTGACAAACTGATCGAACGTCATTCCACCCGGGCGCCGCACGAGTTCCGTTGGCGCAGCCGCGAGATCTCGCGGCTGGAGGGGTTGAGCGACGCCGTTTTCGGCTTCGCCGTGACGCTGCTGATCGTGGCCCTGGAGGTCCCCCGCACCTCGGGCGAGCTGCTGGAGACGATGCGGGGCTTCGCCTCCTTCGCCCTCACCTTCACGTTCCTCTACCTCCTCTGGTATCGCCAGTTCGTGTTCTTCCGGCGCTATGGCCTGGAGGACCGCACGACGGCGATTCTCAATGGTGCGCTGCTTTTCGTCGTGCTGTTTTTCGTCTTCCCTCTCAAGTTCCTCTTCAGCACGCTCGTCAACCGGCTCCTCGGTGGCGGCGGCATGGTCCGCCTGCCGAACGGCACGATGGAACGGGCGATCCAGCCGCAGCATCTCACGGCGATGATGACGATCTACGGGCTGGGGAGCGCAGCGGTGTTCGCCCTCTTCGCGCTCCTCTATTTGCACGCCTACCACCGGCGGCGCGAGCTGCGCCTGACGGAGCTCGAGCGGCTCGATACGCTCCAGGGGCTCTATGCCTACGTTGCGAGCGCCGGCATCGGGCTGCTCACCGTGCTCTATGCCAGCGCCGCCAACCTGTACCGGGGAACGCCCTATGAGGACAAGGCCGTCCTCGTGACGACCGTCGTCTACCTGGCCGCCCTGGCCTTGATCCTGAAGAGGCGGGTCCAGCGCAAGCGCCAGCGGCAGAAGATCGTCGAGCGCCTGATCGCCGAAGGCGCGCTGCCGCAGGGCGATCCCGAGGAGCATTGAGGCCGCCCTGTCCCGTTTAGAGTTTCGGCAACACCAGAATAAGCAAGGGCAAATCCGCCTGGAGACTCGAGGAGAGGACGCCATGAAAAAGCTTGCTTTGATCGCAGCCATCGCGTTGGTGACGGGGATCAGCACCCCACGGCCTTCACCGGCGGGGGTGTGCCGGCTCTGTGACTTCGATGGCGAATTCGTCTGCTACGTGCGCTTCAGCACGCCTTGCGACGGGCCCGATGGATTTCCGGAGTGCACCCCCGAGCAGTACGAGGCGTGTCTGGGGGGATAGACCCCCTTACAATTTCACCGGCGGCGCGCCGATCATCCCCGCATCGAGCCGCGCGTCCGCCAGCACGGAGCCGTACTCCCGTTCCAGCAGGGGATTGGCCTTCAAGGCCTGCTGGAGCGAGGCCACGGCTTGGCGTGCGCCTTCCTTTTTGCGGGCCGGGTCCGCCTCCAGCCGCGCCGTGCGGTAGAGGAGGAGGCCGCGCAGGGCGAGGTAGCGCCCTTCTTCAGGATTGATCGCCAGGGCCCGGCCTACCCGTGCCAATCCATCGTGCAGTGCGGCTGCGGCTTTGCGCGGGTCCGCCACGGCCTCGGCGCGGTAGCGGGCCACCTGCGCCTGCGCGAAGAGGGCGTCCGGATATTTGGGATTGACCGCCTCGGCGCGCTCGAGGTCGGCGGCGGCCTCGGCCAGGTCCTTCTCGGGGCTCGTTTTGGCGCGCAGGTCCCAGCGAACGGCGGCGAGGCGGACGCGGGCCTGCTCCAGGAACGTGTCGGCGTCGTTGGGGTTGAGCCGGAGGTACTCAGCCAAGGCGGCGTCCGCGGCGCCGAGGGCGGGCGCGGGGTCCTGCCCCTGGCCCGCGAGCCCTTCGGCCAGGCTGCGGTAGGTATAGCCGAGGTTGAAGCGGGCCAATCCGTAGTCGGGCTTGATGGCGAGGGCCTGCTCGTAGCTGCGGGCGGCGTCGGCGAGGGGCTGGCGGGGATCGCTGCCGCGGGTCAGCAGGTACTCGCCGAGGGTCAGTTGCACGTTCCCCAGGTTGTTGTAGGCCGGCGCGTACTTGGGATTGAGGTGCACCGCCTGCTGGAACGCCGCCGCCGCATTGCCCACCGAGTCGCTGGGGTCCATCCCTTGCGTCACCTGGGCCTCGGCCATCGTTTTCCAGGCGTTCCCCAGGTTGACGTGGGCGGGAATCAGCTTGGGATCGAGGGCGATGGCGCTGTGGTAGCTCGCCGCCGCGGCCTCCACGGCCAGGCGGGGATCGGCGCCGTGGCGCTGGCGCGCCTGGGCGAGCACCAGATAGGCGGTGCCCAGGCCGGCGTGCGCGGAAGCCATCTCGGGCTGCGCCTCCACGGCCTTGTGCGCGGCGGCGATCCCTTTCTGGATGTGCACCGTGGGATCGAGCCCCCGCGCCAGCTCCCGCTGCGCCAGGGTGCGGTAGGAGGAGGCGAGGTAGTTGAAGGCGCGGGCGTCGTGCGCATCGAGGGCGATGGCGCGTTCGGAGAGGGCGATCCCCTCTGTCAGGTCGGGCACGGCGTCCTCGCCGCGCTTGATCTTCTGATCCCCCAGCCGCCAGGCGATGGAGGCCTTGAGGATCAGGACGTCGGCGAGCTCCGGGTCCACGGAGAGAGCGAGGTCGCAGGCCGCGCGCGCCCGCGCCACCTCCTCCGGCGTGACGTCGCGGGCGGCGAGGGTGGAGCCGATCCAGCGGGTCCAGCGGTCGCAGTCACCGGCGTAGAGGCCGGGCTCGCTGGGCACCTGCGCCAGGGCCCGGCGGTAGACCTCGCCGGCCTTGGCGAAAAGCCCCTGGGCCTCTTCGTAGCGGCCGGAGTTGGTGGCGTCGGTCCCCTGCGCGAGGATGGCCATGGCCTCCAGTTGCGAGGCCTTGAAGAACGCGGGGTTCTGCAGCAGGGCCTGGCGCGCCGCGTCGAGCGCCGCGGGATAGCGCCGCTCGAGGTAGGCGATGAGCCCCGCCACGTAGGGGGGAGGAGCGCCCTGGGGATCGCGTGCCGCCTGCCGCAGGTAGGCGAGGGCGGGCTGGCGATAGGTGCGGTCGAGGTTGTCGGGGCTCGCCTGCAGGCTGCTGTCGCCCAGGGCGCGCTCGTAGGAGGCGGTGAGCGCCTCACCCAGGGCCACCGCCACCAGCGGATCGCGCTCGCCGGCCTTCCACGCCCGCTCCAGGTGAAGGCGGGCGGTCGCCGACTGGTGGAGGGCGAGGAAGGCCTGGCCCAGGGCGAAGTTGCCCGGCCCTTCCGCGATCTCCCCGAGCCGCTTCATCTCGCGGGCGATGGCGTCCATCTCCTGGCGCAGCCGCCGCTTGTGGGGCGTCATGTCGTGGCGCGGGAGGAAGGCCTCGTAGGCCATGCTGCTTTCGAGCTCGCCGATGCGCTGCCCGAAGCGCTGCGCCAGCTCCGCCCGCTCGCGCGCCCGGTATTGCTGGCGCACGCTGAAGGCGCCCACGATCGCGAGCGCCAGGATGGCGGCCAGGGAGACCACGGCCAGGGCCTTGTTCTTGCGCAGCCGTTTGCCGGCCCGATAGGTCCAGCCGGCGGGACGGGCGAGGATGGGATCGCCCTCCAGGAAACGGTCGAGGTCCTCCGCCAGGTCGCGGGCGGTCTCGTAGCGGCGGGCCGGATCTTTCTCCAGGCACTTGGCGACCAGGGTCTCCAGGTCCTCGGGGATGGCGGGGTCGATCTGGCGCAGCGGCTTGGGATCTTCCTGCACGAGCTGGACGAGGATGCGCGCCAGGTTGGAGCCCTTGAACGGCGGGAAACCGGCGAGGAGCTCGTAGAGCACGACGCCCAGGCTGTAGACGTCGGTGCGCCGGTCGAGGGTCTTGCCTTGCGCCTGCTCCGGGGAGATGTAGGCCGGGGTGCCGCTGATCATGCCGGTGCGGGAGAGGGCGCTCTCGTCCTGCTCCAGGGCGAGGCCGAAGTCCACCACGAAGGGGTGGAGGTCGCCCGTCTCGTCGCGCGCCAGCAGGATGTTGCCCGGCTTCAGGTCGCGGTGGATGAGGCCGTTGCGATGGGCGGCGTGGACGGCGCGGGCCACGTCGCGGATGAGCCGCACCTTGGTGGCGAGGGGAAGCTCCTCGCACAGCTCGCCGAGGCTGCGGCCGTCGATGTACTGCATGGCAATGTACGGCCGCCCCTCGACCTCGCCCACCTCGTGCACCTGGCAGACGTGGGGATGGGCGATGCGCGCCTGGGCCCGCGCCTCGTGGAGGAAGCGCGCCGTCTGGTCGTCGTCGTTGCGGTGCAGGAACTTGAGCGCCACGTAGCGGCCGAGGGTGGGATCGAACGCCTTGTAGACCGTGCCCATGCCGCCCGAGCCCAGCAGGCGCTCGACGTTGTAGCGCGTCCAGTCCGAGAGGAACCGGTACTCGGGCGCGAGGCTCAGGCCCTCGGCGGAGCCGGGGGAGGTGACGTCGTGGCGCACGAACCGTCCCGACGGGCGCCGGCTCAAAGGGCTGCTCCCCACCATCAGGTCCGGAGTGAGGTCGTCCCCCGTGCGTTCGAGCTCGGAGGAGAGGCTGGCGAGGATGCCCGGGGTGAGGTACCCCGCGTCGAGGAGCGCCCGGATCCAGCGGCCGTTCAAAGGCGAGCCATCGTCGTCCACGCCGCTGGAGAACGAATCCGGCAGGTGATCGGAGACCGAATCGAGGTCCTCCCAACGCAGGAGACCTTTGGCAATCGCCAGTCTGAGGAGACCGCTCTCCGTGTGTGCGCTCATTCTCTGGACCGCCAGGGTGGCCATGCCAGTCTATCCTCCTTTGCCCTGCGTTCGCGAGACGGCTCCGGAAGAAGATAGGCGCGCGGGGAGGGGGATTCGTTGCAGGGCGGGGGGGGCCGCGCCCGGTCATATAAGATCCCGCCCCATGTTTCGCGCCATCGCCACCGCCTACCGGGACGCGTTCTCGGGCCTGAGCCGCACGGTCTGGCTGCTCTCGATCACGTCGCTGGTCAACCGCAGCGGCACGATGGTGATGCCGTTCCTCACCCTGTACCTGATCGAGAAGCGTGGCTTCACCACCACCCAGGCCGGGCAGGTGCTGGCGCTGTATGGCTTAGGGGCCATGGCGGCTTCCTATGCCAGCGGCTGGCTGTGCGACCGTTTCAGCCCGGTGCAGGTGATGAAGGTTAGCCTGGGGCTCACGGGGGTGTGCTTCCTCGTCTTGGGCCACCTGCGGAGCCGGCCGGCCATCGCCGCCATGGTGCTGGTCCTGAGCCTGGTGGGCGAGGCGTTCCGGCCGGCCAATTTTTCGGCCCTGGCCGCGGCGACCGAGCCGGGAGAGCGGGCGCGCGGCTATGCCCTGCTGCGGCTGGCCGTGAACATGGGGATGACCCTGGGGCCCTCGGTGGGCGGATTCCTGGCGCTCTACGACTATGGCTGGCTGTTCCTGGCGGACGGGGCCACGTGCCTGGCGGCCACGTCGCTCCTGTGGCTCGTCCCCAGGACAGCGGCGAAGGCCCGGTCCGCGGCTTTGGGGGTGGCTGGCGGCAGCCGCTCTCCCTGGCGCGACGGCCCGTTCCTGCTGATGATGGGGCTGCTGTTCGCGCTGGCCGTCGTGGTCTTCCAGGTCACTAGCACGTTCCCCCTCACCCTACGGGAGCTCTACGGTTTCTCGGAGGCGCGGATCGGGATCACCCTGGCGATCAACACCCTGATCATCGTCCTCGTCGAGATGGTGCTGATCCACCGCCTGGCGAGCCGCGATCCGCTGGAGGTGGTGGGCCTCGGCGGTTTCCTGTTCTGCACCGGCATGGCCTTGCTCCCTTTTGGGTCGAGCTTCGGCTTCGTGGCCTTCACCGTGGCGGTGTGGACGGTGGGGGAGATGCTCTCCTTCCCGGTGGTCAGCGCCGTGGTGGCGGAGCGGGCGGACGAAGCCAACCGCGGCCGTTACATGGGGGTGTTCAACCTCAGCTTCGCGACCTCCTTCGTGGTGGCGCCGCTGGTCGGCACCTGGGTCTACCAGCACCTGGGGGCGCGGACGCTCTGGTTCGGCTGTGGCGGGGTGGGAGTCGCCATCTGGGCGGGGTTCCGCTTCCTGGCGGCGGAGGGGCGGCGGCGCCGCGCCCAAGGGCGAGATTAGCCGGAAGGGACATCAGGGACGGCAGGGACTGCAGGGACACCAGGGACGTTTCTCTTGTCCCTGCTGTCCCTGGTGTCCCTGACGTCCCTTTTTACTTCGCCGGCTCCTCCTCGTGCAGGTGGAGCTTGCGGTAGCCGCGGTTCCAGTACACGAGCGGGGGCGCCTCCTCCGCCGGCACCTGGCTCGCGGCCACTTCTCCCACGTAGATGGTGTGGGAGCCCGCGGGATAGCGGGCGTGGATGCGGCAGTCGAGCCAGGCCAGGGCGTCCTCCAGGATGGGCGCGCCCGTCGAGGCCGTGCTCCAGCTCCCCATGGCGAAGCGGTTCTCGTCCTTCACCCAGGCGAAGCGGTTGGAGAGCTCGGACTGCCCCTCGCCCAGGATGTTCACGGCGAAGACCGCCTCGGGCTCCTCCAGCAGGGTGTGGGCGTGATGGCGGTTCTCGATGATGATCATGATGAGCGGCGGCTCGGCCGAAACCGAGGCGAAGGCCGAAACGGTGAGGCCGTGAGTCCGCTCGCCGGCCTTGACGGTCACGATCGTCACTCCGGCGGGAAAGTGGCGTAGCGCTTTGCGAAAGTCTTCCGACGAGATCACTTGAAGCTCCTCCTCAATAGAATTGCTGCAACTCTAAACGAGAGCGCCGCGATTGTCCCATAGTTCAAGGCTATCTGGCTTGCTCTAAGCCAGGTGCGGCCCAGAGCCCGGCGGGGGACAAGCCGCCGCCAGCCTCCGGGAAACCCCTCCTCCCTTTACTGTGGGGCGGCATGCATCTAAGCTACCCCCAGGTCTCGTAGCTTGACTGGGGGAGGAACGCCAAAAATGCGGCTGCTCAAGTGCTTTGAGAGATCTTCTATCGCCTTTCTACTGACCGCGGCCCTGGGGGCTCCCGCCCTCCGGGCTGAGAAGGCACCGGCGACCCCTGCAGCCCAGCCTGCGGCGGCGGAGGAGCAGGCCGGCGACAGCCTGAAGCCGAAGCTCACCTTCGGGCTGGAGGCCAAGGCCAACTTTCGCCACAGCGCGGACAACCGCTTCGCCGTCCCCTTCCCCTTCCCTCCCAGCCAGCTTCCGCCGGGGCAGACCAAGGCGTTCGAGGAGACCGTCAATCCCGGCAACCACATCGAGCTCTCGAACGTCGGGCTGCTGGTGGACGCGGTCTGGGGGGACGGCCTGACGGCGCATGGCCGCATCAACTTCATCGACCTCTACAACCGCAACCCCACCTCGACCGACCGCAACGTCGACGTGCGGGAGGCCTACATCCGCTTCGGCATCGAGCCGCCGCCAGCCACTTTGCCGGAGCGCGGCGGGGTCTACCTCAAGGTGGGGAAGTTCCCCAAGATGGAGCGGCAGAACGACCGCCACCTGGAGAGCTACGGCGTGGTCGGCACCGCCTTCAACCGGTTCGAGGACGTGGGCGCCGAGCTGGGGCTCAACTTCGGCCGGCACTTCTACGCCAAAGTCTCGGCCACCCAGGGGAACCCCATCTTCCTGCGCGACCCCAACGCCCTGGCCGGCGACAACGGCACGCCGGAGCTGCTGCAGCCCAATCCCGACCCTGCCCTCCACAGCGGCATCGTGATCCTCTACGATGCGAAGATCGAGGACATTGGCTTCACCGACCCGGAGATCGGTGGCGCCGTGGGCTGGCGCACGGGAGACGAGGCGGGGAAGAACGGCGTCGACGTCATGGTGTGGGACTACCAGCGCAAGCTGGCGAAGACGGTGCCGCGCGACGGCTCCTTCTACGGCGGTGACATCGACCTGCTGAACGGCCCGGGGGACGGCCACATCCTCCCCTTGACCAACGACGACAAGAAGCAGGCAGGCGCCAACCTCTGGGTCTATCTCGGTGGCTTCTGCGTCTTCGGCCAGTACGTGGACCAGAAGCTCGCGGGCCTGCCGCGCAAGGGGATCGAGGGGGAGGTCTCGTGGCAGCTCGACCTGCCGCTGGTGTGGGCCGTGGGGGGGCGGCAGCTCTTCACCTTCGTCGCCCCGGCCGTGCGTTACTCGAAGCTCACCAACGACTTCAAGAACATCCCCCCGACGCCCAGCCCCAGCTTCGCCTGGAACTGGGAGAAGATCGACGCCGGCTTGCGCCTCGGCATCTTCTCAGGGGTCGACGTCACGGCGGAGTACTCCCTCAACCGGTTCATCATCGGCAATGGCACGCAGCACGAGAACAACGAATTCCTGACCACCCTGCGGTGGAGGATCTGAAGGTGGGCGCCGCCGCCGTCTCTTGCCGGAGAGCCGTTGTATCGGTCGTATCCGTCGTATCGGTCCTATCCGTCTTATCTTTCCCCGCCTTCGCCGACGAGCTCCGCGGCACCCTCCACCTCCTCGCCAAGGGCGGCAAGGCCCCGGACCGCGGCAGCGACGTGCGCCAGGCTGTGGTGATCTACGAGCCGGCGAGCCCGCAACCCGTGAAGGTCCCTGCCGAGCCGTTCGAGATGGTCACCAAGCACAAGGAGCTGGTGCCGCGGGTGCTGGTGGTGCCGCGCGGCAGCCGGGTGCGTTTCCCCAATCAGGACCCCATCCTGCACAACGTCTTCTCGGTCTCGGCGCCCAACCAGTTCGACCTCGGGCTCTACAAGGCCGGTCCGGGAAAGGAGAAGAAATTCGATTCCGGGGGAGTGGTTCGGGTCTATTGCAACGTTCATCACGACATGGTCGCCTATATCCTCGTGCTCGACACTCCCTACTCGGCCTCGCCCGGCGCCGGCGGCGACTTCGTCCTCACCGGCCTTCCCCGCGGGCCGGGGAAGCTCACGGTGTGGCACGAGCAGGCGGAGCCGTGGACCGGTGCGGTGGAAGTGCCGCAGAAGGCCCCTTTGCAGATCGGGCTCGAAATCGTGCGCCCCTTGATTCCGGCGCATCTCAACAAACAGGGTCAGTCCTACTTCCGATCCCAACGTGACCGCTACGACAACCGCTAGCCGGCGAACCGGCCTGTCGCTGGAGACCCGGATCTTCCTGGTCACCTCGCTCCTCATCGCCCTCCTGGTGGGGGGCGCGGTGGCGGTGACCTCGGTGCTGCTGCGGGGGATCGCCCGCGGCGCCGTGCTCGATTCCCTGAAGAGCAGCGCCACGGCCCAGGCGGCCTTCCAGAACCAGCGCTACCGGCAGCTCCGGCTGATGGCGCGCCTCTTCGCCGCCGATCCCTACGCCGCGGCCTACCTCTCCGAAGGGGACCCCAACTCCGCCCTGGACCTGCTCAAATCGCGGCTCGAAGACTACAAGTACGACTTCGCCATCCTCCTCGATCCCACTGGCAAGGTGGTGGCCCGCACCGACCAGCCGCAGGCCACGGGGCGCGACCTCTCCAAGCGGGCGCTGATGGCCACGGCCATGCACAGCGACACCCTGGAGGCCGAGGGGATCTGGCAGGAGGGGGACGACCTCTACTACGCGGTCGCGGTGCCGGTGAAGAAGGACTTCACCCCCTTCGGCTTCCTGGTAGCCGGCTTCCAGATCACCAATCAGGCCGAGGGAGTGCGGGAGGTGCGGGACATCAGCGACGCCGACGTGGCTTTCGTCTCCAACGGGCCGAAAGGGCCGGTGATCGTGGCCACCACCTTGCCCAAGGACACGGCGCAGAGCCTCGCCGCCAGCCTCGCCTCGGCCTCGCGCGGGATGGGCGCCGCGCTCCGTTCCGGCAAGGCGATGCCGCGCACCGAGCTCTCCCTGAACGGCGAGCCCTGGCTGGCCCTGGAGACGCCGCTGCTCGACGCCGCCGGCAAGCCGGTGGGCGCCTCCGTGGCCCTCGCCTCGCTGGAGAAGGAGCTCGCCGCCTACCGGCAGATCCAGACCGTGCTGCTGGCCACCGGCTTCGCCGCCGTGCTGATCGCTCCCTTCCTCTCCTTCGCCTTTGCCCGCCGCGCCTTGAAGCCCGTGCGCCAGCTCCTCACCGCGGCCGAAGCCGCGCGCCAGGGGAATTACGATCAGAAGATCGACGCTGAGCGGCGCGACGAGGTCGGCCGTCTCGCCCGCGCCTTCCAGGATCTGCTGGGGGACCTGCGCGAGAAGCGGGACATGGAGCAGTACGTCACCGAGCTCTCCCGTAACCTCCCGGAGCCCCAGCAGGCGCGGACTGTGCTGGGCGAGGCGCAGACCAAGGACGTGATGTTGCTGGGTGTCGAGCTGCGCAAGCTCGCCCGCACCGGCAACGATCCCAAGGCGACGCTGCTGCAACTGACCGCCGACCTCGAAAGGGTGACCTCTGCCGTAGCGCGCCGCCGCGGGCAGGTGGAATCCGTCGCCGGCCACCGGCTGGTGGCCCGTTTCGAGGGGGACGGCCGAGGGTATCGCGCCCTGGCCGTCGCCGCCGAGGTGCTGGATGCGCCGCCCGAGGGAGAAGAGGGGAACGAGGCCGAGGCGCCGGTGGTGGCGATCTCCTCCGGGCGTGCCGTCACCGGCCCCGTCACCTGGGGCGAGCGGGCGGAGCGGGCCCTGGTGGGCTTGCCCGTGCAGGTGCTCGAAAGCCTGCTGCGCGAGGCCACCCCCGGCGAGCTCCTCCTCTCCCGCGAGGTCTACGAAGAGCTCAAGGAGGCCTTCGAGACCGCCGGCTACCGGCTGGCGCCGCGGCGTGGCGTGATCTCCACCCAGCCCCTGTACGTTGTCACAGGGCGCATGGCCGCGCGCCTCACCCTGGAGCGGATGATCGACGGCGCCACCGTGGGGGCTTCCGCGCGCAGCACCCTCACCGGGATTTCGCCCGGGGCCCTCCTGGGGCAGCGCTTCGAGGTCCTCTCGGTGCTCGGGACCGGCGGCATGGGGATCGTCTACAAGGCCCGCGACCGCGAGCTGGACGATTTGGTGGCCCTCAAGATGCTGCGCCGCGACGTGCTGCGCGACCGCAGCCAGATCGAGCGCCTGAAGAGCGAGATCAAATTGGCGCGCAAGATCACCCATCCGAACGTCCTGCGCACCCACGACTTCGGCGAGATCGACGGCCTTCCTTTCATTTCCATGGAGTACGTACGCGGCGTGACCTTGCGCTACATGCTGGATCAGACGAACCGTCTGCCGTACTCGGCGGGCCTGCGCCTGGCGAAACAGCTTTGTGCCGGGCTGGGGGCGGCTCACGCCGTGGGCGTCCTGCACCGCGACATCAAGCCCGAGAACCTGATCCTGGAGCCCACGGGCAACGCCAAGCTGATGGATTTCGGCATCGCGCGCCCCATCGATCGATTGGCGCCGGGGCAGACCCAGGCTGGATTCATCGTCGGCACACCCCAATATCTCGCGCCGGAGGTTCTACAGGGATTGGAGGCCGATGCCCGTGCGGACCTCTACTCCTGCGGCATCGTGTTCTACGAGATCTTCACCGGCGAGCTCCCTTTCGACGCGCCGACGAGCATGGAAGTGGTAGTCAAGCACCTGCGGGAAGAGCCGGCGCCGCCGAGCAGCCGGTGGGCGGAGATTCCGCCGTCTTTGGAGGTCATGATTTTGAGGTGTCTGAAGAAGGAGCCGGAAGAGCGTTACCGCTCCGTCGCCGAGTTGCTCAAGGTCTTGGAAACCTTGAGCGCCTGAGGCCGCGGAGAAGGAGGGGGAAGATGATCGCAACAGAGTCTGGAGCCTCGGTACCTTTGGCTTTCGAGCCGGCTCGCCGGCTTGCCGAATACGAGATGCTCCTCGAGGTTGGTATCAAGCTCTCGGGCACGCTCGATCCGTCGACCGTCCTCGAGCTGGCTTTGGAATACGCCGAGCAGGTCTGCCAGGCCGAGACCAGCTCCATCTGGGAAGTGGACGAAAAGCGGCGGGACCTTTTCTTCCGCGTCGTCCGCGGCCAGGCGGCCAAGTCGATCCGCGGCATGCGGCTGCCGCTGGGGGAGGGGATCGTGGGGAGCGTCGCCCTCTCCGGCGAGGCCGAGATGGTCAACGACGTGGCCGCCGATCCGCGCTGGCACGGCGACCCCTCGGGGGCTTTTCAGACCCGCTCCATCCTGACCGTGCCGCTCCTGGCTCAAGGGAGCGTCATCGGCGTCGTGCAGCTCCTGAATCCGGTGAACCGTGACCGTTTCACCGAGGGCGACCTCTGGCGCATGCGGCAGTTCGCCGCCATCCTCGCACCGCCGCTCCAGAACGCGCGCCTCCACGCCGCCCAGAGCCGGCAGTACCTGACCATGGCCTCCATGCTCGCCGACTCGTTGGAGAAGAGGGATCCGTACACCGGCGGCCACGTCCGCCGCGTGGTTGGCTACTCCTGGCTGCTGGGAGAGGAGATGGGGCTCGGTCGCGACGATTTGCGTGACCTGTGGCTGGCCGCGACACTCCACGACATCGGCAAGATCAGCGTGCCTGATCGCATCCTGGGCAAGCCCGCCCCGCTCGATCCGGACGAGGCCGAGCTGATGAAGCTCCACACCGTGTTCGGAGCCGAGATCGTAACGCCGCTCGACAACCCCAAAGTGCTGTGCGGCGTGCGCAACCACCATGAAAGGCTGGATGGCAAGGGTTATCCGGACGGCCTCAAAGACCCGGAGATCCCGCTCAGCGCCCGCATCATCGCCGTGGCGGACACCTTCGACGCCATGACCACCAGCCGTCCCTACCGCACCGCGCTTCCTCACGAGCTGGCCGCGGCCGAGATCGCCGCCAACTCGGGAACCCAGCTCTGCCCGCGCGTGGTGGAAGCCTTCCGCCGCCTCTTCGAAGCCGGCCGCTTCAACGCCGAAGCGGCGGAGGGCTTGCCGGAGGGTCTGTTCGAGCCGGGGTGAGGACGCACCGGGCGCACCCAACCAATGTAGCGCCCGCCGGGGAACCCCGGTGGGGCGTCTCTGGAGCGTAGAGGACGGTCCGCTCCACAACGAATTCGCCTGGCGGTCTGTCGAGCGACGATGGCCGGCCCTTCCACGTGATCTCCGAAGCTTCCCCGGGGATCGCCGAACCTTCGGAGATGACTGGGGAACCTTCGGCGATGCTCGACGAAGCTTCGGAACTGACCGGGGAAGCTTCGGAGATGATCGGGGAAGCTTCGGAGATGATCGGGGAAGCTTCGGAACTGAATGGCGAAGCTTCCCAGATGACCCGGGAAGCTTCGGAGCTGATCGGGGAACCTTCGGAGGTGGCCCGGGAAGCTTCGGAGGTGATCGGGGAAGCTTCGGAACTGACCGGCGAAGCTTCGCCGGTACCTTGCGAAGCTTGCGTTGAAAGAGGACGGCCGAGCGCCAGGCGCTCCCACTGTAGCGTCCCAACCGGCCCGGGCCGGACAATCCCTACGCCAGCGTCTCGCGCACCCGTTCCATCCCCGTGTTGCTGCCGCTGAGGAGGACTCCCACGCGTTGGTCGCGGAAGCGCTCGTCCGCCAGGACTCCGGCCAGGGCGGCGGCGCCGGCAGGCTCGACGATCACTCTCAGATGGCGGAGGATCAGACCCATGGCGGCGAGGATCGCCTCGTCGGGGACGGTGAAGACGTCCGTGGCCCAGCGGCGAATGAGCTCGAAATTGCGCACGCCTGGCTTGGGGGCCGTGAGGCCGTCGGCTACGGTCTGCACTCGCTCGGGCGGTGTGGGCGCTCCGGCGGCGAGGGAGCGCACGATGCCGTCTGCCCCCGTGGGCTGGACGCCGTAGACCCGTGCGGCCGGCGCGAGCCCGCGAGCCGCCAGGAGAGCACCAGAGAGGAGGCCGCCGCCGGAGGCTGGGCTGGCGAGGGCGTCGAGATCGGGCGCGTCCTCCAGCAACTCCCAGGTGGCGGTACCGGCCCCGGCGATGACGAACGGATCGTCGAAAGGGTGGACCAGGGTGTAGCCGTGCTCCTCGCGCAGCCGGGCCAGGCGCTCGAAGGCCTGGGTGGCGTTGGTGACCCCCGCCTTTTCGATCCGCGCTCCCATGGCGGCCACGGCAGCGAGCTTCTCCGGCACTGCGTTCTCCGGCATCACCACCACCAGCCGGGCACCGGCAGCACGGGCCGCCCAGGCCGCCCCGAGAGCGGCGTTGCCGGCGCTCACCGTGATCAGCCCCGGTGCCAGCTCTTCCGGGGAGAACGCCCGCACCCGGTTGTAGGCGCCGCGGACCTTGAACGAGCCGGTGATCTGAAGTCCCTCGGCCTTGAAGAACAACCGCGCGCCGGCGAGCTCGTCCAGGGCGTCCGAGCGCAACACCGGAGTGCGCACGACGACTCCCGCGAGCACGCGGCGGGCGGCCAGAAGGTCTGGCAAATCCGGCAGGTCCGGCAGGGAGAAGTCGGTCATGGGCCTCGGATTCTATCCCTGGAGCCGGAAGATTGCGCCCCCAGCGAGGGTAGACTGCCGGCGTCATGCCTGAAGAGCCCTACAGGATCGCCGATACCCAGGCCGGCGCCACCCTCGCCGCCGTGGTCCGCGAGGTGGTCCCCGGCACCTCCTGGAGCCAGGCGAAGGAGATGTGCTCCGGGGGACGGGTCCTCGTGGACGGTGTTCCGGCGACGGACCCTGCACGGCGGATGATGGCGGGTGAGCAGGTCGAGATCCGGAGCTCCGTCTCCGGCCGGAAGGAGCCGCCAGTCACCGATCTCGTGGTCCATCTGGATGGCGAGGTCGCCGTGGTCCGCAAACCGGCGGGGATCCTCACCGTCCCTTTCGAGCGGGACGACCGCGATACCCTGGTGGCCCTCGCCCGCGTGGCGGTGCGCCGCCTCGATGCGTCCCGCGGCAAGGCCACGAGCCCCACGCTGCGCACCGTGCAGCGGCTGGACAAGGAAACCTCGGGCCTCGTGGTCTTCGCCCGCAGCGTCCCAGCTCAGCGCCATCTCCAGCGGCAGCTTGCGGCGCACACGGTGCTGCGCCGCTATCTGGCGATCGCGCACGGCGCGGCGCAGGACGCGGTTTACGAAACCATGATCGTGGCGGACCGCGGCGACGGCCTGCGCGGCTCCTGGGGCGTCTTCCGTCCCGCCCGCGGCGAGGCGCCGGCCGAAGCCCGCGAGGCGATCACCCGCGTGCAGGTGCTGGAGCGACTGCCAGGGGCGACCCTCTTGGCCTGCGAGCTCGAAACGGGACGCCAGCACCAGATCCGCATCCACCTCGCCGAGGCCGGGCATCCCCTGGTGGGGGAGACGGTCTACATGCGGGACTATCTGCGCAAAGATCACAGCCCGGTCCTTTCCGCTCCGCGCCCCATGCTGCACGCCGCCGTCCTCGGCTTCGTTCACCCGCGCACGGAGAAGCCCATGCGCTTCGAGGAGCCGCCGCCGGCGGACTTCGCCGCCGTCCTGGAGCGGTTGCGGGGGAGAAAGGGCTGAGGGCCGAACGCTGTAGAGCGCCCCCGGGAGAAGAGGGAAAACAGCCAAGAAAAGGACGATAAGGACACCAAGGACGGCAAGGACAACAAGGACGAGGGAGACCCGCGAGACCGCCCCAGCCGGATTCCCCCTCCCGGGAGGGGATGTCGGGCGGCTGTTCTCCCCTGTCCCTGTTGTCCTTGGTGTCCCTGTCGTCCCTTCTTGCTTTCTCCCTCTTCCCCTCTGAAACCAACTACCCCAGTCATCGTACTAGGAAGGTCCGTTGACGGGAGGGACCGATGAAATCTCTGCTTCAGGATCTGCGCTACGCCGGCCGCCTGCTTTTGAGGAGCCCCGGCTTCACGTTGCTCGCCGCGATCACCCTGGCCCTGGGGATCGGCGCCAATGCGGCGATCTTCAGCGTCGCCAACGCCGTGCTGCTCAAGCCGCTGCCCTATCGTGACTCCGGGCGGCTGGCGATCGTCTACAGCCAGTTCCCGTCCATGCGCTTCGATCACTTCTGGGTCGATCCCGTCGAGTTCACGGAGTACCACGAGCGCAATCACAGCTTCTCGGACCTGGGAGCCTATCGACCCACCTTCGCCAACGTGGCGGGGCGCGACGAGCCGGTGCGCGTGCCGGCGGCGATCGCCTCGGCCGGGCTGCTCAGCGCCTTGGCCGTGCCGCCGGAGCTGGGCCACTACTACACGTCCAAGGAGGACCTGCCGAACGTCGAGAAAGTGGTGGTGATCAGTGACGCGCTCTGGCGCCGGGCCTTCGGAGCCGACCCTCACATCGTGGGGCGGCGTATTCAGGTGGACGGCCAGGACCGCACGGTGACCGGCGTCATGCCCCCCGGCTTCACCGTCGGCGACAAGCGGACCGACGCCTGGATCCCTCTTGCGCTCGATCCGCTCAAGCCAGGGAACCGCGGCAACCACTATCTCTGGCTGGTAGGGAGGCTCAAGCCCGGAGTCTCCCTGGAGCAGGCGCGCTCCGAGATGCACGGCCTCCTCTCCCGCTGGCACCAGGAAGGGCAGAAGATGCACACGCCCAGCCTCGACCAGCACCCCTTCGTCATCCAGCCGCTGCAGGAGGACCTGGTGGGAGCGGTGAAGCCGAAGGTCGAAGTGCTGATGGGCGCCGTGGGGCTGGTATTGCTGATCAGTTGCGTCAACGTCGCCAACCTCCTGCTGGCGCGGGCCGAAGCGCGGCAGAAGGAGATCGCCGTCCGCACCGCCCTGGGCGCCGACCGCTCGCGGCTGCTGCGCCAGTTCCTCACCGAGAGCGTCCTGCTCGCCTTGCTTGGCGGCGCCTTGGGTCTGGCGCTGGCATATGCGGGCCTCAAGGGGATCATCGCCGCCAATCTGGACAGCCTGCCGCGCGTGGACGAGATCGGGCTCGACAAGTGGACCCTGATCTTCACCTTCGGAGTTTCCGTGGTCTCCGGCCTCCTTTTCGGCCTGGCGCCGGCTCTCCACGCACGGGCGGGCGAGCTTTTCGCCTCGCTCAAGGAGGGCGGGCAGCGGACCACGGCCGGTACCGGCCACCAGCGGCTGCGGCGCGGGCTGGTGGTGGCGGAAGTGGCCCTCGCCGCCATGCTGGTGATCGGCGGCGGCCTGATGATCCGCAGCTTCTGGAAGCTGCTCCAGGTCAATCCCGGATTCGATCCCAAAAACGTCCTCTCCTGCGAGATCTCCCTGCCTAGGGCCACCTATCCCGACGCCGCCAACGTGCGGACTTTCTATCAGAACCTCCTCACCCGGCTGCACGCCCTGCCGGGCGCGGAAGCCGTGGCCGCGATGGACGGCATGCCCCCTGTTCGCGACCTGAATGCCAACGACACCGATTTCGAGGGGCTGCCGAAGACGCCGGAGGCGCCGCCGCAAAACGTGGACTTCTGGCAGGTAGTGGCCGGCGACTACTTCCAGACGATGCGCATCCCGGTGCTGGAGGGGCGGGTCTTCGGACCGCAGGACGGCCATGGCACCCCGGGAGTGGTGGTGGTCAACAAGACCCTGGCCAACCTGTTCTATCCTGGCAAGAGCCCCATCGGCCGGCGGCTGCGGGCGGGAGGAGACAAGAGCCCATGGCTGACGATCGTCGGCGTGGTGGCGGACGTCAAGCAGCAGGGGCTCGACCGGAAGACCGGAACTGAGCTCTACTTGGTCCATGACCAGGTCGAAGAGGCGTTCGGCGGACGCGAGGGGACGATGTACGTGGTGATCCGCACGGCGGGAGATCCCATGCACCTCGCCGCGGACGTGCGCCGCCAGGTGCGTGAGCTCGACGCGAGCCTGCCGGTGGCGGGTCTGCAGCCAATGTCGGACGTGGTTTACGGCTCGATGGCGCAGCCGCGCTTCATCACCTTCATGGTGCTGGTTTTCGCCATCGTGGCCCTGGCGCTGGCGGCGATCGGCATTTACGGCGTCCTGGCCTACACGGTGGAGCAGAGGACGCAGGAGATCGGCGTGCGCATGGCGCTGGGAGCGCAGATGGGGCAGGTGCTGTCGATGGTTCTCACCCAGGGCGCGTGGCTGGTGGGGAGCGGCCTGGTGCTGGGAGTGATCGGCGCGCTGGCCCTGCGCAAAGTCCTATCGAGCGTGCTCTTCGGCGTCACCGCCACGGACCCGGCCATCTTCGCCTTCGTCCTCGTCGTGCTCTCCTTCGTCAGCCTGCTGGCCTGCTACCTCCCGGCCCGCAGGGCGACGTTGGTCGATCCTCTGGTGGCGTTGCGGCAGGAGTGAGCGAACCGGCTGCCGCGTCGCGACTTTCGCGCCTCCTTTTGGGGCAGGGGTGGATTCCCCTCCTCCTGGCCCTTGTGTGGCGCTACCTCTCGCACTCGGGGATGCTCCTGCTGTCGCTCCTCACCGAGGGGCGGCCGGCGCCTTCCCTTCCGGACACGGTCCTCGACCGGGTGCCGCGGATCGCCTGGATCGCCGATCACAACTACTGGCTCTGGCTGTTCTGTTTCATCCCCGTGGCCCTGGCTCTTTGGCGGTGGAACCGCACGGCGTTCCTGCACTTCGTCTACCTGGGAGGGATCGTGAGCCTGGCGCGGGGCGTCTGCGTGGGGCTCACGGGGCTGGGACCCGTGACGGGCCCGGACGTGAACGTTGGCCTCCACGGCTCGCGGCTGTTCCATGCCTGGGTGACGCTGGTCAATCCGTTCTCGACCCTCTTCGGCAACGCCGCCCAGGTCTACCTGACGAAAGACCTCTTCTTCTCCGGCCACGTCTCCTCGACCTTCCTCCTCTGGCTCTACTGCCGCCGGGAGACCCCCTGGCTGCGCCGCGCCGCCGCCCTGGGCCACTGGGTGACAGTGGGCATCGTGTACCTCTCGCACCTCCACTACACGATCGACGTGGTGGGGGCTTGGGCGATCAGCTACAGCCTGTTCGCGTTGTGGGGACCGGGGCGGGGGGCCATAAATCTCGTAGAATGAGCGCCATCGCCGGGACTCTCCGGCCATGGCTCCCAGGGGGTGGTATGCAGGGCAAAAGGCTCCTCCGGTCGATCCGGCTGAAGAACCTGCTCTCCTACGGCAGCGAGGGGGAGACGCTCAAGTTGGAGCCGCTCAACGTGTTGATCGGCCCCAACGCTTCGGGGAAGTCGAATTTGATCGAGGCGCTGTCTTTGATTGCCGCCACCCCGCGCGATCTTTCGCGTCCTCTTTTTGAAGGAGGGGGTGTTGAGGAATGGATCTGGAAGGGGAGTGCTGAGCGGAACAAAGCCCTGATCGAGATCGTTCTCGAAGATTCCTCGTTGTTCCGGTACCGATTGGAGTTCATGGCTTTGAGCTCTCGGTTGCGGATCTCGGAGGAATCACTGGTAGACGAAGCTGGATCAGCAGCGACGCCCCGTTCCTACTACTCCTTCACGGGAGGGAAGGCTTCGATCCAGATGATGCTTCCGGGAAGCAAGGAGCGGCTCGCTCGTGATCTCGATCCCAAAGATATAAGCCCTGAGCAGTCGATTCTGTCGGACAGAAGGGAGAAGGACCTCTATCCAGAGTTGACGGCCGTTGGGTCAGCGTTTGGCGGGATTGTATTCTTCCGAGATTGGAGCCTTGGCCACGAGAGTCGAGCGCGGCTTCCCCAGAGAACCGATCTTCCCGGCGATTTCCTTCTAGAGAATGCTGCCAACCTGGCCCTTGTCGTCAACCACCTGGAGAACACTCCCGCGGTCAAGAAATCCTTGGTCCAGGCGCTTAAGGTATTCTATGAGGGAGTTACCGACCTGACCACCAAGGTGAATGGTGGAACCATTCAAGTCTTGTTGCACGAGAGCAGTCTTCAGACCCCCATCCCTGCGGCGCGGCTCTCCGATGGCACTCTGAGATATCTTTGCCTTCTGACGATCCTTCTCCATCCCGAGCCGCCGCCGCTGATCTGCATAGAAGAGCCGGAGCTTGGGCTGCATCCAGACATCATTCCAAAAGTCGCAGATCTTCTCGTCGAAGCTTCGCAGCGTACGCAACTCATTGTCACTACGCATTCCGAGACGCTGGTATCCAGGCTCTCCGAGATTCCCGAGTCCGTAGTGGTCTGCGAGCGCGATGATCGTGGCACTCGGCTTCAACGGCTTGCGCCTGACAAGATGAAGGCTTGGTTGGAGCGCTACAGCCTGGGAGATCTTTGGTCCATGGGCGAGATCGGTGGAAATCGATGGTAAGGGAGATCCGAATCTACGTCGAGGGTGGAGGTCGCGGCAGAACATCCAGGAGCAGCATTCGAGATGGGCTCAGCGATTTTTTTTCGCCTCTAATTAGGCTTGCGCGCGATCGCAGAATTGCCTGGAAGGTGATTCCCAGCGGATCGAGGACCGACACTTTCGCGAGCTTCGCATTGGCATTGAGTGAGCATCCACAGGCGTTCAACGTCCTTCTTGTCGATTCGGAGTGCGGAGTGACACTGCCGCGTTGGGAGCACCTGCGTAGGCAGGACGGTTGGTATGTCCCCGATCTTAATGAGGATCACTGTCATCTCATGGTTCAGACGATCGAGGCGTGGCTGATCGCTGATCCCGAAGCGTTAGTGGGGTTCTACGGTCAGGGATTTCTGCAAGGAGCACTCCCCTCGCGGCAAGATGTGGAGGCAATTGCGAAGGATGACCTGATGCGTGCCTTGGACCGAGCCACCGTCCGTACCCAGAAAGGGCGTTATCATAAAATCTCGCATTGCGCCGATCTGCTGGGACGACTGGACCCGGAGCGCGTTCGCGCCCGGGCCAGGCACTGCGATCTCCTTTTCACTACCTTGGAGGCCCGGATTCGCGGTACGGTCGGATAGGAGCACTGTATGAAAGAGATGATCCTGGACCCTCAACGGCGAGAGCGGCTGAACGAGCAGATCGAGGAAGGAATCGCCCAACTCAATCGCGGTGAAGGCATTGCGGGCGAGCAGGTCTTCCAAGCTCAGTGGGAGAAGAGCCGGAAGCGGCACGAGGCTCGATGAGCCTGACCAATTCCCCGGGCGCTTCTTAGCCCCCCAGACGAGGCTCAGGGACGTGCCCCCGTCTCACCATACGGCGACTTGCAGAGGATGAGGAGGTTGGGATCCCGGGCGAGAGCCGCGAGCTCGGCTGGGGTGACCGGGGCGCCGAAGGGCTCGACCCAACTCGCGAGGGGCAGCGTCCGCCGCCGTTCGACGGCGACAAACCGGCCTGGCCAACGGAACTGCACGGCGTCCTCGAACCCGAACCGGAAGACGAAGGCCGGCTCCGACTCGCCCAGGGGAATCCCGTCCGGAAGGTTTACGGCGATGAGGCGCGTGGCCTGCGGCCGTCGTGCCTGGGCGGCGTCGACTCCTGCGAGGATGCGGTCGGCGGCACCTGCGGCCTGCCTCCACACGGCCACTTTACGGTGGAGATCGGGCAGGCCCCAGCAGAGGATCCCGAGCACGGCCGCGAGGATGAGAGCAGGCGCCCAGGCCCCCGCGAGCCTCGGCAGGCCAAGGGCGAGTCGCTGCGCCACCGATTCGATCAAGCTCAGGACCAGCAGAGAGGCTGGGACGAGCGGCAGGTAATAGTGCCGCGATGCCAGGCCGATGGCGAAAGACATCATGGCGACGTGGACCAGGACCCACGAGAGAAGGAACAGATGCCGTCGCGCCAGAGGCCGAATGGCCATCAGCATGGCGAGGGCGAGCAGCGCATACCAAGCGGCGGTGAGCGGCACCGGCAGGCCCGGGCGCAGAATCTTCCAGGCCCATGCGGCGCGCAGGCTCGGAAACAGAGTGCGGGTCGCATGGAACGCGAAGGGTCCCACAGGGTGCAGCCATCCCTTGGCCAGACCGGGCAAGAGAACGCGCCCGCTCCCTGCCAGCCACTTCACGCCAACGTAGGCCGCGAGCACCACGACTGCGGGTGCCAGGAGAGGCCTTGTGCGCCGCAGCCACTCGGTCCACCACCGGCGGCTCGCCAGATCGGCCATGCTCGCGAACGCCGCGGGCCCGAGCAGGGCGGCGTGGAGGAGGCAGACGAAGAGCAGGCTTGCCGTCTGCTCGTGAACCAGGAGCCCGGCGGCCATCAGAAGCACGAAAATTAGGATCCGCGGCCTCCCGGCCCGGATCCAGACGCGCAGGGCCAGCACGTAGAGGCAGGTGGACGCCGAGTAGAGCGTGCCGATCGCCCACAGCGGGACTTCGAAGCTGAGGCTGCTGGTGGCGAAGAGCACCGCTGCGCACCAGGACGCCAGGCGCGAAAGCCCAAAGTCGCGGCCGAGACGGGCGACGAGAAGACTGGTGACGAGATGCAGACCGAGGGTCACCGCGCTGTGCCAGACGGCATCGAGACCGCAGAGCCGGAACTGAAGAGCCAGGAGCCCGAGGCCCAGCGGGTAGTAGTGGTAATCGACGCGGGTGAACAGGATGCTCTGGATGCCCTGGCTCACCCGGCCGAAAAGGAAGTAAGCGTCCGAGACCAGGCCGCTGCCAGCCGCGGGGAGGTAGAGAGCCAGCACGAATGTTACGACGGCCGCGGCACCGAACGCCTCGGGGAGCCAGGCACGGCCGGCGAAGCGGGTACGCCCCGCGGCGAGGAGACCTCCGTCGTTCTGGGACACTACGTTCCATTCTAAGACATCGGAAGGGATTTCCCTGCAACGGCCACAGGGCCCAGACGGGGAGCACCTCAGCTTCCCCATCTGCGGAGGGTAACTTAAAGAACTTGCATCTTTGTCATGCTTATGCTACGGTATTCTTAGACAAAGGAGGATAACGATGACGAAATATTTCGCCCGTACCCTGCCTCTTCTCCTGCCTCTGGCCCTGCTGGCCGCTGCTCCTGCGGGAGCGCAGGCCACCAAGGGCAACACCCCCGGCGCCACCGACTCCCGACCCTCTCTGTCCCCTGCCCCTCCCGTCGACGTGAAGTATGAACAGAAGGTGGAGTGCGTGGCCAACGCTCCGCAGGAGATCACCGGCTACTACGTCGTTTGCGCGGGCGCGTCCTACCTGGACTTCGCCATCGCCGACTGCTGTATCCCGGGCGATCACTGGCAGCTCAAGGGCAAGGTCTGGGACGGGAACCCCAATACGGCGGTTACGACCGCGCCCGGCGGAGCAGGCATTCTGGGTGTCGCCGGGCGGATCTACAACTATGGTGGCACGCCCTCCAACCCCGCCGGCCTCAACGCCTACGTCGAGTGCAGTTACCCCCATGGAGTCAACGTCTTCCCCGCGGGTTCCACCGTGCTCTTCACCAGTGACGGCGCCTGCACGCTGACTCAGGACCCCGTCGTCCGGCGAATCGATCGCACCCCGTAAAGAGCTGTTCCTCCCTCTGTCCTCCCTCCTCTCCCGCTGGGAGGGGAGGGAAGGCCTTCGCCGCTCACTTCCTGCCTCTCCCCTGATAGGCTTCACCAACCTGAAGCCCCCTGGACATCAGACTGCCATGAATCGCTGCCTTCTTGCCCTCGGTCTCGCGATCCTTCTCTCGGCCTGCGCTTCCGGCGCGGCCTCGCGCGACGAGCCTCTTCTGTATCCAGAAGCCCGGGGCTTCCACCGGCGGGCTCCAGACCTCTTCAAGGTGCGGCTGGAGACCAGCAAGGGCGCGATCGTGCTGGAGGTCCACCGCGACTGGGCTCCCCAGGGCGCGGACCGCTTCTACGATCTCGTCCGGCAGGGCTATTACGACGAGGCGCGCTTCTTCCGGGTGATCGCCGGACGCTGGGCGCAGTTCGGCATCCATGGCGAGCCGCGGATTGCCTCCCTCTGGCGAGGGCGAACGATCCCGGACGATCCGCGACGCGAATCGAACCGGCGGGGCACCGTCGCCTTCGCGTTCGCCGTCCCCAACGGCCGGACGACGCAAGTGTTCCTCAATCTGAGGGATAATTCCGGGACCCTCGACGCCCAGGGCTTCGCGCCTTTCGGCCGGGTGACCGAAGGGATGGACGTCGCCGACCGGCTGAACGCCGAGTACGGCGAGACGGCTGGCGGTGGCATTCGCGGCGGCAAGCAGGACCCTTTGTTCAACGGCGGCAACGCCTATCTCGCCCGCGAGTTTCCGCGCCTGGACTTCATCCGCCGGGCCCGGATCGAACGGTGAAAACACCCTCTTGGGGAGGCATCATGACTCTGCGGTCCCGGATCTTCGGTATTTTCGTCGTGTCGAGCCTCTCTTTCGGTTGGGGAGCGGCGGGAGCGAGCTATCCCGCTCCGGCCGAGGGGGATTTCGTCCTCCACGACTTTCACTTCGTGTCCGGCGAGACGCTGCCGGAGCTGAAGCTCCACTACCGGACGATCGGCAAGCCGGTGCGCGACGCCCAGGGCGTGACGCGCAACGCGGTGCTCGTCCTCCATGGCACCACGGGCGCGGGGAGCAATTTCGTCTCGGACACCTTCGCCGGCAAGCTCTTCGGCCCCGGCCAGCTCCTCGACGCGGCGAAATATTTCATCGTGCTGCCGGACGGCATCGGCCACGGCCAGTCGAGCAAGCCGAGCGACGGGCTGCACATGCGGTTTCCCCACTACACCTATGACGACATGGTGACGGCCCAGTACCGGTTGCTCAACGAGGGCTTGCAGGTGAACCACCTGTTCCTCGTCATGGGCACCTCCATGGGAGGGATGCACACCTGGGTGTGGGGTGAGAAGTACCCGGGCTTCATGGACGGCCTCGTGCCGCTGGCGAGTGCGCCCACCCAGATCGCCGGCCGCAACCGCGTGATGCGCAAGATGGCGATGGATGCGATCAAGAGCGATCCCGAGTGGCGCAACGGCGACTACCAGGCGCAGCCGCGCCAGGGGCTCACCGGCGCCTTGAACATCCTATTGATGATGACCAGCAGCCCGCTCTATTGGCAGAAGACGGCACCCACCCGCGATCAGGCAGACGCCTTCCTCGCCGAGCAGATCACGCGCCGGCTGGCCGCCAACGACGCCAACGACATGCTCTACGCTTTCGATGCCTCGCGGGAGTACGATTCGTCGAAGGATCTGGAGAAGATCACGGCGCCCCTCCTCGCCATCAACTCGGCGGACGACGTCGTCAACCCGCCTGAGCTCGGGCTGATGGAGAAGCTGATGCCGCAGGTCAAGAAGGGTCGCTACGTGCTGATTCCGATCAGCGACGAGACCCGGGGGCATGGCACGCACTCGCTGCCCGCGGTATGGGGAGCGCATCTGGAGGCGTTCCTGAAGGAGCTTGACCGCGGCAAGAGCTGATAGGATTGGAGGCCATGAAAATTCGTCTCCTGGCCTCCGTTTCCCTTCTCCTGTTCACGGCCTCCACGTCTCTTCCCCTTCGCGGTCTCCAGCCGGAGACGCCGGTGCCGGCCCAGCGCCCGCCCGCTTTGACGGAGTCTCTCAATCGGGCCTATCAGCTCATTGGCGACGGCAAGTTCAAGGAAGCCCGCGCGGAGCTCGAACAGTCGCAGGCGCTGGCGGGTGGACCCTGCGGCGAGTGCCTCCTCGGCATGGCCCATGTTTATGCCTCGGAGAAGGATTGGAAACGGACGAAAGAGACCCTGGAGCAGGCCATTCCGCTGCTCAAGTCCCCCGGCCTCCAGGCGCGGGCCTACAACCAGCTTGGTACCGCCTTGTTTCAGTCCAAGGCCTTCCATAGCAAAAAGGAAGCGGAGGACGCCTTCCGTACCGCCGCGAGCAAGGGCGGCGCCTGGGGCATGCTGGCCCGCTACAACCTGGCGGAGCTCCAGTTGGTGACGGAGAGGTGGGAGGAGGCGGCCGAGACGGCCCGGACCTACCTCAAAGAGGCGGGACCCGACGGCGCGGCTCGCGACCAGGCTCGCATCGTGCTCTGCCAGGCCCGCTCTCACCTGAAGGACGATCCGCCCACGGTGGCCAATCCGAGCTCCGATACCCGGAAGGTCGAAGGCGAGGTCACGCGGCCGGAGATCCTCTTCCAGCAGCGTCCCGTCTACACGGAACAGGCACGGATGGCCAAGACGACAGGAATCGTGATCCTCGAGGCCATCATCGACAAGGAGGGCTGCGTGCGCTCCATGCGGCCGCTGCAAGAGCTGGGCAACGGTTTGACGGAGGCTGCAATGACCGCGGTGCAGCAGTGGGTCTTCAAGCCCGCCACGCTCCAGGGCGAGCCCGTCAGGGTGTTCTACGTGCTGACCGTCAACTTCCAGGTCCAGGCCAGTCCGCCGCCGGCTCAGTTACCTGGGACCGTGCCGTAGCGCGTCGAGGCGCCTCGCCTATCGAGGCTTGGCCGTGATCGACTCTTCTTTACCCGTCAGTGGGTGGAGCCAGGAGACTCGGCTGCCAAGCCGGAGCTTCTGAGGGAAGACGGCGAGGATCTGGTTGTAGGGCGCCTTAGAAGAGAGCGACACGAAGGCCTCCAGTTTCGGTACACCGAAAAGCGCGGCTCCAAGCTCTTGCGTAGGAGCCGATCCCGTCGGTTTCTTGACGGTGGTGCCCGGACCTCTTTGGAGATAGCCAAGCCAGTCACCGGTCAGCTCCTGGGCTGTGATGTCCAAGCAGGTTTGAGAGGCGATATCCGTGAGGTCTGCGACGTGCCGCAATGAAACGTTTACGTTAAGGGTCGTCCAGGTGCTACGTGGGGACGGTATCAGGCTTCCCGGAATGACTGGAGAGCCCAGAAGGGCCTGCGCCTCGAGGAGCGCGACGAGATGATTCTCTGCCAGGTACAGAATTTCGAAACCTGGGGACGTCGGGCTCGCACTACTGAAGCGGCTGGGAACCGTTGACGTATGCCGGGTCGAGAGAGCGGTCGGGAGAAAGTGGGTCTGAAGAGCCCGATACCACGTCCTTGTCTCCGGAACCAGGGCAATGCGACTGGCGGAGGCGGAGAAAGGTGGTCTCACGTGATCATGCCGTATTTGACGCTCTGAACGAGGCTGTAGAGGATCTCGCGCCCAGTCGCCGTTTGGAGGAGGGCCCGCGGCGGCTGCCCTCCAAGACGGTCGTTCGGGGTATCCAACCAGACATCAGGTTCCAGGACGACCTCCGTGATGTCCGTCATCAGGGAGTCATGCTCATTCAGGGCGTGCGCTCCAACGTGTCGTGCCATGACACGACAAGAGTAGCAGATCCGGGGCTAGCTGTCCATAGACTGAACCAGCCTAAAGACAACGGGCGCCCTGGGGGGCTCCCCGGGCATTCCCGCGCGGGCTATCCTGTTGTCCCTGCGGGGACGCCATGCCGGACCACGAGTATCTCGCCCAACGCATTCGGGAGCTTCCCGACAAGCCTGGTATCTACATCTTCAAGGATGCCGAGGGGAAGGTCCTGTACGTCGGCAAGGCGAAGTCGCTGCGCAAGCGGGCGACGTCGTACCTGGCGCGGGACCACGAGCCCCGCCTCGCCGCCATGGTGGCCGAGGCCGTGGACCTGGAGTTCGTGGTCACCGACTCCGAGTCCGAAGCGCTCCTCCTGGAAAACAACTGGATCAAGCGGAAGAAGCCGCGCTACAACGTCCTGCTGCGCGACGACAAGACCTATCCCTACCTGCGGATCACCCTGCAGGACGAGTACCCGCGCATCGCCTTCACCCGCCGCATCCGCGACGACGGCGCCGAGTACTTCGGCCCGTTCCTCCCCGGCGGGCTGGCGCGCAAGGCCATCAAGCTGGTTCAGAAGCTGTTCCAGATCCGCGTCTGCCGGATCGAGATCGACGGCTCCCTGGCGCGCCCCTGCCTGTACTACGACATGCACCGCTGCCTGGGCCCCTGCGTCGCCGGGCTGACCACGAAGCAGGTTTACGACGAGGCGGTGGAGCAGGCGCGGCTGTTCCTCGCCGGCCGCAACGATCAGCTCGCCAAGCGGCTCAAGCGGGAGATGTGGGAAGCCGCCGAGGGCGAGGACTACGAGCGCGCGGCCCAGCTTCGCGACACCCTCGCCGAGGTCGAGGCGATCAGCCAGCGGCGCAAGCTCTCCTCGGTGGAGGACGAGGACCTGGACGTCTACGGCGTCCACGTCTCGGGAGGGAATGCGGCCGTGGCGTCGCTCATCATGCGCGGCGGCCAGGTGCTCGACCGGCGCGAGCTGTTCTGGGAAGGCGTGGGCCACATCACGCCCGAATTCCTCCTTTCCGAGGTGCTCCCTCAGGTCTACGACCGCACCACCTTCATCCCCAAGGAGATCCACCTGCCGGTGGCGATCGAGGGGGAGGAGGCGCTGATGGAGTGGCTGTCGGAAAAGAAGGGGGAGAAGGTCTACCTCCGCATGCCGTCGCGGGGGCCGAAGGCCGAGCGGGTCGCCCTCGCCATGCACAATGCGGAGCTGGCCCACAAGCGGCGCTTCCGGGGGCTCAAGGTGGCGCCGGGGGCCAGCGCCCTGGAGCGCCATCTCGGCCTGGAGGAGCCGCCGCGGCGCATCGAGGGGTTCGACATCTCCCACTTCCAGGGGGGCGAGACGGTGGCTTCCATGGTGGTCTGGGAAGAGGGGAGGATGCGCAAGAGCGACTACCGGAGCTTCAACATCCGCGACTTGACCCAGCCGGACGACTTCATCTCCATGCGCCAGGCCGTGGAGCGGCGCTACCGGCGGGTGCTGGAGGAGACCGGGTCGATGCCCGATCTGATCCTCATTGACGGCGGCCGCGGCCAGCTCAACGCCGCCCTGGCGTCCCTCGCCGAGCTGGGCGTGGAGGAGACGGCGATCTGCTCGCTCGCCAAGCGGGAAGAGGAAATCTATCTCCCAGCTCTTCCGGAGCCTCTGCGACTGGGGAGGGATGACGCGGGCCTGCGCCTCCTCCAGGAGATCCGCGACGAAGCTCACCGCTTCGCCGTTTCGCGCCATCGCGCGCGCCGCTCGGCCCGTACCCTCCACAGCCGGCTGGACGAGCTCGCCGGCGTCGGCCCGCGCCGCCGCAAGCTGCTGATCCAGACTTTCGGCAGCGTGCAGGGAGTGAAGGGAGCGAGCCTGGAGGACCTCCAAAAAGCCCTGGGACCCGCCATGGGCCGGCGGATCTTCTCCCAGCTCCATGTGGACGGCGCTCAACCCCCTGCCGGGGAGGGAGAGCAGCCGGAACCGTTCAGAGAGTGACGCCCTACTCCTCCGGCCGCGGCACCCGTCTCAGAATGTAGAGAATCTGCCCGTTCCCCTGAAAGACGAAGGGACCGGGGAGGTTTTTCGTGGTGCCGAGCTTCGCTTCGAGCCGGTAATTTTTCAAGATCCATTCGCGCATCGGCTGCAGGATCATGGACTGGTCGCCGGGAGCGGTAATCTCTCCCAGCACCACGTATTGGAACTGCCGCTTCCAGATGCGGGTCCAGGCCTTCTCCCAGGGCTTGATGGCGGTCTCGCGGGGGAGCCGGTCGACGCGGCTGGGGAGGAAGGCGAGATCCTCCGCAATCAAAATGCGGTCGCCCGACCTGGTGTGGTGAGCCAGCCAGGCGAGCGCTTCGGTCCGCGTGTCCTTCACCTGTAGCTCGAAGACGGAATATCGATAGAGGGCCGGGGCGAAAAGAACGACCGGCAGGAGCGCGGCGGCGAGGTCCAGTCCTAGAGGACGGGACAGCCGGCGGCGGAGAGCGGCGTAGAGGAAGGCGATGAGGATGCAGCCCAGGGGCACGAGGGCGAGGAGGTTGCGAAACGGGCGGAACGGGTACTGAACCGAGAGGAGGAGCGTAGCCGCGGCGAAGAGCAGCCAGCCCCAGACCGGCCGCCGCCATTCCCGCTCCCGCAGGGCCACGGCGAGGCCGGCCGCCATGAGGAGGAGGAAGACGATTCCTACCTCGGGATGCTCGAGCGGCAGGTCCCATTCCGCCCGGTGGACGGCTTGATCCCAGAAGGACGCCGACGATACGGCTTCGTAAAACCGGGTATTCGCCCGAACGTCGGCGAGCACGTTCGCCGTGCGCAGGACGAGGGCGGGCATGGCGACGACGAGGGAGGCCGCGGCGGCCCCGCCGGCCAGGAAGAGCCGGCGCAGCTTCTCCTGCCAGGGCACGGCGGAGAGGAGGACGGCGAGGGCCACGGGGAGGCAGACCAGGACGGCCGGATACTTGGTAGCGGCGGCCAAGCCGATCATCACCCCTGCCAGGACCGCATCGCGCCGCCCGCGGGAGCCCTCCCGCGCTCCCTCGGCGAAGAGCAGGGCCGCGAGGACGAAGAACGCCACCAGCGGATTGACGTTGACGATGGCGCTGCGGGCCACGAGCGCCGGCACCAGGGCCGCGAGCCAGGCGGCGAAGAGCCCCGCGGCCGGCCCCGCGAGGCGCCGCGCGAGCAGGCCCGTGAGCACCACGGTGCCGAGGGAGAAGATCAGCGTCACCAGCCGACCGATGACGAGGACGTCCACCGGCTCCAGGACGTCGTAGTGCTGGGGAGGGTCGGGCGAGAGGTCGTCCCGCAGCGGATGGCCATGGATGGCGGCGTAGACCGGGGACCAGGCAACGGCCGCGCCGGCCACGAGATAGTAGGTGAGAGAGCCGTAGTAGTAGAACTCCGGGTCCCAGGTGCGCTCCCCCAGCAGGTGAACGGCGTGGTGCATCACGTGCCCCTCGTCCACGTAGCTCATGTAGGGGAGGGCGGCGGGGAGCGCCGGCAGGCGGACGGCGAGGCCGAGGACCAGGAGGGCGAGGCCCAGAGCCAAAGTCTTCCCGCGCATACTCCATCATACGAGCCTGGTCGGCTTTTCGTCATCTTCTTGAGTCTTCTTGAATCGCAGGGGTGTCCAGTTGCTGCTTTACGCGCTAGAATGGACACAATTTGATGGAGAGCCCAACCAGTTCGGCGCAGCGCCCGACGGACGAAGAGCTCCGCCTTTTCCTGAACCGGATCGGCCGGCAGCTCGCGGATCACCCGACGGCTTTGGATCCCGCGGCCCACCGGGAACAGGTGGCGGCGTTGCTGCGGCAGGCGGGGGACGTGAACTTCTATCAGCTCCTGGGCCTCCCCGCGACCGCCAGGGCGCAGGAAGTGCACGAAGCCTTCGACCGCATCGCCCGGCTGGTCCATCCTGTGAACGCCGGCCGCCTGGGGCTCAACGGGCGGGAGGGTGTGCTGGAGCTCCTCTTCGAGCGGCTCACCCTGGCCTACCTGACCCTCTTCCAGATCGAGCGGCGGAAGGTCTACGACCGCGATCTCGATCCCGCGGCCTGGAGCGCCGCCCCCGGCTGCCGGCGGGAGGAGGCGCGCGGCGTGGCGCAGGGTTATTACGAGCGCGCCCTGGCTCTCTCCGCCGAAGGTGACTATCACTTCGCCATCGAGCTCGTGCAGCAGGCCGTGCGGATCGACGACAGCCGCCCCGAGTACCCCGTGCTGCTGGGCAAGCTGCAGGCGAGGAACTCCCGCTGGCTGCGTGCCGCCGCCGAGAGCCTGGAGCAGGGCGCGGCCCTGGGATCGCGCGATCCGGAGCTGCCGCCACTCCTGGCGACGGTGCGGGAGCGCCTGGCCGCTGGCGAAGCGCTGCAGCCCCCTACAGCGGCAGCGGCTGCCAAGAAGAAAGAAGCTCCGGACGTGGAGGTGGTGGCTCCCGGCGACGACGAATTCGACGTCCCCTGGCCGACGCCGAACAAGCGGGACCGCTGGTAGCGTCTCTCCTTCAGCCTGGCGCCGCCGTCGCCGTCACTTGCCACAGGCCGGCGAAGATCAACACGAATCCGATCCCTTCCGCCCAGCCGAACCGCTCTCCCAGGAAGGCGGCCCCCAGAGTCGCGGCCACCAGGGGCTGGAGAGTGGTGTAGGCGGCCACCAGCGCGGGGGAGGAGCGGCGGATCGCCCAGGTGCTGGCGGCGTAGGCGAAGACGGTGGGGAAGGCGACGATGTAGAGCAGGCAGAGCCAGGTGGAGGTGGAGAGCTGCGCCGGGTTCAAGGCCGTGAGCGTCGGCGCGGCCACCGCCAGCACGGCGAGCCCGCCGAAGAGGAACGACCAGGCGATCACCGTCCGCCAGGGAATGCGGGTGAGCACCGGCCGCTGGAGGACCAGGAAGAGGGCGTAGCAGAAACCGTTGGCCAGGATCAGCAGGTTCCCCTGAGCGGCGTACGCGTCCGTCGAGAAATGGAGCGGATTCACCAACACCAGGGCCCCGGCGATGGCCAGCAAAATCCCCAGCAGCCGTCTCGCGCCCACCCGCTCGACCCGCAGCACCGCGGCGGCCATCACCGCGAAGACCGGCACCGAGAGCATGAGGATCGCGGCGTTGGTGGCCGTGGTGTGCTTCAGGCCGGTGATAAACAGCACCTGGTTGGCGAAAACGCCGAGGCCGCCGAGGAGAGCGAGAGTGGGAAGGTCCCGCCGCGCCGGCAGGAAATGGTCCCTTCGCCACGCCAGCCAAAGGAGGATGGGCGCCGCCACCGCCACCCGGATCGCGGCCAGCGCCATGGGCTCCACGTGGCGCAGCGTCGCCTTGGCCACCACGTGGAAGCCGCCGAAAGAGAGCTGGACGAGGAGGAGCGTCAGATGGACGCGCAGGGCCGTCGCCGGTGTCGAGACCGGAGACGGTGGGGTGGAGACGGCAGGCCGGGCGGCAAGGTCGGTCATGCGGTGCAGAGGATAGGCGATTTCGCCCCTGAACCTCGCCCTTTGCGCTCCACCCCCTGAAACGATTAGAATCCCTGCTTGTGACGGACCGCACAAGGTGCGGGATCTTCCCATCATCCTAGGAAAGACATGACCGAGACTGCCGTAGGCATCCGTATCCGTCCGCTCGACGAGCTGGACATCAGCGACATCGTGGCCATTGACGAGGCCATCAGCGGCCGCTACCGGCCGGAAGTTTGGGAGCGCCGGATCAGTTATTACCTGCGTAGGGCTCCCGAGGCCTCCCTGGTCGCCGAGGTGGACGGCAAGGTCGCCGGCTTCATGCTCGGAGAGGTGCGCTCCGGGGACTTCGGCCTGGAGGAGCCCACCGGCTGGATCGAGGTCCTGGGAGTTTCTCCCGCGCAGCAGGGGAAGGCCCTGGGCCGCCGGATGGCCGAAGGGATGCTGGAGCACTTCAAAGCGCAGGGTGCCCACAGCGTGCGCACCCTGGTGGACGAGGAGCGGGAGGACATCCTGAAGTTCTTCTCGTCCCTGGGCTTCGAGGCCGCCGGGCTGCGGCCGTTCGTGAAGACTTTGTAGGACACCGATCGCTTGAGCTGAGGAGCAGGAGACAGGGATGAACGTCAAGACGAGCACGCTGCCGAAGCCGTATCACGAGGCCGTCCTGCGGTGGAAAGACGTCTTCCTGCCGGACTACGACTTCCTTCTCGCCAACTGGGACAAGCATTTCCCCAACGATCCCGAATTCCAGCTCTGCGCCTTCCGCGAGCTCGGGATGTGCACCGAGATCGAGTGCGGCGACCTGAAGGGGAAGCCGAAGTTCCAGAAGGCCGGGGAGATGATTCCCGAGCAGGCGCACCACCTCTTCGGCGCCATCCGCGCCCAGGCCTCGACCGAGTTCGGCTCCATCCAGCAGCACCGTCTGACGCTCGCCCGCGCCCAAGAGGAGGAAGAGCAGTTCTGGATCCTCCGCATGATGGCCGAGGAGCTGCGACACGGCTACCAGATGCTCCACCTGCTGGTGGAGGACGACTGGAGCTCGGTCTCCAAAGAGTCCGCCTCCGACATCTTCGAGGACATCCTGTCGATGAACACCGGCTCCCACGTGCTGGGCGCCTTCAACATCGACTTCGATTCCTTCGTCGACAACGTCGTCTTCTGCGCCTTGATCGACCGGGTGGGCAAGTATCAGCTCGCCATGCAGAAGATCTCCGCCTACCAGCCGATGGCCGAGAGCATGCCGCAGATGCTGCGCGAGGAGGCCTTCCACCTCGCCGCCGGCGTGGTGCCCATGCGGCGCTGGGTGACCGCCGCCGCCCGCGGCGAGACCTACGTCACCGTAGAGGTGCTGCAGAAGGCGATCAACAAGTGGCTGCCGCGCGGTCTCGAGATGTTCGGCGACGAACGGGGGGGCGGCACCAACGTGCGCCTGGGGCTGAAGCCGATGAAGAACTCCGAGGCACAGCTCCAATATTACCAGGAGGTCTCGAAGCTGGTGCGCGACCTCAACCTCCGCTTCCTGCGCGCCCGCATCGCCGACCTCACCCATGCGAGCTCCGAAACCGTGCTCGATCGCATCCTGGCGGGCGAGACCGTTGAGGGGATCCATCGCGAGGACCTCCTCTACATCCCGGCCATGGAATTCTTCCGCCGCCGCGGCGTGCCCTCCTTCCGGCTGGTGGGCTCCCAGGGCGAGACCTTCGCCACCGCTCCCGAATACCTCCAGCACCTGGTGCGCACCCTGCCCGAGGCCTATCGTGCGAGCCGCGATTTCAAGGAGTTCGTGGAGGGGCTGACCGCGGTCGCCGAAGGGAAGATGACGGCCGAGCAGGCGGCCTCCCGCATGCCGGCCCTGCGCCGCGTGGCCGGCGCCTGCCCGTGCTCGAAGTCGGTGCGCTGGATGATGGACGATCCGTCGGCGATTTCCACGGCCACTGCGCCATCCCCCCTGGCTGAGCAGCCCGTCGCCTGAGCCAGAGAGAGATCTCCGTCCGTCAGGCCACCCGAGAAGAGGGGCGAGATGAGTGCGTTCAACCGCCTGCTGGTCACCACCCTGCCCCTGGTGCCGAAGCCCATCGTCGGCCGGGTGGCCTCTCGCTACGTGGCGGGCGAGACTCTTGACGACGCCGTCCGCATCATCCGCACCCTCAACCAAGAGGGGGCGATGGCGACCGTCGACGTCCTGGGCGAAGAGGTCAGCGAGCGCGAGAAGGCCCTCGCCGCCATGGAGGAGAACCTCCGCGTCTTCGACGTGATCGCGCGGGAGAAACTCGACTCCAACGTCTCCATCAAGCCCACCCTCCTGGGGCTCAAGATCGACGAAGGGTTCTGCCGCGACAACATCGGCCGCATCGCCGAGGCGGCCAAGGCGCAAGGCAACTTCGTCCGCATCGACATGGAAGACAAGTCGACGACGGATGCCACCCTGCGCATCTACCGCGACCTCCACGCCCGCTATGGCAACGTCGGCTGCGTCCTCCAGGCCTACATGCGCCGGACCTTGAAAGACATCGACGACCTGCCCGCCGAGGGAGCGTCCGTCCGCCTTTGTAAAGGGATTTACATCGAGCCCCGCCAGGCGGCCTGGAAGGGGTATGAAACCGTGCGGGCGAACTACGTCTACGCTCTGGAGAAACTGATCACTCGGGGCGTCTACGTGGGCATCGCCACCCACGACGAATACCTGGCCTGCGCCGCCACGGCCCTCCTCGACAAGCACAAAGTGCCCCGCGACCGCTACGAGTTCCAGATGCTCCTGGGAGTCGACGACGAGCTGCGCCGCATCCTCCTCGCCGCCGGCCATCGGCTGCGCGTCTACGTCCCCTACGGGCGGGACTGGTATCCCTACTCGATGCGGCGGCTGCGTGAGAACCCCGAGGTTGCGCGGCACGTGCTGCGGGCTTTCTTGGCGGGGAAATAGGCTTTCGTCACCCGGCCTGGCGAGCCAGAACGGTGACGCCCAAGGGCTGGGGCGTCTCTACGGAACCGGTGGCGTCAACGGGACCGTCCAACTCGGCGATTTAGCATGAAGACGAGGGGCTTGTGGACGGCCAGACGGGGGAGGGCGGCTATTGATCTCGGGAAAATGGGATGGGGATTTCCGGGAACGGCGGGTACGATGGGGCATCTCCGCCGTCTCCTGCCTTGCGTCACCACTTCGGGCGATTAGAGAGGATACCCAAGCCGCCCTGGCCGCTGGGCTGGGGTTGCTCCTTTCGTACCGTTGACAGCGTTCGCCGTTCAGCGCTACTCTGACCGAACTCGTCGTAAATGCTTCGCGCGTTGGAGTGTTGTCGCCTATCCACGCTCCATGGAGTCCCCCTCGCGGCCGGAAGAGAGCGCCTGAACCAAGATGCCATACTTCTTTATCTCTTACAGGAGGAGAGACCAGGAAGGTCAGTACTTGGCGCACATGATCTGCCGCGAGCTCCGCAGGCGCTATGGCGAACAGAGTGCCTTCCTGGACGTCGATTCGCGCAGCCCCGGACTATCCTTCCCGGTAAAGCTCAGTCGGGCCTTGAGCATCACCGACGTCGTGCTGGTCATCATCGGCCCGGCGTGGTTACAACTGCTGACCGAGCGGCTGGGGGATTCTCGGGACTGGGTTCGTTACGAGATCGCCGAGAGTCTCAAACGGAGCTGGCTACCGGTGGTGCCTGTCTGCCGGGCAGGCGTCGAGATGCCTCAGCCGCATCAACTGCCCGAAGAATTGAAGGATCTCGGCTGGCGCGATGGAGTTACCCTCGATCCCTTCCAGGACTTCGACTCTCACCTGGCTCGCTTGTTGAGGGACGTGGAGAATGTGCTCGAGACGACGACCAGAGAGAAAGAGGAGTTGCGCCTTGCTCGGTGGAGGCTGACTGTCTTGCTCCGATGGCGCGCCCACCAACTGGATCTGGCCGCAGCTCGAGAGGCGGCCGTCAAGCTGGCGGCAGAAAGGGCAGTCAAGGAAAGAGCTGCGACAGAAGAGCGAGCAGCTATGTGGGCCGAGGCGGCTAAAATGGCAGCGCAAGAAGCCGCCAGGATGAACGCCGAGGCGGCGGAGCGAGCAGCAGCCCGGGCAGCGACGAGCCAAAAGAAAGCGGAGCCGGAACCCCAAAAAGCCCGTGAGACCCCTGCTTCGCGATTGGGTCCAAATCCTTTGCCCGCAGCTCCGAGCAGGTCGACCTCCGTTCCAGGGCCTTCCGTCGCGCCGAAAGGCGGCGCGACGGTCGTCGTGCCATTCCGCCCCGCGAGCCCTCCCGCCGCGAGCGGCACCCTCGTGAAAACCCCGGCCTCGAAGTACTACCAACCTTCCGGCCGGTTCACGACCGCAGGGGTGATCCTGAGCCTTTTCGTCAGCTGGCTGATGATTTTCGTGCTTGCTCTTGGGTATTCCTACAGCCTCTTGAGCCTGCCTTTCGTACAGGCGAATTTCGTCCTGACTTTGCTGTACGGCTTTTTGTCCGGCTTGGCCGCCTCTTTCGCCCTCAGGTGGTGCAAGGTGCGGAGCACAGGGATGGCAGCTCTGGTAGGTCTTGCGGCCGGGCTTGGCGCGGTCCACTTGAGCTGGGCCGTGTGGGTTTTCGGACACCTGGACCTGTTCAAGACGACGGGTCTCCTCGGCCTGCTGGACCTCAGTTCCTCCCCGGCCCGCCTCTGGCATCTCCTTCGCAGCGTCAACGAAACGGGATCGTGGGGCCTCTGGGGCTACAAGCCAACTGGCGCTTTGCTCTGGCTCCTCTGGAGTCTGGAGGCAGCGCTGATCATCGGTCTCTCGAGCTTCTTTGCCGCCCTCATGCTGGATACAGGAGATATTTTCTGTGAGGCTTGCGATACTTGGTGCCAGCGGCTATCCGGGGTCGCAAAGCTGCGGAGTTGCGATCCGGCGGAGCTCAGCGCCGTCTAGAGGCCAAGGATTTCGCGTTTCTCGAGGCTCTCGGTGCACCTCCCTCAGGCGCCGACCAGTGGCTGCACCTAAGCCTTGGGCGGTGTGGAAAATGCGGAACCACGAATGCCTTGGACGTCTTTGTGGTGACCGGAGCGACGAAGTTCGCGACGTCGATATCGGGTCTGTTGGTGACGGCCGCTGAGTGCGACGAGATCCAGCGTATCGGGCGAGAAGCCGCAGGCTCGCGGAAGCGTCCTTAGGAAGAGTCGCCCGTATAACGGTCTACAACGGGACTTCGACAACAACGCGGTCACTTTGCCCTGCGGCCCAGGTCGTCCACCGCGGACCGATCCTGCAGGCGCTGCCGGAATCGGGCGGCACCTCCGCGGTAGGTCTCTCCGTACTCGGACGGCACTTGCCTTTGAGGCTCGGCGTGACGTGGTTGACTTGAGTACGGCGAAGCCGTATAGTCTCCCGGTGTACACCGTCGTCGAAACGCCTCTTTTCCAGCGGCTCGCCGACGATCACTGGAGCGAGGAGAAGCGTAGCTCTTTCGTATCTTTCATCGCGGCACATCCAGAGGCTGGGGACGTTGTCCCTGGCTCTGGTGGCGTACGCAAGGTGCGCTGGAGCATGGCTGGCCGTGGCAAGCGGGGCGGCGCGCGTGTGATCTACTTCAACAGGCTCTCCGCTGGCGAAATCTGGCTACTCGTGCTGTACGCAAAATCGGAGGCCGAGAACATCCCGGCTCACGTCTTGCGCCAGATCAAGGAGGAAATCGAGCATGGCTAAAGTCGCCACGAAATCTCGGCTAGCTGCGTCCGGCGAAGAGTTGGGGAAGCAGCTTCTGCAATCGGTTCGCGAAATGAAGGCGGGATTGCGCGGCCGCGTGCATTCGCCTGAATTGTCCAGCCTCGTTGAGGCCCGCCTGAATTCGGGACTCTCGCAAGCCTCGTTTGCCGCCCTGTTGGGCGTGTCAGTTCGCACGCTGCAGGACTGGGAGCAAGGGCGACGGGAGCCCTCGGGTGCGGCGAAAACGCTCATCAAAGTCGCCAAACTTCATCCTGAAGTCCTACAGGAACTGGCCTCGTAGGATCGTTTGGGCCCCCTCATCCTGGCGTCTTTTGGAGGCCCAAAGGGCCAAAGATACCTTAGCCCAGGGCTGAGGCCGAAGGCCGATGCCCTGGGTGGCAGGGATCACAAAGCAGTGCGGCCTGAAGGGCCGCGATAATCTTTTTGTCGAACCGTGTTATCGCGGCCCTTCAGGCCGCACCGATGGGGCGCCTTTTTCCCCAGGGCATCGGCCTCCGGCCTCAGCCCTGGGCTAAGGTATCCCGACCCGTTGGGCCGGACGCAAAACCTGGCACAGTTATTCTGTGACGAGCCCTAGGTGCAGCGACGTCCACGCCTTGCTAAAGGTCGGCATCCTCTCACAAACGGAGGATGGCGTATCGTATTTCCGTTCGATGACGTGTACATCGACTTCAAGTTGAAGGTGGTATGATTTGACGATGAACCTTCGGCGTGATCACCCGCGATCGCCACCTCTCTCCTGAAGAAGCCGCGGAGCATCGCGAGGTCCGGGAACAGGTTGTAGAAGAGCTGCCCGAGCTGATCGCACGACATGAGGAGCGCATGGTAGCTCGCGACCCGGCACCGGTTCCTTCTTGGAGGTCCAAAGGGCCAAAGATAACTTAGCCCAGGGACATCGCCCTGGGTTACGATTACGCCGTCCTATTCAATGCGGCCTGAAAGGTCGCGATATCCAGGCGGTCCGGATATCGCACCCCGTTGGGACTCCTGAGGAGGTGATCGCGTCTGCCAACCCTGCCCGTTGGACTGGGCTAAGTTGTCCCTGGCCGTTGGCCCGGATGCTGCTTGGCCCCTGGGGCTACTCTGTTTATACCGTTGACAGCGTTCGCCGTTCAGCGCTAGTCTGACCGAGCTCGTCGTAAATGCTTGCGGCCGGTGACCGAGATGCCACACTTCTTCATCTCGTACAGGAGGAGCGACCGGGAAGGCCAGATCCTGGCGCACCTGATTTTCCGCGAGCTCCGTAGGCTCTACGGCGAAGAGAGCGCCTTCCTGGACGTCGACTCGCGAAGCCCCGGACTGTCTTTCCCGGTGAAAGTCGATCGGGCCTTGAACGTCACCGACGTCGTGCTGGTCATCATCGGCCCGGCGTGGTTACAGCACCTGACTGAGCGGCTGGGGGATTCCCGGGACTGGGTTCGCTACGAGGTCGCCGAGAGCCTCAAACGGAGCTGGCTGCCGGTGGTGCCGGTTTGTCTGGCAGGGGTCGAGATGCCTCGGCCGCATCAACTACCCGAAGAATTGAAGGATCTCGGCTGGCGCGATGGAGTCACTCTCGATCCCTGCCAGGACTTCGACTCTCACCTGGCTCGCTTGTTGAGCGACTTGGAGCATGTGCTCAAGTCGACACGCAGAGAGAAAGAGGAGTTGCGCCTCGCTCGATGGAAACTGACTGCCCTGCTCCGTTGGCGTGCCCACCAACTGGATTTGGCCGCAGCTCGAGAGGTAGCCGCCGCCAGGCTGGTGGCGGAAAGAGCGGCCAAGGAAAGAGCCGCGGCAGAAGAGCGAGAGGCTAAACGGGCCGCGGCAGAGGAGGAAGCGGCGCTGGCAGCGCAAGAGGCTGCCAGAGTGAAGGCCGCGGCGGCGCGGGCAGCGGCCCAGGAGGCGCCGGTTGTTCCCTCCCGCCGCGTAAGCCCTCCCGCCCCTAGCGGCGCCCTCGCCACCACCCCGGCCGCGAAGTACTACCAACTCTCCGGCCGGTTCACGATCGCGAGGTTTATCCTCAGTCTTCTCGGCAGTGGTCTGGTGATCTTCGCGCTCGCCTTCGCGTATTCCTATAGCCTGTTGAGCCTGCCTTTCGTGCAAGCGAACGTTGTCCTGACTTTGCTGTACGGCCTGTTGTCCGGTCTGGCCACCGGTTTCCCCCTCAGGTGGATCACGGTGCGGAACTCGGGGATGGCGGCTCTGATAGGTCTTGCGGCCGGCCTCGGCGCGGTCTACCTGAGCTGGGCCGTGTGGGTTTACGGGCCGCCGGATCTGTTCAAGGCGCCGGGCCTCCTCGGCCTAGTGGACCTCGTTTTCTCCCCGGCTCGCCTCTGGCATTTTCTCCGCATCATCAACGCAACGGGATCGTGGGACATCTGGGGCTACAAGCCGACCGGCACCATTCTCTGGCTCCTCTGGAGCCTGGAGGCAGCGCTGATCATCGGTCTCTCGAGCTTCTTTGCCGCCGTCCCGGTGGTAATAGAAATCTGTGAGGCCTGCGGTACCTGGTGCCAGTCGCAACCTGGGGTCGCAAAGCTGCGGAGTTGCGGCCCAGCGGAGCTCAAGCGCCGCCTCGAGGCCAAGGATCTGGCGTTTCTCGAGGCTCTCGGCGCACCTCCGTCGGGCGCCAACCAGTGGCTGGCTCTAGACCTCAATTGTTGTGAGAAGTGCGGAACGACGAATACCCTAGACGCCTATGTCACGTCTGTAACCTCCGAGTCGAGGGGGCGGCGGTCGAAGAAACTCGCGCTGCTGGTGTCGGGTCTGTTGGTGACGGCCGCCGAGTGCGCCGAGATCCAGCGCATCGGGCGAGAGGCGGCGAAAGGCTCGCCGAGGCTCTCTTAGGAGAGTCATCCGGACGGGGACTTCCTGAAGGCCAGCCCTTCCCCAGCCGAAGTGGGTCTGCCTCGGCCGGGGAATTCAGCCTCTGGCGACCGCCGCCCGATAGAGATCTTGAGCCGGGCGTAATCGCGAAGGCTTTAGACTGTCAGCATGTTTGGCATGTCTGACCGGGGCAGGTGCAGTGCGTCCTGCAGCTAAAGATGCAGCTAAGAATAGTTAGTAACTGCCCTCCCGCCACTTGGCTGAGATTCTCAGTTCCGAGTTGAAAGAGAGTCTCGCGGTTCAAACTGAGCTTCCTGTTCATCACCCGTCTCTTCATCTTAGCCTTCCTTTCATGTCGTTGTTTAGGTAATATAGTAAATAGACTGCCTCGATGCAATAGCATGGCCACCACCACGGCTTCGTCACTGACCGTTGGCCTGGAACGGCGCGAACGCCAGGCCATCTCCGCCGGCTCCTGTCTGGCATCACCGCTCCGGGCTCCTTGGTGTTGCGAGCCTGCCGATGCAAGACAACGGGACTGGAGCCCGTGACCGCGAGCTCGGAGCGCGCCGCCCGCTCCGGCTTGCGGATCACCCGCCGGCCGGCGCCGGCCACGGGGGAGCCGTAATGCAACACCCGGAGCCGCAGCGGCGTTCCGGCGAGACCGGCATGAGACTCTCCTCTTCGGAAGGGCGTCACGGCCATCCTGGCCGGCATCGCCGCAGCCGGGAGCTGGGTCACGTAGGGCTCGGCGCGCATCACGCCGCTCGGGAGCTGCGCGACGAAGATCCCGGTCCGCATCACGGCGCGGTCGAGCTGCGCCATGCAGATATCGAGTTGCGTCATCGCGCTCGGGAGCTGCGTCATGCAGATCCCGGTCTGCATCACCACGCTCGGGATCTGCGTGATGCAGAGCTCGGGTTGCATCACCGCGCAAGGGAATTGCGTCATGCAATCCCCGGGTTGCATCACCGCCACAGCTTCCCCAATGATGCAGCACGGTGTCGTAGTGACTCTTCTCGCGATCGACGTGATGCAGGAGCCTCTCCCGGCCGTGCAGGAGCAGCTCTTTGTGTCGCAAACGCGGTGATGCGACACACGGGAACACGGGCTCGTGACTCAGCCCCCTTCGCGAGCGGCCGGGAAACGCTCCCTGGCGTTGCAGGAACCGGTCCGCGAGGCAGAGGAGCACTCCCTCGCAGTCCAGGAACGGTTCCTCGTGATGCACGAACCGGTGCGGACGGGGCGGGAGAGCGTTAGCACCTCGTCTGGAGCCGGCAGTTTGACGCCCCGGCGGGCGAATGCTACGCTTTATCACCCGTACTTAGGGCCTCTGCGGACACCTCAAGAGCATGGAAGAACGCCACCGCTCGGACTCTCGCAACGTTCTCTCCCGGGGCGACTCGGACACGGACGACATCGACCTGTCGCCCCTGCACGAGAGCGGCGCCACCCAGACTTTCGAGGGGAGCAGCCGGGGGAGCGGCGGCAGCGGCCCCATGCACATCGAGTCGGAGGCGGACGTCATCCTCATCGCCCACCCCGAAAGCCAGCGGCTGGGCTCCCGCTACCGACTGTCCCCCGGCACCACCCTGGAGATCGGCCGCTCGGCGGCGGTGGGGATCAGCCTGCCGGAGGTGATGTCCATCTCCCGCAAGCACGCCCGCCTGCGCTACATCGGGCCGGTGGTCACCGTCGAGGACCTGGGAAGCACCAACGGCACCTACGTCAACGGCCAGCCCATTCACGGCCGCACGGTGCTGCGCAGCGGCGACCGCTTCCAGACCGCGGCCGTCCACTTCAAGTTCCTGCACGAGGCCGACGTCGAGAGTGCCTACCACCTCGCCATCTACGAGCTGGTGGCCCGGGACGGCCTCACCGAGATCTTCAACAAGCGGAAGTTCGACGAGGAGCTGCAGCGCGAGCTCGCCCGCGCCCAGCGCCACCACCGGCCGCTGTCGCTCATCATCTTCGACCTCGACGAGTTCAAGACCATCAACGACACCTACGGCCACCTCTGCGGCGACTTCATCCTGAAGCAGGTGGCCTCGATCGCCCGCGAGCAGGTGCGCCCCGAGCAGATACTCGCCCGGGTGGGAGGGGACGAGTTCGTCATCCTGGCTCCCGAGACCAGCGCCGAAGGCGCCGAGGCCATGGCCGCCCGGCTGCGCGACAAGGTCGCGGGCTTCGACCATCGCTACGGCGACATCAAGATCTCCGTGAGCTGCTCTTTCGGCGTCGCCGAGCTGCGCAAGGAGATGAGCACCCCCCACGACCTCTACCAGGCCGCCGACGACGCGCTGCTGCTTTCGAAGAGGAGCGGGCGCAACCGGGTGGCGGTGCAGACGGGGTAGAGGGGCGGCCCCCACCCAAGACCCTCATCACCCCGGCCCTCTTCTCCCGCCCCCTCGCCACCCCCCTCACCGGGAGAAGAGGGAGCCCCCACCCAACAGCAAGAACGGTTCGGCCGGCGACAAGGATGAGTGGACGTCCGTGTCAGTCCCTGGAGTCCTGGGTGTCCTTGGGGTCCTTCAGCTCCGCCAGCCTTCCCAGCCATGCCCCCATCCCCTGGCCGCTGCGGGCCGAGGTCTCCAGCACTTCCAGGCCGGGGCGCACTTCCTGGATGTTGCGGAGCGCTTCCTCGCGGTCGAACCCGACGGCATCGGCGAGATCCATCTTGGTGAGGATGGCAAGGTCCGCCCCGCTGAAGATGGTCGGGTACTTGAGGGGCTTGTCCTCGCCTTCGGTCACCGAGAGGAGGACGACGCGCAGGTTCTCCCCCAGGTCGTAGCTCGCGGGACAGACGAGGTTGCCGACGTTCTCGATGAACAGGTAGTCGAGCGCCGGGAGGTCCCAGTCCGCGAGCGCTGAGCCCACCATCTCGGCTTCGAGGTGGCAGACGGTGCCGGTGACGATCTGCCGCACGGGCGCTCCGGACCGCTTCAGGCGCTCCGCGTCGCGCTCGGTCGCGAGGTCCCCCACCAGGGCCGCCACTCGCCTTTGAGGTTGCAAAGCTTCCAGAGTCGCTTGTAAGAAAGTCGTCTTTCCCGCTCCCGGGCTGGACACCAGGTTCACCACGAACAGGCCCGCCGCCTCGAACCGCAGCCGCAGGTCACGGGCGAGCAGGTCGTTCTTCTTCAGGATCCCCTGCCGGACTTCAACGATCCGCGACGGCATTCTCGGCTCCCTCCAGGATCTCCAGCGCGGTCAGCTCGAGCTCCCGGCCGCGCACCACGTCAGGGACCGGCGTATTGCAGACTGGACAGCGAAAGTGCTGAAGGCTCGGCAACTCTCGCTCCTCGCCGCAACGTGGGCAGAGCACGGCGACGGGGACCTCTTCGATCTGCAGCCGGGCGCCCTCGATCGCCGTCCCCGCGGCGGCGAGGTCGAAGGAGAACTCCAGCGCCTGCCGCACGACGCCGGAGAGCGCTCCCAGCCGCAGGTGAAGCGCCTCGACCCGCACGCCGCCCAGGCGCTCTGCCTCTTCGCACGCCGCCTCGATGAGGCTGATGGCGATCGACAGCTCGTGCATGGGGCGCAGGATACACCCGAACCGCTCGCCGATCACTTCTTCGGCCCCATTTTTGCATGTTGAGACGATCGCGATTGGCAGCCGTGAGCCCCGACGGTCCTCTCGGCTTCGCTCTTCTTTGACCGCTTCAATCTTGGTAGATCCTCTCGAACCTTCTCCTTGGAAAGGGGGCAGAGTATGGCGTCGCCGGCAAGCGAAGCAGCCGAAACCGTAGTGCACGTCCTTTGGATCAACGCGGGCCTCTCCTGCGACGGCGACTCGGTCGCCCTCACCGCGGCGACGCAGCCGAGCATCGAGGAGATCGCCATGGGGGCCTTGCCCGGGCTGCCGAAGATCGCGGTGCACTGGCCGCTCATCGACTTCGAGTGCGGCCCGGTGGGCGGGGCGGACGACTTCATCGAGTGGTTCTTCAAGGGCGAGCGCGGCGAGATCGATCCGTTCGTGCTGGTGATCGAGGGCTCCATCCCCAACGAGGCAATCAAGAAGGAAGGATATTGGTGCGGCTTCGGCAACAACCCGGCGACGGGCCAGCCGATGACCACCAGCGAGTGGATCGACCGCCTGGCGCCGAAGGCGCTGGTGGTGCTGGCGGTGGGCACCTGCGCCACCTACGGCGGCATTCACGCCATGGCCGGCAACCCCACCGGCGCCATGGGCGTGCCCGACTACCTGGGCTGGAACTGGAAGTCGAAGGCCGGTATCCCCATCGTCTGTGTCCCCGGCTGCCCGATCCATCCTGACAACCTTTCCGAGACCATCCTTTACCTCCTCTATCAGGCGACCGGCCAGGCACCGATGATCCCCCTCGACGAGGAGCTGCGCCCCGCGTGGCTCTTCGGCCATACGGTGCACGAGGGGTGCGACCGCGCCGGCTACTACGAGCAGGGCGACTTCGCCACCGAATACGGCTCGCCCAAGTGCATCGTGAAGCTCGGCTGCTGGGGTCCGGTGGTGAAGTGCAACGTGCCCAAGCGCGGCTGGATCAACGGCGTCGGCGGCTGCCCCAACGTCGGCGGCATCTGCATCGGCTGCACCATGCCGGGATTCCCCGACAAGTTCATGCCGTTCATGGACGAGCCGCCCGGCGCCACGGTTTCGACCATGGCGAGCGGCCTCTACGGCAGTGTGATCCGGGGCTTGCGGGGGATTACGGCGAGGACCGTCGACCAGGAACCGAAATGGCGCCACCGCGGCAAGGAGCTGACGACGGGATACGAGAAGACGTGGTGAGGCACTCCGCGGGCAAAGTCCACGCAACGGGACGAGACAGGAGCCGATAGAGAACCGGGATCCGACAGCAGCAAACCGTACCTTAGGGAAGGGGGACCGCAGATGGCGACCGCGACCGAGGCCACGCAGACGACCCAGGGGGCCAACAAGAACCTCGTCGAGATGCATTGGGATCCGATCACCAGGATCGTCGGCAGCCTGGGGATCTACACCAAGATCGACTTCGGTCAGAAGAAGGTCGCGGAGTGCCACAGCACCTCTTCGATCTTCCGCGGCTACAGCATCTTCATGAAGGGGAAGGATCCCCGCGACGCCCACTTCATCACCAGCCGCATCTGCGGCATCTGCGGCGACAATCACTGCACGTGCTCCTGCTACGCCCAGCAGATGGCCTACGGCGTCCAGCCTCCCCATCTCGGCGAGTGGATGGTCAACCTCGGCGAGGCCGCGGAGTACATGTTCGACCACAACATCTTCCAGGAGAACCTGGTGGGGGTGGACTTCTGCGAGAAGATGGTGCGCGAGACCAACCCCGGAGTGTGGGAGAAGGCCGCGGCGACCGAGGCGCCGCACGCCGGTGATCACGGCTACCGCACCATCGGCGACATCATGAAGTCGCTCAACCCGTTCGAGGGCGAGTTCTACCGCGAAGCGCTGCAGATGAGCCGCATGACGCGGGAGATGTTCTGCCTGATGGAAGGACGGCACGTCCACCCCTCGACCCTCTATCCGGGCGGCGTAGGCGCGGTGGCGACGATCCAGCTCTTCACCGACTACCTCACCCGCCTGATGCGCTACGTCGAGTTCATGAAGCGGGTCGTTCCCATGCACGACGACCTCTTCGACTTCTTCTACGAGGCGATGCCCGGCTACGAGCAGGTGGGGAATCGCCGCATCCTGCTCGGCTGCTGGGGGAGCTTCCAGGACCCCGAGGTCTGCAACTTCAACTACAAGGACATGACCAAGTGGGGCGACAGGATGTTCGTCACCCCGGGCGTCGTGGTCGATGGCAAGCTGGTCACCCACGACCTGGTGAAGATCAACCTCGGCATCCGCATCCTCTTGGGCAGCTCCTACTACGAGGATTGGAAGGGGCACGAGATCTTCGTCAAGAACGATCCCCTGGGCAATCCGGTGGACGAGCACCACCCCTGGAACCAGCACACCATCCCCAAGCCCCAGAAGCGGGATTTCGACGGCAACTACAGTTGGGTGATGTCGCCGCGCTGGTACGACGGCAAGGACCACTTGGCGCTCGACACCGGCGGCGGTCCGCTGGCGCGCCTGTGGGCCACGGCTCTCGCCGGCCTGGTGGACATCGGCTACGTCAAGGCGACGGGCAACAGCGTCGTGTTCAACCTGCCGAAAACGGTGCTGAAGCCGGCGGTCACCTTCGAGTGGAAGGTGCCGCAGTGGAGCAACACCATCGAGCGCAACCGCGCGCGCACCTACTTCCAGGCCTATGCCGCCTGCGCCGCCCTCTACTTCATGGAGAAGGCGCTCAAGGAGGTGCGGGCCGGCCACACCAAGACCTGGCAGGAGTTCAAGGTGCCCCAGGACGCCATCGGCTGCGGCTTCACCGAGGCGGTGCGCGGCGTGCTGTCGCACCACCTGGTGATCCGCGACGGTAAGATCGCCAACTACCACCCCTATCCGCCGACGCCCTGGAACGCCAACCCGCGCGACGTCTACGGCACGCCGGGGCCCTACGAGGACGCGGTCACGGGGTGCCCGATCTTCGAGGAGAACCGGGGGGACAAGTTCAAGGGGATCGACATCATGCGCACGGTGCGCAGCTTCGATCCGTGCCTGCCCTGCGGCGTGCACATGACGCTGCCCAATGGACGGGTCGTGGAGCAGCGGCATTCGCCGGCGACGCTCAACATGCTGGCCCCGGGTACGTAGATGCCCGGCAAGCCTCAGGACGTCGAGCTGCGTGCAGCCGGCGACCGCATCGAGATCCTCATGGGCGAGCTCGCCGCCGCCAGCCCCGCAGTCCAGGGCAAAGCCGAAGAGCTGGTGCGGCTGCTGATGCGGCTCTACGGCGCCGGGCTCGAGCGAATCCTGACCGTCGTCGACGACGCGGGTCCGGCGTCCGCTCCGATCTTCGCCCGTTTGGCGGCGGACGACCTGGTGGCGAGCCTCATGGTGCTGCACGACCTCCACCCGCTCGACCTGGAAACCCGGGTCGCTCGGGCGCTGGAGCAGGTGCGCCCCCATCTCGGCTCGCACGGCGGTGACGTCGAGCTCTTGGGAGTCGAGGCGGGGGTGGTGAGGCTGCGCCTCTTGGGGAGCTGCCACGGTTGCCCCTCCTCGACCGTCACCATGAAGCTGGCGATCGAAAAAGCCATCGCAGAGGCCGCTCCAGAGATCGCCCGCATCGAGGTCGAAGGGGTCGCTGATCCGACCGATCTGTCCGATCGGACCGATCTCTCCTGCCCGACCGACCTGGTGCAAATCGGGGGGGCCGCTTGACCGATTCCTCCGGCGGCCCTCCCGCCCTCGGCCGGCTGCGAGAGCTTCTGAATCCCCGGCCCCGCACGGCCGCCGAGGAGCGTTGCGAGCTCTGCGGCGTGCCCATCCCTCCCGAGCACCGCCACCTGGTCAACCTGGAGACCCGGAGCCTGCTTTGCGCCTGCCGCCCCTGCGGCCTGCTTTTCACCCAGGCCGGGGCGGCGGGCGGCAAATTCCGCACCATACCCGAGCGCTACCTCTTCGCCCGCGGCCTCTCGCTTACCGAGGCGCAGTGGGAGAGCCTGCAGATCCCGGTCAACATCGCGTTTTTCTTCCACAACAGCGCTCTCGGCCACAGCGCGGCCTTCTATCCCAGCCCGGCCGGCGCCACCGAGTCGCTTCTGTCGCTCGACACCTGGGAGGAGCTGAACCGGAAGAACCCGGTTCTCGCCGACATGGAGCCGGACGTCGAGGCTCTGCTCGTCTACAAACGTTCCGATGGTTTCGAGTGCTACGTCGTGCCGATCGACGCCTGCTACGAGTTGGTGGGGCGCATCCGCCGGCGCTGGAAAGGTTTTCAGGGGGGTGAGGAGGCCTGGAGCGAGATCGATGCCTTCTTCGCCAACTTGCGTGAGAAGAGCGGCGAATCCCCCGCGAGAAATGGCGGTGAGGCATGGCCGGCCTGAGCTTCCAGGTCGAAGGTGCCCGCGCCGAGCCCTATGCGACGGTGCCGACCCTGGTCTTCGCGCTCCGGATCGAAGAGGCGAGCGGCCAGCGCATTCACGCCATCGCGTTGCGCTGCCAGGTGCAGATCCAGCCGAACCGCCGACCTCACTCGGCGGCCGAGCAGGCGAGGCTGCTCGAGATGTTCGGCGAGCCCGCGCGCTGGGGAGAGACGGTGAAACCGCTGCATTGGACCCACCTCACCGTGATGGTCCCCAGCTTTCAGGGCGCCGTCACGGTGGACCTGCCGATGACCTGCACCTATGACTTCGAGGTCACCGCCGCCAAGTATTTCGCGGCCCTCGACGACGGCGAGATCCCGCTCCTCTTCCTGTTCAGCGGCACGGTGTTCACCCCTGGTGCCTCCGGCTTCATGGTCGAGCGCGTGCCCTGGGAGAAGGAGGCAGCCTTCCGTCTTCCGGTGCGGATGTGGCGGCAGGTGATGGATTTCTACTTTCCCAACAGCGCCTGGATCCGCTTGCAGCGCGAGAGCCTCGACGCCTTGCAGCGCTTCAAGGCCGAGCGCGCGCTGCCGACGTGGGACGACGCGGTCGCGGCGCTGCTCGCGTGCGTCCCCTTGAGCGAGGTGCCGTCGTGAGCTTCGCCCTGGCCCAGAAGGTGGCGGACGCCGTGCTCTACGAGGGGTACGTGCTCTATCCCTACCGCGCCTCGTCGGCAAAGAACAAGGTGCGCTTCCAGTGGGGCGTCGTGGCGCCGCGCGAGTATTCCGAGGCCGGCGGGTCCGAGCCGTGGCAGATGCAGACCGAGTGCCTCGTGGAGCCAGGGGCGTCTCCTCGGATCGAGCTGAAGGTTCGCTGCCTCCAGCTCCAGGAGCGCTTGGTGGAGGAGGCGACGGGACCCGATACTTTCCGGCCGGTTGAATTCCTCGACGTCGGTGGCGAGCTGTTGGTCGCCTGGGACGAGGGGATCGAGCAGGAGCTGGAGATGGGCGGGATCGACCTGCGTGCCCTGGAGCGGGACGGCGAGCGCCGCATCGCCTTCGACCTCCCCGGAGGCAGCGAGACCGAAGAGCTGCTTTCCTCCTCTTTGCTCGATCGGTCGGATCCGTCGGATCGGTCCGATTCTACCGTGGGTAACCTCCAGGGCCGTCTGGTGCGCCGCCGCTGGCCGGTCTCGGCGGTCATCCGGCTTTCGGCCGTGAAGGCCGAGGATTGGTTTCGCCTGCGGGTGCGCATCGAGAACCACTCTCCCGCGCCGGATGGCATGACGCGCGAAGAGGCGCTGCGCCGTTCCCTGGTTTCCGCGCACACGCTCCTCGCGGTGCGCGACGGCCGTTTCCTCTCGCTGCTCGATCCGCCGGCGGCGGCGGCGCGGGCGGCGGCCGAATGCGTCAATTTACACACCTGGCCCGTCCTCGCGGGCCCGGAGGGGAGCGGCGAGGTGGTGCTCTCGTCGCCGATCATCCTCTACGACCATCCGGCGATCGCGCCGGAGAGCCCCGGCGACTTGTGCGACGCAACCGAGATCGACGAGATCCTCACTTTGCGGATCATGACCCTGACCGACGAGGAGAAGCGCCAGGCACGTGGCACCGATCCGCGGTCGCGCCGCATCGTCGAGCGCGCCGACAACATTCCGGACGAGATCCTGGAGCGGCTGCACGGCGCCGTGCGCTCGTTGCGCCCCGTCGAGCCGAAACCTGAAATCTCGGGCTGGGAGGAGTTCCTCAATCCGCCGGGCGAGACGCCGCCGGAAGAGGCTTCGCTGACGATTGCAGACGTTTCCATCGGCAAGGGCTCACGTGTCCGCCTGCGGCCGTCGCGGCGCGCTGATTCGATGGATTTCTTCCTCGCCGGCCGCGACGCGCGGGTGGAGGGGGTCTACCGCGACGTGGAGGACGAGTCCTACGTCGCGGTAACGCTGGTCGAGGACGATCCCGAAGGGGACCTGCACGCCGCGACTGGACGGTTCTTCTACTTCTATCCTGATGAGATCGAACCTCTGGAAGGTAGGGTATGAGCTCCGGCATCCTGGTGGCCGGCATCGGCAACATTTTTCTGGGGGATGACGGCTTCGGCGTCGCGGTCGCGCAGCGGCTGGCCGCGAAGCCGCTGCCGGCCGGGGTGCGCGTCGCCGATTTCGGAATCCGCGGCCTCCATCTCGCCTTCGAGCTGCTCGAGCACCCGGAGGACCTGACGATCCTGGCCGACGCCACGCCCCGCGGGGGCGCGCCCGGCACGGTCTATCTGATCGAGCCCGATCTCGAAACGCTGGGCGATGCGGGGGCCGGCCCGGGGGACGCCCACGACATGACGCCCGCCGCGGTCTTCGGGCTCCTGCGCTCGCTCGGCGGTACGCCCCGGCGTGTCCTCATCGTCGGCTGCGAGCCGCTCTCGACGGAGGAGGAGATGGGCCTCTCCCCGCCGGTCGAGCTGGCGGTGGACGAGGCCGTCGCGCTGATCCTCGACGTCCTCGCAAGGGAGGGCGTTGCCGGCAATCCGGCCGGAACTTTGCAAGAGAGGGGTCTATGAAAATGAGCTGGTGGAGCTGGGTGTTGGTCGTCATCGCCGTCGTCGTGGTCGGGCTGTTCGCCATTCAGGCGCCGGAGATCGCCCGCTACCTGCGGATCAAGCGGATGTAGCGGACCCGGAACGATCCGGGAGTCACCGAGGAGGTTTTGCCATGTGCCTGGCGATCCCAGGAAGAGTCGTCGATTTCGTGGCCGAAACCCCGCAGTTGGCGGTGGTCGAGGTGTCGGGGGTCAAGCGCCAGGTCAACGTCGACCTTCTGCGAGACGAGCCGCTCGGCCCCGGCGACTGGGTGCTGATCCACGTCGGCTTCGCGATGAGCAAGATCAGCGCTGCCGCGGCGGAGGAACAGATGCGCATGCTGCAGATGCTGGGGGAGGATCTGCAAGCCATGGAGGAGATCGCGGGCTACCAGTTCGGCCGCGATCCGTCCTGAAGGGAGCGGCTGCCATGAAGTACGTCGACGAGTTCCGCGATCCGAAGCTCATCCGCCAGGCGGCCGACGAGATCCGCCGGCTGGCGCGCCCCGGCCGCCACTACCGGATCATGGAGGTGTGCGGCGGCCACACCCACGCCATCTACCGCTTCGGCCTGGAAGGGTTGCTGCCAGAGAACGTCGAGCTCATCCATGGCCCGGGCTGCCCGGTGTGCGTGCTTCCCATGGGGCGCACCGACGACGGCCTCGCCCTCGCCGAGTTGCCGGGGGTGATCTTCACCGCCTTCGGCGACGTCATGCGGGTGCCGGGGACCAAGGGGAGCCCGCTGGAGCACAAGGCGCGGGGAGCCGAGATCCGCATGGTCTACTCGCCGCTCGACGCTTTGAAGCTCGCCCAGTCCAATCCCGGCAAGCACGTCGTCTTCTTCGCCATCGGCTTCGAGACCACGGCGCCCTCGACGGCGCTGACCCTGCTCAAAGCCCGGCAGCTCGGGCTGAAGAACTTCTCGGTTTTCTGCAACCACGTGACCATCATCCCTGCCATCCGCGCCATTCTGGATTCGCCGGACATGCGGCTGGATGCCTTCGTGGGGCCCGGCCACGTCTCCACCGTCATCGGCTGCCGTCCCTACGAGTTCATCGCCCAGGACTTCGGCAAGCCGATCGTGGTCTCGGGCTTCGAGCCGCTCGACATCCTGCAATCGCTGGTGATGATCCTGCGCCAGCTCGCGGAGGGGCGGTCCGAGGTCGAGAACCAGTATGCGCGGGTGGTGCCGTGGGAGGGGAACCTGCCGGCGCTACGCGCTTTGGAAGAGGTGTTCGAGCTGCGGCCGTACTTCGAGTGGCGGGGGCTCGGCTTCATCTCGCAGTCGGCGCTCAAGCTGCGCGACGAATTCGCGGAATGGGACTCCGAGCGGCGCTTCGACGTGCCCGGCATCCGGGTGACCGATCCCAAGGCGGCGCAGTGCGGCGAGGTCTTGAAGGGCGTGCTCAAGCCGCCGCAGTGCAAGCTCTTCGGCACCGAGTGCACGCCCGAGCGGCCAGTGGGCGCGCTCATGGTCTCCTCCGAAGGCGCGTGCGCGGCCTATTATCACTACGTGCACCGGCTGGCGGAGGCCAACGCGGCGGCGGGGAGCCTCGAAGGATGAAGACCGTTGAGGAAGAGGTCCGAGCTCTCCCTCGCGTCCGTTTCCGCGATACCCGCATCGAGATGGCCCACGGCGCCGGGGGGAAGGCGAGCCGGCGATTGATCGAAGGGCTGATCGTGCCGCTCTTGGGCGGCCCGCTCCTGGCGCCCCTCGCCGATGCCGCCCACCTGGAAGTGGACGGCGCCCGGCTGGCCTTGACCGCTGACAGTTTCGTCGTGCGACCGCTCCGTTTTCCCGGGGGCTCGATCGGCGAGCTGGCAGTGAACGGCACGGTGAACGACATCGCGGTTTCGGCGGCGAAGCCGCTCGCCCTGCTCCTGACCTTCGTGATCGAAGAGGGGATCGCCACCGAGACCCTGGAGGCCGAGCTGCGGGCGATCGCTGAAGCCGCGCAACGGGCCGGGGTGGAGATCGTGGGCGGCGACACCAAGGTGGTCGAGCACGGCAAGGCGGACGGCCTTTACATCACGACGGCGGGGATCGGCCGTGCGGACCCGCGCGCCCGCTGCTCGCCGCGGTCCGTGCGTCCGGGCGATCAGGTGCTCCTCTCCGGCCCCATCGGCGATCACGGCATCACCATCCTCCTCGCCCGCGGCGAGATCGACTTGGAAGCCGATCTGCGCTCGGATACGCGCTCCGTTTATCCTTTCGTGGAGGCGATCCTCAACGTGGCTGCGTCGGGCCTGCGCTGGATGCGCGATCCCACGCGGGGAGGGGTGGCGACGGCCCTCAACGAACTGGCGCGGGACAGCGGACAGGGGATCGTGCTCCACGAAGAGGAGATCCCCGTGCGCGACGCCGTGCGCGGCGCCTGCGAGCTGCTGGGGCTCGATCCTCTGCACATTGCCAACGAGGGGCAGTTCCTGGCCGTGGTGGCGCCCGAGCACGCCGAGGCTGCGCTGGCGGCCGTGCGCGCCGTCCCCGGCGGCGGCGAAGCCGTGATCATCGGCGAGGTGCGCGAGGCCCCAGCGCGCACGGTGCTCGCGGCGGCCTCCTATGGGGGAACGCGGGTGGTGGACATGCTGGTGGGAGATCCGCTGCCGCGGATCTGCTGAGGGTGGCTCATGACGGCCGCAGAGCGCCTCCTCGAACGCAACCGCGTTTCGGCAACGTTTTTCCCCGCCGAGAGCGAGCGCCTGGCGCGGGCTTGCCAAGGCATGGCCGAGCGCTTCGTGCGCGGCGGGCGGCTTTTGGCCTTCGGGCGCGGCCACTATGCCACGGATGCCCAGCACGTCTCCGTCGAGTTCGTCCATCCGGTGATCGTCGGCAAGAGAGCGCTGCCGGCCCTCGACCTATCACTTTTCTTCCGGGAATGGCTCGCCGCTCTCGTCTTGCCGGACGACATGGTGATGGGCTTCGGGCCTCCGGAGGGCGATCCCGAGGTGGCGGAGGCTCTGCGCGTCGCAGCAGCTCGTGGCGCTCAGACTTTCTCGTTCACCTCGCCTTCGCCCGATCCCTATATCCACCAGGAGCTGATCGAGATCGTCTATCACACGCTGTGGGAGACGGTGCACGTCTTCTTCGAGCACGGCGCGCTGGGGCACGAGGTGGGGAAGTCGAGCTTCCTGTATCCCTATCTCGGCAAACAGAAGCAGGATACGGGAGGCTTGATCGCCGAGGTCGCGGCCTCCATTCAAATGAAGGCACGCGACGACGAGCGGCTGCGCGCGGAGGTGGCCCGCGATCAGGCGGAGCGGATCGCCGGTGCCGCGGCGGCGATCCGCGGGCGCGTCGCCCGCGGCGGCAAGCTCATCCTTTTCGGCAACGGCGGCTCGGCCACCGACGCCAATGACTGGGCGCTCGATTGCGTGGCGCCGCTCAAGGGTTTCCGCCCCATCCCCGCGGTTTCGCTGGCGATGGAGCCGGCCATCGTGAGCGCTCTCGCCAACGACCTCGGCTCCGAGCCGGTTTTCCTGCGCCAGCTCATCGCGCAAGCCCAGCCGCACGACGTGGCCATCGCCATCTCCACCAGCGGCGGCTCGGCCAACATCCTCGCGGCGCTGGAGGAGGCGAAGAAGCGCGGCCTTCTCACCGTGGCCCTTTTGGGCTATGACGGTGGCGAGACGGTGCGGCGAGGCCTCGCCGAGCTGCCGCTGGTGGTGCCGTGCGATTATGTTCCCCGCATCCAGGAGGTCCAGGCCTCGATGTATCACGTGATGATGGAGCTGCTGGCGGAGGAGACGGCGTGAGCGGGGGATTGGAGCTTTTCGGCACCAAGAGCTGCCCCTACACCGCGGAGCTGCGCGAGCAATTGGAATGGGACGGCCGTGACTTCGCGGAGCACGACGTCGAGGAGGACGGCGAAGCCCTGGCGCGCATGATCGCCTTGACCGGCCAGCGCACCGTGCCCGTGCTGGTGGAGGATGGCCGCGTGGTGCAGATCGGCTGGCAAGGTCGGGGATGTCTCGTCGCAGACACGGCGGCGCCTTGAAAGCCCTGGCCCTCCGCGTGCACGGCGTGGTTCAGGGCGTGGGGTTCCGCCCCTTCGTCTATCGCCTCGCCCGTTCTTATGGCCTCCGCGGCTGGGTGCTCAACGCCGGCGAGGGTGTTGAGATCCACGCCGAAGGAGAAGCGTCGGATCTCGATCGTTTCGTCCAGGCTCTCCAGGCCCAGCCGCCTCCTGCATCGCGCATCGCCGGAATCGAGACCGCCAGCACCGAGCCTGAAGGCTTCGCTGATTTCGAGATCCGCCACAGCGAGACCGGCGGCACCGCTCCCACGGTCCGCATCTCCCCCGACCTCCCGGTGTGCGAAAGCTGCCTCGCCGAGCTTTTCTCGTCCACGGACCGCCGCCGCGGCTACCCTTACATCAATTGCACGGATTGCGGGCCGCGCTATTCGATCATCCTGGCCCTCCCCTATGACCGGCCGCGCACGACGATGCGCGACTGGCCGCTATGCCCCCGCTGCGCCGCGGAGTACGAAGATCCCGCGGATCGCCGCTTCCACGCGCAGCCCGTGGCCTGTGCGGATTGCGGTCCACAGTTCCGCCTTGGGGAAGAGACAGGCGAGGCCGCGATCCGCGAGGCCGCGCGCCGGCTCGGCGCTGGAGAGATCCTCGCCGTCAAGGGGATCGGCGGCTATCACCTGGCCTGCGATGCGAAGAACCCGGCCGCAGTGGCGGCCCTGCGTGAGCGCAAGTTCCGCAAGGAGAAGCCGTTCGCGCTGATGGTCCGCGACCTCGACGCCGCCCGCCGGCTGGTGGATCTGTCTCCGGAAGCAGAGACACTCCTCACCTCGTTGCCACGGCCCGTGGTGTTGGCGCCCGCGCGGGGGATTCTCGCCGGGGTCGCGCCGGAGAACGGCGACCTGGGCGTGATGCTCCCCTATGCTCCGCTGCACCATCTTCTTTTTGCTTACGGCGCGCCGGACGTGCTGGTGATGACCAGCGCCAACCGTTCGAGCGAGCCGATCGCCTACGAGGATCAGGAAGCGGTCGAGCGCCTCGCCGGCATCGCCGATGCCTTCCTGACCGGCGAGCGCCCCATCGCCCGCCGGGTGGACGATTCCGTCTGCACCGTGACCGCGCTGGGACCGGCGGTCCTTCGCCGGGCGCGCGGCTACGCTCCGGGAGCCGTGGCGAAGCTGCCTTCAGCGCGTCCGATCCTGGCCTTGGGCGGGGACCTCAAGAACACCATCACCCTGGTCGTAGGCGGCGAGGCCTTCGTCAGCCAGCACCTCGGAGACCTTGGCAACTATGATGCCTTCCGTGCCTTTCAGGAGATGGTGCGCGACCTCACCACCATGTACGAGGTGGATTGGGACGACCTGCGGGTGGTGCACGATCAGCACCCCGAGTACGTCTCGTCGGTTTTCGCGCAGACTTTGACCGCCGCTGAGACTGTGGCGGTGCAGCACCACCGTGCCCACGTGGCGAGCGTCCTCGCCGAGCATGGCGCCCTGGACCGCCGCGTCCTGGGCGTGGCCTTCGACGGCACGGGCTACGGCGACGACGGCGGAATCTGGGGGAGCGAATTCTTCACCGGCAGCGTGCAGCAGGGATTCACGCGCGTCGCCCACCTGCGCCCCGCGGTCCTCCCCGGCGGTGACGCCGCGGCGCGCCACCCCGTGCAGGCGGCGGCGGGTTTCCTGGCCGGGATCGAGAATCTTCCTGACCTCACGGCCACGCCTTTCGGTTTTCCTCGAAGATACCTTCAGGCGCATGAATTAATCGAAAAAAACCTGCGCATTTTCCCCACGACCTCTGCAGGGCGCCTCTTCGACACCGCTGCCGCACTCCTCGGCTTCACCCGCGAGATCAGCTTCGAAGGGCAGGCCGCGATCTGGCTGGAGCACCAGGCGCGGATCGCTGGGGAGGAGATCGAGGAGTACCTGCTGCCGTTCGACTCCAAAAATCTGGATTTTCGTCCCCTCCTCACGGCGCTGGTCGCGGATCGGAAGGCCGGCCGCCCCCGGTCCGAGATCGCCCGCGCCTTCCACCACGGCCTGGCCGCGGGAGTCGCGCGCACCGTGCTCAGCCTCGCGGTTCACGAAGGGCTCGACACCGTCGTCCTTTCCGGAGGCGTGTTCCAGAACCGGCTGCTGCTCGACCGGATCGCGGCGCTTCTGCTACAGAAGTCGTTGACTGTGTGGACTAATCGGGAGGTTCCCGCCAACGACGGCGGCCTGAGTCTAGGGCAGGCGGCGCTGGCGCAGGCGCCCTCAAGATAGAGAAGCCGAAACAAGGCTCACGCTTCGAGCCGCTTGACCCAGGAAACCTCCGAGAAGCCGCCGTCGTACGAGAGCACCTCCTCGATCCCATGCTCCCGCATCACGCCCAGGTGAACGCCGTCCCGGGTGGACAGAGCCGGATGGCCCTCGAGAAGCCGGCGTGCCTCGGCCATGGCTCGATCCGTGACGGCCAGGATCGGAACGCCGAGATGGGTCACGGCGTCGAAGAGCTGGAAACCGACCTCGGGGATCTTCAAGTTACGGTAGCGGTGCAGAATCTCCTGCAGCACCTCGGTATTGGTGCAGACCGAGGGTCCCTCACCGGCAACGATCCGGTCGAGAAACCGCTGGCACGGTAGCCGCTGAGGACTCTCCTTGCCGGCCGCGTACATGAAGACGTTCGTGTCGATCAGGATCACGGGTAACGCCCGGCAATGGACTCTTCGATCATGGTTTCCACTGGGCCTGCCGGAGCGTCGAGGGTCTTGAGAAGGGCCAAGGCTTCCCGGGGGCTGAGGGCTGCTCCCCCTAAAGCCTCGTCGGCTTTCTCGCGGAGCTGGCGCCGCGCCCACTCGGCGAGCGGCAGGTGCGACCGGCGCGCGGCGGCCTGAAAATGCGAGCACTCCTGCTCGCTGATGGGAATCTGAAGGCGCTTGGTCATACTCATGGGGATGAGTATGCTTGCCGGTCTGCGAGGGTGTCAAGGACTCTACGCTTGCGCCCCACCGCCCCAACGCTGGGGGTCTGGGAGCCGGCCAGGCTCAGCAGAGGATACAGACGCGGGTTGGAATCGTGGGCGGGAGCACGAGGTGGCCACAAGGGTCCGTCCGGCTCCAAGAATTTGGATTTGCCCCCCTTCTCAATCGCGCTTCTCGCGGACCGCGGCCCCTACCCGCCAGCCCTTGCGGACGATTTGGAAAATTGGATCAGCGGGAGGCTACTCTCTAGAAAATTGAATCCGGAGAAGGAGTTACGAAAAGCGCGCGGCTTGAGGCATAATGGCCTCCTGAACGCTCCTTACCTGGAGGAAACCGAATGCGCACGCGACACGCTTCATGGTTTTTCCTCGCACTCCTGCTCCTCCTCCCCCTCGTGGTGTGGGGACAGGCCGAGGTCACAGGCAAGATCACCGGTAAGGTCACCGACGATCAGGGCCATCCCATCGCCGGTGCCACGGTGGAGGTCACCTCCACCGGTCTCAAGATCGAACGGCAGGCTACGACGGGGGAGAACGGCGAGTTCCTCTTCGCCATCCTGCCTACCGGCGCCTACACGGTTGCCGTGAGCGCCGTCGGCCACCAGCCCGAGGTCATCAACCTGCGGCTGGGCATCGGCCAGACCGTCCCTCTCGACGTCTCCCTCAATCCTGGCGAGGCGATCAAGGAGGAGATCACGGTCACCGGCACGGCCAGCGCCCTGGAGACGACCACCACCGGCGAACGGCTGAGCTACTCCCGTGACATCGAGCAGCTCCCGGTGCTCCAGCGCAACCTCGAGGACGTGGCTCAGCTCGCTCCGAACGTCTCCTTCGGACCGACGGCGGGAACCCTCTCGATCGCCGGCGCGCCGTCCTTCGACACCACCGTGCTCCTCGACGGAGCCGAGGTGTCCGACCCGTACTTCGGCTCGGCGCCGGTGGTCTACCTGGAGGACGCGATCGACGAGATCCAGGTCCTCGCGACGGGCGTCGGCGCCCGCTACGGCCGGTTCCAGGGCGGCGTCATCAACGCCGTGACCAAGTCCGGCACCAATGAGTTCAAGGGCACCCTGCGCACCGAGCTCTCGAACCAGAAGTGGAACTCCGCGACGCCGTTCGGCGAGGACCGGGAGGACAAGATCAACAAGGTCTACCAGGGCACCCTGGGCGGCCCCATCGTCCGCGATCACCTGTGGTTCTTCGGCGGCGGGCGCAAGATCCCGTCCCAGGTTACGACCTTGACCACCACCACGACGGACCAGAGCTACTCGCAAGGCCTCGACGAGCGGCGCTGGCAGGGCAAGTTGCGCTGGGCAATAAGCCCCAGCCATTTGATCGACGCGAGCTACCTGAGTTTCGACTCGTCGATTACCAACGACAACGGCCTGCCCGCGGGCGACGACCTGGCCCTCGGCAAACGGGCCGACCCGCGCGAGACCTACACCATGGCCTACCAGGGCGTCCTCTCCGGGACCACCTTCGTCGAGGTCCAGGCGACGAAGAAGAACGTGGCGATCCAGGGCGGCTCCGTCAACGCCACCCGGGATCCCATCCTCGACCTCGCGAGCTTCAGCGTCTTCAACAACCACTGGTGGGACTTCAACGACCCCAGCATCCGCGACAACAAGACCGCGGCGGTAACGTTGAGCAACCTGCGTGACCTCGGGCGGTTCGGCTCTCACGACCTCGAAGGGGGAATCCAGTACGTCAGCTCGACGACCGGCGGCGAGAACCGCCAGTCGGCGAGCGGCTTCAACATCCTGGGCTTGAACTCCGATTTCGTCGTCCGGCCCGTTGCCAATCCCGACGACCCCCGCTTCAACCTGCTCACCGGCAATGCCCTGCGCTGGGAGGCCCTGCACCTCAACGGCGACCAGACGCTCAAGAACACCGCCGCCTACGTGCAGGACCAGTGGAACCTGCCGCGCTGGCGGTTCGACGTCGGCGTGCGCTACGAGAAGTACAAGGGCGATGGGCCCCTGCCCCAGTTCAGGCTCTCCTTCAACGACTTCTCGCCCCGCTTGGGCGCCACCTTCAGCGTCACCCCGAACCTGCAGTTACAGGCCACCTACGGCAAGTACGTCAGCCGCTTCAACGACGCCGTCGCCAACGCCATCACCGGCGTCGGCAACGGCCCGCTGATCCAGACCCTGTACCTGGGCCCGGACCTGTTCAACCTCACGCGGGATCAAGTACAGGCGGCGATCCACAACAACGCCTATTGGCCGCTCATCCTGTCCTACTCGGATCCCAATCAGCCCACCTCCTTCCTGGCCAACAACATCAAGGCCCCTTACGCCAACGAGATCACGACGTCTGTGCGCGGCAACCTGCCCGCCCATCTCGGCACCGCCGTGCTTACCTACATCCACCGCGACTACAAGCAACTGATCGACAACTTCGTCGGCGACATCTGCGACTATGGCATCAACTTCGGCAAGCCCTGCCCATCCAGCAACACCACCACGGTGTTCCAGAACGGGGCGCCGGTCGCCGAAGTCGACTCCATCATGTGGGCCAACAATCCGCAGGCTCACCGCACGTACAACGCGCTCACGGGGTCCTGGAACATCCGTCCGCCCAACAAGCCGTGGAGCCTGGGCGGCAACTACACCTACTCGAAGACGCGCGGCAACTACGAAGGTGAAGGGCAGAACACCCCGTCCTCCGGCTCGCCGCTGGGCGACTACATCAAGGCCGTCAATCCCGCGGCCATCGCGCCCGATGGCTTCACCAACGACGACATCCGCAACCGGGCCAACGTCTTCGGCACCTACCGCCTCGGCCTCCAGCGGTTCGGCGACCTCACCTTCGGCTCCGTCTTCCTGTATCAGTCGGGATTGCCCTTCAGCCTGACGGCGCAGGTGCCCTACGGCAGCGTCCCCACCTACCTCGGCGCCAGCGGCACCTACACCTACTTCTTCGGGGAACGGGGCTCGCACCGCTTCGACGACATCTGGGCGCTCGACGTTTCGACCCGCTACGACCTCCCGCTCCACAGCCGCCTCGCCGTGTTCCTCAAGGGTGGCGTGACCAACATTTCGAACAACCACGCGGTCGCCAGCTTCCAGACCACCGGCGATGCCGTGTTCGACGCCAATGGCAATCCCATCGCATGGCAGCCCTCGGGCAATTGCGGCCTGGGCGACAAGCCTTCCAAGGACTGCACCGGCTTCGGCCGTATCCGCAACGACCAGGATTACCAGCGGCCGCGGACCTTCCTCTTCTCCGTCGGCCTCGACTTCTAGGAAGCTGCCACACCCGAGGGCCGGCTCACGCCGGCCCTCTTCTTCCACCCCTACTTCAGCAGGAACGTCCGGATGAGCTCCAGCAGCACCGCCCGCTGGTAGTCCGCGTTGCTCTTCTTCTGGAAGCCGTGCCCTTCGTCCTTGGCCACGAGGTACCAGACCGGCACGCCCTTGGCGCGGACGGCGGCGGCGATCTGGTCCGACTCGTGGAGCGGCACCCGCGGATCGTTCGCTCCCTGGCTGATCATCAGCGGCTTGGTGATCTTGTCCGCGTGGTTCACCGGCGCGATGTCTTCGAGGAAGGCCCGCATCTGCGGATCGCGCTCGTCGCCGTACTCCACGCGGCGCAGGTCGCGGCGGTACTCCTGGGTGTTTTCGAGGAAGGTCACGAAGTTGCTGATCCCCACCGATTCCCAGGCGCAGGCGAGGCGGTCGCTGTAGTGCGTCATCACCGCGAGCACCATGTAGCCGCCGTAAGAGCCGCCGGTCACCATCACCCGTGAGGCGTCGAGCTCCGGCTGGGTGGCGATCCAGTCGAGCAGGGCGCCGATGTCCTTCACCGAATCCTCGCGCAGGCGGCCGTTGTCGAGCTTGAGATAGGTCTTGCCATAGCCGCTGGAGCCGCGGACGTTGGGCACGATCACCGCCGCGCCGAGCTCGTTCAAGATGTAGTTGTTGCTGCCGAGGAAAGCCGGCCGCGCCTGCCCCTCCGGACCGCCGTGAATGTTGATCACCACCGGCCGCTTGCCCGGGAAGCGGTCGCGCGGCGGCAGGTAGACGAAGGCCGGGATGGTGCGGGGTGCGCCCTTCGCGTCCTTGTCAAAAGTCGGGTAGCGCACGAGCCGGGGGAGGGAAAACGTCTCGGGATCGAGCCCGCCGACCTCGCTCGCCGTCCAGCGTTCGAGATGCCGGGCCTCGGGGTCGTAGCTGTAGACGTCCGCGGAGGAGCGGGCCCAGCTCACGGCGAAGGCCACCTCGTGCGAGTGGGGACGGAACTGCAGACCGTTGGCGCTGCCGGCGGGAAGCTCCGGCAGGGGGAGGGCCTTGCCCGTGGCGGTTTCGATGAGGTGGAGGCGGGAGATGCCGTCCTCGTTCACCAGGTAGGCGAGGAGCTTGCCGTCGTCCGAGCGGTCGAGCTCCTCCACGTCCCAGGGCACGTCGCCGGAGAGGACCTTGGCGGCACCGGTCGCGGCGTCGAGGCGCACCAGCCGCAGGAACTCGGAATCCTTGTCGCTCGCCGCGTACACCGATTGGCCGTCCGCCGACCATCTCCCTCCTTGATAGGAGACGGTCGGTTCCCCCTTGCCGGCTTTCGGCGTCAGCGTGTGCCGCTCGCCGGTGGCCACGTCCAGCCAGTGGAGGTACGACTCGTTGGCGGACACGTTCTCGGAGGCCAGCAGGCGCTTGCCGTCCGGGCTCCAGTCGAGGGGAGACCACGAGCCCTGCACCTCGGCCAGCCGGCGCTCGCTTCCCGGCTTTTCCGGATCGGCCACGTAGACGTCCATGTCGCGGCCGTTCCTGGCGTTGCTCGCATAGGCCAGGAGCCTTCCGTCGTGCGACCAGAGAGGCGAGACGTAGCGGTGCGTGCCGTCGGAGAGGCGCCGCGCCTTCCCGGTCTTGCGGTCGAGGAGGAAGAGCTGGTAGTTCTCGGCGCCCCCTTCGTCGATCGAGTAGAGCAATGCGTTGGGATTGCCCGGCCGGTAGGAGCCCGTGCTCACCGGCTCGCGGAAGAAGGTGAGCTGGGTGCGGGCGCCGAGGGGAGCCGCCACCTCGTGGAGCTGCGGGCTCTCGGCGAAGCGGGTGCGGATCAGCAGCCGGCGCTCCCGCGGGTGCCAGTCCATGACCAGGGCGCCGCGGATGTTCTCGTAAGGCAGGAGCCCTTCGAGATGCGCGAGAGGGATGGGCGGCACGCCGGTGGCGGTGATGGTTTCCGGCACGGCCAGCACGTTCGTGGCGGCCTGCTCCGCCGCCCGTAGTGGCGGGGCTGCGAGGGCCACGAAAAGAAGGAAAGGCGCGAGCTTGCGCTGCATGGGCACCTCCAAGGTAGACATTTCCATCGAAACCGTTAGACTGCGCGAGAGATCCTGACGATGAGCGTCTTCTACAACTGCGACCGTTGCCCGGCCTACTGCTGCTCCTATCCCCGGATTCCTGTGCAGGAGGCCGACATCCGCCGCCTGGCCCAGCACCTGGGGCTCTCACCCGAAACGGTCGCGCGGAAGTTTACCAAGAAAGGCGACGAGCCCGGCGAAGTCATCCTCCGCCATCAGCCGGACGAGACCTTCGGCAGCGTCTGCCGCTTCCTCGACCGCGAGACGCGCCGCTGCACCGTCTACGAGGGGCGTCCCGGTATCTGCCGCGAGTATCCCGGCACCTGCCGCTGCGGCTATTACGACTTCTTGAGCTTCGAGCGCCGCGTCCAGGAAGACCCCGAGTTCATCCCCAGCACCTACAACCGGCCGGAGAAGTAGGGAGGAGGCGAGGAGGTGAAGCGATGCGCCCGTCGGGAACCATCGAAGAGCTGTTGGCGGAGATCGGCAAATTGCCGGGGCACACCGTGGGCGAGCGCTGGGACCTCTGGGTGCCTCGCGCCCTGCGATTGCGGGGCGAGCGCGTGCAGGGGGACATCGCCGAAACGATCCTCTTCGACGCCCTGCTGACCAAGGGTTTCTATCCGGACGGCTTCACCGCCGGCGAAGGCGGGCGGACCTACCATTTCGTCTGCCAGGAGTAGCGCGGCAAAGCATGCCTTCGAGGACCTTGAGCATTGGCCTCGCCTCGTGGATCATCCAGGACGGCAACTACCCGGATTTCGAGGCGGGGAGGCAGTATCGCTTCGCCCTGGAGTTCTTCCCCACCACGGTGGCTCCGTCGCAGAACCGCACCCGCTACCTGGAGCCCCGCGACGGCTGCGACTACGCCTTCGGCGGCCAGGTGGTGATCGTCTGGCCCGAGGTCGCGGTGGTGGACGTGGGGCTCCTGATCTATCACGAGGGGAGGGTGGACGGTCTGCCGCCAGTGGGGGAGTACGCGGCCGGCGAGCTCTACCTGGGCGTCGATCCCTTCTTCTGGTCCGAGACCCACTGCAAACGTTGGGGAGCGCCGAACCTCTTCTACGACTGGCACATCGAAGAGGTCCTGCTGGAGACCACGCCCTGGGTCGTATCGCTCGACGATCAAGGGCGCAAGGTCCGCCGCCGCGCCGAAGTCGCCCAGAGCTTCGCCGCGGTGGGACGCACCAACGCCTTCGAGGACGACGACGGCAACGCGCATTACGTGCTGCGTTGTGCGCGGGTTTAGCCGCCTGCCACCACGTAGTAGCCCCTGGCCAATCGCGTCAACGTGTCCGTAGAGACGACCCAGACCGTCCATGATATCCCTTCGCCGACGATAACGGCGCTGTGTTGCACGGAGCGGATCGAACGGCTGGCGAGCGGTCCCTTCTCCGTTCCGCGAGGCGGGAGGCTACAGTCCGGCCGCTGCCAGCACCCTAGGGGGTGAAGGTCCAATTTACGAACGAGAAAAGGAGAACCTAATGAAAAAGAAGAGCCTTCGGAAGCTGAACCTCTCCCGCGAAACCCTGAGCCGGCTGGAGGATTGGGGACTCGAGGACGCGCGCGGAGGGGTGGTGCATCATCCTTCGGTCGAGTCCATCTGTTTCTGCCTCACCGACCTCTGTATCAGCGAGGGCTACACGGGCTGTGTAGCCTGCAATTCGTAACGGCGCGATCTCTACCGGACGGGACCTTCCGGTGGCCCCGTCCGGTTTCCGTGCCCAACGTCCTCTCTTTGCTAGAATTGCCGGACGTGACGACCGCCTCGAACGTTCCCCGTCTAAGGCTCCAGAGCCAACGCATCGCAGGCTCTACCTTGGAGAGGCCGGGCGACGTCGTGGCCTGGCTGGGTGCGGTTCAAGCCCAGGACTATCTCGGCGCTCTCTGGGCCGTCGGGCTCCGGATGAAGAACACGACGGAAGCTGACGTAGAACGGGCGCTTGCCGATCGAACCATCGTCCGCACCTGGCCGATGCGCGGCACGCTGCACTTCGTCGCCGCTGCCGACGTGCGGTGGATGCTCGAGCTGATGACGCCCCGCGTCGTCGCGGCCAGCGCCCGCCGCCTCCAACAGGAGCTCGATCTGAACGATACGGTATTCGCCCACAGCCGGGACGTTCTCGTGAAGGCGCTGCGAGGCGGCAGGCAACGATCACGAACGGCGATGTACGAGGCGTTGGAGGCGGCCGGAATTCCGGCCACGGGTCAACGCGGTCTCCACATCCTGTGGCGGCTGGCGCAGGACGGAGTCCTCTGCTTCGGAGCACGGGAAGGCAAGCAACAGACCTTCGTCTTGCTCGACGAATGGGTACCCAACGCCAGGCGTCTGGACCGTGACGAAGCCCTGGCAGAGCTGGCTCGCCGCTACTTCACCAGCCACGGTCCCGCGACGGTGCAGGATTTCACCTGGTGGTCCGGGCTGGCACCCGCGGCTGCGACGGCAGCCCTTGATTTGGCCAAGCCGGGTCTCGTGCGTGAGGATATCGAAGGCCGGGCCTATTGGCTTTCCGCGTCGATGCCCACCGCCAAGGCTGCGTCATCCGCTGCCTACTTGTTGCCGGCGTATGACGAATACACCGTGTCTTATAAAGATCGTAGCGCCGTGCTGGACCCGTTGCACGCGAAGCGGCCGGATTCTGGAAACGGCATTTTCAATCCAACCATGGTGCTCGACGGGAGGGTCGTGGGGACCTGGAAACGCACGCTGAAGAAGGAATCGGTGGTCGTCGTGCTACGCCCGTTCTCTCGGCTCAAGAAAACCGAAAAAAACGCTTTCCAGGAGGCGGGATGCCGGTATGGGGCGTTCCTGGGGCGGCCCGCGGTGCTGGATTGAGTCCCTACACAACGATCTTGTTGCTCAACAGATTTGTTGTACCAGACGGCCACGGCGCCTCCCTGACTGGAGAGGCCGTGGCCTATTTGCACGGGCCAGGTCTACCCCCAGTGGCCGCGCCGATACATCCAGTGTCCGCGATGACGCTC
>DASUEN010000020.1:0-10946 GCA_036275055.1 Thermoanaerobaculia bacterium
CTTGAGCGTACATCGCTTGCCGCTTCAGCAGGAGACCATTCCTCTCCTCCTAGCCCTCGCAGGGTGTATACGACCCGGTCGTCGAGGATCTCCTCGAGGTCGTTGAATCCTCGCAGCCAGCGCTCGACCGCGATCAGGATCTGCTCTCGGGTGTTCAGCCGGCGGAAGGAGCGAAATCGAACGTAGCGAAGCTCGGCCGCCGGGGAAACCAGGTCCTGCAGCCGGACTTCCAGCGCTCGCGCCAGGGCATGGAGAGTCTCCATCCGGGGCGCGGAGGTGCCGGTCTCCAGGTTCCTGTAGGCAACTCGGGAGATTCCAGCCGCGCTTGCGACCTCTTCCTGAGTCATTCTCAGGGCGTCACGAAATCGCCTGAGGTTCGTGCCGATCGGTTCGTAGCTCATCCTCTCTCCTCAGAGAGGATTCTATTCATTTTGACAGAGATTGTCGAGAAGAAAAGTTACAGCATCTCCAAATTCGCAAACTTCGCCACCAGCTTCCGCTTGCCGGACTTCTCGAAGAAGACGGTGAGGCGAGCCTCGTCGCCTTCTCCCTCGAATTCCAGCACCACGCCTGGACCCAGCGTGGGGTGGCGGACGCGGCTGCCGCGGCGGATGGCGTGGCGGGGAGCGATCTGCTCCGGATCGGGGACCACCCGCCTGCCGACCGGGGAGGGAGGTGCGGGACGGCTAAAGCCCGAGGGCGGCTGCGGGGGAAAGGAGCGCGGCGGGGGCGCCGCCGGAGGGGGACCGGAGGCGGGGCGCCCCTGGTTGAAGAAGGAGTAGACGCCCTGGGCGCGCGGGTCCGGCCGCTCGGAGTAGAAGAAGTCGGGGCTCGCGGTGACGTTCAGCAGCGCAGGCGGCAGCTCGGAGAGGAACGGGGACTCGGCCTGGTCCTGATACCTGCCGGCGATCCGCCGCCGCCGGCAGCAGGTGAGGAAGAGCTTCTCCCGGGCGCGGGTCATGCCGACGTAGAGCAGCCGGCGCTCCTCTTCCACGTCCTCCTGGGCGCCCTGGGAGTTGAAGTGAGGCAGTACCCCGTTCTCCAGACCCGCCACTACCACGGCCCGGAACTCCAGACCCTTGGCGCTGTGGAGCGTCATCAGCGACACCCCCTTCTCCGACTGGAGGGCGTCGAGGTCCGTCACCAGGGCGATGTGGTCGAGGAACGAGGTCAGGAGGTCCTGATCACTGGCGTTGTTGTAGCTGTGCGCCTCGGTGAACTCCTGAGCCGCGGAGAGGAACTCCTGGATGTTCTCCAGGCGCGCCACGTCGTCGGGATCGTCCTGCTTGAAGAGGTCGGTGAACGCCGTGGCCTCCAGCAGGCGGTCGAGGAGGGCCGGCAGCGGCAGCTCGGAGGCGGTGTGCTGGAGACCCACGATCAGGTCGCGGAACTTGCGCAGGGCCGAGGCGCTCCGGGCCGGGAGGGTGCCGAGGTCGTCCAGGTAGAGCACGTCCCAGAGAGGCTGGCCGAGCTGGACGGCGCGGTCACGCAGCAGCTCCAGGGTGGACTTGCCGATCCCCCGCGGCGGCTGGTTGACGATCCGCATCAGCGAAAAGTTGTCGCGCGGATTGCGCAGCACCCGCAGGTAGGCCACCAGGTCCTTGATCTCGGCGCGCTCGTAGAAGCGCACGCCGCCCACCAGCGAGTAGGGGATCTCCTGGGCAAGGAGCTCATCCTCGATGGCGCGGGTCTGCGCGTTGGTGCGCACCAGCACGGCCATCTCCGACAGTTTGAGATTGGCCCGCAGGCGCTGGAGGGTGCGGATGATCCAGCTCGCCTCGTCGTTCTCGTCGCTCGCCTTGTAGAGCTCGGCTTTGACGCCTGGGCCGCTATCCGTCCACAGGCGCTTTCCCCGGCGGTTGACGTTGTGGGCGATGAGGGCGCCGGAGACGTCGAGGATGGTTTGGGTCGAGCGGTAGTTGCGCTCCAGCTTGCGCACCACGGCGTTGGGAAAGGTCTTCTCGAACTCCAGGATGTTGTTGAGGTCGGCGCCCCGCCAGCGGTAGATCCCCTGGTCCTCGTCGCCCACGGCGGTCAAGTTGCCGTCCGACCCGTTGAGCTCCTGCACCAGGCGGAGCTGGGCGTGGTTGGTGTCCTGATACTCGTCGACCAGCAGGAATTGGGTGCGGCGGCGGATCCGCTCGCGCAGCTCGCCGTCGGTCGCGAGGAGCTTGACGGCGAGGCCGATCAGGTCGTCGAAGTCCACCCCCGAAGCCTGGCCGAGGAGCCCCTGGTAGCGGCGGTAGATGGCGGCGATCTTCTTCTCGAAGAAGTTTTGCGCCCGGGACTCGTAGGCGGCGGCGTCGATCAGCCGGTTCTTGGCGGAGCTGATCTGCCCTAGGACGGAGCGCGGCGAGAAGGCGGTCTCCGAGAGCCCCTCGGCGCCGAGCGCCTCTTTGACGAGCCCGAGCTGATCGGCGGAGTCGAGGATATGGAAGTCGCGGCGCAGCCCGATCCTCTCGCCGTAGCGGCGCAGCAGCAGGAGGCCGTAGCGGTGGAACGTCCCCACCGAGGTGGGGAGCGGATGGATGCCGATCAGGTCCTCGACCCGCTCGCGCATCTCGCCCGCTGCCTTGTTGGTGAAGGTCATGGCGGCGATGTGCCCGGGATCGACCCCCATCTCCTCGATGAGCCAGTAGATGCGGTAGGTGATGACTCGGGTCTTGCCCGATCCCGCGCCGGCGAGGACGAGCTGCGGCCCCTCGCCGTGGGTGACGGCGGCGACCTGCTCGGGATTGAGCTGGCGTTCGATCTCCTGAATGACGGCCTTGTTCACGGGTGCAGTTTGTCCGAGGGGATGGGGGGATGGCAAGCCGGATCGCCTGAGCCAGCCGTCTCGCGAAGCCATGCCGTCCGTCGTAACTCGAAGGGGGGACTTGGCTTAGCGGCGCAACCGTGACACGCTTGCCCACGATTCGAGAGGGCTCGGTTCGTCAGGCGCGGATAAATCTCCGGAGGATACCCTTTGGTCCGACATCCCTGGGAGCTGACATTACGGGAATTCATCGAGGTCGTGCGGAGGAACTATGGAATCGAGATCGACTACTCCTCCGCTGCGATCACCGCAAGCCGCTTCCTGCGAAAGGATGGACGGAGCTTCGTCATCCTCATCGAGGAGGACGAAATCATGTCAATCAGCTTGCTTCGAAGCCTCTGCCGGTTCTACAACATTCCTCCGGAGGATTTCGGGCTTCACCCCGAACCGGAGGAGGATTGACCTCAGGCGGCCAGGCGGGCCTCGTATCGGGGAGCCGTCCCGCTCTCCCTCTCCTCCAGAGGAGTGGGCGTCACGAGAGCCCGGGCTTGCTCGTACATCTTCCAGAACCTTCGCGGGGCCGGGGAGAACCCGTGAAAGGGCTCGACTCCCAGTGCGGCGTTGGCTGCCATCTGGCCAATTAGCAGCCGCCGGAACTCGCCGGGCACGTCCTCCAGACGCCGGACCTGGGTCACGAGGTCGTACTCCAGGAGCTGGATGATCCACCAGTCGCCTTCCTGGAACACGACAGCCCTTATCCTCGGCTCGACCATTCGGATATCCCTCCGTCCCTGCCATTCTACCTCACCGGGAATGCCCGAACCCCGGATCAGCTTAGGATAGGGGGAGGAGTCTCTGGCCGCCCGAGGCTCCTCGCGAACCCCCGAGAGAAGAAAGGAACAACGCCGTGTCCATGAAGCCCGTCGAGATCCACAACTTCCTGTCGCAAAGCGTGATCGGCCAGGAGGAGGCGCTGCGCTACGTCTCCGTCGCCATCTTCAAGCACCTCCAGGGGGAGAAGTACGGCAACCTGCTGCTGATCGGCAACTCCGGCACGGGCAAGACCACCATCATGCGCGGGATCGAATCGCTCTACAACGGCCACGAGGAGTTCGCGGAGTACCGCGTGGTGCTCATCATGAACGCCAACACCCTGGCCACCGAGGAGGGAGCGGTCGACACCAGCCGCCTCTTCTCCCGCCTGGAGGAGCGCACCCGGCAGGTGCTGGGCCCTGGGGCCACGGCGGAGCAGATCGGCCGCGCCATGGAGCGGGCCACCATCTGCCTGGACGAGATCGACAAGGTCTCGGGGATGATCGGCGGCAAGCCCTACGTCACCGGCATCAACATCCAGCAGGCCGTGCTGACCCTGATCGAGGGCGAGCGGGTGCCGCTGCGTCTCACCGCGCCCAAGGATGACGGCGTCCTCGACGCGAGCGCGGTGTGGATCGACACCGGCAAAATGCTCTTCCTCTGCGCCGGCGCCTTCGAGACGCTCTACGACCAGGTCTTCCAACGCGTCGTTTCGCCCAAGAGCGGCATCAAGCTCCCCACCACCACCACCTACATCAACGGCAAGATCACCATCCGCGAGTACTTCACCCTGCGCCACCACTTCCGGCCGGAAGACCTCTTCGAGTACGGCATGCAGCCGCAGTTCCTCTCGCGCTTCGACAACGCCGTGATCCTCGAGGACCTGACCTCCCAGACCCTCGCCCGCATCTTCAAGGAACCGCGGGAAGGAGTGCTCCAGACCTCGCAGAACTTCTTCCGCAAGTACGACATCGACCTGGAGGTCACCGACGAGGCGGTGAGCAAGATCGCCGACGAAGCCGCGAAGAGCAGCCGCATCGGCGCCCGCGCCCTGAAGTCGGTCTACGGCAAGATCATCAAGCCCTTCGAGTTCGACCCCTTCTCCCGCGAGGAGGTGCAACCGGTCAACGGCGGCGGCGGTCCGCACCGCCTGGTCCTCGACGACAAGCTGGTGACCGAGGCGCTGAAGCCCCTGGTCTAAGAAGGACCATGAGAGGATAAGACCCCATGGAGCCGACCGCTGAGCCGACCGACCCGACCCTCCAGATCGTCGAGAGCCTCATCGCCCGCCACGGCGCGGAGCACGAAGGCCGTATCCGCCGCGGCGTGAAGCAGGTCGCCCAGCGCTGGCGGCCGGAGGACGGAGACGACCTCGCCACTTTCTGCGAAGCCAACTTCCTCGCCGGTGCCGCGGACCTCGCCGCCGCCTTCCACCGTCTCGAGCAGGTGATGGAGCAGGTGGACGGGCATCTCCACGAGGTGCGGAGCGTGCTGACGAGGCCGCTGGAGGTGGACACCGGCGCCATCTCTTCCATGGACCGGTTGTTCGCCGACCTGGACCTCGCGGCCCACGTGGAGGAGGACCTCTTCCGCACCCGCGTGGCCTTCCTGGCCCTCCTCAACTTCCCCGTGCACACTCTGGAGGAGCGGCTGGCCGAGGGCCCCGCCTGGGACCGGCAGACCTGGGCGCGGTCGCGGCTGATGGACCGCTTCGCCGTGCGGGTGCCGGCGGAGGTGAATCAGGAGTCGACGCAGACCTTCACGGCGGCGGATCAGTACATCGCCGGCTACAACCTACGCCTCGACCGGTGGATCACCGGCACGGGCGAGCGGCCGTTCCCGGAAGGGCTGCGGCTCATCTCCCACTGGGGACTGCGCGACGAGCTCGCCTCCCACTATTCAGCGGGGTCAGCGGGGGATGCCGCGGGCCTCGCCAGGCAGCGACTCATCCTCGAGGTCATGGAGCGGATCGTGCGCCAGGAGATCCCGGCGAAGGCGATCGACAACCCCGATTTCCTCTGGAACCCGGAGACCAACGAAGTGCGGCCGGTGGCAGGCGATGGGAGCCCCGGCCTTCCGGATCTCGCCGCGCGCGAGCCGGACACCCGCTACGCCACCCTGCTGCGGATCTTCCACGCCGTGCGCAAGATCGACCCCTACAGCCCCAACGAGCCGACCTTCATCGCCCGCCGCTTCGAGCGGGACCGGCAGATCCCGGAGCGGGAGGTGGAAGCGCTCCTCGTCTCCGTGCTCGCGGCGCCCGAGGTGGCGGAGTTGGGGCGGCTCATCTCCCAGCGGCTGGGGCGCCCCCTGGAGCCTTTCGACATCTGGTACTCGGGCTTCAAGTCGCGGGCCGGCGTCTCCGAGGCCGAGCTCGACCGCACGGTGCAGGCGCGCTATCCCGACCTCGGAGCTTTCGCGGCGACCCTTCCCGACCTCCTCACACGGCTCGGTTTCTCCGCGGAACGGGCGCAGTGGCTCGCCGATCACGTCGTGGTCGATCCGGCGCGCGGTGCCGGCCACGCCGTGCAAGCCTTGCGGCGGGAGGACAAGGCCCACTTGCGGACGCGGGTCCCTCAGGGAGGGATGGATTACAAAGGCTACAACGTGGCAATGCACGAGCTCGGCCACAACGTCGAGCAGGTCTTCTCCCTGAACGGCATCGACCACTGGGCGCTGGCGGGCGTGCCCAACAACGCGTGCACCGAGGCCTTCGCCTTCATCTTCCAGCACCGCGACCTGGAGATGTTGGGATTGCAGCCCCATGGCGCCGGCGAGGCTTGGCAGAACGAAACGCTCGCCGTGCTCTGGAACACCTACGAGATCGCCGGGGTCTCCCTGGTGGACATGGGGGTGTGGAACTGGATGTACCAGCACCCCGAGGCCACGCCCGCCGAGCTGCGGGAGGCGACCCTCACGATTGCCCGGGGGGTCTGGAACCGCTACTTCGCCCCGGTCTTCGGAGTGCGCGATTCGGAGATCCTCGCCATCTACTCCCACATGATCGTTTACGGCCTCTACCTTCCGGACTACGCCCTCGGCCACCTGATCGCGTTCCAGATCGCGCGCGACGTCCGGGACCGCGACTTCGGCACCGAGATGGAGCGCATCGCCCGCCAGGGCCGGCTCACTCCCGATGCCTGGGTGCGCGGCGCCGTGGGCCGCCCCATCTCGGCCCAGGCCCTCCTCGACGAAGCCCGGGAGGCGATCAGTGCGACCGTGAGGAAAGATCAGGTCCTCGCCCGGGATTGACCCTCGCAGGGTAAGATACCGCCCCATGATCGCTATCGACCTCAAGGGCAAGCGTGGTCTCGTCATGGGTGTGTCCAATGCGCGCAGCCTCGGCTGGGCCATCGCGGAGAAGCTGGGGGCGGCGGGAGCGGAGCTCGCCTTCAGCTATCAGGGAGAACGTCTCAAGCAGGACCTGGAGAAGCTCACCCGCGACATGGCGGGGACGCGCCTCTTCCAGTGCGACGTCACCAACGAGGAGGAGCTCAAAGGCACCTTCGCCGCCCTCGCGGACGCCTGGGGGAGCCTCGACTTCGTCGTCCACTCCATCGCCTTCGCCCCCCGGCCGGCCATGGAGGGGCGCTACATCGAGACGACGCGGGACGACTGGCGCACGGCGCTGGAGATCTCGGCCTACTCGCTGGTCTCCGTGGCCCGCGAGGCCGAGCCCCTCCTCTCTGAGGGGGGCGCGCTCGTCACCCTCACCTACTACGCCGCGGAGAAGGTGGTGCCCAAGTACAACGTCATGGGGATCGCCAAGAGCGCCCTCGAGGCCAGCGTCCGCTACCTGGCCTATGAGCTGGGCAAGAAAGGCGTGCGGGTCAACGCCGTGTCGGCGGGCCCGGTGCGCACCGTGGCGGCGCGCTCCATTCCCGGCTTCATGAAGATGTACAACAAGGTGGGGAGCATCGCCCCCCTGGGCCGCAACGTCACCCACGAGGAGGTGGGGAACCTGGGGCTCTTCCTCCTCTCGCCGCTGGCGGGTGGCATCACCGGCGAGACGGTCTACGTTGACGCCGGTTTCCACATCATGGGCATGGAGCTGGGGGAGGACTGATCTCCTCCTTCCCGCGCTCAGCCGCCGTTGCCCGGAGGCGGGGGATTGTTCCCCGGGTTGCAGGGCTGCCCCTGGGGATCGATGCCGCAGCCGTTTTTCGGCTGGCTCCAGGCCCTGGGAGCAGGAGCGTGCGTCCGGCGCCCGCCGGCTCGCAGGCTCAGGAGGTCCAGCCAGTGATCGAGCTTGTCGAGAAGGCGGGGCGCTGCATCCTCAGGAGCAGCGGGAGACGCGAAAGGCAGGGCTTGGGAGACGCCAGGAGCGAAAAGCAGGGAGATCGACAGGATGGTTGAAATAATCCCAAGTTTCTTTTTGAGCATTTCCTCTTTTTCCTCCGAAAAAATCAGCCACCAAGAGAGAACGGATCGTCCTTGCCCATAGTGCGGCGAGGAGGGCGAAGCGGGGCACTGGGCCGCGGCGGAGGTGCAGGTATACTCCCACCCCCATGAAGAACCTGAATTCGAAGTCTGGAGCTATCGAACGCGGAGCGCGGGTTTGCAGGCGCTGATCCTGGCTGGCGGCAGCGGCACGCGCTTCTGGCCCCTCTCGCGCCAGAAGAACCCCAAGCAACTCCTGGCGCTGGAGGGGGACAAGAGCCTGCTGCGCGACACCCTGGAGCGGCTGCAGCCCGTGATCGGCCCGGAGTCGGTGTGGGTGTGCACCACCGAGACGCTGGGGGAGCAGGTGCGCGCCGAGCTACCGGAGGTGCCCCCCGGGCAGATCCTGCTGGAGCCGGAAGGGCGCAACACGGCGCCGGCCATCGGCTGGTCGGTCCGCTCGATGCCCGAAAGCGCCCGGCGGGGAGTCGTGGCCGTGCTGCCCGCGGACCACCGGGTAGGGGATCCCGGGGCATTCCGCGACACCCTGGAGCGGGCCGGCCGGCTGGTGGAGAGGGAAGACCGGATGATGACTTTAGGGGTGAAGCCGTATCGGGCCGAGACGGGCTACGGCTACCTGGAGCTGGCGCCGGGAGCCGGTGCCGAAGGCGTACGCCAGGTGCGGCGTTTCGTCGAGAAGCCGACGCCGGAGAACGCGGTCCGTTTCGTGGCCTCCGGCGACTACCTGTGGAACGCCGGCATCTTCGTCTTCCGTGGCGCCACGTTCCTGGAGGTCCTCGCCCGCCTCCAGCCGGAGCTTTCCCGCGGCCTGGAGGAGATCGCCGCCGCTCCAGGCCGGCTGCGCGAGCTCTACGCCAAGCTCCCCTCCGACTCCATCGACTACGCGGTGATGGAGAAGCTCGACACCATCTCCACCCTTCCCCTCGATTGCGGCTGGAGCGACCTCGGCTCGTGGGAGGCGCTGGACGAGATCCTTCCCCACGACGCCCAGGGGAACGCCGGCCGGGGGGATACGGTGGCCGTGGACGCCGAGGGGAACCTCCTGGTCTCGGACTCGGGCACTATCGCCGTGCTCGGGATGAAGGGCTTGGTGGTGGTGCGCACCGGCGACGTCGTGCTGGTGATGCCCAAGGAACGCTCGCAGGAGGTGCGCAAGGTCGTCAACGAGCTCGCCGCGCGGGGACGCGGGGACCTCCTGTGATCCATCCCATCCTGATCTCCACGGCCGCGGGGGACCGCGGGCTGGCCGGGCTGCCGGCTCCCCTCCCCCTGGACGAGCTGGTTCCAGGGGGCGCCGAGGCTGGGGACTGGGAGGTGGAGATCGGCTTCGGCAAGGGGCGCTACCTCCGCCGCCGCTGCCAGGAGGACCCGGGAAGCCGCTTCCTCGGGATCGAGGTGGCGGGGGAATATCACGGCCTCTTCGTCTCCCGGGCCCGCCGGCTGGGGCTCGCGAACTGGCTGGCGCTGCGGGGGGAGGCCCTCTATCTCCTCTCGGCGGTGCTGCCGGCCGGTTTCGCCGGGGCGCTCCACGTCTACTTCCCCGATCCCTGGCCGAAGAGCCGCCACCACAAGCGCCGGCTGTTCGATCCGGAGACGGTGGACCTGGTTTTGCGTCTCCTCCGCCGGGGCGGGCGGTTCTCTTTCGCCACCGACTTCCTGGACTACGGCGAGCGGGTGGTGGAGATCCTCGCCGGCTACCCTGGTTTGAGCTTCACCCGGCGCGACCGGCCGTGGGACGAGGGGCCGCGTACCAACTACGAAGCCAAATACGAGACCGAGGGGCGCCCCATCCTGCGGCTCGAAGGGGAACTGGAGATCGAGGGCGGCCAAGCGCCTCTCCATCCCCAGGGAGCCCGGGCGGTTCTGGCCGCCACCTGGCGGGACCCGGAGGAGGATTGAAGATGACCGAGCCGACCACGCCTCCTTCGCCCACCGAGCCACCCCCGCGCTGGAGCTGGGGAGCTCGCTTCTGGTTCCTGTTCACTCTGGTGATCGGCCCCGCCTACCTCCTCTGGATGACGGGGGTCGAAGGGCGACGGATCTGGGTCGTGGTGGGGATCATCCTCCTGATCGCTCTCTGCGCCGGGATCGCCCACCGGCTGATGGGGATGACGCGGAGGTAGAGGGACTCCAGTCGCGGTCACCTTCGCGGGCGACTCGGCCCCGGCTCGCCTCTGGCCGTAGAGGACACATTCTTAATTAGCGACCGGCTTCCGGCGGTATCCCTCCGCCTGCAGCGCAAGCTCCTGTACTTTCTCCCGACTGACCCTACAATGGCGAAGCCATGAAGACCGTCCATCACCTGGCGTCCTGCGCTCTCGGAGGGCTTCTCCTATTGACGGCCGGGAGGCTTTCCGCCTCTCCGGCCCCACCTCCGAAGCCGCCGCAGCCGTCGCGCCCCGATATCGTCCTCATCACCATCGACACTTTGCGGGCCGACGCGCTGGGATTTGCCGGTAACCACCGGGCCCAGACTCCGATCCTCGACCGCTTGGCCGCGTCCGGCCGGGTCTTTCCCGATGCCCACGCGCACAACGTCGCGACACTGCCGTCCCACACCAATATCCTGACCGGCCTCTACCCGTACCAGCACGGCGTGCGCGACAACGGCGGCTTCCGGCTCGCGGGCTCGGTCCCCACTCTCGCCACGATCCTCCACGCCGCGGGTTACGCCACCGGTGCCTTCGTCGGCGGCTTCACCCTCGACTCGCAATTCGGCCTTGGCCACGGCTTCGATGTCTACGACGACCGCACAACCCGGGGCTCGGAGATCGAGGGATTCGCCGGCGCCGAACGGCGCGGCGACGAGGTGGTCGCCGCCGCCCTCACCTGGTGGCGCGGGCAGAAGCGGCGGCCGCGCTTCCTCTGGGTCCACCTCTTCGATCCCCACGCCCCCTACGCCCCGCCCGAGCCGTTCGCCTCGCGTTTCGCCGCTGATCCTTATCTCGGCGAGGTCGCGGCGACCGACGCTTTTCTC
>DASUEN010000021.1:0-21756 GCA_036275055.1 Thermoanaerobaculia bacterium
GCGCTACCAACAACGGATGGTTCACAACCTCGCCAAACGCGCGCAGGCTCTGGGATTCCAACTCATACCTGCTCCTCAGCCCGTATGAAAAACACCCCCGTGAGGGACCGTCTACCTGGAGGTTTCTTGAGAGAGACGCCCCGTTTCCGGGGGGAACCCCCGGTGGGGGCGTCTCCGAAGCGGAGACAGCGGTTCAATCCGGAAGGGATCATCCCGGCGGCACCAGGGCAATCCAGGGGTCCGGGGCACCCTGTGCCCGCGGACAGTCTGCGAGGGTGCAGGCGTTCTCCCCGCCTCCGAGACGCCCCAACCGGGGGTTCCCCCCGGAAACGGGGCGTCTCTCTCAAGAAAGGACCCCCTTTCTTCCGGCCATTGTCCGGCTCCCGGGCCGGTTGGGGCGCTACATTGAGGAGGGGCCGGCGCCGATCGAGGAGGCCGGATGGAGCCCATACGATGGACCGTTGGGGCTCCCGGCTCCCCCGATGGACTCTCCGCGGAGACGGTTGGAGCCTTTCGACCGCAGATCTGCCCGCGCCGGCCCAAGATGGAGCCCAAACGACGGCTGCTTGGGGCCGCGCGACGGCCGTTAGGGACCTGCATCTCGGTGGATGGAACCCAAACGACAAATGATCGAGCCCAAGCGCCGGACGATTGGGGACCAAACGCCCGACGATGGCATCCAAACGACGGTAGACTCAACCCAGCAGATCCAGCCCAAGCGACCGCGGATCCAGCCCAAGCGCCGGCAGGTGAAGTCCAACCGCCGGCTCGAGCGTCCCAACCGGCGGACGCAGTGTCTCCAGCGCCGGTCGCGAGGGCCAAATTTCCGGTCGCGCACGCGGTTGGCTTCAATCTTGCTCAGGTAAAGTGGAGCCTTGCAGCTTCCTGTGGCTGCGGCCACGAAGCGACGACGACTTTCAAGGAGGTAGACCGAAAATGCGCGTTCGCCCTTACGTCTTTGCGGCCCTGCTCTGTGCGAGCATCGCCCCCGCCTATGCTCTGCCCCAGCCGCCTTCTCCGCCACCCCCGCCCCACCTCCCGGCTCCGCCGCCTCTGCCGTCGCCGGTGGCCCCGGCTCCGCGAGCCGAGGTGAGGGCCACCGTTCATCACCGGCATCACCGCCGCCATCACCGGCGGGTCGTGGTGCGCCGCCACCACCGGCATCACCGGCACCATCGGCACGTTTGAGCCTTGAAGCCCGGGTCTGAAGACAGTCTGAAGACCCGGGCTACCGGCAGCGCCCCCGACCAAGACCCTCACCCCTGCCCCTCTCCCGACCCCCTTGTCCCCCTCCCCGGGAGAGGGGAACCCGGTTGGAGCGCTCTTGCTGTTCGTCCTTGCTGTCCTTGCAGTCCTTTCCGTCCCTTTCTTTGATTTTCTCCCTTTTCTCCAGGGGAGCGCTGGGCTGTCGAGCAGGAACCGTTCAGCGTTGAACGGCGACCGGGGAACCTTCGGCGATGACCTCCGAACCTTCGGAAGTGACTCGGGAACCTTCGGAAGTGGCCGGGGAACCTTCGGAAGGGAGCTCCGAAGCTCAGTGATCCGGGAAGCTTCAGAGATGACCTCCGAACCTTCGGAAGTGATCCGGGAACCTTCGGAGGTGGCCGGGGAACCTTAGAGATCGAATTCCTCCCCTTCCGCCAAAACCCGGAATCCCCGCGCTTCGATGGCTTTGCGCGCGGGGCCTTGCGGCTCCAGGGCGGGGTTCGAGTGGTTGAGGTGCGTGAAGTACACGCGCAGCTTGCCGGACTTCACCAGCGGCTCCAGCAGGTCCATGGTGGCCGTGACCAGCGGGTGCTTGATCTTGGAGACGTCCCGGTCCGGCAATTCATCCGGGGAGTAGAAGGTGGCGTCCAGCAGGGCGACGTCCACCTTCTCCTCGGCCAGCACCGTGGGAAGGGAACGGGTCCAGGTCTGCCAGGAGTCCGTGTCCGGCACGTAGAGGAGCGTCCGGTGAGGCCCGCGGATCAGAAAGGCCAGGGTATCGGTATATTCGTCCCGGTGCGGCACGGCGAAGGGCTTGACGGTGATCCCCACTTCGAGCTCGAACGGCTGGCCGGGCTGAATCTCCTTCAGAGTAAGGTTCTCCAGGCGGACGAGCTGGCTCCAGGGGCCGTTGGTGCGCAGGAAGGCGGCCATGCGGGGGGAGACCCAGGCCGGAATCCGATGCGTGTTCAGGCTCTCGAAGCCGAAGTGCGCGAGGCCCAGGTAGTGGCCGATGTGGGCGTGGGTGAGGAGCACGCCATCGACCGGCGCCCGGTCCACCTTGCCGAGGGCGTGGTGATGGAAGGTGTGAACCTCCTCGATCTGGGCGGGCAGGTCCGGCGTGGCATCGATCAGGTAGACATGGTCCGTCGCCGGCACGTGGAGGGCCAGGCTGGCCACGTGCCGCGCCAAGGCTGGATTCTTCCGGGCCGCGGCGCAATGGGTGCAGTCGCACCCCGTCTGCGGCACGCCGCCATCCTGGGCGGTGCCGAGGACGACCACCCGGGGCGGTAAGGGAGCCGGCGGGGCCGCCGCCAGCAGCAGGACGAGAAGGGCGAAGGTCCGCATAAGCTGCCGCCGCCTACATCCCCCCGCTTCCCAAAAACTCCCCCACCACCTGCACGAACTTCGCCGGCTCCTCGAAGAACGGCAGGTGGCCGCTCTTCTCGAAGACCACGAAACGGGAACCCGGGATCGCCTGGTGGATGCGCCAGGCGACGGAGGGGACCACGTTCATGTCGTAGCGGCCGGTCACGACGAGGGTGGGGAACTTGTACTTCGGCAGCTCGGGGTTGAGGTCGAACCTCGCGAGGTCGGCGTTGATGGCCTTGTTGACCTTCTCGTTGACCTGCACGCTGGTGCCGGCGAAGGCGAGGAAGGCGTCGCGATTCTCGGGGGAGTAGAAAAGCATCGAGAGGTACTCCTTCAGGCCCTCGGTCTTCGCCGCCTGGTCCCCCATCTCGTCGGCGAAGGCGAGGGCGTTCTGCCGCGCGATACCTTCGGGGAAGACGTCTTTGAACAGGAACACCGTGTCTCCCCACTTGGGCGCCGCCGAGTCGACGATCAGCAGGTGCCGGATGCGCTCCGGATGGCGGGCACTGTAGGCCATCACCAGATAGCCGCCCCAGGAATGTCCCAGGAGGTCGATCTTTTCGGCTCCCAGGTGCTGGCGGAGCGCCTCCAGGTCGGCGATCTGCTCGGTCAGGCCGGCGTCTGCTCCCCCCGTGGCCGCCGTCGAGCGCCCCGTCCCCCGCTGATCGTAAAGGACCACCGGCCGCTCTTTCGCCAGCTCTCCCCAGATGTTCGAAATGTGCAGGTAGGAATGGTCGAATCCCGGCCCGCCATTGGCGACCATCAGCGGCACCTTGGACGGCGAAAGGGTGCCGAGCACTTCGTAATACAGGGTGACGCCCCCCGCCTGAAAGGTTTTTCCCGTCTCCGCGGGAGGGGCGGCCAGAGAAGGCAGCGAGACGACGGCGGCGAGGACCAGCACCAGCACGAAGCGTCGAAACATGACGGTTCCCTCCTCCTGCGAAAGGTTTTCGACCTCGGTTTTACCCAATCACCCGCAATCCCCCCGGCATCACCTCCACGGCCACCGGCTCTCCGGCGGCCACGGGGCGCAGGGGCTCCCCTCCCCCATACATGGTCATCGCGCGATCGATCGTGATCTCAGCCCGGCGGGTGCGGGTGATCAGCACGTCCGGGTGGGTGACGTGCTTGCCCGTGTAGACCTTGGGGAAGACGGCGAGGAGCGCCCGCTTGGGGATCTCGCGCACGATCACGAGATCCAGCATGCCGTCGTCGATCTTCGCCTCCGGTGCGATCCGCATGCCGCCGCCGAAGCGGGGGAGGTTGTTGACCACGGCGAACATCACCTTTCCCTCGAAGGTGCCGCCGTCGTGCACCACCCGCATCCACGGCGGCTCGAAGGTGACGAGGGTGTGGATCACGGCATAGAAGTAGACGAGGGGGCCGCGCAGGAACCGCACGCCCTCGTTGGCGTAGCGCGTGACCTCGGAATCGAAGCCCACGCCCGCGTAGCTCGCCGAGTACGCCTCGCCCACCCGCAGCAGGTCGATGCTGCGCACCTCCCCGGTGATCGCCCGCTCGACGGCGGGCTCCAGCTCCGGGGGCACGGCGAGGGTGCCCGCGAAGTCGTTCCCCGTCCCCAGGGGGACGATCCCGAGGGCGCAGGGGGTGCCCGCCAGTCCCTGGAGGGCATGGTGCATCGTGCCGTCGCCGCCCGCCACGAGGAGGCGCTCGACGCCGTCCTCCGCCGCCCGTCGCGCCTGCTCCCAGAGGTCGGAGACCTTGCGCGTCACCACCAGTCCGGCGCCATGACGCGAGGCCAGCACCCGGATGCGGTCGAGATGCGCCCTCCCCGTGCCGCGCCCCGCGGCGGGATTGATCAGGAAACGGACGGCGCCCGGGCTCGCCATGTCAGACCTCCATCACCGCGAGCACGTCGCCGTCGAGCACCGGCCGCTTGCTCCACGCCGTCACCGCCAGCAGCACGGTGAAGGAGGCCGCGAGGGCGATGGCCGCCGGCAGGGGGCCGGTGAGGTGAGGCAGGACCTTCAGCCGGCCGAGGATCTCCAGGCCGAGACAGAGCGCCGTGCCGGTGACGATCGAGGCCGTGGCCGCCGCCGCGGTGACCCGCTGCCAGTTGAGCCCCACGGCCAGGGCCGGCGCCAGGGCGGCGCCGAAGGTGCCGAAGGCGAACGTCCCCAGGAGGGCGATCAGGTCGTCGTAGAACAGGGCGAGGAGGGCCGCGGCGAGCGTCACCCCGACGGTGGCGATCCGTCCCCAGAGGAGCTCGCGGGAGAGCCGCCTCCCCAGGGCGATGGGGAGGTCGCGCACCAGCACCGCCGCGCCGAGGTTGGTGAACGAGTCGGCCGTGGACATGATGGCCGAGAGGATACCCGCCACCGCCAGCCCGGCGAGCGGCTGCGGCGCGAATCCCAGGAGGAAGGCCGGCGTGGCCTCGTCCGGCTTCGCCAGGGGCGCGAGCTTCCCCTGCGCCACCAGGGCCGGCACGGCGAGACCCAGCCCCAGCCAGATCAGCAGGCAGAGCACCTGCGAGCCCCCGAGCACCAGCGGCAGCCACTTCAGGCGCCGCGGATCACGGATCATGTAGAACTTGTGGAGCATGTGCGGCTGGCCGAGCACGCCGAGGCCGAAGACGAAGAAGAACCCCAGCGCCGTCAGCGCCGGGGTCTTCCCCAGCGGCTCCAGGAACTGCCGCCCGAAGCGGGGCGAGGTCGCGATGCTGTGGACCACCTCTCCGAACCCGCCTCCCGCGTGCATGGCATAGGCGAACACCGCGATCGCCGCCAGCAGCATCAGGGCACCCTGAAACACGTCGGTATAGACCCCGGCCATCATTCCCCCGGCGACGCCATAGAAGAGGAGGACGGCGAGGCCGATGGCGACCGCGGCCGGAAATCCCCAGGCCCCGAGCGAGGTCCGCAGGCCGAGGACGGCCTCGATCAGCGTGCCCAGCGCCAGGAGCTGGGCGCCGAGGTAGCCGATGGAGCCCACCAGCACGGCGACGGCCGCCGCTCCCGAGGCCGCCCGGCTGCCGTAGCGGCAGAGGATGGCGTCCGGAATCGTGTAGACCTCCCGCACCTCGGCCAGCAGGCGGAGCCGCTTGGCGACCGTCCATCCCAGGAGCGCGGGAGTGATCCCCACCGACAGGTTGATGAACAGCGAGGTGAGGCCGATGCGGTAGGTGAGCCCCGGCCCGCCCAGGAAGACGAAACCCGAGAACGCCGCCGCCATGGTGGCGAGCCCCGTGAAGAGCACCCCCAAGCCCTGGCCGGCCACCCAGAAGTCCCGCGCGCTGCGGGTGCGGCGCAGCGACCAGACCCCCAGCGCCCCGCAGGCGAGGAAGTAGAGGAGCGCCGAGGCGACGATCCAGGGACGGTCGAGGATCGGCATCCTCTTACGTCTCCGTGCCTTGGGTCTGCCTGGCGGCGCGGACCCGTTCCAGGTCCGCCGCGGCGAGGCCGAGGCGGTCGAAGGTGAGAGCGTAGGCGAGGCCGGTGACGAGGAGCGGCACGGGGACCAGGACGAAGATCATCAGCGCCGTGGCGAGGGGGAGCCCCGCCACGTCCGGCCCGCCGTGCGGCAGGGTGAGGATCGCCGCCCAGCCGCCTGCGAAGACGAGGGTCGTGAAGAGGAGCGGCAGCCACAGTCTCCCCAGCCGCCCGCGGCGGGCGGCGCCGAGGATCATGAGGGCCACGGGGAGGAGGACGCCGCCCGCGAGCGCGCCCACCCGCGGCCACCCCGCGCCGAACGCGAGCAGAGAGGCAGGCGCGGCAAGCGCCAGCAGGACCAGGGCGAGGCGGTGAGCCAATCGGGTCTCCTTTGAAACCCGCGCATTCTATCCCTACGTCTGGGCCGGCGCTCCGCTATGATCCTCCCCATGCCCCATCCCCAGATCCAGATCCTCGTCTGCCTCAACGAGCGCCCCGCGGAGAGCCCGAAGCCGAGCTGCGCCGTCCGCGGCTCTCTCGCCGTCTACCACCGCTTCAAGGACCGGGTGAAGGAGCTCGGCATCCGCGACCGCGTGATGGTTACCCGCACCGGCTGCCTCAAGCATTGCAGCCAGGGGATCACCGTCGCCGTCTGGCCCTTCAACCTCTGGTATCGCGGGGTGACGGTGGACGACGTGGAGGAGATCCTGCAACGGACAGTCGTAGCGGACGGCGAGGAGGTCGAGCGGCTGAGGATGCCGGATATTCCTTGGGAGTGAGCGCCCTGTATCCGCGCTGGCGCAGCGCCGCCCACCCAAGACCCTCATCACCCCGGCCCTCTTCTCCCGCCCCCTCGCCTCCCCCCTCACCGGGAGAAGAGGGAGAACAGCCAAGAAGGGACACCAGGGACGGCAGGGACAACAGGGACGAGAGAGAAAAGCTAGACCGCCCCAGCCGGGTTCCCCTCTCCCGGGGAGGGGGATGGGGAGGTCGGGAGAGGGGCAGGGGTGAGGGTCTTGGGTGGGGGGCTCCCTCTTCTCCCGGTGAGGGGGGTGGCGAGGGGGCGGGAGAAGAGGGCCGGGGTGATGAGGGTCTTGGGAGGGGGCCGCTCCGAGCCCCCGCTTCCCCCCTCATCCGTTCGCCACTCCCGGGCTCGCCAGCCGCCGGATTTCGGAGGGAGGGACTCCGAACTCGCGCCGGAATGCCCGGGTGAAGTGGCTGTGGCACGAGAAGCCCACGGAGAGCGCCAAGTCGGTGAGACCCATCTCCCCGGCGGAGACCCGCTCCAGCGCTTCCCGCAGGCGCAACCGGTTGAGGTAGCGGTGGATCGGCATCCCCGTCCCTTCCTTGAACAGCCGGCAGAGATGGAAGGTCGAAACGTAGAGGGAGCGCGCCACGTCGTCGAGCTCCAGCGGCTCGTGGTAGCGCTCCTGGAGCAGGGCCTTCGCGTCCTGCACGTAGTCGCGGCGCACCCGCTCCGGGTCGTGCTTGGGGCTTGGGCGCCCGTCGAGGCGGGCGCACCCTGCCGCCACGTCGTCCAGCAGGTCGAGCAGGGTGGTCTCGACCGCCATCGGCTCCGGCTTCGCCCCCCCGCCCTGGAGAGCGCGCACCAGCCGGCGCTGCAGCAGGTAGGACTGGGAGAAGCCGTGGGCGTGCGACTTGCGGAACAGGGCCTCGGGGCGCTGCGCCGCCGAGGGATCGTGGTGGGCCATGATCTCCAGCAGCAGGCCGGGGCTGACCGCGATCGCGCTCCCCCGGTCGCAGCAGCCGAAGGGGTGCTCGCACCGGTAGGGCTCCTCCGGGTTGTGGAGAAGGATCGACGTGGCATCGATCACTGCCGAGCGTCCCGCTGTATGGAGGACGAAGGCGCCCGCGTGAACGAAGGCCACCACGTGCCAGGGCTGCCGCGTCTCGGGAGAAAGCGCCCGCGGGCTCCCCGCGCAGTTCCAGCAGGCGACGCCCACCGACTGGCCGCGGTAGAGCCAGCCGTGGGTGCCGGAGAAGGTCAGGTTCGCATCGTCAGGGGTGAGTTTTTGGGAATTGCCGTTCGTCTCGCTCATGGTTTCCACGGTAGGCCGGGGCCGGCGGGACCACCATGAGCGGGAGCTGAGGAGGAGATGAGGAGGCTGTGAGACGGCGGATTGCCGCCCGGGAAGCCGCCCCGGTCCCTCGGGAGAAAAGGAGAGGTTTTTCTATAAGCATCAACGTGAAAGTTGAGCTCCGAGTCCCCCAGAACCCCGCGAGCTGCACAACGTACAAGATGATGATGACAGCCTCACACCCGGAAGGGAGCGGAAGCGCGGCACGGCCGCGACTCCGCTTCGGCGACTTCGAGCTGCGGCTCGACAGCGGCGAGCTGCTGCGGGCGGGCGAGCCCGTGAAGCTCCAGCCGCAGCCCGCCAAGGTCCTGGAGGTCCTCGCCAGCCGCTCCGGCGAGGTGGTGAGCCGCGAAGAGATCCGCCGCGCCGTCTGGAACGACGCCTTCGGCGACTTCGACGCCAGCCTCAACTTCGCCATCAAAGAGATCCGCCGCGCCCTGGGCGACTCCGCCGCCTCGCCGGCCTTCGTGGAGACCGTCCCCCGCCGCGGCTACCGCTTCCTCATACCCGTGAAGAGAGCGCCGGAGGTACTCCCTCCTCCCCTTCCCACTCCGCGATGGCGGCCCTGGTCACGGCTCGTCGCCTTGGGGTGCATGCTGCTCCTCTTGACCGGCAGCCGCCTGGGGCCGGCCGCGGCCAAAGCGCACTCCGCGAAACCGCTGACCGCCGTGAAGGCGGCTCATGAAGCCTATCTTCGGGGGATCTATTTCGCGGGGCACGAGAAGCCCGAGCAGGCCGCGGCAGCCTTTCAGGAAGCGATCCTCCTCGACCCGGGCTTCGCCGCCGCCTACGCAGAGCTCGCCCAAATACGGCTCGACGCACGGCTGCCAGCCGACGCGGAAGCCACCAAGGCCGCCGCCCGCCGCGCTCTGGAGCTCGACCTCGACCTCACCGGCGCCCACCTCGCCCTCGCTCAGGTCCTGATGTTCCATGACCGCGACTGGGCCGGCGCCGGCCGCGAGATCCACTCCGCCCTCGTCCGCGAGCCGCACAACGCGAAGGCGCACGACGTCAACGCCTACTACCTGGCGTCGCTGGGCCGTCGCGGCGAGGCGATCGCGGAGGCGGCGCGCGCCCGCGAGCTCGATCCGGCCGCCATGCTCTTCGCTTCCGACTATGCCTGGTTCCTGTACCTGGACCACCGGTACGAGGAGGCGATCCGCCAGAGCCAGGCCGCGCTGCAACTGCATCCTCTCGTCCCCGGCCAGGCTGCCAGCGAGGCCTGGAAGGACTGCGAGACGACGATCCTGCAAAGCGCCTCGCAGCTCGGCGACCGGGAAACGGCGCTCGTGGCCGCGAAAGCCCTCCTGGCCGAATCGCCCGGCCATCGCCAGGAAGCCGCTCAGCTCGCGAGCATCGAGGACTATTGGCGAGGACGGGAGCAGAGGATCCAAAAGGCTCTGCAAAACGGGTTCGTCGATCCTTACTTCCGCGCCGAGACCGCCCTGGTCCTCGGTGACCGCGACCGTGCCCTGGCCCTGTTGACGGAGCAGTGCTCGCCGCCGGAGAGCGTGGTGCCGTTCACCGCCGTCGAGCCGATGTTCGATTCCCTGCACGCCGATCCCCGCTGGCCCAAAGTCCTCGACTGCCTCAAGCTCCCTGCCAGCGCCCCGGCCCGCAGGAGCCAGGGATGAGCGCTCCCGCGAAGTGCCTCCGCTTCGCCGACTTCGAGCTGCGGCCCGACAGCGGCGAGTTGCGGCGCGCGGGCGAGCCCGTGAAGCTCCAGCCCCAGCCCGCCAAGGTCCTGGAGCTCCTCGCCAGCCGCTCCGGCGAGGTGGTGAGCCGCGAGGAGATCCGCCGAGCCGTCTGGGGCGAGTCCTTCGTCGACTTCGACGCCAACCTCAACTTCTCGATCAAAGAGATCCGCCGGGCGCTGGGCGACTCCGCCACTTCGCCGCATTTCGTCGAGACCGTCCCCCGCCGCGGCTACCGCTTCTTGAAGCCGGTGACGAGCACGCCGGAAGCCGGCGGCTCTGCCACGCCATCCCTGCGCCGGTCGTGGCGCACCCTCGCCACCCTCGTCCTCCTGCTCCTCCTGACCTTCGTGATCGGCAGTCGCCTGCAGCACTCGACCGCCAGGACGCGGCTCGCCGTCCTCCCCGTGGCCTGCCGCAGCCAGGAGCCGGTGGACCAGCAGGTGTGCGGCGGCATCGCGGAGGCGCTCGGTGCCGAAATCACCCGGGAGCTCTCCCGCGACGTCGACGTCATCGCCCCGCACTCGAGCCTGGTCTACGGCCTCGCGAAGGGGGCGCACGTGCTGGGCCCCTCCGCCACCCTCTCCGGCGACGCCCAACCCTCGCCTCAGGGGCTGCGGCTCAACCTGTCGCTACGGGGTGCGGACGGCGAGGAGCTGTGGAAAAACGGCTTCGACGTGGAGCTGAGAAACGCTCCTCTCACCTATGGCGAGATCACCCGCCGCGTCGCCCAGGCGCTTCAGATCCCTGCCCCGCTACGGCCGGCGGCGCAGCCGAAACCCCGGCCCGCGGCCTACGAGGCCTATCTGCGCGGGATCTACCTGAGGCGGCACGAGAAGTGTGACCAGGCCGCAGCAAAGTTGCAGGAGGCCACCCTCCTCGATCCGGACTTCGCGTCCGCCTTTGCCGCGCTCGCCCAGGCGCGGATGAAGGTCCTTCCCGAGCCGGACCCCGAGGCCACGGAAGCGGCGGCACGGCACTCCCTGGAGCTCGATCCCGACCTGGCCGACGGTCACCGTGTCCTCGGCAACATCCTCCTCCATAGATACCACGACTGGCGGGGAGCCGGCCGGGAGCTGGAGAAAGCCCTGGCGCTCGCCCCTGGAGACGCCGAAAACCATTACGCCTATTCGCTCTACCTGGCGGCTCTGGGCCGGCTCTCCGAGGCGATTTCCTCGGCGGAACGAGCCCGCGAGCTCGATCCGGCCTCGATGTTCATCGGCTCCGACTATGCCTGGTACTTCTATCTCGACCACAACTACGAGGAGGCCATCCGCCAGGCGCGGGCAGTCCTCAGCCTCTTTCCGCTGAGCGAGGGCGTCACTCCCCAGGAGGCCCACACCGGAAAGCTCTTCTGCGACGCAATCATCCTCAACAGCGCCTGGCTTCGGGGACAGAAGGAGACCGCGCTCGACGCCACCCGGGCGTTTCTCAGGGATTACAACGCCCCCCAGGCAGCGGCCCGGATCCGCGACGTGAACGTCTTCTGGCGCGGCCGGGAGGAGGCGCTTCGAGACCTGCTGCGGACGAGACCCGTCGATCCCTATGAGCTCGCCCAAAGCGCCATGACCTTGAACGAGCCCGGCCGCGCGCTCGATCTGCTGACCCAGCAGTGCTCCACCCCGGGGATGACGTGGATGCCTTTCGCCGCCGTCGAGCCGCTCTTCGACCCGCTGCACGAGGATCCCCGCTGGCCGCAGGTGCTCGCCTGCCTGAAGCTGCCGGCGGACGCTCCCGCGCGCAGGAGGGTGGGATGAACGCGGCGCCGCCGCCCCTGCGTTTCGGCGACTTCGAGCTCCAGCTCGACAGCGGCGAGCTGCGGCGCGCGGGCGAGCCCGTGAAGCTCCAGCCGCAGCCCGCCAAGATCCTGGAAGTCCTCGCCAGCCGCTCCGGCGAGGTGGTGAGCCGCGAGGAGATCCGCCAGGCCGTCTGGGGCGACGCCTTCGTCGACCTCGACGCCAGCCTCAATTTCTCCATCAAAGAGATCCGCCGGGCGCTCGGCGACTCCGCCACCTCACCGAGCTTCATCGAGACCATCCCCCGCCGGGGATACCGGTTCCTGCAACCCGTGGAGAAGGGGCCCCGCGAGCCCGTTCCCGGGAGGGACGCGCGTCTTCCGGCTGCGCCGCCGCGGCCGGCAGTGCTGCGGCGGCTCAGCAAAGTCGGCGTGGGACTCGGCCTTCTCGTCCTCTTGACCCTGCTGGTGGCCCTCCGCCTGCGGCCGGTCGCGCAGAGGCTGGCCGTCGGCCCCTTGGTCTGCCAGAGCCAGAACCTCGCGGATCAGCAGATTTGCAGCGGCCTGACCGCTGCGCTCACCGACGAGCTCACCCGCCAGCTCTCCCGCGACATCGACGTCATCGCCCCCTTCTCAACCCGGGCCTTCTCCGGGCGAAAGCCCGCGGAGATGACGGGCGGCCTGCGGGAGAACGTGGTCTTGAGGGGCGAGGCGAAGCCGTCCGCCCAGGGGTTGCACCTGGCCGTGAGGCTCGTGAGGAGCGGCGGCAAAGAGAAGCTGTGGAGCGGGAGCTTCGACACCGAGCTGCGGGACGCGCCGCTCGTCTATGGCAAGATCGCCCGCGAGGTGGCGAGAGCGCTCCGGCTCTCGCCCCCGAAAATCCCGCCCGTGCGGCCGAAGCCCTCGCCAGCGGCCTACCAAGCCTATCTGCGGGGACTGTCTTTCTGGCACCAAATGGAGTACGACACGGCAGCCGAGCAGTTCCAGAATGCGGTCATCCTGGACCCAGGATTCGCTCCGGCCTGGGCCGAGCTCGCTCTCGCTCGTGTCGAGTCCGAGGCGGAGGTTGCCCCCACGGAGGCCGCTGCTCGCCGCGCCCTGGAGCTCGACCCCAACCTCGCCGAAGCCCACGTCGCCGTGGCCCAGGTCCGCTTTCGCCACGAGCTCGACTGGAAAGGCGCCGGCCAGGAATACCTGGCGGGCCTTGCCCTGGATCCCGGCGACGCCAATGCCCACAGCGCCTACTCCCACTACCTCATGGCCTTGGGCCGAAGAGCCGAGGCCATGGCGGAGATGCAGCGGGCGCGCGAGCTCAATCCCGCCTCCATGGAGCTTGGAGCCACCGTCACCTGGTACCTCGTCCTCGATCGACGCTATGAGGAGGTCCTCCGCGAGACCCCGGGAATTCTCGAGCTCTACTCGCTCAACGCACCCGTCACCACCTGGGGCGCCAAATCCGGCAAGTACAGTGCGCTGGACTCCTATCTCACGAGCGCCATGATGCTGGGCGACCGGGAGGCAGCTCTCCAGGCGGCGAAAGGGGGCGAAGAAATCATCGCCGGCCGCCAGGCCGCCGCCCGGCTGCATACCCTAGAGGAGCTCTGGCAGGCTCGGGAGCGGGAATTCCAAACTTACTCCCCTTACTTCCGGGCGAAAAATGCCATGATGCTGGGCGAGGGCAGCCGCGTGCTCGACCTGCTGACCTCGGACTGCAATCCGGAGGGCTGGGCCTTCCCCTACGCCGCCGTCGAGCCGCTCTTCGACCCGCTGCACAAAGATCCCCGCTGGCCCAAAGTGCTCGACTGCCTGAAGCTGCCGGCCGACGCGCCGGCGCGCCGGAGCCTGCGATGAGCGGGGCGCCTCGGCTGCGTTTCGGCGATTTCGAGCTGCGCCCCGGCAGCGGCGAGCTCCTGCGGGCCGGCGAGCCCGTCAAGCTCCAGCCGCAGCCGCTCAAAGTCCTGGAGCTCCTCGCCCGCCGCTCCCGAGAGGTGGTGAGCCGCGAGGAGATCCGCCAGGCCGTCTGGGGCGACGCCTTCGTCGACTTCGACGCCAGCCTCAACTTTTCGATCAAAGAGATCCGCCGCGCGCTCGGCGACTCCGCCACCTCGCCCCGCTTCGTCGAAACCGTCCCCCGCCGGGGCTATCGCTTCCTGGCGAGCGTGGACGCCGAGACGCAAGGCGGCGCGGCGCCGCCGAAAGCTACGCATCCAGCGCCGCCGGCGGGCCTGCAGCGGCTCGGCAAGGGTGGCGCGAGCATCGTCCTGCTCGTCCTCCTGACCTTGCTGGCAGGCAACAGCCTGAGGCCGGTCGCCGAGCGGCTCTCGGTCCTGCCGCTGACCTGCCGCAGCCAGGACCTGGCCGACCGGCAAGTCTGCACCGGCTTGAGCGACGCGCTGACGGTTGAGCTCTCCCGCCAGTTGTCCGGCGAGATCGACGTCATCGCTCCCTTCTCGGCCCAGGTCTATGCCGGCAAAAAGCCTTCGGAGATCTTGCGCGGCCTCAAGCCGGACGTGGTTTTGACCGGCGAGGCGACGCCGTCGGCCACGGGGCTACGGCTCGCCTTTAAGCTCGCGCGGAGCACTGGCGGCGAGACGCTGTGGAGCCACAGCTTCGACGCCGAGCTCCAGGACGCGCCGCTCCTCTACCGCGAGGTCGCTCGCCAAGTCTCCCGTGCGCTCGACCTGCCGCCGCTGCCGTTGAGGCCGGCACGGCCGAAGCCGGCCGCCGGTGCCTACGAGACCTATCTGCGAGCCGTCTCGCTGCGGCACCAGATGCAGTACAAGCCGGCGGAGGCAGCCTTCCAGGACGCGGTCCTCGAGGACGCCGGCTTTGCTCCGGCCTGGGCCGAGCTCGCCCTCTGCCGCGTCCGCAACCGGGACGAGATCGGCGCGACCGAGGCCGCCGCACACCGCGCCGTCACGCTCGATCCTCATCTGGCCGAAGCTCATGTCGCCGTGGCGCAGGTGCTCTTCCGGCACAACCTCGATTGGGAGGGCGCTGGCCGCGAGTACCGCCTGGGTCTGGCCTTGAACCCCACGAGCCCCAATGCCTACAGCGCCTACTCCTATTATCTCATCTCCCTCGGCCGCATCGACGAAGCGCTGGCCATCGTGCGGCGGGCTCGCGAGCTCAATCCCGCCTCGATGGAGCTCGGCGCCACCTTCGCCTGGTACCTCTACCTCGATCACCGCTTCCAGGAGGTCCTCCGCGAGATCCCCGCCACGCTCGAGCTCTATTCGCTCAACGCAGCCGTCACCACCGACGGCGCCAGGCGAATCAAGAACACCGCTCTGGAGACGCTCGTCACCAGCTCCCTGATGATGGGCGACCGCGGCCAAGCGCTCCAAGCGGCCAAGGAGATCGAGGAGATGTTCGGCGGCCCCGCCGCCGCCGCCCGGCTGCGCACCCTGGACGACTTCTGGCGTGCCCGGGAGCGGAGGATGCAGAACGGCGTGCTGGCGGACGATCCCTTCGGCCGGGCCAAAGACGCCCTGATGCTGGGAGACCGCAACCGGGCGCTCGACCTGCTGACCTCCGACTGCACCCCGGAGGGCTGGACCTCGCCGTACGCGGCTGTCGAGCCGCTCTTCGACTCTCTCCACTCCGATCCTCGCTGGCCCCAGGTGCTCGACTGCCTGAAGCTGCCGGCGGACGCGCCGGCCCGGCGGATGAAGCGTTAGGCGATCGCCTTCCTCATCTCCGCCAGCAGCGCCGTGCTCGCCTGTCGGCGGACCTGCGAGGGGGTGAGGCCGAACTCCTTGCGAAACGCCGTGGTGAAGTGGCTGTGGCCGGCGAAACCCAGGCTCAGGGCGAGATCGGTGAGATCGGCCCCGTCGGCGAGCTGTTCCAGCGCCTCGCGCAGGCGCAGCCGGTTCAGGTAGCGGTGCATGGGAATTCCCATCTCCTGCCGGAACAGGTGGCAGAGATGGAAGGGAGAGACGAAGAGATCCCGGGCGACGTCCTCCAGCCGGCACGGCCCCCGGAACCGTTCCTGAAGGATCAACTGCGCGTCGTGCACGTAGCGCCGGCGGGCCCGCGGCGATTCGGGAGCCGCGGCGCGCTTCGCCACCGGCCGGCAGGACGACCTCGCCACCCCGGCCAGGACCGCCAGCAGCGACTCCTCCAGCGCGGACCGGTCCGCAGGCGCGCCCTGCATCAGCCCGCGCACGAGCAGCCGGTGACGAAGGTACGCCTGCGAGATGTCGGGACCGAGCGCAACGGGAAACAGGGCACCGGGGCGCTCCTGGGCCGTCGGATCGAAGTGGGACATCACGTCGAGCAGCACCTCCCGGCGCACCACCAGCGCGCTGCCGTGATCCGAGCAGCCGAAAGGGTGCGACGAGCGATAAGGGACTCCCGGGTTGTAGAGGATGGCCGTGGTGCGGTCCGCGACCTCGGAGCGCCCCTGCGAGTGGAGCACGAATGCCCCATGGTGCACGAAGCAGATGGCGTGCCAGAGGTGGTGGGCCTTCTCTTCGGACAGCCCGCGGCATCCCGTCCGGCAGTTCCAGGCCGTGATGCCGAAGGAAGGGCTGGCATACAACCAGTCGATTTCGATCCCCGCGCTCCCCCCCACCGCGCCGTCGATTGCCGGTTCCTGATCCATGCTCATACAGGAAGATACGTTGGCCGGGCCAGGGAGTTTTTCAAAAAATTGCGGGGCTGCGAAGAGGTCAGGGCAACTTCTGTTCCCATCTCGTAAGCAATCCTTCCCAGGAGCTGCGTGGGTGGTAAAGATCCCTTTCCCGCTCGGTAGAGATCCTGGGAAAAGACCCAGTCACCCGTGAGCTCCGCGAGCGAGGTGCCGAGCCGGCTTTGGATGTCCGGGTCCGTCAGGTCCAGCACCTGCTGGAGGAATCCTTCGACGGCAAAGAGGGTCCAAGGCGGGGTTCGGAGGGTCCCTTCACCGAAAAGCGCCGGGCGCTAACTTTGCCCCAGAGGGCCCCCGCCCAAGACCCTCATCACCCCGCCCCTCTAGAGCCGCCTCCGCCTCGTCCTTCCCGCGGCTCGCGAGCCCAGCCTTCCGCTGCGGTCTCGTGCCGTCCCGCGTTGCGGCGCCGTGTCAGGGAGTGCCGACATTTGGGGGGGGCCATCCACCACAGTCATTGACACAGACCTGGATCATCTCCAGGGTAGGGTTGGCGCTTGCTACATTTTTGGTAAGGGTCACCTCGAAGAAGTAAAGGTTATTCAGAAGACTAAGGCCACCTCCCGTCTCGCAGGGGGTCGAGAAACCGATTTTCTGGAAGCCGCTCGCCTGGGGTGAGTTGTTGCTATCGAAGTTCAGCCAGGTGCCCAAGGCTCCGGTGGCAAAGGCCTGCTGCTGAAAGAGCACCTGGACCCGGCCGTCTCCAAGGCTGCCGTTGTCCCGGTACCGAAGCGAGATGGACAACTGCCTCGCCACGGTGAAGTCGTCCTCGAAGATCCCCGTCACTGCGTAGCGGGCTTTCACGCTGGCGGGAAGCGGCGCTGTGCTGCTCACCTGCAGGTCGGAATTGGCCATGGACACCTGGCTCAGATTTTCTTCATCCACGGTTCCGGTCGAGCCCCCGACCGTCCAGCACTGGACGGCGGACGCCGACCGGGCGAGCAACAGGTACACAACCAGACCCAACAGCGACACCACAATGGCTCTGCTCTTCATGACAAGCGATCCTCCGCGTCGGCGACGCAACGCGAACCAAGGTTACGCGGCCCTCGAGAGCCGCCTCGGAATCCCAGAGCCCGGGCTGGTCCTATTCTATTCAACAGAATTTTAAAATGCAATAGGCTGGCAACGTCGACGATCTCCCTCGAAGTGGAGAGAAAGGGGAGCCCCCCCTACCCCAACACCGGCAACAGCGCTGAGGACACCAAGTCGCGGTTCTGCGGTGTCAGGGAGTGGCGATACTTGCGGGCCATCTCGGCGGTGTCCTCGCGGGAGACGAGGCGCTCATAGAGGTTCGTGCGCTGGCGGGGGACGTAGCCGGCGGTGGTGATGAGGTGCTCCATCTCGTCCTGGCTCATCCGGTAGTGCGTGCCCGCCGAGGCCACGACGTTCTCCTCGATCATGATCGACCCCATGTCGTCCGCCCCGAACGAGAGGGCCACCTGGCCGATCTTCTTCCCCTGCGTCACCCAGCTCGTCTGGAAGTGGACGACGTTGTCGAGGAACAGCCGCGACACGGCGAGCGTCCGCAGGTACTCCTCGGCATAGGTCTCCGGCACGTCCGGCATCTCCGTGTGCTCGTGCTGGAAGGTCCAGGAGATGAAGGCCGTGAAGCCGCCGGTCTCGTCCTGAAGGTCGCGCACCCGCTGGAAGTGCTCGATCCGGTCCACCACCGGCTCGCCCATGCCGTACATCATGGTGGCCGAGGTGCGCAGGCCGTTGCGGTGCGCCTGGCGCATGATGTCGATCCACTCCTCCGCCGAGCACTTGGGGTAGGCCAGCACGTCCTTGCGGATCTGGTCCGAGAGAACCTCCGCGCCGCCGCCGGGGATGGACATCAGCCCCGCGGCCTTGAGGCGGGCGATGACGTCGTAGAAGCTCATCCGCTCCTTCTTGGCGATGAACTTCACCTCCGGCGGCGAGAAGGCGTGGACATGGCACGCCGGGTAGTTCGACCGCAGGTAGCGCAGCAGGTCCTCGTAGAAGCTCAGGGGCAGGTCCGGATGGACCCCTCCCTGCATGAGGATGCCCGTGCCGTTGAGCGCCAGCGTCTCCTCCACCTTGCGGCCGATTTCCTCGAACGGCAGCAGGTACCCCTCCGGGTCCCCCGGCTCGCGGTAGAAGGCGCAGAAGCGGCACTTGTAGACGCAGACGTTCGTATAGTTGATGTTGCGGTCGACGTTGTAGGTCGCGACCGCCGGATCGTTGAAGCGGTTGCGCACCTCGTTGGCGGCGAGCCCCAAGTCGAGGAGGTCGCCGTCGAGGATCAGCGTATGGGCATCGCCGGCCGAGATACGGCGCCCGGCCACGGCATCGTCGAGGATCTGCTGAACGGGTCGTTTTGAGGGTTGCAGCTTCATAACACCCTTACTCTACCGCATCTTGGGCGTTGTAGGGAGCCGCCGGACCCGGGAGGGAAACGGGCCACTTCTTCACCCGGCCCGGCCGTAGCCCTAACGACTGAGCGCAGTCTGTGAAAGAATACCGTCAAATATGCGGACTCCTGCGTTGAGCCGGCTCCGCCGGCGACTTGCTTTCCTTGTCTTGGTCTACTTCTTCGCTGGCGCGGCGAGCCAGAAGCTGGTGCCGGGCATAGACGAGATCATCCCCCTCTACGGTTGGTCGCTCTTCTCGAAGGTGCCGAACGAGGACAGCCGGTACACGCTCCTCGTCCATCGCCAGAGGAAGCAGGTCTTCGATCCGCCGGTCTCCTTCCTTCACGCCCCGGACACGATCGTCTTCGGGAACCGCTACGTCGGCCGAAAGGTCATCCAACGGCTCGGCCGGGCGATCGAGCGGCATGAGGCGGCCGAGGTCGCGGACCTGCGGCGGCTCCTCGAGGAGAACTACCTGAGCGAGCGGCTGGGCTACGAGCTCATCTTCGAGCGCTACAACCCGATGCAGAAGTGGAAGACCGGCGCCAACCTCGAAGAGCGCAGCCTCGGGCGGTTCAGGACCGGGGAGGATAGGTGAGGCAGCGCAGCCGCATCGAGGCTTTGATGGCCTTCTTCCGCCCGGCGCACGGTGGCTCCGCACTCCTCCTGCTGTCGCGCGAGCGCTTCGCCGCCGCCCAGACCCTGGTCGCTGCGTTCTATGCCGTGCTGTTCTTCTTCGCGGCGGGGGAGCTCTTCTCCTGGCAGGGCTACCAGAACGCGGGCGACCTGGCGCCTCGCTGGCCGGTCTTCTGGCTACGCTTCGTCGGCACCGAAGCGGGTATCGCCGCGATCCTGTGGCTCCATCTCCTCGGCGGTCTTCTCGCCGTGACGCTCTGCCGGTACCGATGGGCCCGCGTCGTGATCTTCCTTTCCTTGCTCGAGCACATCGCGCTCAAGTTCTCGTTCGGTGCGGTCAACCACGGCGACCACCTCGGCGTTCTCGTCGGCTTCGTGTTGATTTTCTTGCCAGCCGGCTGGCATGCTCGCGGCTCGGCCGACCGCACGGTGCGCTCGGCGACCCTGCTGGTTTTTTCGGGCGTGCAGGCCATCATCCTGCTGACCTACAGCATGGCGGGGATGTGGAAGGCCGGAGGGATCCTCGAACAGTGGATCCGGGGAGAGCCCGTCACCTATCTCCACCCGCAGGGTCTCGCCTACCAGGTTGCCGCGAAGATGATCGAGGACGACACTCCGAGCGTTCTCGGGCCGTGGCTGGTCGGGCATCCCTGGGCCGGCTGGCTTCCAGGGATCGTGGCGATCTATCTCGAGCTCTTCGCCCTCTGGGTGGTCGCTCGCCCCTCACTGCACCGGGCCTGGGGGCTGGGGCTCGCCCTGTTCCACCTGGCCTCGCATCTGACCCTGGGCGTCGGCTTTCCCCAGAACATCCTCTGGCTGGCCCTGTTCCTGGTGCTCTCGCCCTTTCGGCCGTATGAGCCGGACTGGCGGAAGGCGGCCGGCGAGCTTCCGGTCCTCGGTGCATGGCTGCGCCGATTCGAGAAGCAGGCGCAGGCGGCTCCGTAAAATGGCCGGCGGCGGCCACAACGCCACGTGCCTTCCCCGAATTCGCCGCTGCATCGACACCGCCCCGCTCATCAGTCCTTGACAGGCATCTCGCAGGAAATAAGAATTCGGAGAGTAAGAGTCTTACTCGCTTTGGGAGGGAAGCATGCGTGTCACCAGTAGGGGCCAGGTCACCATTCCCGTCGAGATCCGGGAGCGCTTCGGGCTTCTGCCCCATACCGAAGTTCGCTTCGAGGTGGAGGGCAACACCGTCCGGATCGTCCGAGAGGAGGGAGCGTCCCCAGAGCGGGGGCAGCGGCTGCTCGAACGGATGAGGGGGCGAGCCACTCCCGGGGGGATGAGCACCGCGGAGATCATGGCTCTGACCCGCGGGGAAAATTGAGCAGCGTTCTCGTCGACAGCAACGTGATCCTTGATGTTGTGACTGAGGATCCCTTAGGGCGGTTGAAGCGACGCCTCGCCGTGTCTCAACGACGCTCCTCCTCGTCGAGCACGTCGGCCGATTCGTCGAGTCCCTGATCAGCGAGCAACCCATCTTCTTCTACCGCGCTCTTGGCTAACCGCTCGCGGTCATCCTAAACATATCTCCCCAGTCCAGTGTCTGTAGTTGGAAGATTCCGGCTACGGCTGAGCGAGTGAGGATTCTCGCGGCAAGCTGCGGCGGCCGGTGTCGGGACAACTCAAGGAAGGAAGCCAATGCGAAACTCTCGTTTTCTAATCTTGGCCTTCGTCTTCGCCCTTCTTGCAGGCATGGCGCCTAACGAGCTTTCAGCGGGCACTGGCCTCTCCTATTCGCAGATGACACAATACCTATCAAGCTACTTCTCGCTGGAAAAGTCTACGCCCGTCAATGGGCAACCCCGCTACATGGGCGCGACCGGGGACAAGCTCGCTATGTTGGAACTCATCGGTGATAAAAACGACCTCACGGAGGCGACCCTGATCATAGGACTACCCAATGACTCACAATCCGTTCTCGTGCGGAACAGCGCGATGTTTATGCGCTTCATCAAAAATGCCGCCCCCAGTTGGGAAGGTAGTGGCGATTGGGCCGTCGCAGCACTCAAAAAGGCTACCACCACTGAAGTTCCAGTAAGTACAGTCCGGGGAACCAGACGTATCACCGTATCGCTCCAGAAACCGTTGGCAATGGTCTTGGTGACGGTGAAGCACAGGTAAAGATGCCTCGGCCGATGTCGCCATCGCGCGACAGAAGATGGATTCGACTCCGAATCTCTGCTCCCTGAAAATCCGGCAAAGGTTGCCGGATTTTCAAGGTTGACGGTTACAGCCAGCTTCTCTCAACCGACCACGCTCAGCAACGGCACACGTTGTTGACACAGGTGCCTTGCACCGCGCCAAAAACGCACTGAGTATCACTGAAGCAGAATTGCTGGTTCGGGCAGTTTCCGCCGCCGCTGGTCCCACCACCAGGGAAAGTGTACTGGCAGACGTTCCCGACGCAGACCGCACTCGACGCGTCGGGACAGTTCTCCTGGCACTGCTGGTCGGTAGAGCAGAACGACTCCGAGCAGCTTCCGCCTGCCCACCGGATTTGGGGCATTCTGGCCGCTCTCCCACACACGGCCTTCCCCGGAACCTCCTGGGCACGGGCGGAGAATAGGGGCACGGCGACAATCATAAACAGGAGGCTGATC
>DASUEN010000022.1:0-76860 GCA_036275055.1 Thermoanaerobaculia bacterium
GATCACGAGTCCGGCGAAGAAGTTGCCGAGGATGGGCTGCAGGGCGAGCCCCAGCACCAGGGAGGTGACGGCGCTGGTGGCGATGAGGGGGGCCACGTCCAGCTTGGGGAAGGCGATGCGTAGCGTCACCAGGGCGGTCGCGAGGTAGACCAGGAGCATGGTCACCGCCGGCAGCAGCGGCGGCAGGCGCATCCCCCGCTTCGCCGGCAGGTGGACCTCGAACAGGTACATCCCCAGCAGGCGAAAGAGGGTGATCAGCCCCAGGAAGAGGGCACCCCAGGCCAGGGCCTCGGCCGCCGCCGCCGGCTGATAGGCCGGGGCGAGCAGGCGGACGACCTCGATCGCCGCGACCCCGGCCGCCACGTAGAGGGGGAAGGCGAGCTGGCGCACCCAGAACGAACGCCGGCCGAGCGCGGCCACGGCCACGATCAGCAGCGAGAGCAGGCCGGCGCTTCCCAGCACCGCGAGGGTCGTCAGCAAAGCCGTTCCTCCACAGTCGGCGGGGAGATTCTATCCCGGCTCCCTCTCAGGCTCCCTTTCCGGCTCCGGGGCGCGCTAGAATCCCCCGGCTTCAATTTCAGCATCCAACAAAGGAGATCGAGATGAGAAGACTGTTCGGTTCGATGGCCGTCCTGGCGCTGGCGCTCGCCTTGGCCGTGCCGGTGGCGGCCCAGGACAAGGGGATGGAGAAGAAGATGGAAACGAAGCCCGCGGCGGCGGCCGGCGGGGTCAAGGCGGACTTCCTGCGCAGCCTCGGCGACGCCCAGAAGAAGCTCTTGGCCCTGGCCGAGGCCATGCCGGCCGACAAGTACGGCTGGCGCCCGGGCGAGGGCGTGCGCTCGGTGGGCGAGGTCTTCGCCCACGTGGCGGGCGCCAACTACTTCATCCCCACCCTGTGGGGAACCAAGATGCCCGACGGCGTCGATCCTCGCGGCTTCGAGAAGGCCGGAGGGGACAAGGCCAAGACGATCGACACGCTCAAGAAGTCGTTCGACCACGCCACCCAGGCCATCCAGAACCTTCCTGACGCGGACCTGGGCAAGGCGGTCAAGATCTTCGACCACGAAGGCACCTACCGGGAGGCGGTCCTCATCATCGTCTCCCACGCCCACGAGCACCTCGGCCAGTCGATCGCCTACGCGCGTTCGAACAACGTGGTACCGCCGTGGAGCCAGAAGGGCGGGATGTAAGAGGAGCTAGTCCGGCGGCACCACCGGCGCCATGGAGATCGTCGAGTCGTCCGTGGTGTCGGTGAGCCGCTGCGCCGCGGTGCGGTGGCGGGGGGGCGGCCCGACGACGCGGTCCCGCCCCTGCGACTTGGCCTGATAGAGGCGCTGGTCGGCGCATTGCAGGATCTCGGCGGCGTTGTTGCCGTCGTCGGGCCAGAGGGCGACGCCGATGCTCACCGTCAGGCTCACCGGCTTCGAGCGGTTGGGGATCTTGATCGGCTTGACCGCCAGCACCCGGCGGATCCTCTCCAGCAGGTCCGTGGCCCGGCCGCTCATCACCCCCGGCAGCACCAGGGCGAATTCCTCGCCGCCGTAGCGCGCCACGACGTCGGTCGCCCGGCACGACTCGCGCAGCGTCTTCGCCACCGATTGCAGGGCCTCGTCGCCCCCGGCGTGGCCGTAGGTGTCGTTGAACTTCTTGAAGTGATCGATGTCGATCATGGCCACGGCGAAGCGGCCGTCCTCGCGGCGGGCGAAGGCGATCTCCCGCTCGAGCTGCTCGCTGAACACGGCACGGTTGAGCAGGCCGGTGAAGCGGTCGCGGGTGGAGAGGAGCCGCAGCTCCCGGGAGCGCACGACGAGGGTCGCGGCGAGGGCCGTGGCGCCCACGAGCTGCGCCATGCGCCAGAGCTGGGTGCTCCAGTGGAACTGGCCATAGATGGACGGGGTGGCCAGGTTCCACCGCCAGTCCGCATAGAGAAGGATGCCCAGGTACTGCGCGACCGCCAGGAAGCCGGCCAGCAGGCAGATGCGCGCGTCGTAGCGCAGGCTGGTGGCGGCGATGGCGAGGAAGTAGACGGGGAACACGGCCAGGTTGTTCGTCGCCTCGTGCGGCCGCTCGAGGAGCAGCGAGAGGGCGAGGACGGAGCTGACCAGCGTGACGTCGAGCAGGCCGCTGGCGAAGCCGATCCAGCCGCGCCCCCAGTGGCGGGTGGTGGCGGAGTAGAGGACGAGGGAGAGCCCCAGCCCCAGGGTGGCGGCGGCGAGGAGTGCCCAGGCGTCGATGCCCAGGCTCCCCTCCCGTTTCTGCAGCAGGAGCTCGCGCAGCGGGAAGAAGAGGAGGAAGATGAAGACCAGCAGGCGCAGCCCGGCCACCAGCAGCTCGCCGCCGAAGCCGGCGCTGGAGATCTCCTGCTCCGGCGCGCTCCAGACGCGGCGCCACCAAGGGGGCTCCGGCATCGTTTGATCGTGAAGGCTCATGGCGCGAGTCTCCCCACTCGCCAGGGACAGGCCCTCTTCTCCCATCCCCAAGAACCCGGCCGAGAGACGCCCGCGACGGGTTGGCCTCCAGCCGGCGATCCGAAAAATCAGTATGGGGACTTTAGCACGCTCAGGGCTGCTCCTCCAGGACCCAGACGCCTGCCGGGGTGGCTGGGTCGAGTCTACGGCTTCGAGGCGCGGAACGTCCAAGAGACAGGGACAGCAGGGACAACAGGGACTTCAGAGACGAAGAGAGACGCGCTTACCCGTCTCTGAAGTCCCTGCCGTCCCTGAAGTCCCTTGGGGGCCACTTAGAAGGGGATGTCGTCGTCCTCGGGCTCGCCGCCGTAGCCGCCTTCGTCGTACGAGGGGCCGCCCTGGGAGGGCGAGGACTGCGAGGCCGAGGCGGCCGGGCCGTGGGACTCGAAGTCGCCGCCGCGCCCGCCGATCATCTGGAAGTTTTCGCAGATGATCTCGGTGCGGTACTTCTTCTCACCGGTCTGCTTGTCGTCCCAGGAGCTGGTCTGGATCCGCCCCTCCAGGTAGATCTGCTTCCCCTTGGTGAGATATTGGCCGGCGATCTCGGCCTGCTTGCCCCAGACGACGATCTGGTGCCACTCGGTCTGCTCCTGCTTCTGGCCGTTCTTGTCCCGCCAGCGGCGATTCGTCGCGAGCGTGAACTTCGCGTTCGGCTGCCCCGAGGGGGTGGACCGGACCTCCGGGTCGCGGCCCAGATTGCCGATCAGAATCACTTTGTTGACCATGTGCGCGGTTCTCCTCTGGTCTTGAATCGGTTACGGTATCACACATCCGTCCCGTGACCCGGGCGCCGGGTCGTAGGGGAGGGCAGGGCGGATGCGGGGAAAATTTCTCCTCTATATAAGACGTAAAAAATGCGTCTCGTCTTACAACGAGTTTCGTCCGCCTCGGTCCGCGTGGCCGGCGAGGGGGTGGGAGAGATCGGCCGCGGCCTCCTCGTCCTGGTGGGGATCGAGCGCGGGGGCGGCCCCGAAAAGGTGCGCGCGGCGGCCGAGAAGCTGGCCGGGCTGCGGGTCTTCGAGGACGCGGCCGGCAAGATGAACCTCGGCCTCGCCGAGGCGGGGGGCGCCTTCCTGGTGGTCTCCCAGTTCACCCTCGCCGGCTCGGTGGCCAAGGGGCGCCGCCCCTCCTTCGACCGCGCCGCCCCGCCCGCCGACGCCGAGCCGCTGGTGGACGCCCTGGTGGCCGACCTGCGCGGGCGCGGCTTCCAGGTGGAGACCGGCCGCTTCCGGGCGCACATGGAGGTGGCCCTGGTCAACGACGGCCCGGTCACCCTGGTGGCGGATTTTTAAAAAGGACCTCAAGGACACCAGGGACACCAAGGACGAAGAGGCTCCCCTGTCCGTGAAGGTCTGTGTCAGTCCGTGTTCTTCTCCCTCACCGTACCGGCACCACGCTCAGCGGCGCCGGTATGAAGCACAGCACCAGCAGCACCAGGGCGATCCACGCCAGCCGCCGCCGCCGCGGGTCCAGGGGCGTCGCCTCGTCCCAGACCGGCGGGTGCCGCAGGCCGATCGCCAGGATGATCACGCACCACACGAGCCACCCCAGCCAGAGGAAGCCCATCAGCCCGAGGCCGATCCACAGGGGGAGCGCGAGGCGGCGTTGCAGGCGGCCGGTGGCGGCGTAGAGGACGTGGCCGCCGTCGAGCTGCCCCAGGGGAAGGAGATTGATGGCGGTGGCGAGCAGGCCGAGCCACGCCGCCATGGCGACCGGGTGGAGGTTGAGGATCGTCCCCGGCGGCAACGGGCCATGGAACCACCAGGTGGCGAGGACGATCGCCAGGCAGCGCCCCGGCAGGAAGAGGTCGGCGGCCGGCCCGCTCGTCGCCAGCGCCAAGTGGGCCGGCTGGGAATGGGCGATCCCCCACAGCAGGAAGGGGGTCAGCACCACGAAGCCGGCGATGGGGCCGGCGATCCCCACGTCGAACAGCTCGGCCTTGCTGCGGATCGGCGCCTTGATGCGGATGAAGGCGCCGAAGGTGCCGAAGCTCCAGGGCACCGGCAGGAAGTAGGGGAGGGTGCAGGGGAGGCCGTAGAGCCGGCAGGCGACGTAGTGCCCCATCTCGTGGGCGAAGAGGATCGTCAATGCCGGGATCGAGAACAGGAGCCCCAGCCGTAGCAGCGCCGGATCGTGCCAGACGCGCACGATAACGGAGGGCGCGAGCCAGGGCTCGCTCGCCGCCATCATGTCCGTGCGGCTGAGCTGGACCATGATCCCTCCCAGCGTCGTGGTGGTGAGGAAGGTCAGCGCGAAGAGGAGCAGCGCCCGGCCATACCGCGGCCCGTCCGGCGCGGCCGTGTAGACGTTGCCCGCCGCCGGCAGGAGCTCGATGACCGGCGTTCGGGGCGGTTGCGCCGGCCGGGGCGGACCCTGCCAGCCGCTGCCGCCGTCGCTGGGGATCTCAGAGATTCTTGAGGTCCTTGCCGGGCTTGAAGCGGACCGTCTTGCCGGGGGAGATGGCGACTTCGACCCCCGTCTTGGGATTGCGCCCCACGCCCTTCTTGCGGTCGCGCACCTGGAAGACGCCGAACCCGCGCAGCTCGATCCGCTTGCCGTCGCAGAGGGCGTCCTTCATGGCTTCGATGATGGTGTCGACGGCCTGCGCCGCCTTCACCCGGGGTACGTCTGTGATTTCCGCGACGCGGTCGACGATGTCCGACTTGATCATTGCGGCTCCGAGGCGGGGCGAGTCTAACAACCGGTCTTGAGAAGTGTCAACAAAAAGGAACGGCGTCAGGGCTTGGCCTCGGCGCCGCGCTTGCGGGCGAGGATGCTGCGCTCGACGGCATTGGTGGCGGCGGCGGCGAGCCGCTGCAGGTTGGCGAGCGAGACCGACCCTCCCGAGGAGCCGTCCGCGTAGATCACCAGCACCATGCGGTCCTTGACCCGCACCGGCAGCATGACACAGTCGCGCGGCAGGTCGCCGCCCCAGGTGCGGGCGAGCTGGCGGTGGGCGGGCATGGGCGGCAGGGGACCCAGGTAGAGGCTGCTCCCCTGGCGCAGGTTGAGGAACAGGGACGGCTGGTCGAAGCCGGTCGAGAACTGGGCGAAGGCGTCGCGGTCGATCCCCATGCCGTGGATGCGCCAGCCGGAGACCCGTTCGCGGGTGACGTGGAACAGGGCGGCGCGGCGGTACGTGCGCCCCAGGAAGCCGATGAGGATCTGCCCCACCTCGTCGAGGTTGTCGGCGTTGGCCAGCGCCTCCTCGGCCTCCTCGAGGGTGACGGGCGCCGCCAGCGGCTGGCCGGCGGCGGCCGGCTCCACCCACGAGAAGGCGCCGAGCTCGGCCCGCTCCTCCGGCGTCAGGGAGACCGAGCGCGCCCGCGGCACGGGACCGGCCGCCGGCAGCGGGGGAGCCGGAGGAGCCGGGAGAGGAGGCGGCGCCTCGGTGGCCACCGCCGCCGCGACCGCCGGAGCGGGCACGGGAGCCGGCACGGGCGGTCTCGGCGCCTCGGGTACCGGTATGGCGGCAACCGCCGGCCTGGCGACGACGGCGGCGGCCGCGGGAACCCCCGGAGGGGCCGGAGTCCTCGACGGGACCGGCGGGCTCGGGGGAGGCGGCAGGTCCGGCAGATGCGGCGGCATCGTGAGCCGCGGCGGCGGCGCCAAGGGATGGAGGTTGTCCAGCAGCGGCTGGGTGAGCTCGGGCTGGGGCGGCGCCGCGGCGGGCTTGTCCCACAGGAAGCGGGCGCGGTTGAGGCGGTCGAGCACCATGCCGAAGCGCGACGGGCACTCCTCGCCGTAGTACTTCTCCAGCGCTTCGAGGATGCGGATCTCGGGCGCCACGAAGACCTTCACCCGCTTGCCCGAGGCGAAGGCGATCTCGTCCTGGGCCGAGAGGTTGCGGGGATCGGTCACCGCCAGGTCGAGCCGGCTGCTCTCCACCCGGAAGGGGACGGAGCGCAGGCGCCGGGCGAGCTTGTCGGGGATCAGCTCCAGGACCTCGTCGGGCACCCCCCGCAGGTCGTCGGGCCCGGCCGCCGGCACCCCGTGCTGCTCCGCCAATCCCTTGAGCAGCAGCTCCTCGGAGAGGGCGTCCATCTCCAGCAGGCAGGTGCCGAGCCGGCCGCCCGCGACGTTCTGATTCTTCAGGGCACGGGTGAGCTGCTGGACGGTGATCCAGCCGCGTGCCACCAGGAGCTGTCCGAGCTTCGCCATCGAGGTTGATCTTGTGGGCTGGGTAACTTGTTCACTTTCCGCTACTTAAGCGCAAGGGCGCCATTATAGGGTCGGCTCGGGAGCCTTGTAAAGCGGCGCGTGGCGCTGCTATCCTGAAGAAGTGAAGTGCTTGTCCCTTGCGGCTTTCGCCGCCTGCCTCGCCCTCTCCCCCTCGCTCGCCGCCGCCGCCGCCCCGTCCGCCGGCAACGAAACCGGCGCCGCAGCGGCCTCGTACCAGTTCACCCTCGGCAAGCTGCTGGCCGTCGAAGGGGCGATCAACGACGCCCTCGCCGCCTTCGACCAGGCCGAGAAGCTGGCCCCGGAAGCGCAGTCCTCGGCCTACATCTACGTCGAGCACGCGCAGCTCCTGGCCCGCATGGCCCAGTATGCGCGCAACCCGTCGGCGCGCGACGAGTCGCTGCACAAGGTGGGAGACAAGATCGCCGAGGCCCGCCGCCTGGCGCCCGCCAACCTCGACGTGCTACGGGCGGTGGGCGACGTCTACCTCGACCTGGCGGCGATCGATCCGGCGTCCCTCGCCACCGCCCGCGACGCCCTGGAGGAGGTGCGGCAGCGCGACAAGAACGACGCGCAGTCGTTCATGACGCTCGGCCGCATCTACCTCGACCAGAACCAGCCGGAGAAGGCGGCGGCGGTGTTCCAGGAGCTGGTGAACAACGTGCCGCAGCAGCGCATGGCCTACGCCCTGCTGGTGGAGTCGCTGATGCGGGCCAACAAGCCGCAGGAGGCGGAGAAGGCGCTGCGCGACATCCTCTCCTTCGATCCCGGCTCGCTCGAAGCGCGGCTCACCCTGGCCGACCTGCAAAGCCGGCGGGGGGACGCCAAGGCGGTGTTCGAGACCCTGCAGGGCGCGCCGGAGGAGATGCGCGAAGACCCCCGCTTCAAGCGCCAGTACGCCTGGGCGCTCTACCAGAACGGCCAGCTCGACGAGGCCTTGAAGGCGGTCGAGCCGCTGGCCGCCAAGGACGCGGGCAGCCAGCCCGTCCTCCTGCTCAAGGGGTTGGTCCTCACCGCCCAGGGGCAGAACGACGAGGCGCTCGCCGTGCTCTCCAAGGTGCGCGCGAGCCAGCCCATGGACATCGGCCTCGCCGTCTCCGTCGCCAAGCTCCAGCAGCGCGCCGGCCGGCGGGCCGAGGCGGTGAAGACGCTGACCGATCTCTCCGACACGCTGGCCAAGGACGGCAAGGCCGACGAGTCGCGGGAGCTGCGGCTGGAGGCGGCGCAGACCGCGCTCGACGGCAAGCAGTGGGACCAGGTGGCCGAGATCCTCCGCCCCCTCCTCGCCTCGGCGGACGAGCCCACGCGCCTCACGGCCGTGCTCTTCCAGGCCGACACCCTGGGGCGGGCCAAGCGCTACGACGAGGCCCTGGCTCTCCTCGACAAGGAGAAGAAGTCGCCCGCCGTCGAGAGCCGGCGGGCCGAGGTGCTGCTGCGCGCCGGCCGCGACGCCGAGGCCGGGCGCTTCCTTGCGGAGCTGGCGGCCGGCGACGACGCCGCGGCCCTCTCCGCGGCCCAGTCGTACCAGCGGGTGGAGCACTATCAGGAGTCGCTGCCCATCCTGGAGCGGCTGGCGGCGGCCCATCCGGACCAGGTGGCGACCGCCTTCCTGCTCGGCGCCGCCTACGAGCGCACCGGGCAGCGGGAGCGGGGGGTGGCGGAGCTGCGCCGGGTGCTCAAGCTCGATCCGGACTTCCACGCCGCCATGAACTACCTCGGCTATACCTTCGCCGAGGCGGGGATGAATCTGGACGAGGCCCTGACCCTGGTGAGCCGGGCGGTGGCGCTCGATCCGGACAACGGCGCCTACGTCGACTCCCTGGGATGGACTTACTTCCGGCTGGGCCGCACCGAGCAGGCCCGCGGGGCCCTGGAGCGGGCCGCCCGCCTGGATCCCGAAGACGCGACACTACAAGAGCACCTGGGGGACGTCTATGTGGCGCTGGGGCAGACGGAGCGGGCTCGGCAGGCCTACCAGCGGTCGCTCGGCCTCGAAGGGGGAAATCCGGACCAGGTGCGGCGCAAGCTGGGTGACCTCGAGAAAAAGCCGCGGTCGTGAGGCCGCCTGCGCCGTGGCGCTCGCCCTCCTTCTCCTTCTGGGGACGGGAGCCGGCTGCGCTTCCTCCCGGGTCTCCCGGGCCAAACCGCCGGCCGCGGCTCCGGCACACCCGCCGCCGCGGGTCCTCCTGCCGTGGCAGATGCCACAGGAGGCCTACGGCTCGCAGCGCCTCTACCGGGTGAGCTACTCGGGGCCGGAAGGGGAGGGGTCCTTCAAGGTCACCCTCCGCCTGGTCTCGCCCGCCCGCTACCTGATCCAGGCCGTCGATCCGCTCGGGCGCTCGCTCTGGAGCCTGGACGTCAACGGCGCCGTGGGCCTCTGGCTCAACCACCGCAGCCGCGCCTACTGCCTGTTCCAGGGGCGGTTCGACGTCTCGGGCGTGCCGCTCGGCCCGTTCCCTCTCCTCTCTCTCCCCTCGCTCCTGACCGGCCGGGTGCCGGCGGAGCCCGCGGCCGGCTCGCCCACCTCGCAGCCGCGAGGACGGGAGCTCGACTACCAGGATGAAGAGGGGCGCCGTTGGACGGGCACCCTGGGCGAGGGGGGAACGGTGCTGAGCTGGACCCTGTCGGAAGGGAGCACACCCAAGGTCTGGTGGATGCTGCGCGACGGCTGGGCCATCCTCTCCGACCGCGAGCGGGGGGTGCAGGTGCGCTGGCGCGAGGTGCTGCGCGAGAACCTGGACCGCGAGCCGGCGCGCCTCGCGCCGCCTGCCGATTACAAGCAGACCGCCTGCGGCGACCCCGACCTGCCGTCGAGCGAGGAGTAGGAGAGGAGCCGATTTGACACGGCCTCGCTGCGCCTCTAGCATAGTGCCCGCGGCCGGCGCCGCAGCGCGCCGGAAGCCACCGTCTCCAGCGGTCGTCTCCAGGTAATTATCTCCGGAGGTCCCAGCCAGTATATAATGTGTCGATTGATACCGACGCGTGTATAGTGCGGTCCCTCAGGGCGTGCCGGGCTCCGGCCCCGTTGCCGTGCGTTCGAGGGAGTGCCGCCGCGATTCAGGGGGGGTGATCGCGACTTCGTACATGCGGAGGTCCAATCAGGGATGACCCGGAGAGGACGCGGAAATGGAGATCACAGAGGTCAAGGTCTTTCCGATTCAAGAGGAGAAGCTCAAAGCTTTCGTCTCGATCGTGTTCGACCAGTGCTTCATGGTCAACGACATCAAGATCATCCAAGGGCGGGATGGGCTGTTCATCAGCATGCCGAGCCGGAAGAAGAAGAATGGCGAGTTCAAGGACGTCGCCCACCCGCTCAACAACGAGACCCGGCGGATGATCGAGGAGAAGGTGCTGGGTGAGTACGACCGGGTGCTGCAAGAGCGGGGAGATCCGCCGGCGGACCGCGGAGAGCGGGCGTTGCGCCCCCAGGGCTCCGACGGTGTCCCGGTGGAGACGCCGCTCGCCGCGGCCGAGAAGAGTCTGGAAGAGGTCGAGGAGATCCATCTCCGCGACTCCTTCTGGACGGTATAGGGATTCCGTGGCCCGGGGGCTCCCGGTTCCCGGGCGTGCAGGAAGATGCGCGGGTGTGCCAGGCGGCTGCCCGGGTGTGGAGTCGTCGCCCGGAGGGGGAAGCACCGAGAAACTGGGGCGTCGCCAAGTGGTAAGGCACCAGACTTTGGATCTGGCACTCGGAGGTTCGAATCCTCCCGCCCCAACCAGGCCGCAGGGAGCCTCGTTTCATTTCGCTGTCGCACGTTGAGGCCGCTTTCGCGGCGCGTCTCGAGTGTCGTTCGTGTTCCGAGGGAGACTATGGCCGGCGAGCTGAAAATCTTTGGCGGGCGCGCCCACCCGGCGCTGGTGCAGGAGATCTGCGAGTACCTGAACCTGACGGCCGGACGGGTGTCCGCCTTCAACTTCTCGGACGGCGAGACGTTCTGCCAGATCGAGGAGAACGTGCGCGGCTCCGACGTCTTCGTCGTGCAGCCGACCTGCAACCCGGTCAACGACAACCTGATGGAGCTGCTGATCCTGCTCGACAGCTTCAAGCGCTCCTCCGCCTCGCGGGTGACGGCGGTGCTCCCCTATTACGGCTACGCGCGGCAGGACAAGAAGGACAAGCCGCGGGTGCCGATCACCGCCAAGCTGGTGGCGGACCTGATCTCCCGCGCCGGCGCCGACCGCGTGCTGACCATGGACCTCCACGCCGACCAGATCCAGGGGTTCTTCGACGTCCCCGTGGACCACCTGTTCGCGGCGCCGGTGATCCTCGACGCGGTGCGCGAGCTCAAGATCCCCAACCTGGTGGTGGTCTCCCCCGACGCCGGCGGCGTCGAGCGGGCGCGGGCCATCGCGAAGCGGCTGGAGTCGGGTCTCGCCATCGTCGACAAGCGGCGCACGGCGCCCAACGAGGCCGAGATCATGCACGTCATCGGCGACGTGGCCGGCTGCAACTGCCTCATCGTCGACGACATCATCGACACCGCCGGCACCCTGACCAAGACGGTGGACGCCCTGAAGAAAGAGGGGGCCGAGCGGGTGTTCGCCGCCGGCGTCCACGGCGTCCTCTCCGGGCCGGCGCTGGCGCGCCTCGCGGCCTCGCCCCTGGAGGTGGTGCTCATCACCAACACCACGCCGGTGGACGACAAGCTCGCCCGCCTGCCGAAGCTCCGTCCGCTCTCCGTCTCGTCGCTCTTGGGCGAGGCCATCCGCCGGATCCACGAAAACAGCTCCGTGAGTTCGCTCTTCGTCTAGCCCCCCTGGCACCCATTGAAAAAATAGAAGTGAGGAACCCCCCATGTCCGAGACCATGAACATCGAAGTCCAGCCCCGGGAAGAGACCGGGAAGAACGCCAACCGCCGCTCGCGCGCCCGCGGCAAGATCCCCGCCGTCGTCTATGGCGCCGGCAAGGAGAGCGTGTCGATCGAGGTCGACCGCAAGACCCTGGTCGACACCATGAAGGGTCACGGCGGCGAGAACCCGATCTTCCTGCTCAAGCTCGGCGACAAGGAGCGGCACGCCATGATCCGCAACCTGCAGGTGGATCCGGTGAGCCGGCAGGTGATCCACATCGACTTCCAGCGCGTGCTGATGGACCAGAAGGTGCGGGTCGCGGTGCCCGTGGAGCTGGTGGGCACGGCGGTAGGAGTCAAGGTCGAGGGCGGCCTGCTCGACTTCGTCACCCGCGAGGTCCACGTCGAGTGCCTCCCCGGGCAGATCCCGAAGCACCTCGAAGCGGACGTCACCGCCCTGCACGTCGGCCAGCACGTCGAAGCCCGCGACCTCGCGCTGCCGGAAGGGGTGGAGCTGCTCGACGAGCCCGAGAAGGTGCTCGCCTCCATCAGCCACGGCAAGCTCGAAGCCGAGATCGCCGAGCCCGGCGCGGCGGAGCCCGAGGTCATCAAGAAGACGAAGGCCGAGGCGTAAGCCTCGCCGCCCTCTGTCGCCGCACGCATGGCGCGCCTCATCCTCGGGCTGGGCAATCCGGGCGAGCCCTATCGCGACACCCGCCACAACGTGGGCTTCCGGGTGGTCGAGGAGCTCGCCCGGCGCTGGCATCTCGCCTTCGACCGGCTGGAGTGCAACGCCCTCGCCGCCCAGACGGGCTCCGGCGAGGACGAGGTCTTGCTCGCCAAGCCCCAAACCTACATGAACCGCAGCGGCTACGCCGCCCACTGCTTCGTGGAGCGCTACGGTCTCGATCCCGCCAACCTGCTGGTGATTTACGACGAGATCAACCTCCCCTTCGGCAAGCTGCGCCTGCGCCGCGCGGGGAGCCCGGCCGGCCACCGCGGGCTCGAAAACGTCCTGGAGAGCCTGCGCACCGCCGAAGTGCCCCGCCTGCGCCTCGGCGTCGCTCCCCTGGCGGACGCCGCCCGGCCGCCGGGCGAGGACCTCGCGGAGTTCGTCCTCTCGCCCTTCGCCGACGAGGAGCGGGAGGAGGCCGAGGCCATGATCCGCCGTGCCGCCGACGCCGCCGAGGTCTGGCTGCGAGAAGGGGCGGAGGCGGCGATGGGGAAGTTCAACGGGTAGGGGATGTTGCCAAATCCCCCCAACCGTGTACAATCCCTCTCCCTGTTCACGCGCGGGCCGAGATCGCGATCCGGTGCCGCCACCTTCAACCTCTCTGTTCCGCAATAGAGCGGGACCGACCAGACCATAGGGAGGAAAGCCGCACACATGCGCACCTATGAGCTGATGTTCGTGGTCGACCCACGCGTCTCCGACGAGGACGTGGTGACCATGACCCAGGAGTACCGCAACATGATCACCGCCGGCGCTGGCACCACCGTCACCGCCGAGGAGAACTGGGGGCGGCGCAAGCTCGCCTACACCATCAACAAGCTGAACGAAGGGAAGTACGTCCTGTTCTACGTCAGCAGCGAGACCGGCAAGAACGCGCTGCCCGAGGTGGAGCACCGGATGCGCCAGAACGACAAGATCCTGCGCTACCTGACGGTGCGCACCGACGAGGACCTGAAGCGGGCGGCCCGCCGGCAGCCGGCGGGGGGAAGACCCCCGGCGCCCGCCGGCGACGACACGGCTCACCCTGTTGACGCCGGTCCGGACGAGGAGGAGGTCTAAGCCATGGCTCGCGCCAGAAAAGTATTCTTCCGGCGGCGCAAGGTCTGTAAGTTCTGCGCCGACAAGATCGATTACATCGATTACAAAGACGTCAAGCTGCTCCAGCAGTTCATTCCCGAGCGCTCGAAGATCCTGCCGCGGCGGATCTCGGGTACCTGCGCCAACCACCAACGCCCCTTGCAGCAGGCCATCAAGCGGGCGCGCCACCTGGCGTTGATCCCGTTCACCACGGACTAGGAGACGAACGTGAGAGTCATCCTGCTCAGCGATCAGCGCCACCTCGGCAAGCGCGGCGAGGTGGTGGACGTCAAGCCCGGGTTCGGGCGCAACTACCTGGTCCCCCAGGGGATCGCCCTCGAGGCGAGCCACGCCAACGTCAAGTACTTCGAGCAGCAGCGGGCCAAGTTCGACGCCCAGCACGCTAAGGAGCGCGACGCCGCGGCCGAGATCGCCGCCAAGCTCAACGGCACGCGGCTCGAGATCCCCAAGCGGGTCGGCGAGACCGGCACGCTCTACGGCTCGGTCACCGCCGGCGACGTGGCGGAGCTGCTGGAGAAGAAGGGGTTCACCGTCGACCGCCGCCGCATCGACCTCGAAGGGGGAATCAAGACCCTCGGCGATCATCCCGTCCGCATCGAGCTCCATCCCGAGGTGGTCTCCGAGGTGACCGTCTCGGTGGTGGCCGAAGAGTAGCCGCACTCCCCCGGGGCGCGGACGCGGGACGCTGACACCGATGCCGAGTGAGCTCGACCGTCCCGAGCGCCGCGCCCCCACCATCGACGATTTCCTCGTCGAGCCCACGCGCGACCTGGACGACTGGCGGTGGTTGTGGTCCGGGGACCAGCCGTTCCCCATCCGCAGCCACCGCGGACTCCTCGGCCGGCTCGTGGTCGCCCTCAAACGCCTCGTCCGCCCTCTCGTCAGGCTCCCCCAGAACGACCTCTGGGAGCGCCAGCGGATCTTCAACCTCATCCTCCTGGAGCACCTGGAAAGGCTGGAGAACGCCCGGCTGGAGCTGCTGCGCCGCGTCGAGTACCAAGAGGCCCTGGACTCGACGGGGATTCAGGAGGTCATGCGGCACAACGACGCCCTCTTCGCCCGTACCGACCAGAAGCTCGACCGCTACCGGCGGGAGGCCCGCGACCTGCTGGGGAGCCTGGGCGCCGCCCTGGCCACCGTGGCGACGGTTGAGCCCGCGGCCAAGATGGAAGCTGCCGAGACCGTGGCCCGCGCCCACGAAGAGCACGGCTACCTGGAGCTGGAGCGGCGCTACCGCGGGACCGAGGAGGAGATCCGCGAGCGGATCGCCGCCTACCGCCCCTTCTTCGAGCACCTGTCGGCGGGCGCCGCCGTGCTCGACCTCGGCTGCGGCCGGGGAGAGGCGCTCGCCCTGCTGCGCGACTGGGGGCTCGCCGGCCGCGGCGTGGACTCGAGCGCCCGCATGGTGGAGCTCTGCCGCGGCCGGGGGCTCACAGCCGAGGTGGGGGACCTCTTCGCGGTGTTGGCTGGAGCGGGGGAGGGGAGCCTCGGCGTCGTCGTCTCCTTCCACGTCATCGAGCACCTGCCGGCGGCCGCCCTCGACCGGCTCGTCCGCCTGGCCTGGCGCGCCCTGCGTCCCGGCGGCGTCCTCATCCTGGAGACCCCCAACCCGCTCTCCGTCGTGGTCGCCGCCCGCAACTTCTGGCTCGATCCCACCCACGTCCGTCCCGTGCACCCCGAGAGCCTCAAGCTGAGCTACGAGCTGGCCGGTTTCGATCCTGTCGAGCGGCTCGACCTGCGCCCCTTCCCGGCCGCCGACCGCCTCCCCGAGATCGACCTCGCCCAGATCCCCGCGGAGCAGCGCCCGCTGGCCGACCAGGTCAACCGCCTGCGCGACCGGCTGGACGACCTCCTCTTCGGGTTCCAGGACTTCGGCATGGTGGGGCGGAAACCCTAGAGGAAGGCGCGGCGTGTGGAGACGAGAATCCCCGATCCCCGTCTGGCGCTGGGGCGAGCCGGTGGCGCCCGTGGCCGCGCTCCTCGCCCGTGGCGGCGTGCTGGCGATCCCCACGGAATCGAGCTACGGGCTGGGCGCCGATCCCTGGAACGAAGCGGGGGTGGAGGCGGTCTATCGCATCAAGGCGCGGGAGCGGGGAAAGCCCCTGCCGGTGGTGGTGGCGGGAGTGGAGCAGCTCGCTCATTTGGGAATCGATGCCGGACTGAATATAGTGATGCGGCTCTCCGCGCACTGGCCGGGACCGCTCACCGTGGTCCTGCCGGTTGGCCGGCCGCTGCCGGCCTCGGCCGGCGAGAGATCGCTGGCGGTGCGGGTGCCAGGGCACGAGCGGCTGCGGGAGTTGCTCGCGGCCCTCGGTCACGGGGTGACGGCGACGAGCGCCAACCTGAGCGGCGGCGAGCCCGTGCTCGATCCGGCGAAGCTGCCGGAGCTGCTCGCCGGGGAGGATGCGATGATCGTCGACGGCGGTGTCCTGCCCGGCGGGCCGCCCTCGACGCTGGTGGCAATAGAGGGGGACGGCATCGTGGTTCTACGAGCAGGGAGGTTCCCCGCTGAACGGCTGATGACGAAGCACGCTGATCGGTCCAATCCGTCTGATCGGTCTGATCCGTCCGAGGAGTGAAGTATGAAGCCAAGGTCGATCCTGTTCATCCTCTTGATCCTCGCCGCGCCGGGGCTCGCCCTGCCGCCTGCCGCCGTTGCGGCTGCCGCGAATGCGCCATCCGCCGCGGCCTCGCCCTTCGCCGGCGCGCAGCCCACCTTCCCGCTGGCGGAGGTGAAGAAGGGACAGCGGGGCTACGGCCTCTCGGTGTTTTCCGGCACGGAGCCCGAGCGCTTCGAGGTCGAGGTCATCGGCGTCATGCGCAACCTCCGCCCCGACATCAGCTACATCGTGGCTCGGCTCACCGGCAAAGGGCTGGAGAAGAGCGGCGTCGCCGGCGGCATGAGTGGCAGCCCGGTGTTCCTCGACGGCAAGCTGGCGGGCGCGGTGGCGTTCAGTTGGCCGTTCTCCAACGAGGCGATCGCGGGCATCACCCCCATCGACTCGATGCGCACGCTCTCGACCTTCGCGGCGCTCCCCGTCACACCGCCCCCGCCGCCCGTCAACCTCTCGGACCTCCGCTCCGGCAAGGTCCCCGAGACCGTGATCGCTGCGCAGCTCGCCCGGCTGCGTCCGCCGCTCGCGAGCGGCGCCGTGCCGGCCGTGGAGTGGACCACCTCCGGCTTCGGCGAGCTCTCAGCCGGCCTCCTGCGCCAGGCCTTGGGGAGCGTGGGCGCCGGGGGGAAGGCGGCGCCGGGGACAGTGCCGGACGACCTCACTCCCGGCAAGTCGGTCTCCGTGGTGCTGGTGGAAGGCGACTTCGCGCTCGCCGCCAACGGCACGGTGACCGACCGCTACGGCGATCACGTCCTCGCCTTCGGCCACCCCTTCCTGGGCCTGGGACCGGTGCGGGTGCCCATGGCCACGGCCGAGGTGGTGACCGTGATGTCGAGCGCCAACAGCTCGTTCAAGATCTCCAACGCGGGCCAGATCGTCGGCGCCTTCGAGCAGGACCGCCAGTTGGGGATCCAGGGGCGCATCGGCGCCGTGGCGCCCATGATCCCCATGTCGCTCCACGTCGCTGGACGGGGAGGCGAGCATGCGCGCGACTTCCACGTGCGGCTGGCGGACCTGCCCGAGTTCATCCCCCTGCTGGTGGGGAGCGCGACCCTCTCGGGGATCGAATCGGCCAGCTACGCCACCGGCCAGCAGAGCCTGGAGCTGACGGCGCGCCTGCACCTCCAGCGCTACGGCGACCTCGCGGTGCGGCAGAGCTTCGACGGCGAGAACGCCGGCACCGACGCCTCGGCCTTCCTGCTCTCGATCGTTACCTACCTGGTCCAGAACCCGCTGGAGAAGGTGGGGATCGAGTCGGTAGACGTCACCGTCGCCCAGACGGAGAAGCCGGACCTCGCCTCCCTGGTGGGCGCCAACGCCGACCGCACCGTGGTGCGCCCCGGCCAGCGGGTGACGCTGAACCTCGACCTCGTGGCCTACCGGGGTGAGCGTTTCCGCCACTCGCTGGCGGTGGACCTCCCTACGGACCTCCCCGCCGGCCGCTACTCCCTGCTGGTGGGGGATGGCTCCAGCATCGACTCCGCCCGTCTGGCCATCGAGCCCACCGATCCCGTCTCCTTCCCCCAGGCGCTGGCGCTGCTGCGCGGATTCCACTCGCGGCGGGACCTGATGGTCTTGGGCGTCTATGGCGGCGCCGGCTTGTCGGTGGCGGGCGAGGTGATGCCGCGCCTCCCCGGCTCCGTGCGCTCCCTCTATGGGGCCGCGGCCTCCGGCAGCGCCGTGGGCCTGCGCAGCACCGTCGCCCAGGAGCAGCGCGAGCGTCTGGAGGTGCCCGTGCAGGGGCTGGTGCGGATCGACCTCGAAGTGCGGCGCAAGGAGCCGCTGGCGGGGGAGGCTCCCGCAGCCGCCCCGGCGCCTGGTAAGACCAACGTGGCGAGCCCGCAAGCCGCCGTTCAGAAAGGGAGCTCATGAGAGCGAGGTCATCCGTCTTCGCGGTAGCGCTGCTCAGCCTGGCCGCCGCGTTCCCGGCCCGTGGCACGCAGGTGAAGATCTTTCAGGCCCAGAGCTCGGCGTCTTTCCTCGCCGGCACGCTGGAGGGCGTGAGCGTCGATGCGCTCGGCCGCATGCAACTCGCGCCGCGGGTGGAGAAAGTGGCGTCCGTCTCCGAGCCCTTCCTCCTCTCGGCGGCGAGCCATCCCGACGGCTGGGTGGTGGGCACCGGCAACGCCGGCAAAGTGCTCAAGATCGACCGCAAGGGCACGGTCACCGAGCTCTTCACCGCCCCCGAGCCCGAGGTCTTCGCCCTGCTGGTGGATGCGGACGGCACCGTCTACGCCGGCACCTCGCCCCGCGGCAAGGTCTACCGCATCCGTCCCGGCAAGGGGAGCAAGGCCGAGGCCTTCTTCGATCCCCAGGAAACCTACGTCTGGGCCCTCGCCCGCGGCGCCGACGGCTCGCTGCTCGTCGGCACCGGCACCCAGGGGAAGCTCTTCCGGGTGGACGCCAAGGGGAAAGGCGAGGTCCTCTACGATAGCGACGACACCCACATCCGTTCCCTGGCCGTGCTGCCGGGAGGGGACGTGCTGGCGGGTACGGCCGGCAACGGCCTCATCCTGCGCATCGGCAAAGACGGCAAGGCCCGCACCCTCTACGACTCCAGCCAGCCCGAGGTGGTCTCTCTCGCCGTGGCGCCCGACGGCACCTGCTACGCCGCCGTGGTGGCCTCGGAGGCCAGCCTCGTGGACCAGGCGCGGGATCAGGCCACGCCGCCTGCGCCGCCGGGTCCGGGAGCGGGCAAGGGCGGGGGAGGGCAGCCGCAGGTCACCGTCACCGTCGAGCCCGGGGAGGCACCTGCCCCCGCGCCGCGCCGGCCCGGGGGCGCCGCGCCCCCGGCCACGCGCAGCGAGGTGCTCGCGATCTCCCCGGCCGGCGTGGTGGAGAGCCTGTGGAGCTTCACCGACGACACCGTCTACGGCCTCCTCTGGCACGACGGCAAGCTCTGGGTGGGCACCGGCCTCGAAGGCAAGCTCTACCGCTGGGCCGACCGCCAGATGCTGCTCGAGAAAGACGTGGACGAGCGGCAGATCGTCGCCGTCCTCCCCGGCGAGGCGGGCCCGGTTTTCGCCACCACCAACGCCGCCGCCCTCTATCGCGTCACCGCCGGCACCGAGCGCTCCGGCACCTACACCAGCGCGGCCCTCGACGCCGAGCAGGTGGCGCGCTTCGGCACTTTCTCCTGGAAGGGCGACCTGCCGCCGGGCACCGCGGCCCACTTCTCCTTCCGGAGCGGCGTCAGCGCCGAGCCCGACCGCACCTGGTCCGCCTGGAGCGAGCCCAAGGAAGGGCGGGAGATCGCCGTCAGCGTCCCCAGCGGCCGGTTCGTCCAGTGGCGGGCCGAGCTCAAGGCGGCGGACGGCCGTTCGCCGCGCCTCTACGAGGTGGAGCTCTCCTATCGCCAGGAGAACTTGCGTCCCCGGATCACCACCTTCACCGCTTTGGAGCCCGGGCAGGTCGTGGTGCCCGCCAACTTCAATCCCACCAACCAGGTCTTCGAGCCGTCCCATCCCAGCCGGGGCGGCATCTTCACAACCCTCACTCCGGCGAGCGACGAGGAGGGGGGCGGCCGGGTCAAGACCCTCTGGAAGCTCGGCTACCAGACCCTGCGGTGGACCGCGACCGATCCCAACGGCGACGACTTGGTCTACGACCTTTCCTTCCGCCTCGGCGAATCCCCGGACGCCGCGGACGCCGAGTGGCACAAGATGGTCGCCGACTACGAGGAAGACCACTACAGCTTCGACGCCCTCTCCCTGCCGGACGGCACCTACCGCTTCCGCCTCCGCGTCTCCGACCGCAAGTCGAACGATCCGGCGAGCGCCCTGGTGGCCGAGCGGGTGAGCGAGCCCGTGGTCATCGACCACACGCCGCCGGTCCTGGCCAAGGTGGAGAAGGAGAAGGACGGCGCCCTGCGGGCGACCGTCACCGACGCCGCGAGCCCCCTGCGCGAGGCCGTCTACAGCGTCAACACCGCCGAGTGGAAGCCCGCGCTGGCCGCCGACGGCCTGCTCGACAGCCGCACCGAAACCGTGCTGGTGCCGCCCGTGAAGCCGGGAGACCTGGTGATGTTGCGGGTCACCGATGCCGCCAACAACGTGATCACCTTCAACCTGAACCGGGAGCGATGAGCAAGCGGATCGCCGTCTATCCGGGATCGTTCGATCCCATCCACAACGGTCACCTCGACATCATCGAGCGCTGCCGCGCCGTGTTCGACGAGGTGGTGGTGGCCGTGCTCTACAACGAAGGGAAGAAGCCCCTCTTCACCGTTGCCGAGCGGATCGAGCAGATCCGCGAGATGGTGGGGCCGGAGATCCGCGTCGAGAGCTTCTCCGGCCTGCTCGTCCACTTCATGGACCAGGTGGGAGCCCGCGCCGTGGTGCGCGGCCTGCGCGCCGTCTCCGACTTCGAGTACGAGTTCCAGATGGCGCTCATGAACCGGCGGCTCAACCCGCGGGTCGAGACCGTGTTCATGATGCCGAAAGAGGACTACATCTACCTTTCGAGCCGGCTGGTCAAAGAGGTCTTCGCCCTCGGTGGCAACCTCACGGGCCTGGTGCCGGAGGCGGTCATCGCTCGCCTCGCCGAGCGCCTGCCGCCCAAGGGGCCGGCATGAGCCTCGACCGCTTCCTGCTGCACTGCCCCAAGGTCGAGCTGCACGTCCACCTGGAAGGGGCGATGCGTCCGGCCGTGCTGCTGGAGCTGGCGCGCCGCAACGGCATCGACCTGCCGGCCCGCGACGAGGCGGGCCTCAAGCGCTGGTTCCGCTTCACCGACTTCGACCACTTCGTGCAGATCTACCTCGCCTGCTCGCGCGCCCTCAAGAAACCGGAGGACTTCCAGCTCCTCGTCCTCGACTTCCTCGCCGAGCAGGCCACCCAGAACGTCCTCTACACCGAAGCCCACTTCACCATCGCCACCCACATCTTCAACGGCGCCAATGGCGGCGAGGTCCTGGGCGCCATGGCCGAGGCGATCACGGAAGGGGAGCGGCGCTACGGCGTCTCCCTGCGGCTGATCTTCGACATCGTCCGCAACGTCGGGGTGGGTCCGGCGGGCCACACCCTGGAATGGGCCCTGGCCGGCCGGGAGCGCGGGGTGGTGGTGGCGCTGGGTCTCTCGGGGAGCGAGGCCAACTTCCCCAACGAGCCTTTCTGCGAGCACTTCGCGGCGGCACGGCGGGGGGGGCTCCACTGCGTGGCCCACGCCGGCGAGCACGCGGGTCCGGAGTCGATCCGCTCCGTGCTGGCGGTCTGCGGTGCCGAGCGCATCGGGCACGGCGTGCGGGCGGTGGACGATCCCTCCCTGGTGGAAGAGCTGCGGGCGTCGCAGATCTCCCTGGAAGTCTGTCCCACCTCCAACCTCTGCCTGGGCGTGGCGCCCGACCTGCCGAGCCACCCCTTCGACCGCCTCTACCGCGCCGGAGTGGCCCTCTCCGTGAATTCGGACGACCCCGCCTTCTTCAACACCAACCTCACCCGCGAGTACCTGAAGCTCCACCAGACCTTCGGCTACAGCCCCGCCGAGCTCGCCGGCCTCTCCCTCGCCGCCCTCCGCCAGTCCTTCCTGCCGCCCGAAGAAAAGTCGAACCTGGAAGAGACCTTCCGCCAGCGCTTCGACGCCCTGGGCAAGGAGCTGTTCGGGGCGCCGGTCGAGGCGCCGGTGAGCTGAAGACAACCAGGCAATCCGAGGTTCAACCCCGGAGCACGGCGACGACCTCGGCCAGCGACGAGGTGATCGCCGATTGCCGGAGGACAGATCGGAGGACCGCCGGGTCGCCGCAGCCGGCGAGAGCCGTCCTCAGGTCGCCGGCCACCGCGAAGCCGCGGGCCGTCAGAACCTCGACGACAGCCTCCCGGAGCCCCTGGACCTCTCCTTCGGCCTCTCCCAGGGCACGCCCCTGAGCCTCGCCTTCGGCACGCCCTTGGGCCTCGCCTTCGGCGCGGACCTCTTCCAGGCTGGCATAGCCTTCGCGCTGAAGGAGATTGCGGAAGATGACCTGGTTCGCGGTCTCGCGGTCGTAGAGGGCCTTCACCGGCACCGGATTGGTGAGGATTCCCGGTGCCTCGAGTTGCTCCTCCGGATTCACGATATGCATCCCCTGTCCCGGCTGGTGCACCTCCAACCGCCGCGGGCCGGTCAGCCGGACCACCCACACGTAGCGGGTGCCGGCCGCGAAGAGCTCCTGGATCTTGATCCGCAGATCCGCTTCGTCCTGACCCGTGTCGGCGTACTCGACGGCCAGCGGAGGCGCCCCCTCAGCCCATCCCGGCAGATCGGGGATCTCGCCCACGGAGAGATCGGGAGCTCGAAGCACGTCCGGAGACGGGGAGAAGCCGGTGTCGACCCCGACGTCCTGGACCGCCGGGTCGCTCGCAAGCACTGCGGCTCCCACGCTCACCGCCTTCGCTCGCCGGCCACTCTTGGGAAGGCAAAGAATGGGGTGGCCGTTGGACAGCTCGTACGGGTCCCCGGACCGAAGCTGATCGGCGCGGAATGGCCCTTGCGACCCGAGTTGCTGCGAGTTCCTCTTCATAGGGAAAATCATAGCACCCCGATCCTACTCGCCCACCGCCCACAGCCCCGTGCCCATCCGCCGGGCCAGGAACAGCAGGTGCTCCAGCCGTTGGAGGAAGTCGAGCAGCCCTCTCCAGCCGAACGCTTCGCCGAGGCGGATGTCCCCCGTCCCTTCGAGCCCCACCCACTCCGGGGGTTCCGGGATCGCCCGCCGTTTCGCCCGTGCCGCCAGCTCCGCCACCTCCAGAGTCAGCGCCTCCCGCGCGTCCTCCGGCAGGGGAGTGTCCACTTCAGGGGGAAGCTCCCGCAGCTCCTGAAGCCTCGGGAAGCCGTCGAGCCGCGCGAGGTACTCGGCGAGCTCGTCGTCGAGCATGGCGTAGGACTCTTCCAGGAGAGCCCCGTCCTCGCCGGCCAGCAGGAGCGTCCACGCCATGGCCCGCCAGTTTATCAACGGCGTCTGGGCAAGGAATTGACAGCGCGGCCCAGGCAGCATATGTTGATGTAGGAAGTAACTACGTAGTCCATGCCTGCACCTCCGAGACCAACGCCCGGCGGCTTGACGCAGCCTACGGATGTCCGAGCCCTTTGAGACCTCCAGCGGGATCCATCCTTCCACCGGCCCTCGAACCTTGAGATCCGAGCCGGTGGAACACGATCCCATCCTAGAGCTGATCGAGCAGATCCAGAAAGGGATCCGCGTCGAGGAGAGCTCTGAGAAGCTCTTCCGCCGGTTCCGTCCGGCCGTCCAGAGCTTCTTCAGCCGCAAAGGCTTCACGGCTGAAGAGAGCCGGGACCTCACCCAAGAAGTCTTCTACCGTGTCTTCAAGGGTATACACACCTTTCGGCGAGAGTCCAGGTTCGAGAGGTGGTTATGGGAGATTGCCGCGCACATCTACTTCAACGAGGTCCGCCGGCGGCGAACGGAGAAACGGGATGGCCTGGAGCAGTCCCTGGATACGCCCGTGGAGAACGACGACGGGGATCACCGTCCAACGACCGGCTTTCCCTCCTCAGACCCAAGCCCCGAAGAGAGGGCCATCCAGGGCGAGCGCCTGGCCCTTTTCCGTGCCGCTCTCCAGGAGTTGCCGGACCAGATGCGCCGTTGCTGCCTTCTGCGCTTCGAGAGGGGGCTCAAATACCAGGAGATCGCCATCGTGATGAAGATCTCCATCGAGACCGTCAAGGCGCACCTGCACCAGGCCCGTAAGCGCCTGGCAGCCCGGATGGACCCCGGGGGAGAGAACGGCCCGTGACCGACGAACCCGCCGATCTCGACCGGCTCTTCGCCATCCTGTCCGAGGAGGAGCGCCTCCCGGACCTGGACGACCATCCCGCCCCGGAAAAGCTCTCTGCCTACCAGGCCGATGAGCTGTCCCCCGAAGAGGACGCCGCCCTTCAGGAGCACCTCGCCCATTGCGCCCTCTGCGCCGGCCTGCTCCTGGACCTCCAGCGCTTCCTCAATCCGCCCCCGGAAGACCTCCCCCGGGAGGGAGTGGTGGACTTCGAGTCTGCAGCGGAGTGGAGGGACCTAAGGGTCAAGCTGCAGGATCCCCGGTATCGGCCCATGGCGGTGAAGAGATTCCCCCTGCGCAAGATCTTTGGGGCAAGGACTCTCGCTGCGGTTCTGACTCTCTTCCTCTTCGGCTTCGGCGGGATGGCCACCTGGATCGCCGTGCTCAAAAGAAAAATGGCCCTGCCCATTACCGACCTGACGCCTACGACGGTGCTGGCGCTCGAGAGCACAAGGGGGCCGGCTGAGAAGCCTGAGCCTACGCCTTTGCGGCTCGGGCACGTCGTCGCCTTCGAGACCCAGTCGTCGCTCCCCTCGGCCCGGCTCAGGCTAGTCTTCCGGAAGGACGGTACGATCCGGAGGACCCTCGAAGCGAAGGAAAAAGACGAAGAGAGGATCGAGGTCTTCCTCCCGGAGAGCTTCCTGCCACCTGGGGTCTACAAAGTCGAGGTTCAGGGACCCGAAGGCAGAGCCCTGAATCCGCCAAAGGAGTTCGATATTCGGATTTTGCAGTGAATCGATAGTTTCGCTTTGGGGTCCATCGTGGCGCGTGTGCGGCTAGAATGAAGAAGCCGCCTGATCTGGTTGTCTTGGCTTTCGCTGGAGGGATCTCGAGTTATGGATCGATTGCCGTCCAAGGGACTGGTGCGTCGAGCCCTCTCCCTGAGCGCTGTCCTGGCCGCGTTGATCCTGTCCGAAGGGTCTGGGCCCGCGAAAGGGCCTCAGCCGGCGCCCCCGCCCGCCACCCCTTCCCGCGTGGGAAAGAAGGTGCCGAGCCCGCCGGCGTCACATCCTCCTCCCAAGGAGTTCCTCAAGTTCGAGGGGCGAAGCGAGGCCCGCTCTCTTGGTAAGGATGAGGTCCACGCCTATTTATTCGATCTCGAACCCGGTGACTTTGTCGATATCGAGGTGGAGCAGCAGGGTTTGGACGTGGAGGCGAAGGTTTTCGCGTCCGGTGAGCCGACCTTTAAGGTGGACCACCTAAACAAAGATTCCGGCCCAGAAAACGTTCCTCTCCTAGCGGAGGCCGCGGGGCGTTACAGGGTCGAGCTGAAGGGCAGCGGTGGAGGAAACTACCAGATCCGTGTTCTCCCGAAACGCAAGGCAACGTCACGCGATAGACAGGATGTCACAGGAGCCTTGGCGTACTCCCGGGGACAGGAATTGAAACATGGAAACAAGGCAGAGGCAGAGCAGGAGTTTCGGAAGGCTCTGGAATCCTGGGAGAGCAGCGGCTATCGTGTCGGGCAGGCCGATGCCTCCTACCAACTCGAAAAGCTCCTCGCTGAGCGTGAAGCAAGGAGCGAAGCTCTGCCGTTTTTGGACAAGGCGTCAACACTTTACCACGGGCTGGGGAATCTCGAGCAGGAAGCGATCATTCTCCATGACCTCGGAATAGCTCATGCTGATCTCACCGGGTTAGGCCAAGCCCTCCCTTTCTTTGAACGCGCCTTGACTCTGGTCCGCACGATCAAATCTACAGAGCTGGAAGCTGACTTTCTTTATGACCGGGGGATGCTGTACTCCAGGGCAAGTGAGTTCACAAAGTCTCTAGAGGACCTCAGAGCTGCCCTAGTCTTACAGCAGAAGCTGTCGAGTCGGGTTCAGGAAGCGAAAGTCCTGAATGCTTTGGGCAATACCTACTCGGCTCTCGAAGATATCGATATGGCCTTGACCTTCTATAAACGTGCCTTGGAGTTCCTTAAAAATGACCCCGACGGCTACATAAAGGGCTTGACCTATACAAATCTTGGAGACGCCTACAAGAAGAGAGGAGAAATCAAACGGGCTATCTCTGACTACCTGCGCTCTCTTAAGCTTTTGCAAGCCAGCGGCCACCATCGCGATGAAGAGACGGCGCTGAACAATCTCGGCACGGCCTATTTTGAAGCCGCCCGCTACCTGGAGGCGCTCAACGCATTTCAGCACTGTCAGAGAATTTTCGAGGCCCAGGGAAAGATCCGGGAGGCCGCTGTTGCGTGGACCAACGTCGGTTGGGTCCTAGCCGTGATGAAGCGTTACCACGATGCTGTCGAGGCCTATGACAAGTCTCTCGGGCTGGTACGCAATCGGGATTATCCGCTCGTCGAGGTGGAAGCCTACCATGGCCTTGCTTGGACGGAGTGGAAGCAAGGGCATCTGAATTCCGCTCGCAGTTTCCTGCAGAAATCCCTTTCCTCCATGGAATCTCTTCGCACCAAGTCCGACCGAGCAGAATTGCGTTCGTCCTTCCTGGCCGGCCGGCAGGATCTCTATGACCTCATGGTGGAGATTTTGATGGACCAGCACCGGCATGATCTGGTCAAGGGGTACGATTTTGAGGCCTTCGCTGCGAGCGAGAGGGCCCGCAGCCGCACGCTCATGGACGACCTCGAAGGCCGGCCGGTGCTCCCCGAGCTGTCCGTTCAGGACATCCAACGTCAAGTCCTCGATGCGGAGGACGTGGTCCTATTGGAGTATTTTTTCGGAGACAAGCGAAGCTATCTCTGGGTCGTGACGTCATCCTCTTTCACCGGCTACGAGCTACCGGTGTCGCGCGCTCAGATCGAGGCTCTTGCCCGGGAGGTCCATGGCCTCCAAGCGGCGAGCAGCAAGCGCGAGCTCCAAAGCATTGCCATACGGAAGTCGACCGATCTCAGCCGGATTCTTTTTGGCCAGGTGGCGACCCGCCTGGCGGGAAAGAAGCTTCTGATCGTCGTTCCCTCGGCGCTCCAATCCATCTCCTTCGGGGCTCTTCCGGAGGATCTGCGGGAGTCGCGTCGGCAGGGCACTGCCTGGCCTCGCTCCTGGGGCATGGATCACGAGATCACGGTCGAACTCTCCGCAACTGTGTTGGCGACCCTGCGGCGTCTGCACAAAGACCGGCCACGCCCGTCCAAGTCGATCGCCATCCTCGGCGATCCTGTTTTCTCACCTGCCGACGAACGCTTGGCGGGGAAAGGGGACAGCGCGCGTCCTGGAGAGAAACCTCCTTTCCCAAGGCTGCGGTACTCGGAGGGTGAGGCTTTAGCCATCGAGGCCCAGGCTCGGCAAGACAAGCCGCTGTTGGCGCTGGGTTTCGACGCGAACCGTCAAATGGTGCTCGCCGGCTCTTTGAAGGATTTCGGCCGGCTGCATTTCTCGACTCACGGTGTGGTGGATACGGAGAGACCCGACCGCTCGGCGATCGTTCTTTCACTGGTGGACCGGGAAGGAAAGCCGGTTGACGGCTATCTGCGCGCCGGAGAGATCGCGAAGCTCAAGTTGCCTGCCGACCTGGTGGTCCTCAGCGCCTGCAGGACGGGGCTTGGCCGCGAGATTCGAGGAGAGGGATTAGTAGGACTGACTCAGGAGTTCTTCACCGCGGGTGCCTCCCGGGTGGCGGTGAGCCTCTGGGACGTCGACGATCAGGCGACCGCTCAACTGATGGGGCGGTTTTATCAGAACCTGTTTCAGTCGCACATGTCCCCTGCGGCGGCCCTGAGGGAAGCCCAGGTCTGGATGGGGAGTCAGCCAAGGTGGAATGCCCCTTCGTATTGGGCGGGCTTTGTCCTACAGGGAGAATGGAAATAATGAGAGCTGCTTCCGGAGGTCATCTAAACAAGTTCACGGCGGGTGGTGTCTTCTCTTAGCGAACCTGGGAGGCTTTACTTCCCCGGTGCAATCAATGAATCTTAAATAGGAGGGCGTCATGGGCAAGTCACCGAGCAAGAAGGGCGTTCAGGTGGCCGGGCGGCGACGGTCGAGGCCAGAGCCGCACAAGGATGATGGCGGCCGGGAGGGTGGCACGGTAGAGACCCTCAGTCCGACGACTACCCAGACCGTCAAAGGGGCCGGCACAGGGGTCCGGGGCGACGACGACGATCCCAAGCACGGCTCATCCCGCTCCATTCGTTCGGTGTAATTGGTGGATTCCGCGGACCGGCGATCCATTCGCCGCTCCGCTTTTTCAGAAAGAGGATGAGAGTGAAACGGAAGATGGCACTCGCTTTGGCGATGCTCCTTGTGGCCATCCTGGCTTGCCACTCGGAGAGTCGCCCCCGATCCGACAAATCATTCGATGAGATCTGTCGCCTCGTCTCCGGCAAAACGGCTGCCGAAGTCGAGGCGATCCTCGGCAAACCCAATACCCACGAGAAGCTGCCTCTGGGCGACTTGCGGTATGTGTGGTGGAACTACACCGCCCTCAAGGGAGACAACTATCCGCCGGAAGTCCGCGACAAGCCCGTCCACCTGGAGATCATGTTCTCCAGCCAGGCCGCAGTGCCCGAGTCCCAATGGCGAGTCGGCGGACCCCTAGCGGTGAGCTTCGCCCTTCCCCAGGTACCGGCGACTGGAGCGATGTAGGGGAGGATCAGAGTGCCCGTTCTCTCTCTTGGGAGAGAGCGGGCTGGGAGATGAGCGCTGGCAGGGGAGTCGGGGCCGGCCCATGGTCCTTCGAGGTGTGGGATGAAGGGGGGAGAGGGGCGATATGATTGACAGCCCCTCCATGGAGTCATATCGTCATGGCAATGTCCGCTATCCCCCAGGCCGATCCTCACGCCTTCCGACGCCGGAACCATGGGACCGTCGCACGGAGGTGGTAATCCGCCGGACGGTGGCTCTCCCCCCGTGAGCCCCGAAGAAGACAAAAGCCGCTGGCTCATCCTCCAGATCCAGGCGGGGATCGACTTGGAAGAGAACTTCCGTCGGCTCTACGCCCTCACCTCCCCAAGGGTGCTTGCCTTCTTCAGGCGCAAGGGAGAATCGCATGACGATTCCAGAGATCTCACCCAAGAAGTTTTCTTTCGGGTCTCCAGAGGTATAGACGCTTTTCGCCATGAGTCGAGGTTCGAAAGGTGGCTGTTGGAGATTGCGAGGCACGTTTTTTCTAACCATGTACGGAGCCGGAGAACAGGAAAGCGTGATGCCCCGGAATATTCTTTGGACCTGGTGGCTGACGGAGAGGACGGCAGCACCGCAGGCTTGCAGGTGGCGGACCCCGCTCCTGATCCGCTGGATCAGTTGATCCAGCAGCAGCAGCGATCCGCCTTGCGGGACGCGCTGCAGAGGCTGCCGACGCAGATGCGCCTCTGTTGTGCTTTCCGGTACCAGAGGGGACTGAAGTACGATGAGATTGCAGAAATCATGAAGATATCCATTGAAACTGTCAAGGCGCACCTGCATCAAGGTCGCAAACGGCTGGCGGCCCAGCTCAGCGGCGAGTCACCTCCCGGAAAGGACACAGGCAGATCGTGAGCGACGATGCCAAGAATCTACGCAGATTCTCCTCGCCGGCTCCGCTTCCGGACCCCGAGGAGCACCCGCATCCCGACAGGCTGTACGCCTACCACGCCAACGAGCTCACCCCGGAGGAGGATCTGGAGCTTCAGGAGCATCTGGCCCTCTGCGGCCACTGCACGGAGCTCCTCCTGGACATTCAGGGCTTCTCAGCGTCTCCTTCGGAGGAGCCCGCCGGGCTCAGCGAGTTCGAACAGGCCGCCGACTGGCGCAAGCTGCGGACGCGGCTGGACCAGGACGGTTTCTTCACCCGCGGCCGCAGGCCCCGGCAGAAGATCGTGGCGGTGGCGGCGGTCTTCGTGCTGGCGGTGGTGGGATTCTCGATCTACAGCCTGACCCGCCGGGTGGAGGCGGAGATCCCCACCGTGACGCTCGATCCGCTCAACAGCACCCGCGGCGAGGCGCCGGCGGTGGTGGAGGTCAAGCCGCCGGTGAAGCTGGTGCTGAAGTCGTCGGCCGAGTCTCCCTACCCGGAGTACAAGGCGGAGATCCATGAGCTTCCGGGAGACCGGATCGTGAAGAGCGTTTCGGAGCTGCACCAGAACGACTCCTTTGAGGTTGAGGTGAGACTAGGCCGCGGCGAGCTGAAGCGGGGGCAGTACCGATTGGACCTGCTCGGTCGGAGCAACGGCCGGCTCGCGGAGGTGGCGAGCTACGCCTTCAGGATCACGAAGGAGGAGTGAGCCGCGGCCTCCGTGCCGCCCGATTCGCACCCGCGCTCCCCTCCGATTAGAATGGAGACTCTTCGAGCAGAGGAGTCTCGCGCATGGGCCATTCTTGCACTCGGCTCCTGGTGGGCCTTGTTTTCCTCCTTGCCGGGTCTCTTGGGCTCGTCCAGGCCGCTGTGCCCGGTAAGCCTCCGGAGCCCTCGGCCTCACAGCCCTGCCCAGCCAAACCTCGTCCCCAGGCCCGCCGTTTCCATCCGGGCCGCGCCGTCATGCTGCAGAGGTGCGTCGTCCATGTCTACACCTTCGATCTGAAGAAGGGCGACTTCCAGCGGCTCGTCTTCGACCAGCGGGGCGTGGACATCAAGGTGGAGGTCTTCGATCCACAGGGCGCCAAGGTCGTCACGGTCGACGGCATGAACCTATCGCAGGGTCCCGAAGACGTCCCCTGGGTGGCTGCCTCCACCGGGAAGTACCAGGTCAAGGTGTCGAGCACTCAGGGTGGTACCTACGCTTCCACGACCTTCCTTCAGCGCCGTGCGACGCCTCAGGACAAGACCCGGGCGGCAGCCGCCATCGCCTACTCGCAAGGCAAGGATCTGAAATCAAAGGACGCGCGAAAAGCAGAGTCGAGGTTTCAGGAGGCCGCTAGGCTTGCCGGAGAGGTCAAGGATTCTCTTCGCGAAGCGGATGCCTGGAATCAGCTTGGCGATCTTCAGTGCAGAGAGGACCACTGGGCCGAAGGTGGTGGCTCCTATACGCGCGCCCTGAGGATCTACGACTCCCTGGGGCAGCGGGTGCAACTGCCCGGCATGCTCACTAAGATGGCTCCGGCTTTGCACAATGCAGGCGACTCCAAAGCGGCGATCGCCGCTTATGAACGCTGCATTGGTTTCCTGCACGACCTCGGCAGACTCAAAGACGAAGCTCATGCCCGCCGGGGTCTCGGTGGGGTGCAACTCGACACCGGTAAGATCGATCAGGCGGTGACAAACCTTCAGGAGGCGGCGAGGCTCTATCATCAGCAGGGCGATACGCCGGACGAAGCTCAAACCCTGTTGAGCTGCGGCAGAGCTTATTCCAAGATGGGAGAGCTTGATCAGGCTCTGATCGCCCAGAACCAGGCCCTGGAGGAATTCAGCAAGGGCAAGGATCTCTTTTGGGCCGCCATGGCGCTCTCCTACCTCGGCGACACCTTCCGTGAAGCGGGTTTCTATGATCAGGCCGTTCCCTATTACCGTCGCGCCCTGAGTATTTTTCGTTGCCTTGGATTTGGCGGCAACGAGGCCGGCACCTTCAATCAACTCGGTCTGGCCTATCAGCAACTGAAGAAGTTCAAGGACGCCAAAGATGCATTCCAGAGCGCGTTGAAGATCTTTCAGCACCAACACATGGCATCCCAAGAGGCGAACTCCTGGATCAACCTCGGCTCCGTCGACATCGCGCTGGGCTCGATTCCACAGGCGATCGAATCCATTCAGCGGGCTCTGGACATCAACCGGCAGCAAAAGCGTCTGGATACGGAAGCCTCCGCTTACTTCCAGTTGGCCTGGGCTGAGCGTCGCCGTAACAGCCCGGCGGCCGCCCGCGCGAACGCCGCCCGCGCTATCAAGGCTCTGGAGTCGCTGCGTAGCGCGAACCAGGAGCCTGTGGTACGAGCCCAACTGCTGATCCCATGGCAATGGCTTTACGAGCTTCAGGTGGAGCTGCTGATGGACCAGCATCGGTTGAAGCGGACGGCTGGGCATGATATCGAGGCTTTTGACGCCAGCGAGCATGCCCGAGCCCGCATGTTGCTCGAGAGCCTGGGAGAGCTCTCCGCTCCCCAGCCCCTGAGCCTGCGTGAAATCCAGCGGCAGGTGGTCGATCAGGATACCGTTCTGCTCGAATATTTCCTCGGGAAAGAAAGGAGTTATCTCTGGGTCGTGACACCGCAGGAATATTCGAGCTTCGAGCTGCCGGGCCGTGACCAGATCGAACCTCTCGCCCGGAAGGTCTACGAGCTCTTGACCCACAGCCACCACCGGCAAGATCAACCGGAGGCGGTACGCCAGGCCCGTGCTTTGAGCCAGATGCTCCTTGGTCCCGTGGCCTTGCGTCTTGGAAATAAACGCTTGCTGATCGTCGTCCCTCCCGAGTTGCAGTACGTGCCGTTTGCCGCCCTGCCGGACCTTGTCGCTGCCAAGACAGAGGAGCCGGACGGAGGACGGTGGCCGAGGCCCCTGATCGTGAGCCATGAGATCGTGAGCGCGCCTTCAGCCTCCGTGATCGCCGTGCTGCGAGACCAACGAGACCAGCGAGCCGGCCGGCCGGAACCGCCGAACCTGCTGGCCTTGGTGGCCGATCCGATCTATGAGCTCAAAGGGAATAAGCCCCTGGCGGATCGTTTCCCGAGCCTTCCCTCCTCTCGGAAGGAGGCTGACGCCATTGCCAGGTTGGCGGGAGCAGAAGGCGTGCTGAAGCTATACGGTTTCGATGCCAATCGCGACCGGGTCATGGACCAACTCGGTACTTACCGGATCCTTCACTTTTCCGTGCACGGCGAGCCGAGCAGGACCCATCCCGATCAGTCGTCCCTCGTCCTCTCCGCCTTCGAGCCCGGGGGAAAGCGTCGCGACCCGTTCCTGCGAGCGGGCGACATCCAGGAGCTGGACCTCCCCGCCGACCTCGCCGTGCTGAGTGCCTGTGGCACGGGATTGGGAAAGGAGATCCGCGGGGAAGGGCTCGTGGGCCTGACCCAGGCCTTCTTTACGGCGGGAACCTCGTCCGTGGTGGTGTCTCTGTGGAACGTGGACAATACCGCCACGACGAAGCTCATGCCGCTGTTCTATTTCAGCCTGCTGAAGAGCGGTATGCATTCAGCGGCAGCCCTGCGGCAAGCGCAGATCCGGATGTGGCGCCACCGGCAGTGGAACGCTCCGTACTACTGGGCGGGATTTATCGAACAAGGCGAATGGAGATAGATGAGAATAAGGTCTTTCTTCCAAGAGAGTCTAAACATCTCCTGACTTGGCGGGTCTTCCTGGAGTGGAAGCCATGGAGAAGCGAGCGCTCTCCAAACCATTCACTCCATTGAGGAAAGGAGTCCGTATGGCCCAGTCAGTGATGCAGGCAGCCGGTAAAGATTCTCTGGCAGAGATCGGGGATGGACGTGACGGAGATCCCGTGGCGCCGCCGCCGCCCCCCGTTCCGGCCGATCCGAACAATCAACCTCCCAGCCGGGGTGGCGACGGCGATTCTTCGTCGTAGGCCGAGCTGAAATCCGCGGGCGGTCGTGCCGCCTGCCCTTCCCGCAAGTCTCCGCCGGCTTCTTTCTCCCTCTTGGGCAGAGAGGGACCGGCGGAGTCTCTTCCTCCCTTTCCTGTTCCGCCCCGTTCGTCGTATGCTCCCCGATTGCCGTCCGCCCGGCTGACGTGACAACCTTGGCGGACGGAGGCGGGGGAGCCTCGGATGCTCCCTCTTCCCAGGAACCGCTAGGAGGCACAGCGCATGAGCAAGTCGTACCAGGCTCCACCCAATGGGTCTTCGGGTGGAGGTGCGGATACCAATGTCGGTGAGACCGAGGAGTGGCTGACCGCCTTCGAGCAGGTGGTCGAGATCGAAGGGCGCGAGCGTGCCCGGTTCCTCCTCAAGAAGCTGGTGGAGAAGGGACATGAGCGGGACGTCGCCCTCCCCTTCACCGGCAACACCCCCTACGTCAACACCATCCCGAAGAGCGAGGAACCCCCCTACGCCGGCGACCGGGCCCTGGAACGGCGGATCAAAAGCATCGTGCGCTGGAACGCCATGGCCCTCGTGGTACGGGCCAACAAGCGCTTCGCCGGCCTGGGCGGCCACATCTCCACCTTCGCCTCGTCGGCCACCCTCTATCAGGTCGGCTTCCATCACTTCTTCAAGGGACGCGGCGCCGGCGGGTTCGACGGCGACATGGTCTACTTCCAGGGGCACGGCTCGCCCGGCATCTATGCCCACGCCTTTCTCGAAGGGCGGATCTCCGTCGGCCAGATGGACGCCTTCCGCCGCGAGCTCGCTGAGGGCGGCGGCCTCGCCTCCTATCCCCACCCCTGGCTGATGCCGGACTTCTGGGAGTTCCCCACCGTCTCCATGGGCCTCGGCCCCATCGCCGCCATCTACCAGGCCAAGTTCAACCGCTACCTGCGCAACCGCGGTCTGCGCGACGTGCAGAACCGGAAAGTCTGGGCCTTCCTCGGCGACGGCGAGACGGACGAGCCCGAGGCGCTGGGCGCCATCACCCTCGCCTCCCGCGAGAAGCTCGACAACCTCATCTTCGTCATCAACTGCAACCTCCAGCGCCTCGACGGTCCGGTGCGCGGCAACGGCAAGGTCATCCAGGAGCTGGAGACGGCCTTCCGCGGCGCCGGCTGGAACGTCATCAAGGTCATCTGGGGGAGCGACTGGGACCCGCTCATCGAGGCGGACAACACCGGCCTCCTCGTGCAGCGCATGAACGAGGCGCTCGACGGCGAGTACCAGAAATACGTGGTGGAGCCGGGCTCCTACATCCGCAAAGAATTTTTCGGCAAGTACCCGGAGCTGGCGGAGCTGGTCAAAGGCTATTCGGACGAAGAGCTGCACAACCTGCGGCGCGGCGGGCACGATCCTGTCAAGGTGCACGCTGCCTTCAAGGCCGCCATCGAGCACGAGGGCTCGCCCACGGTGATCCTGGCGAAAACCGTGAAGGGGTACGGCCTGGGCGAGGCGGGCGAGGGGAAGAACGTCACCCACCAGCAGAAGAAACTGAACGACGACGAGCTCCGCTTCTTCCGTGATCGCTTCGAGATCCCCATCGCCGACAAGGACCTGCACGACGCGCCGTTCTACTGTCCGCCGGAGAACAGCGAGGAGATCCAATATCTGCGGGAGCGCCGCCGCGCCCTGGGCGGCCCGGTGCCGATGCGGCGGGTGCGCAAGGAGCCCGTGCCGATTCCGGTGGGGGAGACCTGGAGCCGCTTCTTCGAGGGAGTGGACCGCGACGTCTCGACCACCATGGTTTTCGTCCAGATGCTGACTCAGCTCCTCAAGGACCCGGAGATCGGCAAGAAAATCGTGCCCATCGTGCCGGACGAAGCACGCACCTTCGGCATGGAGTCGCTCTTCCGCCAGTTCGGCATCTACTCCCACGTGGGGCAGCTTTACGAGCCGGTGGACAAGTCGATGCTCCTTTACTACCGGGAGGCGACGGATGGGCAGATCCTGGAAGAGGGGATCACCGAGGCGGGCTCCGTGGCGTCGTTCATCGCCGCCGGCAGCTCGTACGCCACCCATGGGATCGACATGATCCCCTTCTTCATTTTCTACTCGATGTTCGGTTTTCAGCGCATCGGCGACTTGATCTGGGCGGCGGCCGACCAGCGCACCCGCGGCTTCCTGCTGGGCGCTACCTCCGGCCGCACGACGCTGAACGGCGAAGGGCTCCAGCACGAGGACGGCCACAGCCACGTGCTCGCGAGCGTGGTGCCGAACCTTCTCGCCTACGATCCCGCCTACGCCTTCGAGCTGGCGGTGATCATTCGCGACGGTCTCAAGAGGATGTTCACCGACCGCGAGGACGTCTTCTATTACATCACCCTGTACAACGAGAACTATCCGATGCCGCACATGCCGGCCGGCGCGGAAGAGGGCATCCTCAAAGGGGCGTACAAACTTCAGCCGGCTCCTGACGGGGATGGAAACCGTCCACGAATCCACCTGCTGGGCAGCGGCTCGCTGCTGCGGGAGGCTCTGCGGGCGCAGAAGATCCTCGCTGAGCGCTACGGCGTGGCGGCCGACGTCTGGAGCGCCACGAGCTACAAGGAGCTGCGGCGCGACGCCCTGGCAGCGGACCGCTGGAACCTGCTCCATCCCGACCAGGAACCGAAAAAACCGTACGTCGTGCGGATTTTCGAGGGGGACGACCGGCCCATCGTCGCCGTCTCCGACTATATGAAGCTGGTACCGGACATGATCTCCCGCTGGCTTCCGGGCCGTCTGCTGCCTCTCGGTACGGACGGTTTCGGCCGCAGCGAAACCCGCGAGGCCCTGCGCCGCTTCTTCGAGGTGGACGCCGAGTGCGTGGTCATCGCCGCCCTCTGGCAGCTCGCCCAGCGGGGATCAGTGGACCGCGGCTTGGTGAAGCGCGCGATCGACGAGCTCGGGATCGATCCCGGCAAGCTCGATCCGCTGATCAGCTAGGAAGACCCTCATCACCCCCGGCCCTCTTCTCCCGGCCTCCCCCCCGTCCGCCGGGAGAAGAGGGAGAAAACCAAGACCGTCCGGGACCAGGAGGAGAGACCGATCATGAGAAAGATTGCCCTGCGTGCTCTCCTGCTCGCTCTGCTGCTGCCCGTCATGGCGGCAGCGGAGCCGGCCGTTTACAAAGTGGACGTCGACCACAGCGGCGTGACCTTCAGTATCCGTCACTTCGTCTCCAACGTCTCTGGCCGTTTCCGGGACTTCGACGGCGTCATCAAATACGACAAGGCGAATCCGGCGGCCTCGAGCGTCGAATTCACCGTGAGAGCGGCCTCGATCGACACCACGAACAACGACCGCGACGAGCACCTGCGCTCCAAGGACTTCTTCGACGTCCAGAAGTTTCCCACCCTGACCTTCACCAGCACCCAGGTGGTGGCGAAGGACGCGACCACGCTCGAAGTGACGGGGAACCTCACCCTCCATGGCGTGACGAAACCGGTCACCTTCCCGGTCTCCTTCCTGGGATCGGTGACCACCCCGCGAGGCGAGAAAGCCGGCTTCGAGGCCACCTTCAAGATCGACCGAAAAGAGTACGGGATCACCTGGAACAACGTCCTCGATTCCGGGCCCGTTCTGGGGGACGACGTGAAGATCACGATCGAGGTGGAGGCGAACCGGCAGGTGAATATGCCGGAGAAGAAATAGGGAGGCTGTCCAACCTCCTGTAAACAAACCTCAAGCTGGCCGTGTCTCTCGTCTTGGATGCTAATGCGCTCGATCGAGAGGTACTCGAATTTCGATCTGCGGATCGAGAAAGGGCCTGACGGTCTCTTCCGGGTCCGAGTTTCCGATTTGGAGCATGGCCATCTAGGGGAGGCGGAAGCCCGCTTCACTGCTCCCTTTGTTGCCGGCGAATTGGAGCGCTTTCTCAAGGAAGTCGGTACTCGTGGTCGGGAATTGGATGCGCCGCCCCCCGATTTGCGCAAGGACGTCGAAAAGATTGGCAACGACCTGTTCCGGGCGGTCTTCAGCGGCAAGGTCCTGGAATTCTGGCGGCAGAGCCTCAACGAGGCCGAGCGGCAGAAGGTTGGTCTTCGAGTCCGTCTGCGCATCCGGGAACCGGAGCTGGCGCTGTGGCCCTGGGAGTTCCTGTACGATCCCGATCTCGGATTCCTAGCCCTCTCCCCGGAAACGGCCGTCGTACGCTATCCCGAGCAACCTTCGAAGGGTCGGGCTCTCGGCGTGAAGCCGCCGATCCGCATCCTCGTCGTGACCGCTTCGCCGAGCGGCTATGCAGAGTTGGAGATCGAGCAGGAGTGGCAGGAGCTGAAAAACTCGTTGGCTGGTCTCGAGAGGCGGGGGCGAGTCGTCCTGCAGCGGCTCGAGAAAGCGACTTTCCCAGCCTTGGAAGAGGTGCGGGAATCGTTCCATATCCTTCACTTCATCGGCCACGGCACGTTCGATGCAGCGCAGGGAACCGGTAGCCTCGTGTTCGAGACTGAGACCGGAGAGGCCGAGATCGTTCCCGGAAAACGGCTGGTCGACCTGTTGCGAAACCGGAAGGAGCTTCGGTTGGTCGTGCTCAATGCGTGCCACGGTGCGGTCAGCTCACCCACGGATTCCTTCACCGGAGTTGCACAGAGCTTGATCTGGGGTGGAGCTCCTGCTGTCATCGCAATGCGGTCCACGGTTGCCGACGACACCGCCATTGCCTTCGCTCAGAAGTTCTATAAAGCAGTTGCCGGCAAAGTGGCCGTGGAGGAGGCGGTGTGCAGGGCCCGTAATGCTCTGTTTGCCAAGGGGGAAACCGCAGAGTGGGCTATCCCCATCCTCTACATGCGATCCCCGGACGGCTACATCTTCGGTCGCCCACCGAAATGGAAGGGGAAAGTCGCGGCGGCATCCGGTGCGGTCCTCCTCGGCATCTTGGCGGCGGCCGGCTACACTCGAATACATACCCGCTCGGAGGGCCCAGACTTGCCTCCGATTGCTCCACCCCATGATTCCGTGAAAGGCTGCCCGCCGATTCCTGATCTGGAGATGGTCTTCAAGCGAATCGGCCCTGGGACCTTCACGATGGGTGGGGAAGGAGGGGATGCCAAGCGGCATCCGGTGACGATCACCAAGCCTTTCTGTATGAGCGCGTTCGAGATCACGCGGTTGCAGTGGAACCGACTCATGCACGAATCGCCCGGCAAGCACAACAAATGGTCCAATCAACCTGTTGACTCTGTCACTTGGAATCGGGTTCAGGATTTTTTGCACAAGCTTCAAGAGACTGATCCCAAAGCCCATTTCAGGCTTCCCACGGAAGCGCAGTGGGAGTACGCGGCACGGGCAGGATCTGCGTCGCGATTCAGCTTCGGAGATGACCCCTCAGAGCTCATACGATACGGCAACTGTAAGAGTGAAGTCATCAATGACCAGTATGATGCCACTGCACCCGTAGGGAAATTTGCTCCCAACGATTGGGGACTTTACGACATGCAGGGCAATGTCTCGGAGTGGGTGGCAGACTGGTATGCACCCTATGATGGCACCCGTCAGGTGGATCCAACGGGTCCTACCTCAGGCACCAAACGAGTACGCCGTGGAGGGAGCTACGCCATCAAGGCCGAACATTGTGGCGTCGCCAAGCGCAACAGATCGGCGCCCGACTACAAGAAAGACGACATCGGCTTTCGTATCATCCGCGACGTCGAAGAATAAAAAAGATGTGGCCGCTCCCCGAGATTCTGTTCGGGGGCGGCGCGCTTAAGAGGTGGTCGTCTGAATACCCGAGCCCGGCAGAGGAGGACGGAAAAGAGGCAGACTTTCCCACCAGCCAGGAATTTTTCCCAGCCCGCCGAGGAGTCTTCCCGCCGCCGGAGAACCCTTCCTTGTCTCGCGGGAGACTTCTCCGTCCTGCGGTCAACTTTTCCGGTGGCGCGGCAGACTTTTCTGGAGACGCGACGAGCTTTTCTGGCGGCTGAGAAACTTCCCGTCCAGCGGAGAATTTTTCCCGCCGGCGGAGGAGCTTTTCCGGTGACGCTCCAAACTTTTCTAGCCTCGCGACAAACTTTTCTGATGACACGGCAAACATTTCGGACGGCTGAAAAGTTCTCCGGGCGGCGGAGACGCTTTTCCGGCCGGCCGGCCAACTTTTTCGGTGGCGCGGCAAACATTTCGGGCGGCTGAAGAGTTTTCCGGCCGGTGGAGAAGGTTTTCCGATGGCACGGGAACTTTTCCGGTCCCGCGCCAAACTTTTCCGGTGGTACGCAAACCTCTTCCGGCTGCTGGAAAACTTTCGCGGCCGGCTGAAAGGTTTCCCCACCGGCTGAGAAACTTTCCCAGCGGGCGGGAAACTTTCTCAGGTCCGCGGCAAACTTCTCGACGGCGCGGAAAACTTCCCCGGCGGCTGAAAAACCTTCTCGGCCGGGTGAGAAGTTTCCCCGCCGGCGGAGAACCTTCCCGGCGCCTGGGAAACCTTTCTGGCCGTGGGGTAAACTTCCGGGCGGCGCGGAAAATTTTTCCGGTGGCTGAAAACCTTCCCAGCCGGCTGAGAAGTTTTGCCGTCGACGGAGAACCTTCCCCGGTGCCTGGGAAACCTTCCCGGCCACGGGGCAAATCTCCGGCGACGCGGAAAACTTTCCCGGCCAGAGACGAAGTAGTAGTGACGGTGGTCGGCCGGTTCAACATTGAGGGGGCCGGTCACGGCGCGGTGTTGGTCTCGCCGGGAAAATGGACCCGTGCGTTGGGGTGGGCATACAGGCTGTAGGCGAGCCAGGTCGGATTCCCGGCTTTGCGGGCTTCGCGGCGGGCTCTACGGACGGCCTCACCCACCGTGGTCTCGCCATCGAGCAGGAACTTGTAAAAGCTATGGGCCATCTGAGCGGCGGTTTCGTCCGTCACTCTCCACAGAGGGCCGAGAAACAGGCCGGCGCCGCAGGAGATCAGACGGTCCGCCCATCCTCCCAATCCGGTCAACCCCCAGCCCATGCGGCCGGCGTGGCAAATATTGAAGACGAAGGCGGGACGGTTCCGTCGCAGTCCGTCCTCGATCTTTGCGCCGACGAAATGCTGCGGAGTCAGCGTTTGGCTTCCCTCCAGCAGCAGCACGGAACGCTGATCGGGAGCGTCGGTGGAAAACTTGCCGTGAGTGGCTGCGTGGAACCAGTCATAGGGGCCTGCTCGCAGAACGTCCATGACGGCTCCCCAGGTGGGTACGGGCGGACTGACGTCCCGGACTCCCCGTTGGCCAAGCAGATACTGAAGAGAGATCCGCTCCTTCTGGGCAGCCGGCAGGTGACTGTCGCCCGGAGCCACATAGGCGACCGCCGTCAGAGGCAGGATGCCGGGCGCGCCGGAGTTACCATCCCCTCGTACACCTCGGGCCAGCCAGCGGCTCAAGCGCAGCGTCAGGCACCAGGGCTCATCGTCCTCCCAGCCCTCTCCGTAAGGCCAGAGCAGCTCCCACGGCAAGTGGGGCTCGTCCGAGAGGATCAACAGACTGCCGTTTCGCCAGCGATCCCTTTCCTGAGAGTAAAGACTGCGAAGCTCTTCGGGCAACTCGCGCCAGAGGTTCTGTCCAAGCGCCTTGAGGGCCTCTTGGACCTCTGGAGCCTTCAGGGAGCCGCGATCGTCCAACTCCCGGTCAGATCGGTCGGAGAGCGAGGTCAGGTCGTTCAACTCCTTGAACAGCTCTTCTGCCCACGCCGCGGGATCGCGCCGGATCCGCCAGGCAGGTACGTCCCGCCACGAGGTGCCTCCATTTTGGATCAGGGTAAGCACGAGAGAGGAGTCTTGGGGATGCGAAGAGATCCTCAGCACGCGGTCCGGAGCAGGAACCTCGGAATCTAAGGTGAGAACGGCCAAGCGAGTTTGGTAGGCCTGTGTTTCGGGAATTGGCTGGTCCACCACGTCCACGAGCACGCTGACCGTTCCGAGGTGATTGCCAGCTTGATAGAAATCGAGGCCGATCGATTGCGGGCCGGTCTCCCTGGGGTGCAAATCGAACACGGCGGGCTGGCTGTCCTGGCCGGGCGGAATCGTGATCTCCTGCCGGGGAGCGTTGAGGATCTCGAACGCAGTCGGCGCCTGCAGGTGGACGAGGACCGTCTTGCCCGGCTCGACCTCCAGAGAGCCCTTGGCCGCGCTCAACGGCGCCGGCCCTACGGTCAGCCGCACCACGAGGCTGAACCTCGCCGTCCCCTTCCACACCTGGCGGGGACAGGAAATGTCCGTCTGGCGCTCTTCCCGGGCTCCAGTCCTCTCGGCGGATCTGAAGAAACCGGCGAGGTGCTCGCGGAAGGCTCGTTGCAAGGACCGGGTCAGCTCCGGGATGAGCTTGCGGCCCCGCCGCCAGCCGCTGCGGCGAACCCAGTCGCGGACTTCTCCCTCGGTGATGGTCTCCCACGCCTCCCTACCGATCCCGCCCATCAGGCGTGTCTGCAGCACGCCCATTACCAGGAAGACAATCGAAGGGAGCATCCAATCCGCGGCGCCGAAAGCTCCCGGTTCGTCCCGGGAATCCGTGGGCGGCAGCTTGTCCTGCCCCGCCAGTTCGATCAGTGGGCTGACGTAGGCCTCCGTCACCTCCACCTCCTCGGGGGCCAGATCGCTCAGGACGTGGAGCACGGTCTTGCGGACAGCCTTGAGATTGGGAGGCAGGGAAACGAAATCGAAGGTGTTCCTCATGGCTCTGGACCTCGCGGTTGGACTCAAGGTTCTGTACGGTGTCGCCGAACTCACCGGGCTATAGCGCGCAGAACAAGACAGACGATGCCGATCAAGATCGCCGAGACGAAGTCGAAGGAAATGACCGCTATCCTCAAGATGGGTGAAAGAGTCACGCCAGGGATCTGGACGATCGATACAAGCACGTCGTAAACTCCCATCACCAGACAGATCAGGCCGAGCAACGCCAGGAAGAGAGCTCCGATCTCCAGCACCAGATTTCTGTTGCAGCGCTGAAATACCTTGCTGGTCCCATTCGTGTCCCGCATCGGACAATCCTCCTTCACCCCTGGGTTCTGTCGAGTACGGCGGGGCCGGACCTCGAATCATTGAGCACCGTGTCTCGCAGGTCGGCTCCCCAGAAGTTGGCGCCGTCGAGGAGAGCCCCTTCAAGATTCGCCGTGCCCATGCGCGCCTGCTGGCACCTCGCGGCGCGCAAGTCGGCACCACGCAAATCCGCGCCATCGAGGTTGGCAAACCGCAAGTCGGCTTCTCGGAGGTTGCATTGCCGCAAATTCGCCTCCTGGAGGTCGGCCCGGCTGAGGTCGGCCCGGCTCAGATCAATGCGCTGGAGCAAGGTGTGCGAGAGACGGGCGCCAGCAAGACTCGCGGCCTGGAGGTTTGCCCCGCGCAGATCGACGCCCGAGTCGCGGTCGAGCCAACCGGATTGTTGAAGAAGGCTCAACAGTCTTCCCTTTCGAGTTCCGTCGAGCTCCGCCGTTTCAGCGATGACAAAGGCACGGACCACGCACTTGCCGTCACTGGATTCACGTGGAATCGGGAGCTTCTCGATCACCTCTGTGCAATACCGAAGGATGAGTTCTTGCACCTTGTCACGAGCCGCATGGCGTCGCCTTGACGCTTTCTTCTCCTGAAAGAAGAGCCAGCTGATTCCAATGCCGGCCAGTCCAGCGATCAGCGAAGGGATAAAACCGCAGCCAAGAACGCCCATCAAAGTCTGTCCCGGACGTATCTGTGCGCTGGGCGCCGGAGCAAGACATGCCAAGCCCGCGAGGAGGAGGAGCGAGAAGCTCAAGGAAAACCAAGCGACAACCGTAGCGACCGCAAGGGGTTGACTGCGCTCCCATAGTGAATCTGCACTTTCTGGTGTCAGGCGTCGGCGATTATCATCTCCGGCCGTCACCCAATCGGCATCGAACCCCAGATCTCTCAAGAAACGAAACAACCGTGCTCGGTGAGCGCGGTTCCATGGATCCATAAAGCCGCGCACCTCGCCTACAAAAGCCTCTGGGAGCTCCTCAGGATTCTCTTCGAGGCGGAGATCTACAGCCCGCGCCATCGCCCGTTGAAGCTGCTCCTCGAGCTGGAGCTCGTATTCGTTCTCCTGGCGTTCTTTCGCGGCTCGTGTGCGGACCCGGGTCCGCCAGAGTTGGAGGGCCCCCATCGCAGGGAAGAGAGCGATGAAGGTCATGAAGAGAAGCACGGGGATTCCGAAGCACCCGGGCGCGATCTTGTTTGTCACCTGGTCGTGATATACCAAGACCGGAGGGTAGATAACCGGAAACAAAGCTAAAAGAGCGCCATAGAACAGGATCAAGGTGCTGAGAAGCGACAGTCCCAGGACCCCCAGCTTGGAACCACTCATCATTTCACCTCACCTTTCGAAGCTATTTGTAAACGATCAGTCTCATGGGGATACAGCCAGGGAGTCAAGGGATTGCTGCAGGACTGGCATACCCGTCCGACGACCAGTCTCGGCTCGAGACTGTCACCACAAATAGGGCAGGACCGGACCTTCAAGAGAGACCTTGAAACCTGCACGAGCGCCGAGCCTGCGATGAGGACATATAGGAGAGTGAACCCGAGTAAAGTGCACGCGATAGGCACCTCCAAAAGGAGATAAGCACGAGGCAGACCTGTCGGCTGGAAATCCACAGCCGAAATGTTTTGCTGAAAGCCTCGCAAGAAGAAAGAGGCCACTGCAAGAGGGTAGCAGAGGAGAGTGAGGATCAGGGCGGAGAACCATGGTGCGCGGCCTTGCTCTGGAGACTTATCGGCTGCATGGGAACCGAAGGAGAATCTGGAGAATGCTCGCATCGAGACCAGCCATAACCAGGACAACAGTGTCATTGCTGTGGCGCGGGCAGGGATCAGCCATTGCGGCGGTGGGATGAAATAAAAGTCAGGAGCAAGGAGTAGCCCTGCCTCAAAGCCAATGGCGAATAGGCACGCCGGGCGCAGGAGCTCCAGGTATCCCCAGTTTTCGTGCTTTCTGGTTGCGAGGTCCGCGACTGCCTCTCGTTGGACCTGGAGATCCAGCGTTCCGCTCACCAGGCGGGCAAGAAAGAAGAAGAGGACCGCTCCGGTTAGTTGCGGGAGTATATTGCCCAGTAGCATCGGGGGCACGAGAGAGGAGGTGTTTTTCCAACTAGCGGACTGTTCGCCGAGCGATGCGAGGACGTGCCATTGTAGTCGCTGCCCAAGGAGCAGGCATACACGAAGCAGAAGGAGACCGAATCCAAGCCCATTGCCCAGCACGAGAGCGAGAAGCATGCCGGTTTCAAGGGGTAGGTCGCTGGAGATCCGGAGGAGATTTTCTGATCTTTCTAGGCTGGCTTTGCGGGTTTTGGCGGGGGGATGCCACCATCCTGAGTTGGGTCTGAAGGCGGCGGCTAGAGGTTCCTGCCAGCCCCAAATAGCAACTCTCCCGTCCGCGTAGAACTCGCGTATCCGAATCAGGCCAGCCATGATGTAAAACACAACCAAGAGCGTCATAACAAGCTGAGCGCACATGATTACATTTTGGCGTATCGAAAGCCCCGCGTCCCCGTGTAACCAGGCGAAGAAACTGCTCAGCATCACAAGAGCCATCGGCAGATATCCGAAAACTCCAAGGACCAACCAGATTGCCTTAGCCCGCTCCCGGTCCTGGGCATCTCCTGCCTTGATGTGAGCGAGCTCGTGGAGTACTATCGCTTTATACTTGGTATTCCAGCAGCCCTCCAGCACCTCGGCTGGTGCCCTAAAGAGAAGAGCCGGTGACTTTTTCAATCCAAACGCTATCGCATCGAGAAGCTTCCAGCCTTGAGAGTGCTCCAGCGACTGTACCTCCAGTGATGGCGCTGGCGAAAGGTTGAGAGCATCCACCATACGCTTCAGGTCCCGCGCCACGGTCGGCGCTTTCTCTTCTGTCAATGGAAGCGCTCGGAACTGCCTGCGGATGCGTTGGGGATGGCGTCGATAGATCAGAATCGCCACAGTGCTCAGGATCACCACGTACAGGATAGAGATGAGCAACTTACCGAGACAGATCCCGAGTAGCGTCCTTATCAGAGTGTCAGCCCGTTCCGCCAGCGTCTCTCGCTCTACCAGAGTGAGCTTGAAGAACGTAGAGTCGCTAATTTTTTTCTGCAGTCCTCCGTATTCCTCCCAGAGTCGCTTGAATTCAGCCCCCCGGCCTATCAAGAAGGTCCAACTCAGGCTGATGTTGAACGCGGCGGCGACAGCGGCAACGACGAGCATCCTGAACCGTCCTCTGGTTTCGGCGGCGAGGGCAAACGGGTTGAGTTGCATCAAGGTGCCTCTAGAGGCGTTGTCGAGGTTTCCTGGCATGGAAAGGATCTCCTGCATTCATTCCTCCTTTTCTTCGACCAGCAGCGAGCGCAGCCCCCAGGCTGCCGCGATCAGCGCGGCTCCCGGGACGCCCGTGGCGAGAACGGCCACCAGAGCCGTGTTGCGGTCGAGGGTCACGCCGTGCACCACGACCGGCTGCTCACTTGGCAAAAGACCGATGACGATGAACATGGCAGCGTAGTAGCCCGCCACCAGGAAGAGGACAAGGCTGATCAGGAAGAGGCCGACGGCTGTGATCTCCAACCAGACGTTGCGGCCTGCCGGGGTCATAGTCGCTCCCCGCTTTCTTCGTCAGGCTCCGCGGCGCCGCCGAGAACGCTGGCGAGTTGCTTGGCGATCAGGCGGGCGCCTTGGAGGCGAGCGCCTGTCACGTCGGCCTGCCAGAGGTTCGCCCTTTCCAGGTTGGCTCCACGTAAATCGGCCTGTCGCAGGTTGCACCGGTGCAACCGGGCCTCCCGCAGATCTACGTCACGGAGATTCGCACCGCCGGCGTCCGCGCTCGATAGATCGGCTCCCTGGAGTTGGCTGCCGTGCAGGTCGGCCTGGACGAGGCGCGCCCCGGTGAGATGGGCGCCGGAGAGATTAACGCCGGCCAGGGCTGCGGCGGACAGGTCGGTGCCGGCGAGCACCGCGCTCCGCAGGTCGGCTCCGGCGAGAGCAAGCCGCGAGAGGGCGCCGACGGATTGAAGCCAGCCGATCAGGTACCCCTTGCCCGTGCCGTCCAACTCCGGCAGAGTGCAGATCACGTGCGCCCTTGCGATCCGGACGACGGCTGTGGTTTCCGCGAGTAGGCTCCCTATGCGGCGCAGGCAGCTCTCCAGAGTCACTTCGCGCGCCCGTTGAAGGGTGGCCCCAAGACGCTGGCTTCGTTTCGCTTCGCGCCGGACCAGCCAATGAGCGGCCAGACTTCCGAGTAGCGCCGCCAGCCCGATGAGGAAACAACCTCCGGAACCGATCACCGCCGACCTCAGGCCTTTTTCGAGGCCAAGGATCTTCCCGATGTCGGTGGTGAGGTACGAAAAAGCGACGAGGGCGCCCCACAGGAGGCGAGCGTCCAGTCTTTCGCGCGCGTGGTCCTGGGGGTCGTGAATCCGCCGAGCGGCGAGGAAGCCGGCGTTGAGACCCACCAGGCAGGCCGCGACGACCAGCATCCGGAACCAGCCTCGGGTGTCGGATGGGAAGGCGAAGAGGTCGAGCGTCCGCGGGGTCCGCAGGGGATTCGGTGTCATCGCTCTACCACGACACGGTCGGTGACGTTTTGTTGAGCCAGGACTGACTCCGACCCCGTCGCCCGTAGGACCGCACCCGAGAACGAATCTGTCAGACGAACTTGCCGGAAGCCGGAGTCAAAGATTTGACGCTGAAATGGGTCCGAGCATCGTAGGCGCTACCGCTGCAGACCGCGAGGGGAACTACTATGCTTGATTGTCTGAAGACTGGTCGATCGACTCCTTCCGTTCTGGTCATCCTGCCCTCCGGCCGAGGCCGGAGTCGGCGGAATCAATTCCACCGGGAACGGCGGCGGTCTGCTCTTTATTTCAACCCCAGTTTCTTGCCTTCTTCCAGCAGCCCAATCGCCTCCTCCAGCCGCTTCCGCCGTGTCTCCTCCCGCTTGGCGGTGTCGATCCACTTGACGTAGAGCCGGCGGTAGGAAGGCGCGAGGCTCTGGAAGAAGCGCCAAGCCGTGGCGTTCGTCTGGAGGCGGCGCTGGATGTAGTCTGGAATTTCATCGCCTTCGTCGGCGGTCCTTCGGGGCGGTTTCACGGGCACGGCGTCCGGGCTTGGGCCTTTGGCGAGCCCCGCGGGCGTCATCCGCTCTTCCTTCACCAGAGCGGCGAAGCGGCGCAGATTCGATTCGGACCATTTCGCGGTGTTGATCCGCGGCGTGAACTTCTGCGCGTAGAGGTCGTCGTCGAGCCGCCGGACGATGCTGTCGATCCAACCGAAACAGAGGGCCTCCTCGACGGCGTGATCGTAGGAGACGCGCGGCTGCCCCGTGTGCTGCTTGGCGTAGACGAGCCAGATCTCACGCTCGGTCGCATGATGCGCGGCGAGCCAGGCGCGCCATTCTTCCCGGGTGGTGACGTGGAGCGTCTTCATCGCGCCCAACTCACTCACATTCCCGCCCTTCTGTGAACGCATAAAAATAATGGCGTGTACCGACCTGTCCGATCCGCTTCCAGCGCGGGGACGGGGTATCTTGAGGGGATTGGTCAAAGGCAATGGGGATCGAGTCGGAGAGCTCGTGAATCGAAATCGGGCTCGTCAATGCGTCGGTTGCCAAGGCAGCTTTCACGCTGAGATTGTAATGGCGTCGGTGGGAGTTCAGCTTCAATTCTTTCTCTAAATTTTTCTGAGATTTGAGATCGTTGCCTGCGACGATCTCCTGCCAGAGTGGTTGGCCAACGGCCTGCGAGCCATTTCTCGCCGTAATAGCACTACACACAGTGCCATTGCCGAAGTCTGAGTTATAGCATCGGCCTTTTCCACTCGGTGGCTTTTTGGTAGCATAATAGGCCCGATTGACGAACGTGGCGCCGATGGCGAGCTTCTCGGTCTCATCTTCCCCTCCGAGGTCGCTCGTCGTGGATTCCGCGTAAATCACGGCCACCAGACAACGGACTGTCGCGCTGGCCGGTCTAGGCTCGAGCGGCTCCAAGGGAGACTTGGCATGACGATCGGTTTTGGAGCTAGGCGGACTGCCTTGGACTCTCTTCACGACCCAACCGGTGATGGGGCCTGTCTTGCCAACTGTATGGCCCAACGAAGAACGGACAAGAGGATCGGGGATTACTCTCCGATCGCTCACCAGATCGCCTAAATCGTCTGTTATGTGAGTTCTCGCCACAGCGACACCTCCTCCTTAAGAGCTTCCTAATCCGGACAGCGATGGCAAAGCGGGAGCCGCTTCTCGCGCCGGATCAGCCGGCGGAAGGCCCGGAAGCGGGTTCCGTTCCAGACCTCCTGGAACGACGATTCGAAAACGTTTCCCATGTCGAGCGTCAGGCAGGGATAGAGGCGCCCCTTGGGATCGATGAAGGCGTAGCTCTCCATCGTCGTGCAGGTCACCTTCTCGTGCCGCCGGAATTCGGTCTCGCCATAGTAGCGTACCATCTCCTCCACCGAGAGGTCCGGGTGGGATTCTATCCGGAAAGGGTACTCCTTGCTGCGGATGATCCGGAGCTGCTCCGCGAGGACGTTGCCGTCGATTCGGGGGAGACGGTCCTGGGTGTAAGAGGCGTCCTCGGAGCGGAAGAAGGAGGGGTCCGGCATCACGTCCCGCCGCAACAACTCCATGGAAGAGTCGCGCTGCTGGGACGAGAACCAGATCAGGTGTTGCAGGCGCAGCTTGGCGACGTCCCACGCGGAGAGCTCCTCCGCCCATTCGGCGAGGCGGTGATAGGTCCCCTCGTGCACGGTGGTGTAGATCTCGACCACGGGCGTCTCCGATCCCAGCCGTTTCTTCGCTTCGCTCAACGCGGCGAGGCCGCTGCGGACGGTGGCTGTCGCATCCTTTCCTCGTGAGTCGTCGTTGGCGGGGTCCGTCGTATCGAGCGAGATGCCCACCGCGAGCAGGCCGGAGCGGACGACGTCCTCCGCCTCGCGGGCCAGGCGCATGCCATTGCTCACCGCCGTGCAGTGGAGCCCCAGACTGCGGGCGAAGTCCACGATCTTCTTCCACTCGGGATGCAGGAACGGCTCGCCGCCGAAGAGACGGATCATGGGATGGAAACCGGCGACGGAGCGGACGAGGCGGAGAGCGGCCTCCGTGTCCATCATGTGCGGGCGGGCCGGCACCACTGCGTTCTCGCCCCAGATCGGGCAGTAGCTGCAGCGCAGGTTGCACGCGTCCGTGAGTAGGAGGTCGATCCCCCAGGGAGGAGCCGAGTAGCCACGTTGCCAGCGATACGACTCGAATGGTCGCCATCTCATGCCCAGTCCTCCTGTAGGTACTACACCCAGCATACGGATGAGCGCTCCAAAACGTCGCGCCCGGGGAGTCGCCCTGCCGTTTCGGCGTCCGGGGTCGCCGGATTGACGCGGCGCGGACACGTTCCGGGGCAGGAACTTGGGAATTCTTTTCCCCAGGATTCCTTTTTTGAATCGATCGTCCAGGGACGGCGCTTCTCCAGCGGCAGGCATTTTCTTTGCGTATACCTGTTCAACAGCCCCGGGCAGGCGGGCTTCGCATCGCCGGCCCGGCAAGCGGATTTAACAAGAACTTTACAAGGAGGCTACAAAAATGCAGCGCAGGACGTTGAGAAGCCCTTGGGTGCTGGCCCTGTTGGCCGGCGCGGTATTGTCCGTCTCCGCCATGGCCGCCGACATGGCGGGTAGTGGAGTGACCTTCGCCAACGGCTCCGATCACCGGGTAACCCTCTACACGCGCTACGGTTCTGACAGTTCGTGCGAGTCTAAGCCGCAGAGCAGTGAGCTGACGGTCGATCCTGGCCAGAACGCCAGTCTCGACTCCGGCAGCTCCAGCGCCTGCTTCTGTCTGGAGGTGCCGGAGCGGCGGACCTGCCCTAGCGGCTGGGTCGAGGTCAAGCCGGGGAGCACGCGGAAGTTCGTGTAAAAGGCGTCGCAAAGTGAACGATGGCGGGCCGGCGTCTCCTCCCCGGAGACGACCCGCCGTCGCAGCACCGCCGCGTCAGTCCGCAGGCCCCGGCTGCGACATGCCGCGCGCGAACCGCCAGAGGCCATCCTCCCCCCGGCGCAGCACCAGGAAGACGCGCTGTCGCTGCGACTTCTCCTCGCCGCCGGCGCGCGGCCGGACCTGCTGAACGTCCCAGCCGCGCTCGAAAGCCAAGTCTCCCGAGACGATACGCTCCTCGCGCTCGAACGCCGGAACGAGCTCGTAGGTGGCCAGAGCCGCGGCCATCCTCGGCCGCAGCTCGTCGCGACCCATGGGCGGCGCACCGGGCGCCCACAGGACGTAATCCGGAGTGAGCAGACCGAAAATCGCCTCCACGTCCTGGCGGCGAAAGGCGTCGCTCCACGCTTCGTAGAGCGCATCGATGGCGGCGTCTGCGTCGTTGGGGGTGGCCATGGGTGACAGGTGATTGCCGTTCTCGTCAGCTTAGCACAGCTCGCGGACCGGCTCTCGATCTTATGTCCTGCCGTCGATTTGACGGGCGCAGCCTTGGCTCATAGGCTTGAGGTCGCGGTCCTCTGGGAGGTCTGAGCATGAATACGTCCTCTTCTCGCCGTCAGCGTCTCGTCCTCACCGTTCGCGCCGGCCTGCGCCATGGCCTGTGGGCACTGCTCCTGTGTGCGGTGATGCAACCCGCGTTGAGGGCACAGCAACCACCGGAAGAGCCCTTCATCGAGCCGGCGGAGATGCCCCATCAGCACAAGACCAAGGTGCGGGCGACGGTGGAGGCGGTCCCCCTCCAGAACGGCCGCTGGGATACGTTGCCTTTCAACATGCCCATCAACCCGGTGCACGTCGCCCTGATGCACACCGGCAAGGTCCTGGTCATTGCGGGCTCGGGTAATGAGCCCAGCAACAAGAACCTTCAGGCGGCGGTTTGGGATCCTCAATCGGCGACGATCAAGACGTTCAAGATTTCCTGGGACATGTTCTGCAACGGCATGGTGATCCTGCCCGACGGCAGGCCGTTCGTCCTGGGCGGGACTTTGAAGTACGACAAGTTTCTCGGCGAGCCCCGGACCTCCGCTTTCGACCCGCTCACCGAAACTTTCGTGGACATGCCGCCCATGAGCGGCGGCCGCTGGTATCCCACGGGCACGGTGCTGGGCGACGGCTCGGTGTTGGTCTACTCCGGCTTGAACGACAAGAAAAGCGTGATCAATCCCACCGTTCAGATTTTCAAAGGGACGGCCTGGGAGCCTGCCGGAACCACCTTCGCCGGCGTGCCCCTGTATCCCCGCGAGCACCTGCTGCCCAACGGCAAGGTCTTCGTCTCCGGCGCCGCGATCGATTCGCAGATGTACGATCCGCCGACCAAGACCTTCACCAAGTCCGCCAAGACCATTCTCGCCCGTCCGCGCAACTACGGCGCCTCGGTGCTGCTGCCGTTGACCGTGGCCAATGGCTTCAAGCCCAAGGTGATGATCCTGGGAGGCGTGAACCCGACGGCTACGAACACCACCGAGCTGATCGACCTGTCGGTCCCGTCACCGAAATGGGTCGCCGGGCCACCGATGGCCAAAGGGAGAATCCAAGTGAATGCCACCCTCTTGCCGAACGGCAAGGTCCTGATCTCGGGTGGCTCGGTGAAGGATGAGAAGGCGGCCACGGCGGTGAAAGAGGCCCAGCTCTACGACCCAGTGAGCAACAAGCTCAGCTCGGCCAGCGCCATGGAATTCCCGCGGCTCTATCACTCGAACACCTTGCTGCTGCCCGACGCCACGGTGGTGGCGCTCGGGGGCAACCCGCAACGCGGGTCCTACCAGCCCCAGATCGAGATCTACTCGCCGCCGTATCTGTTCAAACCCGACGGCACCCCTGCCACGCGCCCTGCCATCGCCACCGCTCCCGATTCCGCGCATTACGGTGAGACGTTTACGGTGGGCACGCCGGATGCGGCGGACATAAAAACCGTCGTATTGATTCGTCCTGGCGCGGTCACCCATTCCTTTGACATGGACCAGCGGCTGGTGGAAGCGGCTTTCACCGCTTCCGCCGGCACGCTGACCGTGACCGCCCCCGCCAACGGCAACCTCGCGCCTCCGGGTTACTATTTGCTCTTCCTTCTGAACTCGCAGGGAGTGCCGTCCGTGGCGCGGTTCATCCGCCTTGCGAGCCCGTAGCTTAGTGCTGGGCTAGGGCGCATTGGCTGCCGGTACGTGCTCCTGGCTGGTTGCGCCGCCGCGCTTGATGTGATGACGCTCGGGCTCGGCTACGGTTGTCTCGATGCCTTCGGCTGAACCTTCGACCCACACGTTCTTCAGGACGTACCCCTGGCCAAAACGCGTGAAGACGGCCTCTGACTTGGCGGGCGCCTGCGCCGTCTCTGCGGAACGGATTTCGAAGAACATCTTGACGCCCTTCCCCTCGATGATGCAAAAAGCCGCGGGAGCGTCCTCGTCCGGCGTGATCGTGTAGGACCCCGCGGGTAGAGTCGCATTGCCGACGGTGAAGGGGAACGTCGTGGTGAACTTGAATGATTCTTCGAGCTGAGCCTGAGCAACTGAGAGACTCGCGAACATCGCGAATCCGGTGACGGCCAAGATCCGACGAACGAGTGATGAAGTCATACCAACCTCCTTGCGGGCCCCGAGGTACATGGCGTGAACGAACGCGCCAAGCCCGTTGCCCACGGCTTCTGGAAAAGCTTTCGATAGCAAGGAGCGCGCCAAGATGAGTTGTAAAGCCACACCCGCAGCGCCGAGCTTTACATTTGTAAACCAAACGTAAGCTCTGCGCGCGGCTGTGCCACGGCGAAGAAGCAGTGCGCCGATTTGGCGTCGCGCGCTCCCCTCTCTCCCGGCGGTCGGGGAGGCTGGGAGAGAGGGGCTGGGAAATGAGGGCCTCGAAGCGGCGGAGAACGCTTCGTCCACGAGATGGCTCGACGTCATCTCGAAGACGGGGCCGCATTCCTACCGGTCAGAAATCCGTCACGCTGTTGCCACTGAAGCTGGTGACCCAGACGTTGGGTCCCACACAGCAACCGCTGATGGCGAGCCCGTAGGGATTCCCCCCTTTCACGAAGTAGCCTTCGAAGGCCCCGGTGGCGGCATCCAGCTCGGTGATCACGCTGTCGGCATAGCTCGCGACCCAAATGTGGACGCCATCGAACACGATGGCGAGCGGGCCGCGGGGAAGGCCGCTGCGGGTGTAGAGCACGGCGCCGGTGCTGGCTTGCAGCTTCGTCACGGTGTTGCTGTTGTAGCTTGCCACCCAGATGTTCGCTCCATCCGAGACCAGCGCCTGGGGCTGGCTTGCCACGGCGTAGGTGCCCAGGATCGCGCCGGTGCTGTCCGACAGCTTCATGACGTTGTTGCTGTTGCGGTTTGCCACCCAGATGTTCGTGCCGTCGAACGTGATGCCGTAGGGACCGGCCCCGACGGGGTACGTCCCCACGATATAGCCGCCCGAGATGTTGATCCGGGTCACCGTGTTGCTGCCGGAGTTGGCCACCCAGACGCTGGTTCCGTCCGACACCAGGCTCCGGGGACTCGCTCCCACGTAATAGGTGGCGACCAGCGCGCCGTCGCTGGAGCGCAGCCGGCTCACCGTGCTGCTTCCAGAGTTCGTAACCCAGATGTCGTTCGTGTTGAAGAGGTCCACGGTCACTCCGATGGGATTGAGCCCGACGTAGAAAGTGCCCAGGAAGGCGCCGGTGGTGGCCTGGAGCTTGGTGACCGAGTTGCTGGTGAAGTTGGCCACCCAGATGGTGCCGTCGATCCCGTTGAAAGCGACTCCCGTGGGGTTGGCTCCCACGGGGAAGGTGCCCGGAGTGTTGAAGACCTGCGCGTAAGAGGCCACGGGAACGGCGAGGCCGAGCAGCACGGCGGCGGACAGCACGGCGAGGAACAAGTGGGCGAGCTTCTTCATGGCAATTTCTCCTTACTGCAAGCATGGATCGCCCGGACTTCCCGGGCGTCTCCCCCTAGAAGCGCAAAAGAGGGGAGAAAGCGATCACCGCTTGGAGAAGGCGGCGAGCCGCTTCTGGGCGGCGAGGGTTTGGGGATGGGTGGGCCCGAGCTTGCCTTGAAGCGCCTGGTACCCCGAAACGAGGAGGGGCTCGGCTTCGGCGCGCCGGCCGAGGGCGGCCAGGCAGCTTCCGAGCAGGCTCTCGGCCACCGCGGTATCCTGGTGGCTCGCGGGCAGCTTCTGCCGATCCAACGCAAGACCCTGATGCAGAAGGGGCTCCGCCTCGCCCGGGGAGCCCTCGGCCAGCCGGAGCCGTCCCAGCAGGACGAGGGAGGCGGCGTACTCGGGGTGGGCCTCGCCGAAGATCTTGCGCCGGATCGCCAGGGCCTCCTGCGCCAGGGGCTCGGCCTCACGGAATTTACCCTGATCGATGAGGAGGCGGGCAAGGTTGGCCAGTTGCCCGGCCACCCGCGGATGGCTTTCGCCGAAGACTTTTCTCACGATCCGCAGGGATTCTTCGTAAAGCCGCCGCGCCTCCTCCTGCTTTCCCTCCGTCGAGAGAAGGTCGGCCAGGTTGTTGAGAGTCACCGAAACGTGATCCCGATCATTGCCCAGGAGCTTGCGTTGCATCGCGAGCGCCTGGCGGTACAGGGCTTCGGCCTCCGCCCATTGGCCGCGGTCGACGAGCACGGAGGCGAGGTTGTTGAGCTGCAAGGCGATCGACGGATGCTCCGGCCCGTAAGCGCGGTGAGACACCTCCAGGGCCTCGCGATAGGTGGCCTCGGCAGCCGTCAGGTCGCCCCGGCGGGTCAGCAGCACCGCGAGGTTGCTGAGCAGCACCGAGGTCCAGGGATGCGCCATGCCATACTGGCTGCGTGCCAGGGCGATGGCCTCCCGGTACAGTCCCTCGGCAGCGGCGAAATCCCCTTTATCTTTTTCGAGCACGGCGAGGTTGGTGAGAATGGGCACGTTCTCCTTGTCCGCCCGGCCGAAATACTTGCGATGGATCCTCAAAGCGTCCCGGAACAACGGCTCGGCGCCGGCGAAGTCGGCCTTGGCGAGGAGCACCAGGCCAAGCTGGTTGAGGCTCTCGGCGATCGCCGGATCTTCCTCTCCTCGCAGCTTCCTGCGGATGGCGAGCGCCCTTCGTGCCGTCTTCTCGGCCTTGGCGATCTCGTCGCGCTGCAAATAAAGCTCGGCCAGATTGTCGAGCGAGTCGGCCACCTCGAGATGATCCTCTCCGAATCGCTGCCGCCGCAGCGCCAGGGAGCGTTCGAGCAACGGTGCGGCGCTGTCGTAAAGCCCCAGGGTGCGATAAGCCCTACCGATGGTGAGCGCCAGGGTGGCCTGCGTCTCCGGTTGGTCCTTGAGCTCCGCCAGCACCTTCGCTCCGCCGCGGTCGAGCAGCTCGCGGGCGGTCAAGTCCTTGCCTCGCGCCTCTTCGGCATCCGAGCTTTTGAAGATATCTTCCAGAAAACCGGTCACTTGAACGGCCGTGTCGCGCTCGCGCCGCAAGCGGATCGATTGGAAAGTCATGGTGATGGCGAGCCCCAGGATCACCAGGAACGCCGTGCTCCAGGCGCCGACGGCGAGCGGGTAGCGCCCGACGAATTTGCGCAGCCGGTAGCTGAGAGTCGCCGGTAGCGCCGTGACGGGGAGCCCCTGGCGATGGCGGCGCAGGTCCTCCGCCAGGAGGTCCACCGCCGGGTAGCGCTGCTGCGGCTCCTTGCGCAAGGCGGTGAGCACGATGTTGTCGAGGTCGCCCTTGAGAGCGCGCCGCAGCCGGGGCGGCGCCGCCTGGCTCGGCGGCTCCGGCAACCGCTCGGCGATCGCCCGTTCGAGATCTCCCGGCTTTTCAGCAGCCGCCCGGTACGGCAGGCGCCCGGCCAACAGAACGTAAAGCAACACTCCGAGGGAATAGACGTCCGTGGCCGTCGTGATCGGTCCCCCCGTCACCTGCTCCGGGCTCGCATACTGAGGCGTCATCAGCCGCTGGCCGGTCTGCGTCTCCTCGGAGCCCACGGGCAGCGGCGCTCCCGCGAGGAGCTTGGCGATGCCGAAGTCGAGGAGCTTCGGCGTGCCCTCCGCATCGACCAGGATGTTCGCGGGCTTCAGATCACGGTGCACCACGAGGTTGCGGTGCGCATACGCCACCGCTTCGCAAACTTCGAGGAAAAGGTCGATACGCTCGGCGGTCGTCAATCCATGTTGCTCGCAATATTGATCGATCGGCACGCCTTCGATCAGCTCCATCACCAGGTACGGGAGCCCTTCCTCGGTGGCGCCGCCGTCCAGCAGCCGTGCGATCGAGGGATGGCTCAGCGAGGCCAGGATCTGCCGCTCCGCTTGAAAGCGCTGAAGAAGGTCCGCGCGGTCCGGGCTGAAACCGAAGATCTTGATCGCCACCTGCTGCTGGTACGCGAGATCGGTGCGCACGGCCACGTAGACCGTGCTCATGCCTCCCGTGTCCAGCTTCCGCTCGATGCGGTACGGCCCAAGCTGGCGGCCGAGGAGAGACGGCGGCGGCGCGGCAGCTTCGGCCGCCGGGGAAAGGCCCGCCAGGAAAGCGCTGGCGCCGGTCTCGGCCGCCAGGAGAGCCTCGATCTCTGATTGGAGATCCGGCTCGCCGCGGCAGAGCTCCACCAGGGCCTGCTGACGCTCGTTGGGAGGGAGCTCCACGACGGCATCGAAAATCGCCCGTAGCCGGTGAAAACGTTCAGCCTCAACCATGGAGACCTCCCGCATCGCTGAGACGGCGATGGAGCCAGCTCTTGGCGAGCCGCCAGTGGCGCCGCACCGTGGGATTGGAAAGGCCGAGGACCGCGGCGATCTCGTCGTGGCCCAGGCCGCCGAAGAACCGCATCTCGACGATCCGGGCGAGCGTCGGGTCCGTTTCCTCGAGCTCGATCAGGGCCTCGTCCAGGGCCACGAGACCGGCGTCGCGCTCCACGGCCAGATCGGGGACCTCGTCGAGCCTGAGCTCGGCGAAGCCGCCGCCATGTTTCGCGTTCTTGCGCCGCCGCGCGCGGTCGATGAGGATCCGCCGCATGATGCGGGAGGCGACGGCGAAGAAGTGAACGCGATCCTGCCAGTCGACGGTCTGGAGATCGCACAGTCGCACGAAGGCGTCGTGGATCAGGTCGGCCGTCTCCAGGGTCGGCCGTTTCCGCTCACGATTGAAGTAATGTCGCGCGAGCCGGCGCAGCTCGTCGTAGACCAGGGGGACCAGCTCGTCGAGCGCGCGCTCGTTGCCGTGTCGCCACTCTCCGAGGAGCTGGGTGATCCGGCTCGCAGAAGGTCCAGTCCCCGGTGTCTGAGGCACGAATTCGGACTCCCCTTGATAGCCGACGGCGATCGGCAAAAAAAGCCATGACCTGCAAAATCTGGCCCAGTGTCGCGCACGGGGAGGTCCAGGTCAACCCGGGGGGCCATTCAGGCCGGTCCTTAGTATTGACGGCCCTGGGAGCCGCGGGTACTGTTCCACGCGCCGCTGAGCGGCCCTTGGGATTGGAGGTAGGTCTAGTTGCGTAAACTCCCGGAGCTTTTCGTCAGCAACCGCCGGTGGGCGGCCGAGATGGTCGAGCGCGAGCCGGCGTTCTTCATGAACCTCACCGCGCTGCAGACCCCCTCTTATCTCTGGATCGGCTGCTCCGACAGCCGCGTGCCGGCCAATCAGATCGTGGGTCTCCCTCCGGGGGAGATGTTCGTGCACCGGAACGTGGCGAACGTCGTGGTCCACACCGACCTCAACTGTCTCTCGGTGCTCCAGTTCGCCGTCGAGGTGCTGCGCGTGCGGCACGTGATCGTCTGCGGCCACTACGGCTGCGGCGGGGTGCGGGCCGCGCTCGACGGCGCGAAGCTCGGCCTCATCGACAACTGGCTGCGCCACGTGCAGGACGTCCGCGGCAAGCACGCCGCGCTCCTCGACTCCCTCGCGGACACCGCGGCCCGCGCCGACCGCCTCTGCGAGCTGAACGTGCTCGAGCAAGCCGTGCACGTCTGCGAGACAACCATTGTACAGGACGCCTGGGAACGCGGTCAGGACCTCACCGTCCACGGCTGGATCTATCGCCTGGACGACGGCCTCCTCCGCGACCTCGGGTTCTGTGTCACCACCTCGGCCGAGATCCCGTCCTCCCTGGAGGACGCGGTGAAGGCGCTGGGTCCGAATCGCGGCGCCGGTTAGCAGCCGGGGGCCGGGAAGAGGACACCAAGGACACCAGGGACTTCAAGGACGAGCAGGGACCGGGAAGGTTGTCCTTGAAGTCCTTGGTGTCGTTGATGTCCTTGGTTCAGCGATCACTGGGCGTGTGGTATGCTTACTTTTATGAGACCCCTTCCTGTGGCAGAGATTCTCGAGCTGCCCATCGCCGAACGCATCCGGGTTGTCGAGCTTATCTGGGAGAGCATTGCCGCCGTACCGGAGGCGGTTCCTGTATCCGACGAGCTGAAGGTCGAGCTTGGCCGGCGGCTCGCTGAGTTCGAAGCCAACCCCGAAGCCGGCATCCCTTGGAAAGAAATCCGCGAGCGGGTCGTCCAGGGCCGATGGCTTACCGGCTGACCGTCTCGGACCGTGCGGTTCGCGAGATCGGCGAGGCCTACGAGTGGTACGAGGAACAGGTTCCTGGTCTCGGTGGCTTGATGGCTGCGAGTCACTACAACTGCCAAGCGAGAATGGATCGAGATCCGAGTGAGCTTACCTTCGTCAGTCCCTAGCATCCTAGGAAGACATTATCAGGTAGAGTGTGTTTTGGGCGAAGGAGGTATGGGGCGTGTTGTCCTCGCGAAAGACCTCCGTCTTGATCGAAAGGTCGCCATCAAGCTACTTCACGGTAGCTTAGGCAGTGAGTTTCGTGAGCGATTTGGTCTTGAGGCAAGAGCGGTTGCAAACCTGCAGCACCCATCCATTGTTTCCGTTTACGACGTTGGCGAAGACGGCGATCTGGCTTATATCGTTTTTGAGTATATTGAAGGGGCCAATCTTGAGGAGCTCATCGGCAAGGGGAATATCTCAATCAAAAAAGCTCTCCAAATAGCTCTAGATATATCTTACGCCCTGCTTTACGCACATAGTATCGGAGTTGTTCATCGGGATATCAAGCCAGCAAATATTTTGATTGACAAAAGAAATGGAAGAGCTAAGCTCACCGATTTTGGAATTGCAAGGCACTTATCAGAGAGACGAATAACAAGGGCAGGCTTCTTTGGAACCCCAAATTTCATAGCACCTGAATTGATCAGAGGAGGCGTGCAGTCTTACGATCGCAGAAGTGATATATATTCACTGGGTGCTACGTTCTACGAGTTATTCACAGGAAAGCTACCCTACGATAGCCCCGAGTCAAGCGATTACGAAATTTTGTTTAGAAAAGCATCAGGAGAAAAGCCAATTAGCCCGGACTCGGTTCGCCGGGGCCTACCCAATAAACTGAGCGAGTTAATCAACGATATGTTGGAGAACGACATCGAGAAACGTACCGCCAGTATGTCGGATATCGTTTCCAGCCTCGAGGAAATTCTTCGCGAACTCCCAGGTGATGAAATCTTGTATGCTGCCTCCTCTATGAAGGCAACCATTACTGAGGATATTGATGAGCTCGATAAGGTGGCGCCTTCCAAGTTCTTTGGTTCTAAGGGATTCCCTGGAACTGCTTTTTTTCAAGATGAGACGGTGCGGTTTAATAAAATCCAGGAGTCGCTTATCTTTTATCGAGATCATCTAAACGATGAGTACAGAAATCTTCTGCGACAGGCGCGACTCACATATTACCTATGGTTGTTCTGTGTAGGCATAGGTTTCGTTCTGCTTCTTAGCTCTGTTGTCGCTATGCTCATGGGGCGTATTCAGGAAGGAATTGCATCCTCTGCCATTACTCTTGTGGTATTCTTTATTCAGAGGCTCTTCCAACAGAGAGAGGACCACTATAGAGCTCTAGCACGAGCCAAAAACGATCACTTAGAGTATGGAAATCAGTGGCTGCTCGTGATTCAGAGTATAGATGGAATTGCGGATGACAAGAAGAGGGCTGCCGAGCAGGCTAAGCTTGTCGAGGTCCTTCTTCACAAATTGAGGCATCGGAGTATGCGTACTAGAGATCCCTCTGGAGAGATCGCGAGTGAAAAATGATGCCTAGTTGTGAGCTGGAGCGATCCGGCGGCGCCGCGCCGACTACTTCTGAGCAGACATGAATCTCCGGCGAGCAACTCCTGAAGATGCGAACGCCATCGCGACGGTTCACGTTCGCTCGTGGCAGGCCGCTTATCAAGGCATCGTGCCGGAGGCATTCCTGCGCTCCTTGTCGATTGAGGCCCGAGAGGCCACGTGGCGGACGACCCTCCAGGCGGAAACCTCGGAGGTCTACGTGGCGGAGGAGTCGCAGGAAATCATCGGTTGGATCAGCGTGAGTCGCTGCCAGGATCCGGATTCAAGCCCCATCACCGGTGAGTTGTATGCCATCTACGTGGCCCCCGAACACTGGGGCAGCGGTGCGGGCCGAGCCCTTTGGAAACGAGGGGAATCGTACCTGAGAGCGTCAGGTTTTTTGGACGTCGTCCTGTGGGTTCTCAAGGAGAATCGACGAGCGCTACGCTTCTACGAGGTGGCAGGGTTTGCACCTGACCCTGGACGAGAAAAGGTGATCGAGTTGGGCGGCGCCAGCCTGCTCGAGATCCGGCTTCGGCGCTCGCTGACGAGATGACGTGGCTCAATGACTGTTATCTGTCTTTGCTCCGAAGGAGCTTAGGAATGTAGCCCGGGGCTGGCGCTGTTTGCCAGCCCCGGGTAGGGGATGATCCCAGACCCCAAAGCCCCGAAGGGGCGACGGCAGTTTATGGTGCGAAGTGTCAGGCGATCTCGCTGGTCGGTCCCCGAGCTCTTTGCGAGATCGTCGGCGCGCGTGGACCTCCTTCAGACACTCGTTACGGACAGGACGAGCACCAACGCCTGTGCTGATGTGGAATCGAGCATCGAGCTGCCGTCGCCCCTTCGGGGCTTTTGGGTTTTGTAGGTTCCGTCGACCCGGGGCTGGCAAACAGCGCCAGCCCCGGGCTACATTCCTTTGCCCCTTCGGGGCATTTTTCAGGACGCTCCGATACCTCAAGGCTCCTTGTAGTCGATCCTCACCTCAAACGACGATCCAAACCTTTGAGCCACCGTCAAAGTGATGGAGGCTTTACCTTCGCTATGGGTCACGGTATCGCCGCTGACGCAAGGCGCCTCGAAAAGGTTTCCGTATACCGGGCTGAAACTCGACTTGCGAGGAACGATGACGACCGGCGACTGTTGGGTCGGGATCGTCGCATCCACGGTGTAGAGCAAAGCTCCTTCCCCAAAGTATTCACCGTTCGTTCCCAGAACCGTTTGCGCCAGCTCGACGACGAAGACCTTGGACGGATTCGCGGCATCGTCGATGGGGAGAACGACCATCGACAAACCACATGTCCCCGAGAGAGGGTGCAGAGTCGCGGACCATCCGGCCCTGTCCCCGGTAACATAGGCTTTCCTCGAGTCGTCCAGCCAGCCGTTCTTGTGCAGGTGCCAGCCCAAAAACCCCGCGGCATGAAAGATATCGGACATCATCGCCCAGCAGCCTGCCTTCGAGTCGTCAGCACTGCCCGTTGCAGGATACAAGTCCGGCAGCCCGAAGAGATGGCTCACTTCGTGGACCAGAGTCGTATATCTCTCCTTGTGGGTGCTCCCGTCGAAGGTGACCGCCAAGCGTATTTCGCCGCTTGGCGCCGTTGCCCCAGATCCTTTCGGGGCGGTGAAGGCCGACGCGCCCTTGAGGTCGGCAAGCTCTGGCGTGACGATCAGGACCAGGGAGTAGTTCGAGAAGTCGACGTCGGCGGAAAAAAGGCCCACCGCCTCAGCGATGTAGTCGCGATGCGGGACGAAGTTATGGGTTGTGTACTTCACGGTGTCTTTGCTCATTTTCCTCCAGCCCAGCCTCGCTTCTACTGTCACGTCGAGAGCCAATCTTCGATGAGACTGCTCGGCGAACAGTTTTTGCGCCATCCCATTGCCGAGAAGATGGCGGGCTAGATCTGCTGGAGAAGCGGCGCCGGCCAGAGCGTTGGGAAACTCCACAAAGATCATGACGGCCCTGACGACTCCTTCTGGCCTGATATAGAGGTTGGCGAAGTCTGTAGGCCCTTCGTTCGGCTGTTCGTTTCTCCCAGGATCGAGAGGGGGGATGGCGGCGTGGCCCTCGATCTTCCTGGCCGGAGTCAGCATCCAGTGCTGTCCGGACTGGTCGCCAGGGGCAAGAATCGGCTCATGAGTGTCGCCCGTCGTATCCAAGGACTGCCCGAGCCCGGTCGAATCGTTGGTCAGCCGGTAGGTTCCGTCACCCCAGGGCGTCAGAGTCCACGCCTGCCCGCGGTAGTCTCCGGTCGCGGCCAGGCGGGGAAAGTGATTCTGTCCCTTGCTGAAAACGTCCAGCGAGAAGCAGTCGTCCAGATAGGCCGTGCGCAACGCGTATTTCCCCCCGCCGAGCTTGACGAGCTTCCAGAGCTGTCCACTGTGAGCACCCTTGGGGCGCATCGCGAGCCGGCCGTTGCCGTCAGGCTTCACGTCCAGAGCCTCGGCAGCTCCGAGGAACGCGTTGGTCAGGTGATGGTAGAAGGCCGTATCGAAGCTCATCTTACCCCTCCTCCACTTCATAGACGGTCGCAAGCCAAGAATTTCACCAAAATGGTGCTCCTGGATAGGGTAAGGGGAGAAAATTGAAACCTGGCCCACTCCCAGCGCGAGGGATGAGGATCGGCGGGAAATCAGGATGGGCAGGATTGGCGGAATTACCGCCGAGGGAACGATGAGGACTGCCGATCGCCGCGAGCGCGGGCATCAGCTATAGACGCCGTGTTCGATCCGGCCTAGGACCTCTTCCACTTCCCGGGCGCCGAGGTCGGTGTCCACCACGTCCAAGGGCCGGCTGCCGCCCAAGGCCCGGTTGGGACTGTGGAGCCAGCGCGAGGCCTTCTCCTCGCTACCCAGCACCTCCGTGGCCTGTGCCGCGATGCGCACGAAGCGGAACAGACGGTCCGACTCGTCGTGGTGCAGGCGCTGCTCCTGTTTGCGCATGGAACCTCCCCTCGTCAACTTGCACTCAGTATACCGTCAATCGGCGAGAACCAGCCCATTGATGCGAATTCCCAGCACATTGTGGTAGCGCCAAAACGCAATGTGGAAAGCTCCAGGAACAATGTGGGAGCGTTCCCCAACATTGTTGCTGGGCCGAAACACATTGTTGCTGGACCCACCCACATTGTTGGTGGGCCAAACTACATTGTTGGGGAACGTCACCACATTGTTGGCGAGCCGGACTACATTGTTTGGGAACGCCACTACATTGTTGGCGAGCCCTACTACATTGTTGGGGATGGCTACCACAATGGGTTTGGAAGCTTCCACAATGCGTTTGGCTCCAGGAACATTGTTGCGGAGCCGAAGCGAGGAGACGAAGACGCCCCACCTACTCGAACCGCAGCCCTTCGTCGTACCGCGCCCGAAAAAGCAGTCACTGCTGCTCTTCGCGCCGCCCCTCACCGCTCTCCCATCCCGATCACCCGCCAATCCCCGATCGCCAATTCGCGCGCCGCGAATTCGTAGACCACGACCTTCTTACCCGCCAGGCGGTCGTTGCCGGTCGCGAGGTCCTGGGCGAGGCGCTGGCGGGTGTTGAGGGCGCCGCCGCTGTTCAAGGCGATGCGATCCACGGGGCGATGGAGATAGTAGGAAAGCTGCTCCGCCAGGCCGGCGCCGGTGCCCCAGCCGAGGTCGCTCTGCGAATAGATGTTGGTGAAGCTGTCGCCGAGGAGCAGGACGGCGGCCTGCGGATCGGACTTCCAGGAGCGCCCCTCGGCGGTGTCCACACGTTGAACGATCACGCGCTCCGGCTCCTTGAGCGGGTGCGCCTGCGGCAGGGTGAGGAGGAGCGCCAGGTCTCCCGTGTTCGAAACGGTTTGCGCCCGGCGGAAGAAGCCGGCCCCCGCGGGCGGCGGGAGAGGCGTGAGGGTCTCGATTCGCTCCGCCAAGCGGCGGGCCACGAGGTCCATCGCCTGGGGCGTCCAGTGGGTGTCGGTACGGAGGTATTGCGGCTGGCCGTTGTGTGCGGCCTTCTCCTGGGCGAGAAGGGGTGCGGGGTCGAGAAGCGCCAGGCCGGCGGCGTCGAGGCGGCGGACGAAGGCGTTCCAGGAGGCGTTCTCCAGCGGCGGCGCCGGGGCTCGGCCACCCGCGAGCGGCTCGGGATCGATCATCGGCTTGAGCGGCGCCGGCACCAGGAGGAGGGCGATGCCGCGCCGGGCGAGTTGGCGCTGGAAGTCCACCAGGGCGGGGATTGGATCAGGATGGGGCGCCGCTTCCCAGGCCGCGCCGCCAAGCCGCCGGCGTTCGAGGACGCCGGGTTGCAGGAAGGGGAAACCGGTCACGTATTGCACGTCCGGCGTGTAGTAGAGCCAGCGGTCCCTCCCCAGGTAAACCTTTTCGTTGCCCACGCCGAGCGCGGTCAGCACGCGCTGCGTCCGCGGCAGCAGGGCGGCGCCGAGCCACGATTTCCGTTCCAGCCCATCCTCGAGCTGGTGCATCTGGCGCAGCAGGGCGTAGCTGCCGGCGATCCATCCCTCCTGGCGGATGACCGGCCCCACCGCGGCGAGCGACTCCGCGGTGACGCCGGTCTGCCGGTTCCTTCCCGTCACGACATCGACGAGCGGCACCGTGGCGATCACCGCCAGGAAGAGGAGGACCAGCACCCACGCCAGCGCGGGCGAGACGTCGGTGTGGCCGATCTCGATCTTGGCGATGCGCTCGCGTTCGGGTTCAGGAAGCCGGTTCACGATCATCCTCAGAAAATGAAGTAGATGAACGGGTTGTACCCTTGCGTGGCCATGGCCGCCAGCGCCAGGCCGAGCAGGACGAGACAGATCAATCCCTTGGGCCACGTCAGCTTGCGGGTCCAGTCCCACGTCTGCGGCGCGAACCAGACGATCACCGCCGCGAGGGCGAGGTTCAACAGGTCGTAGGGGCGGCGGATCAGGCCGCCGATCAGGACCGCTCCGGGCTGGTTCGCTCCCAGGCCGGCGAGGCTCGCCAAATACTGGAGGGCGCTCCCCAGGTCCGGCGCGCGGAAGAAGACCCAGGCGATGAGGACGATGAAGAAGGTCAGCGCCACGCGCCCCACGTGCGGCAGGCGCCGGTACCAACTGTCTTTGCCGAGGGCCCTTTCGAGCGCCAGCCAGCCGCCGTGGATGGCGCCCCAGATCACGAACGTCCACGCAGCACCATGCCAGAGGCCGCCGATCAGCATGACGAGGAAAAGGTTGACGTAGGTGCGCCACTCGCCTTTGCGGTTGCCGCCCAGCGGGATGTAAAGGTAGTCGCGCAGCCAGGTGGAGAGCGAGAGGTGCCAGCGGCGCCAGAAGTCGGTGATCGATTCGGCCTTGTAGGGCGAATCGAAGTTCTTGGGGAACATGAAGCCGAGCATCAGGGCGAGGCCGATCGCCATGTCGGAGTAGCCGCTGAAGTCGAAATAGATCTGGAAGGCATAGGCGAAGAGCCCCTGCCAGGCGTCGAGGGCGCCCAGCGCGCCGGCCCCGAAGGTGGTGTCCGCGATCTTGCCGCAAGGGTTGGCGAGCAGCACTTTCTTCGCCATCCCCAGGCAGAAGAAGGAGACGCCGCGGGCGAACTTCTCGCTCGTGATGGTGCGGTTCACGAGTTGGTCGGCGATCTCGGAAAAGCGGATGATCGGCCCCGCCACGAGGTCCGGGAACATCGACTCGAAACAGAAGAAGTCGCCGACGTGGCGCATGGCGCGCGCGTCGCCGCGGTAGACGTCGATGGCGTAGCTCATGCTCTTGAAGGTGTAGAAGCTGATGCCGAGCGGCAGCACCACGCGCATCACCGAATCGAGCCGCAAGCCGTTCAATCCGAGCGCCGCGATCAGCCCGTCGTAGCTCTCCACCGCAAAGTTGAAGTACTTGAAGAAGCCGAGCAGCAGCAGGTTGGCGGTGATGGAGACGGTGAGGATGGTCTTCTGCGCCCGCGTGCGCGGCCCGCCCGGCTCCAGCAACGGGAGCTCGCCGCGCCAGGGGAGGCGGAACCCGCCCGTCAATCCCAGGCCGCAGAAATAATCGATCAGAGTCGAGGTGATCAGCAGCGGGATGAAGGCGACGTTGGCCCAGCCGTAGAAGACGAAGCTGAACAGGGTGAGGACGAGGTTCTTCCCTCGCCGCGGCACCAGGAAATAGGCGGCCAGGGCGAGCGGCAGGAAGTAATAGACGAAGAGGTGCGAGCTGAAGACCAAGGCCGGCGCTCACCCGCTCGTGGGGTCGTAGAAGAGCGGTGACGTGGAGCTGCCGCCGAGGTCGTTGGAAAGGTAGATGCTTTCGAGCTGGCCGTTGGCGCTGAACGGCTCGAGGGTCAGCGGCACCGCGGCGCCCGGGGCGGGATTCAGCGTCGCGCCGTCGAGGATCACCCAGCGGGCGACGCGGATCGTGGGACCCGCGGCCGTGCCGGAGAGCACGCGGTCCAGCCGGTATTCGCAGACGGCGAGCGCCTGCCGGTAAGGCGCGATCTCGTCGAGCGTGGGAGTGCGCGAGCAGCGCTGCAGGGCCGCGAGCACCCGGGTCTGCGGCACGGCGGTCCGGCGCGCCCGCTCCGCGGCGTAGCGGCGCGCGTTCTCCGCCGCGTCGTCCGGCCCGAGGAGGCGATCGTACAAGGCGACCCCTTCGATCACGCCTTTCCAGGGGCGCTCCTTGTCGTGGCCCGTGCCGAAGGAGAGCGCGCCCGGTTTCCAGAAGTAAAAGTCCCCCTGCCAGGCGTCGCCGTCGATCCCTTTCACGCCGTTGACGTACACCACCTGGTGGCCCGGGCCGTAGCCGGCGATCACGTGAATGGGCTGGCCCGCCACGAGCTTGCCGAAACGGGCCGGCGGCTCCAGCGATTTGTTGTGCAGCAGGCGCCAGACCAAGGCGTCTCCCTGCTGCTCGAGCTGGAAGAGGGGCGCGCCCTTGTAGCGGCCGAAGGAGAGGATGATTCCCGACGCCGAAGGAGTCACCTCGGAGGGGGTGAGCGTCATCTCCAGCGTGATTTCGTTGCTTTTTTCGGCCAATGCCACGAGGCTCTTGCCCGCTTCGTCCTCGGCCTGGAAGGCGCCGTCGCCCACCAGCAGCATGGCGTGATCGTGATTCAAACGCGCGCGGCCGTGGGGCGTCACGGCATAGGTGCGCTCGGCGGGTTGCGACGGATCCGGCACGAGATTGGGCTGATCGGCCGTGTCCCAGAGCAGGATCAGGCTCTTGCGGTCCGCCGGCCAACTGGGGGGCGGAATCTCCAGGTCCACGGGCACGAGGGCGTTCGGCCGCTGCGCGCGATCGACGATCCCCTCCAGGTGGAGATGGTCGCCGGCCGTGAGGTCCTCGGCGAGGCTGGCGATCAAGGTGCGCCCGTCCGTGCCGACCGCGGTCTTGGCGATGGCGCGGCCCGAGGCGAGGCGGGCCTTCACCCCTCCGGGAGCGGCGGCGACCGGCTCGTCGAAGGACACGAAGATCTCGCGCCCCTGGCGCAGCTCGGCGCGCAGGGCATGGGGGGGCTGCGCGGGGAGCACGGTCACCCGGCCGCGGAGAGAGCTGCCGTCGGCGGATCGCGCCGAGACCGCGAAGCTCCCCGGCCGCTCGTAGGTGTGCTCGCCGCGCGCCGCCGAGGGGGGAGCGCCGTCGCCGAAGTCCCAGATGGCGCCGGAACCGAGCTGCGATGCCTCCAGATGCACGTGGAACGGGGCTTCGCCGAAGGTCCGCCCGAGGGGGAGCGGCTCCACGTGGACGTCCGGATAACGATCCGGAGTGGGCGCGGAGGTGTACTTCAGGGGCTTGCCCAGGACCTCCATGGTGCGCGGATCGACCTCGGCCACGAAAACGTCGTAATTCCCCTTTTCGTGATCGTGCTCGTTGGCCGAAGCGCCGAAGGCCACCAGCGCCGAGCCGTTGGAGAGCATGGGAAAGTAGATGTAAGCCTGCTCGCCGAGCCTCGGATCGTTCTTCTCGAACAAGGTTTTGGGGGTGCGCGTGGCGAGGTCGAAAGCGCGCACGGGTCCGCCGGCCCCCGCCATCCAGATCCCCCAGCGGCCGTCGTCGGAAAAATACGGCTCGCAGCCGCCGTAGGGGGTGCGCTCGGTGACGGCATGGCGCGCGGCGTCGAACAGCGAAAACGTGGGGAGCCCCGTGGTGGCGTGGGTCCGCGCGCGGTTCACCAGCCACCCTTTCCCCTCGCTGCTCGGGCCGGCGAGCTTCTCCGTGGTGCCCTTGGCCAGGTCGAGGAGGACGGCGTTGGCGTCGCCGTCCACGAATTGCAGGAGTTGGTCGCCGTGCCAAATGGCGGCGCGATGGCCGCGGCTGTAGGTCTGAGCCCGCGCGGCCACCACGCGGTCCCCCTTGCCATCGGGCGCGATCACGTGCAGCTCGCCCTCTTCGGGGTCGCCGCCGTACTTGAATTTGCTGAGGCTCAGGTAGGCCACCTGCTTGCCGTCCGGCGAGATATGGGCGCAGCAGTGCTCGTGGCCCGATTCGTCGGGCGTGAGCTGGCGCAGACCGGAGCCGTCGAGCCGGCGGGTCCAGATGCGCCAGGGGCCGCTGCGGTTCGATTCCCAGACCAGGAACCCTTCGCCCAGGCGGGCGTACTCGGGCGAGGAGACCTCCGGTCCCGCGGGCTTGGCCGGCGGGGCATCGGTGCTGGGATCGACGGCATGCAGGGCGGCGCGCACCGAATCCTTGTGCCCCCGCGCCCACCAGGCGCCGAGGCCGCCCACGATGATGACGAAGAAAGCCGCGCTCAGCAGCCACGTCTTGCGCGAGCTCTTGGGAGTGGAGGAAGTCATGGGAGGTCGGCGGCGGGCCGCGCCTCAAACGGCGCCGGCGGCTGGCGAGTGTACCCGGGGGGCCGAGGGAGGTTCAACCCGGGCCTTGGCCGGCGGTGCCGGCACCAGCCCGCGGGAGCGCAGGAAGGCCGCCGCCTCCAGGGCGATGCGCCGGTGGGCGGCGGCGGTGAAGTGTTGGTCCTTGGGGAAGAAGTCCACCTCGCCGCGAGCGGTCGCCGCCGAGAGGACGGGCGTGAGATCGAGGGCCGGCACGCCGCAGCGGGCGAGCATCGCCGAGAAGATCTCGTTCGGCAGCATGCGGTCCACCTGGGACGGCGCGAGGTGGAGCTGGCGCAGGGTCTGGTTCCAGAGATGGCCGTCCGCCTGGAGAGCGGAAGGGAGGAGAAGGGCGGCCACCGGGACGTGATCGGCGCGCGTCAGATCGAGAAGATGCCGCACCGCGGCCTCCGAAGCGGCGCCCCCGCCGCGTTCCGCCTCCGCCCGGCTGCGCGGATCGTAGAGGGACATCTCCTCCCGCAGGTAGCGGATGGCCCCGGGCTCCGGCAGATGGAGGGCGCGCCGCAGGGCGCGGTCCACCGGCGCCGGCAGCGAGTACTTGAGCAGGGCGAAGAGCTGGGAATGCTGGAAGAGCCAGTGCACCGTCAGGGAACGGTGGCGCTCGGCCTCGTCCACGATGTCGCCATGGACCACGTAGACCGGCGGATGGTTCGGGGCGGCGTCCTGGAGGTCGTTGCCGGTGAAGATTCCGAGCACGATGAGGTCCGGGTGGACCTGCATCCCATAGACCTCGTACCAGGCCACCTCGTCGGGAATGCCGTAGGCGCCCATGCCCGCGTTGATCCCCTCGGCGGGGATGCCGCCGCGGCTGAGCTCCTCGGCGAGGCGCGCGGGAAAGGCCTCCTCCTCCTCGACGCCGGTGCCGAACGTGAAGGAGTCGCCGAGCACCAGCACCCGCCGCACCCCGGGCCGGTGGGGGCCGATCTCGGGGCCGCGAATGCCGAGCTGGTTGATTCGCACCCGGGTCGTGAACTCGGCCCAGTTGCCCACCACGGCCCGCAGCCCCGGCCGCATGCGGTGCCCCACCTTGGGGTCGTCCACGAACAGCCCGGGCGAGGCATAGAACGCCGGCTGCGGCCAGAACGCCCGCACCGCCACCTCGGCCAGGGCCACGGCGGCGAGGGCGATCAGCAGGAGGCGAACGAGGGTTTTCCGGCGCATGGGAGGGCGGTGAGTATACAGCGCCCTTCTTCCGCGTGCCCCCGCCCCAAGACCCTCATCACCCCGGCCCTCTTCTCCCGACCCCCGAGCCCCCCCTTCCCGGGAGAAGAGGGAGAACAGCCAAAAGGGACGACAGGGACAACAGGGACGGCAGGGACGAACAGCAAGGACGCCCCAACAGGGTTCCCCTCTCCCGGGGAGGGGGGATTCGGGGGTCGGGAGAGGGGCAGGGGTGAGGGTCTTGGGCGGGGGAGACCCAGGCCCGCGGCAGGCAGCGCGACCCTCAATCCACGGTGATCTTCATCTTCTTCTCGTCCGTGCTGGACAGCACCGCCAGCGCCGTCCCTGAATAGGTTTCCTCGGATCGGGCGGCGAGCAAGCGCCCCTCAACCTGTTGAAACGTGAGCGTTTGGCGTTGCATCACCTGGAGGGCGTTCCCGAGCCGTACCGCCATCGAGCGCTCCAGGGCCAAGGGAGAGCCGCCGGCGTCCAGCCAGATCTTCGCCTCGGTGACGAAGCGCTCGGGACCGCTCCCGGTGGTCTTCGCCCCATCCGCAACGAACGGTCCGGGCTGGATGGTCAGGAGCCGCGCCGGCTGGCCCTGCCAGGTCACCGCTTCGACCGCGAGCAGAGTGGCCCCGCGCAGGAGGAGCGCCAGCATTCCGGCCGGATCGACCAGGTCACCGGCTTCCGCCTCGCCAACCAGCGGAGTCTCGACCTCGACCTTCGACTGCCGCCAAACCGAAAACCGATTGCCCGTCTCCGACCATCGCTGCTCCCGCACTTCCGGGCCATGGGAACCGTAGACGACGATCGCCCTCCCTCGCTGGTGCGTGTCGTTCAAGTGCAGAGGAGCGCTTCCCCTGTGCCTGAGGTCGACGTCCACTTTGAGCCGGATCGGCTGTTCGTTCCGCAGCGCGACCAGCCGCACCTGCAAATCGGCCAACGGCTGAGCCTGCAGAGCGCTCGCCAACATCAATCCACCTGTCACAAGCCATCCCAAAGCTTTCATGATCTCTCCTCGCTCACCCATGACATCAGGTGTTTTCACTTCCTGACATCATGGATTGCAAGGGGAGTGCCTGCCCCGGGCTACACGACTTTCCGCGGGAAATCATCCTGAAACCCTCTGCAAACGTCTTCCTGTGGAAGCTATTGTCAGCTCACACCCTGTACGAAATTTACGTCACCGCCCCGGCGGCTGCTCCCAACGCGGCGCGGACGCTCAGAACGGGTTGTTCGCCAGCGCCTTCAGCGTTTCATGGTAGGTGCGGCCGGAGCGCACGCGGACGTCGTGCGGCAGGGTGACGACGTACTCGCCGTGGAGGGAGGGCTCGAGCTCTTTGATGCGGCCGACGTTGACGATGATCGAGCGGTGGATGCGCACGAAGGTCTCGGGATCGAGCGATTCCTCCAGTTTGTTCATCGCCACGTGGACGAGGTGCGAGGCGCGCCCCACGTGCAGCTTGACGTAGTTTTCCGCGGCCTCGATCCAGTCCACGTCGCCGATGTCGACGAAGGAGGTCTTCCCCGCCGTGCGCACCGCCAGCCGCTTCAGGGCGCGGTGCGGCGAGGTCATGGTTTCGAGCAGCGAGAGGATCTGCCGGCTCGCTTCCTCCGCGGGCTGCGCCCCGAGGCGCGCCTTGGCCCGCGCGAGCGCCTGCGTGAAACGCTCGCGGGTGACCGGTTTCAGCAGGTAGTCGATGGCGCTGACCTCGAACGCCTGAATGGCGTACTTGTCGTGCGCCGTCACGAAGACGACCGCGGGCATGTGCTCGGCGCCGATCTCCTGGACGACGGAAAACCCGTTCATCTCCGGCATCTGCACGTCGAGGAACACGAGGTCCGGCCGCGCCTTGCGAATGGCGGCCACGGCTTCGCGGCCGTTCTTCGCCTCGCGCACCGCACCCACCTCCGGGTCTTCCGCAAGCAGCATGCGCAGGCCCTCGCGCGCCAGCGGCTCGTCGTCAACGACCAGCGTGGTCAAGGGCATGAGGGGCCAGTACCTCCATCGCGGCGGTCGCCGTGGCGGCTCCGGGCTCGATGCGGAAGGGGAGGGTCATGGTGGCGACGGCGCCTCCCTGCGGGCCGTTCTCGACGGTGAGCTTCGCCGCGTCGCCGTAGAGCTGTTGCAGGCGCGAGCGGGTGTTCATCAAGCCGATTCCCCGTGAATCGGTGCCACCGGCGGGGAGGCCGGGGCCGTCGTCGCGCACCTGGACCACGAGGCTGCCGTTCACTTTTTCGGCGCTGATCTGCAGCCGGCCCGCCGCCGAGCGTCGCCCGATGCCGTGGCGGACGGCGTTTTCCACCAGCGGCTGCAAGGCAAGGTGGGGAACGGCGGCGTCGAGCGTTTCCGGGTCCGCGGCGATCTCCACGCGCAAACGGTCCTGAAAGCGGACCTGCTCGATCGAGAGGTAGAGGTCCAGGTACTCGAGTTCGCGCCGCAGCGGCACCTCCTGGGCCTCCACCTCCTCCAGCACGGAGCGCAGCAGGTCGCTCAAGCGGGCGAGCATCTCCTCCGCCTGCCGCCCTTTCTCCTGGCGCACCAGCACCATGATGGCATTGAGCGTATTGAACAGGAAATGCGGCTGGAGCTGCCCTTTGAGCGCGCTCAACTGCGCCTGCACGAGCCGCGTCTTGAGCTCTGAAGCCTGCAGCTCCAACTGGAGCGCCTGCCGCCGGCGTTCCTGATACTGGTGGTAATAATGGAATGCGGACTGGATTCCGAGCACCAGCCAGTAGGAGACGATGTTGCCGTGAAAGCCGAGCAGGAACAGGATGGGGAGCGTGGTGGAGAAGCTTTTCATGACCTCCGGGACGAGTCCCAGCCTGGGGAGGATGGCGCTCTCCACGGTGAGCTGCACGATCGAGAAGACCACGCTGAGCGCGAGGTGCAGGGCCGTGCGCCGCAGCCGTTTGCCCGGCTCGAAGGGAAAGCGGCGGCCGAGCCAGAGGATGACGGGGGTGAAGGCGGCGCAGAGGTACACCCCCACGAGCCAGGACCCGAGGTAGTGCCACCACGGGGTGGGATCGTGTGTGATGAGCTTGCGGGTGAGGTCCTGCGTGGAGAAGAAGAGACCGAACACGGTCCACGCCAGGAGGATCCCAGCGGCCGCCCTCAGCTTGCGCCGGTCGAGTCTCATGTGGGGTAGCTTAGCGCAGTGGGGGAGGGGCGGGGCGTGGTAGGCTGGGTGCGCCTCGGAGAGGCGTCTCGAACCTGCCGCCGGGGGCTGAAGACCCCGGCTACCAACGGTAGTCCCTGCGGGACCGCGATTTCTCCCTTGGTCCCGTAGGGACTACCGTTGGTAGCGCGGGATTTCAATCCCGGGCGCCATTTTCGAGGCACTCTCTGAAATGGAAGGCCAGCCAGGGACATCCCTGGAAGGCAGTCTGACTTCGGGCCTCCATTCCAACGAGGAGAACCAGGATGAGCGACAATCGTGGCGACACACTGGTAGGGTTGACGTGTTTCGGGGCCGCGGCCTCGGGAACGATCGGCGTCATCATCGCCATCATGGCAGCGGTCGCCGGCAACTTCACGGCGGCAGGCATTACCATCATCGGATCGGGTCCGACGTTCGTTCTGCTGGCGTACGTGATCCTCCGCAAGTAGGATGCTCCGCCCGAAGGACGGGTCCTGACGACGATCATGGCTGACCGCTCCGCCGCTGAGCCCCGGCAGGCTCCGCCCCTCTGGCGCCGCGCCCTCGACCGCTACCTGGAGAGCCTGGCTGTGGAGCGTGGCCTCGCCCAAAACACCGTCGCGAGCTACCGCAACGACCTGGCGCGCCTCGGCGAGTGGCTGGCGAAGAGGAAGGGGCACGACCTCCTCACGGCGGATGCGTCGGACCTCGCGGCCCACATGCGGGATCTCCGCCAGCAGGGTCTCTCGCCGCGCTCCAGCGCCCGCGCGCTCGCGGCCATTCGCGGCTTCTACGAGAACCAGGTGGTGCTCAAGGAGCGGGCGGACAATCCGGCGGTGAACCTCCTGCCGCCCAAGCTCTTCAAGCCGCTGCCCAAGGTGCTCAGCGAGGACGAGGTGGACGCCCTCCTCGCGACGCCGGACGTGGCGACGCCCATCGGCCTGCGTGACCGGGCCATGTTCGAGTTGCTCTACGCCGCCGGCCTGCGGGTGAGCGAGCTGGTGGGGCTCAACCTTTCGCAGCTCCGGCTGGACGCCGGCTTCCTCGTGGCCTTCGGCAAGGGGAACAAGGAGCGGGTGGTGCCGGTGGGGGAGCAGTCGGAGCACTGGATTCGCCGCTACCTCGCCGAGGTTCGCCCCACGCTCGGCCACGGACGGCATCCCATGGTCTTCCTCAACCGTTACGGCGAGCCGATGTCGCGCAGCGGTTTCTGGCGCATCATCAAGGCGCACGGCCGCCAGGCGGGCATCCGCTCGCAGCTATCCCCTCACGTGCTGCGCCACAGCTTCGCCACCCACCTCCTGGAGCACGGCGCCGACCTGCGCGCCGTGCAGAGCATGCTCGGCCATACGGACATTTCCACCACGCAGATCTATACCCATATCCACCAGGCGCGGTTGAAGTCTTTGTACGACAAGTTTCATCCGCGATCGTAGGGGGGCGTCGATACTGCCTGGTTGGGCAGGACGGCCGAATCGGAGACAACGTTCTTGGCGGTCCCGCCCGGCTGCAGCACGCTCCTTGACCTGACACTAAAGTACACGTATCCTCTCCCTCGTTCTCGTCATTTGTGCCTTGGCCGAAGGAGAGAGACCATGGATTCTCCATCTCGACGTCCACCGGCTGTGCTCCTCGGCGGGCTCGTGCTGCTCCTCGCAGCGCTCGGGCTGGCCCGGGACGTGCGCGCGCAGACGGAGCCTCCCGCGGAGCCGGCCACGACGTTCTATTCCACCGCCACCGTCCGGGAGCGCCCGCTCTCCTCGGCCACGGGCTCGGTGACCGTGCTGGACCGGGAGGCGATCGCGGCCAGTGGCGCCCGCACGATCGCCGACCTTCTCCGCTTCGCCCCCGGGCTCGACGTCACCGGCAACGGCACCCGCGGCGGCTTCACCACGGCGCAGATCCGCGGCGGCGATCCCAATTTCACCCTGGTGCTGCTCGACGGGGTGCCCCTGAACGACCCGACCTATCAGGTGGGCGACGCCTTCGACCTGGAGGGGCTGCCGGCTTTCGCCGTCGACCGCATCGAGATCGTGCGCGGCCCCCTCTCGTCGTTCTATGGCTCGACCGGCCTCTCCGGGGTGATCAACATCGTCACCCGTCCGGGGCAGGCCGGGCCGCCCGCCGCCGAGCTCGAAGCCCTGGGGGGCAACGCCGCCTGGCGCCAGGCCCAGGGCGCGCTCTCGGGCTCGCTGGGAAACGCCACGTATTTCCTCGGCGGCACCTGGGAGCAGGAGGAGCACCGGGTGGCGGAAGAGCGCTTCCGCCAGTCGAACCTCCACGCCAATCTCGCATTCCCCCTCGGCGGCGCCCGGCTGCAAGTGAAGACCCGGTACTCCACCTGGAGCGGCGAGGATTATCCCGACGCTTCCGGCGGCCCGGTCTTCGGCTCGGGAGAGCTCCGTACCTCTGATCATCAGGAGGCTTCCGTGGGCTCCGAGCTGACCTTCGGCGGCCCTTCCGGGGACCGCGACAAGGTCACGTTCGACCTCTACCGGCACGACCGCGATACCGACAGCCCGGCGGTCTTCCCCCAGGTTCCGGCGTCGGTGGAGTCGACCCGCTATACGGTCGCCCGCGCCGGCTGGTCCTCGGCTCTCTATTCCGGTCCCCATTTGCGCTGGAGCGCCGGGGTGGACGCGGAGCGGGAGCAGGGCGAGAACAGCAGCGTATTGCTCCTGCCGCCCGAATTCGGCGGCCGGGTGGCGGGCGATTATTCGATCACCCGCAGCCTCACCGGCGTCTACAGCGAGCTGATCGCGGAGCGGGGGGATGCGGTTTTCGAGCTGGGCTCCCGTTTCGACGTGCCGCAGGACCGGGCGAACCAGTGGAGCCCGCGGCTGGGAATTAGCTGGCGCCCGGGGCAGGGGACGACGCGGCTTCATGCCTCCGCCGGCCGGGCCTGGAAACAGCCGAGCTTCTTCGCCCTGGCGAGCCCGCCCGCCCTCGGCGGCAATCCCGCTCTCCGCCCGGAGAGAGTGCTGGGAGGCGATTTCGGGGTCGAACACGATCTCGCGTCCGGACGGGCCAGCGCCGGCATCACGGCCTTCTACAACCGTTACGACGATCTCATCGACTTCGATTTCGAGAAGTTCCTCCACGTCAACCGCGCCCGGGTGGAGGCCCGTGGGATCGAAAGCACGGCGTCCTGGAGCCCCCTGACGAGCCTCTCCTTCCACGCCAACGCCACCTGGCAGCAGGTGGAGGATCTGACGACCCACGCCAAGCTGCGCCACCGGCCGAAGTGGGTGGGTGGTTTGCGCATGGATTGGCGGCCGGCGCCGCGCCTGGAGCTGGAGCTCGACAGCCAGGCGGTTTCCCACAGCTTCGACGAGCAGATCCCGGTGCCGGACCGCGACACGGTGGCGGGCTACGGCCTGGTGGGTCTCACCGGCTCCTGGCGCCTGAACGGGTCGTGGGAGGTGAAGGGGCGCCTCGACAACCTGACCGGCAAGCGGTACGAGACGCTGATCGGTTTTCCCGGTCCCGGCCGCTCCCTGCGGCTCGGGCTGCGCTACGCGAGCCGTTGAGAGAGGAACGGCCGGTTTTGGATTAGTCTACGTCCCGATGCCCAAGGTCCGCCTCTGCCTGGTCTTTCCCCACGTCGTGCTGGGCGGCGGCGAGACCGCCATGATGGAGATCGCCGAGGGCCTGCGGCAGGACGTGGAGCTCGACGTCTGTGCTCTGGACAACCTCGAAACCGGGGGCGCGCCCACCATCCGCGAGGAATTGGCGGCACGCTTCGGTGGGGTGACCTTGATCCGCAAGCGGTG